>JBFMGV010000067.1:0-125602 GCA_040752615.1 Pseudomonadota bacterium | reverse complement strand
GCCTCCCAAGCCGGCCCGCTGACCCGAAGGACGGCCTAGCGGTCGGCCGTCGATGACGGAGCGGCGGCCTTCGCCGTCACGCCCTGCCCCACCGTGGCGGGGCCGTAGAAGAGCCCGTTGAACAGGAACTTGTAGGCGCCGTGGGCCTGGCCCCGCTGGGTGACCTCCGGCCCCATCAGGAACACCTTGCCGCGCCCGAGCTCGGCCTCGACGATCGAGCTGGAGCCGTCCAGGCGCTCCTGCCCCCAGGCCCAGCCGCTGAGCAGGGTGTTCTTGCCCGGGAAGGTGGCCACCGAACGCACCCCCTTCGCGCCCGGCGCGAGCCGGAACGAGGGGCTGTTGTAGTAGTAGACCATCACGTCGTTCGGCAGGCCGTAGGCCAGCGGATCGGTGGAATCGACCTTGTTGGCCATGATCGCGCCGGGGACGAAGAACTTGGTCCGCGGCACGTGGACGGGCTTGCCGTCCGGGCCGGGCTCCTCCAGCGCCGAGGTCACCGGGATCTTCAGCGGTTCGGCGAGGGACGTCGAGCTGCCGATGGCGATCAGGGTCCCCCCGGCCCGGACGAAGCGGTCGAGCTGCGGCCCGGTCTTCTCGGCGGTGATGTTCCCCAGCCAGGGGCGGAACTCGGCCGGAATGTCCTCGGCCTTGGGCTGGGCCCGCATCCGGCCGCCGGTCTCGGGCACGACGTCGTCGGCGAAGAGCAGCACGTCGAACTTCTTGTTCAGCCCGCCGGCGTCGAGGGCCGCGGGGTAGACCACCTCGTAGGGGAACTCGAACTGCTCGAAGATCCAGCGGATCCAGCCCGACGGCATGACACCGCCGTAGGTGTCGACGAGGCCGATCTTCACCGGCTTGATCTTCAGGGTCTCGCCGCCCGGCGCCGCGGCCGTCGCGTAGACGTCGACGCCGGCGTCCTTGGCGGCCGTCTCCAGCAGTTGGCGCACGCCCGAGCCGGCCGGCGCCCAGAGCGCGCCCGGGGCGAAGGTCTTGCCGTCGGCCGAGACCTCGGACTTCAGCCAGTAGACCGGCTTGCCCGCCTTCAGCAGGCGGTTCTGGATGATGAAGGCGTTGTTGATCTCGTGGCGGATCAGGAAGCCCGCCCCGCCCGAGCCGACGATCTTTCCGGCCGGAGCCGAGATCACCTCTGTCAGCGGCTGGACCGGCGCGTCGAAGCCGTCGAGCACGCGGTCGTACTTCACACCCATCTGGAAGACGGGGGTGTAGCCGGCCACGTCATAGGGCGGGATCGGCGGGCCGCCCGGGTAGGCGAAGTCGTTCGGGTGATCCTGCGGCTCGAACATGTCGAGGACGGTCGCGCGATAGGCCTGGCCGGTCTTCACGACGAACGAGCCCGCCGGATAGCTCTTGCCAGCGACCGTGAACGGCTGGGTCGCGCGCCCCACGTCGACACCGCTCTTCACCAGCATGTTCACGAAGGCGACGGCGGTCGGCAGGTCCGTCTGGTCGGCCGGGATCACATAGCCCCGCGGGTCGCGCTGGGCGGGGTCGCGCAGGTACTTGTCGAACAGGGCCGGGTCCACGGCATCTGAGCGGCGGCCGTACTGCGGCACGCCTTCGTACTTCGGCCCCGCCTTGGCGGCGGCTTCCAGCGCGGCGATCTTCGTGGGCGTGATCGTCCAGCTGTCCTGGGCGCCCTTCTCGATGCCGTTCTTGCCCATCTTGTAGAAGGCGTAGAGCAGGTTCTCGCGGTTGCGGACCGCATAGTCGAGGACCGCGCGGTTCATGCTGACCGAGTAGTCGATCGACTGCTTGAACTTCCACGTCTTCTGCGGCGTCAGCGGAAGCGGCAGGTCGCTGCGGGCGATCTGGTTCTTGGGCACCAGCGGGATGGGCATCGGCGTCGGATGGCCGCTGATTTCGGTCAGGATGCCGATCGAGTTGTGGAACAGCGCGGTCGAGCGCAGCGTGGCGTTGGTCCAGTTCGAATAGGTGGCGACGCTGCGGCGGCCTGAACCGGGCTTGCCTTCGCGGATCAGGCGCTCGTTCATGAAGGCGCCGACGCCGTCCAGGCCGGTGATGACCAGCGGATCCAGGTTGTAGTTGTAGGGATCGCGGAAGGGCGGGATGAACACGATCATCCCCTCGGGCCCGGCCTGGTGGTGGTTGTAGACGATCTGCGGGAACCAGTCGCGATACAACACCTTGTTGATGTTGATGTTTTCGGCCTGGTTCGACATGAAGAAGTCGCGGTTGTTATCGTGACCTACGTACTTCTGATAGAGGCGCGGGATGTGGTTGAACTCGCGCTTCGCGGGGTCCTTCTCCCGCATGTACCAGTTGGAGACCAGCTCCATCCCGTCGGGGTTCGCGGGGGTGAAGAGGATGATCGCATCCTTCAGGAAGCGCTGGGTCTCCGGGTCATCCTTGCTCACCATCTCGTAGAGGGTCTGGGTCAGCTGTTGCGCGCCGACGGTCTCCGTGGAGTGCAGGCCGCCGTCGATCCAGACCACCGCCTTGCCTTCGGCGGCCAGGGCCTTGGCCTCGTCGTCGGTCAGCCCCTCGGCCTTGGCGAGCCGGCGCGCGATCGTCTGGTAGCGCTCCAGGTTCTTGAGGTTCTCGGGCGTCGAGACGATCGCCATGAGCTGGTCACGGCCCTCGGCGGTCTTGCCGATCGTCGTCAGCTTCATGCGGTCCGACTTGGAGGCCAGCAGCTTCCAGTAGGTCTGCAACTGAGTGTAGTTGGCGAGCTGGTAGTCGTCGCCGATGTCGAAGCCGAAGACGACCCGCGGCGCCGGCACGTCCGCCGCCTCGGCGGCCTGCCACCCCGAGAAGGCCAGCGCCAGCCCGCATGCGGCGCTCATCAGTCCCTTGCGCATCTGAAATCGTCCCCGGCGGCGGCGCCCACCTGGCGCACGCGGCTCACTGGGATTGACGCAGGCGGATCACGTTCCGCCACCACTTCCGTACGCTTTTTTCGGACCGCCGCTCAGCCGGCGCGGGAGGAACGCCGGCGCGCCTCGGCGGCCGCCAGCGCCTCGGCCCGCAGGTCGTCGACGGACGGATGATCCGGCGCGGCGCCGAGGCCGCGCCAGAGGTCCTGGACCATCGTCCAGGCCTCGCCATTCTCGGATGACTGCGCCGCCCAGCGCTCAGCAGCACGCCGCTCTTCGGCGGTCGCGTGCGGCGACCCCAGCCGGGCGAACCACTCCGACGCCTGGTCGGCGGCCGCCTGCCGGTTGGTCGTCGATGTCGTCGGCTTGCGGGCCATGCGTCTCCAGAAGCCGGGTCATCAGATGCCGCATCGAGCGCGTCACATGATTCTGGACGGCGCTGACGGAGATATCGAAGAGGTCGGCGACTTCCTTATAGGACATCCCCTCCCATCTCAGAAGAACCATGATCTGCCGGCTTCTGGCGGGCAGCTCGTTCATGGCCGCCAGGGCGCTCTGGAGCTGTTCGCGCCCGAACAGGATGCGCTCCGGCGAGATCTCGTCCTGCGGATGGTCCTGCTCGACCAGTTCGCAATGATCGCCGCGCCGCCGCACATAGTCGCGACGGTACCGGTCGCGGAGCACGTTGCGCGCCACGCGGATGATGTAGGATTCCAGATTGTCGATCTCGGCGCCGCCGCGTCCGTGCATCCGGATCAGGACTTCCTGGATCAGGTCGTCCACGTCGTCGCCGTGCGCCTTGTGCCGAAAGAATGCCTTGAGCGTCGGCACGAACGCGATCGCCTCGCGCCGCGCCGCCGTCACATCGGACCGAAGACCCATACTCACTGTGGCCATCTCGCCCATCCCCAACTGATGACTGAACCCAATGTCACACGGGGCGTGTCGAAAGATTACACAGATCATTGTTCATCGACAATTTTACTTACAATTGCCGCGTCAGAAGCAAGTCGTGTTCAAATTGTCATCTGCGCTTTTGCTTATGATTACTTAAACGCAGACACGCGCCCGCGACGTATCGCAGGGCGCAGTTCTGGTCTGAACTCGTGACGTCAGGTCGTGGGTTTCGCCCTGAACGCCTCCTCGTCGAGTTCACCTTCCCAGCGGGCCACGGTCACCGCGACCGCCAGGTCGGAGGTGCAGTTCGGCACCGTCCGCATCATGTCGAGCAACCGGTCGAACGGCAGGATGAAGCCCACCACCAGAGCGGTCTGCGCGGCGTCCAGTCCCAGCACCTGGAGCACCCCGGCCAGCAGGAAGAGCGAGGCCGAGGGAACCGGTCCGGAGCCCAGCGCGATGACCACCGTCGTCAGGGCGATCAGCACGTACTGCAGCAGCGTGACCTCCAGCCCGAAGGCCTGGGCCGCGAACATGGCCAGCAGGCCGACGTACATCGCGGTGCCGTCCATGCTGACCGAGACGCCGATCGGCAGGCTGGTGGACGAGACGATCCGGCTGACGCCCAGATTCTCTTCCGCCACCCGCATGACCACCGGCAGGCTGGCGGCGCTGGACGAGGTGGTGAAGGCGACGACGACCGCGTCGGTGATGTCGCGCAGGAAGGGCACGACCGGCAGTCGGCCCAGCACGCGGACCAGCAGGCCGCCGTGCACCAGCAGCACCTGCAGGGTGCAGCCGACCAGCACGCAGACGGCCAGCAGGAAGACGTGGACGAAGGCGCCCGGCCCCGAAACGCCGACCACCCAGGCGATGAGAGCGAAGACGCCGAAGGGCGCCACCTCCATCACCCCGCGCGTCAGCTTCTGCATCACCTCGGCCATGGCGCCGAAGGCGTTGGCGATGGGCCGCGCCCGTTCGCCCGCCAGCAACACCGAGATGCCGAACAGGATCGAGAAGAAGATGATCGAGAGGATCTCGCCATTGGCGAGGGCCGCCACCGGATTGGTGGGAATGATGGCCATGAACTGGTCGCCGAGCGCCTTGGCCGATGTCGCCTCGACGTTCGAAGGCGTCTGGCCGAGATCGACGCCCACCCCGGGGCGGATCAGCGTGCCGAGCGCCAGCCCCAGACAGGCGCCGACGAGTGTCGTCACCAGGTAGAGGAACAGGGTCTTGGCCCCGATACCGCCCAGGCGACGCACGTCGGCGATCGAGACCACCCCGGCGACGATCGTCGCGAAGACCAGCGGCACGATCAGCATCCGGATCAGCCGGATGAAGAGATCGCCGATCCAGCGGATGTTCTCGGCCTGCTCACCCAGCAGGAGGCCCGCCACGACGCCCAGCGCCATGCCGCCGACGACGCGCTTCCACAGCACGACGCCGAACCACCACGACACGACGGCGGCTAGCCCCCGCGAGGACTTCGGCTCGACCGTGTTCAGGCTGGCGGAACTGTCGACTGGCACGGGCAAGCATCCACTCAAAAGCAATGGCCGCCCCATTCGGAGCAAGCCGGCACTCGCGTGCAAGTTGCCGAATACCTAGAAACTTCAGGAAATCAGGAGAGCGTCTGCAACTCTTCCGCAGCCTCGACCACCCCGAAGTACTAAGGCCTCACCCACTTGCAGCTCGGAGCATTCACCCCGCCCCCGCCACCGAAAAGCGATTTATTTCGACCGACTCATTACTGTTACGCATGAGCCCGGCGCATCACTCGCAGGTCGTCACAAACGCTCATCGACGTGATGTGGAGGTTTGCCGATCCCCCGCGTCTGCCTTGACGAGGCCGCCCGCCAGAGACGGACGGCTGCATCAGGGGATAAGACATGCGCGCACCACAAGTCCGCCGCGGCCTGAGACTCAGTCTGGTCTGCGGAGCCGCCGCCGCGGCGCTCACCACCAACGCCCAGGCCCAGACGGCCGCCAGCGACGTCGAGGAACTGATCATCACCGCCACGCGGCGGGAGACGACGGTCCAGACCACGCCGCTCGCCATCAGCGCCCTCGGCGAAAGCACCATTGAGAACCTGGGGGCCACCGGCCTGCAGGACATCACCGCCCTGGTGCCCAGCCTGAAGATCGGCGGCGGTTCCGACGGCGGCGGCCGCATCACCCTGCGCGGCATCCAGGCCTCGGGTGAAGCCACCGTCGGCCTCTACTATGACGAGACGCCGCTCACCGGCCCGTCCGACACCACCCAGAACTCGGGCGGCAGCTCGCAGGACGGCAACCTGTTCGACGTCGAGCGGATCGAAGTCCTGCGCGGTCCGCAGGGCACGCTCTACGGCTCGGGCTCGATGGGCGGCACCATCCGCATCATCTTCAACAAGGCCGACACGAAGAACTACGAAGGCGCCGTCGACCTGATGGCCGCCACCATGCGCGAGGGCGACGCCCACTACTACGCCAAGGGCGCGGTGAACCTGCCGCTGATCGACGGCAAGCTGGGCGCTCGCATCGTCGCCTATCAGGAAGTCCGCGGCGGCTTCATCGACAACATCCGCTACGGCCACGAGAACATCAACGAGCGCAAGAACCAGGGCGCCCGCCTGATGATCACCGCCCTGCCCACGGACAACATCACCTGGGAAGGCATGGCGATGTTCCAGAAGACCACCGCCAACGGCGGTGGCTCGACCTGGTATCCGCTGCTCGGCGCGGAGGACTATTCAACCGACCGCTATGTCGTGCCGATCAACCGAGACGAACTCTCGCTCTACACCAGCAACCTGGAGTGGGACGTGGGCTTCGCCACCGTGACCTGGGCCGCGGCGCGCTACGAGTGGGAACAGCTCAACGCCAGCGACTACACCAACACGATGATCGCGAACCGGACCAGCGCGACCAACTGCCGGAACTGGTTCACGATGTCCCTCGGCATCCCGACCACCACGTGCAGCACCGCCCAGCTGGCCCAGTTCCGCGCCTTCGCCGACAGCCTGACGCCGACCACCCTCTACAAGCCGGCGTGGGTCCACACGACGAACAGCGAGCTGCGGATCAGCTCGAACGGCGACGGTAAGCTGCAATGGACCGCCGGCGCCTACATCGAAAAGCGCAAGGACTACGTCGACAGCACCCTGGCCGTGGTGAACGGCTCGACCGGCATCATCGGCGTGCCGCCGACGATCTTCTTCCACCGCGACATCACCACCGACACCGACCAGACCGCCTTCTTCGGCGACGTGTCGTACGAGCTGATCGACAACCTGACGCTCAACTTCGGTCTGCGCCGCTTCAAGTACGAGAAGGAGACCTACGGCGAGACGGACATGCCCAACTGGGTGTCCGGTTCGCTGGTCGAACCCTTCCGCAGCTTCAACGCGGACGCCAGCGGCTGGCTGAAGAAGTTCAATGTGAACTACCAGGCCACGTCCGACATCATGATCTACGCCACGGCGGCCCAGGGCTTCCGCCCCGGCGGCGCCAACAACACGCCGAACCTGGAAGTCGAGCTGGTGCCCTACGGGCCGGACTCGGTGTGGAACTATGAACTGGGCTTCAAGACCGCCTGGTTCGATCGCCGCCTGACGATCAACGCCGCCTTCTTCCAGATCGACTGGAAGGACATCCAGACCTCGGCCCAGACGCTCAGCGGGTGCTGCAGCTTCATCGTCAACGCCGGTAAGGCCCAGATCCGCGGCGCCGAGTTCGAGTTCTTCGCGCGGCCGATCCAGGGCCTGTCCATCTCGGGCGGCCTGACCTTCCTCGATCCGAAGCTGAAGGCCGACCAGATCAACCCCAACATCCGCGACTCCACGTCGTTGGGCGACAAGGGCGACCAGATCCCGCAGGTCTCGAAGTTCCAGGCCAACATGGCGGTCGAGTACACCTGGCCCATCACCGACGCCTTCGGCGGGATGATCCGGGCCGACTACAACTACACCGGCCGCTCGTACTCGCACTTCCGCCCGACCAACGTCTACTACGAGCGCCAGGGCGACTTCGCGATCGTCAACGTCCGCGCCGGCCTCGAGGGCGAGGACTGGGGCGCCTACCTGTTCGTCCGCAACGCCTTCGACATCTTCGGCGCCGTCTCGGTGTCGTCGGGCAGCGGCTCCGAACAGCTCACCAACTCGATCCTGCCCCGCACGATCGGCGTGAACCTCCGCAAGTCGTTCTGACCCTCCACAGGACGCGGAGTGCGGTCGCTGCTTTCCCCCGGCAGCGACCGCGATCCTGCCGGGCGTCCCCTCCCTCTACGCCCGGTCCTACGGGGGGCGAGCCGTTGCCGCCGGCTCGCCCCCCGTTTCTCATTCGCCGCCGCCCGCGCGGGCCGGCTTGCGATAGTCCAGCGGCGGCTTACGATCCCCCGCCATCGAGCTGTAGGTGAAGCCCGGCCCCCGGCGCGTATCCAGCTCGGTCTTGGCCTTGGCGATCACGTCCGGGCTGAGGAACAGGTCCGCCGCGGTCAGCGCCAGGGTCTTGGCCGCCACGACCGCCCCCTTCGTTCCGATGCTGGTCCCGCTGGCCGCGACCGCCTGCCAGCTGTGCGACGGCGTGCCGGGCGCCCAGGTCGCGACGCGCAGGCCGACCGTCGGGGTCACGTAGCTGACGTCGCCGACGTCGGTGGAGCCCAGCCCCTCCTTGCCGACCTGGTACGGCGCGATCTCGCTCGCCGGCAGCGGCTTGGTCCCGCTGGGCGGCAGGGTGGTGGAGATCTTCTCGGCGAAGGCCGTTTCCTCGGGCGTCCACTTGGGGCCGCCCACCCGGCGCAGGTTCGCGTCCATCACCTTGCCCAGGGTGTCGTTGGGCAGCAGGCCGTAGACGCCGTTCACCAGCTCGAACTCGACCTGGGTCTCGGTGGCGTGGGCCGCGCCGTCCGCCGCGCGCTTCACCCGCTCCATGACCGAGCGGACGATCGCCGGGTCGATCTGACGGACGTAGTAGTAGCTCTCGGCGAAGTCCGGCACGACGTTGGGGGCCGAACCACCGCTGGTGATCACATTGTGGATGCGGGTGCGGTCCGGGATGTGCTCGCGCATGAAGCTGACGATCACGTCGTGGATCTCGGCCGCGTCGACCGCCGAGCGGCCCCGTTCGGGCGCGCCGGCCGCGTGCGAGGCCTGACCGCGCCAGCGGAACTTGCCGCTCATGTTGGCCGAGCTGACGCCCTGGTCCGCCGAGTTCGCGTCGCTGGCGTGCCAGTGCAGCGTGACGTCCACGTCTTTGAACAGCCCGGCGCGGACCATGTAGACCTTGCCGCCGCCGCTCTCCTCGGCCGGGGTGCCGTAGAAGCGGACCTCGCCCTTCACATTGTGCTTCTGCATCCAGGCCTTCACGGCCAGGGCGGCGCCCATCGAACCGGCGCCGAACAGGTTGTGGCCGCAGGCGTGGCCCGGCGCGCCGCTGGCGCCCTGCCGGGCCGGCGAGGCAGCCTGGGCCATGCCCGGCAACGCGTCGAACTCACCCAGGATCGCGATCACCGGCCCCTCGCCGTTCTTGAAGCTGGCCACGAAGGCGGTGGGGATCTCAGCGACCCCGGTCTTCACCTCGAAGCCGGCGTCGCGGAACTGCTGCTGGAGCAGGGCCGTGCTCTGGTTCTCCAGGTAGCCCAGCTCGGCGAAGCTCCAGATCTTCAGGGCCGTGTCCGAGATCTGGGGGGCCAGCTTGTCGACGCTGGCGAGGATCTCGGTCTTCTGGGCCTCCGGCGCCTTGGCCGCGGCGGCCGGCAAGGCCATTCCCAGCGCCAGCGGCGCGACCGCCGCCATCCATAGATGTCGCATGATGCCATTCTTACTCCGAGGGCCGAGCAGCCCTCGCTGCACCGTCTCGCCACGGCGGCGTCGGCATAGTCGTAGACGTACCGCGCCTTCAGATGGACACAACGGCTGACGCTGCGTCTGCCTGTCTAGACGGCGCCCGTGGGCGCATCTCGACCGTGCACGCCCCATCGGCCGTTTCCGACACGCTCATCGCTGGTCGGGACCGCGTCGCTGGTCTTCCATGCGTTCTGCTCATGACCCGCTATGCCCTGCTCCCTTCCATCGGCGATCTCACCGCCTTCGAGGCGGCGGCCCGCCACGCCAGCTTCACCCGCGCCGCCGCGGAACTACATCTGACGCAGAGCGCCATCAGCCGCGCGGTGCGCATGCTGGAGGACCGGATCGGTGTCACCCTGTTCGAGCGGGTGCGGCAGCGGGTGGTGCTGACCTCGGCCGGCAGCGCCTATCTGAAGGAGGTGAGGCGCATCCTGGCCGACCTCCGCGAGGCCACCCAGGCGGCCATGTCGCACGGCGAGAACGCCGCCACCCTGAACGTCGCCGTCCTGCCCACCTTCGCCACGCGCTGGCTGGTGCCGCGCCTGCCCGGCTTCATGGACGCCCATCCCGACGTCACCGTGAACTTCTCGGCCCGCCTGGAGCCGTTCGACTTCGCCGACGAGCCGTTCGACGCCGCCATCCACTACGGATCTCCCATCTGGCCGGCGGCCCAGGCTCACCACCTGATGGACGAAGTGACTGTGGTGGTCGCGAGCCCGGAGTATCGCGCCGCGCGCAAGCTCGCCGCGCCCGAGGACCTGCAACGCGCCACCTTGCTGCACCAGACCACCCGGCCGCGCGCCTGGGCCGACTGGTGCGGCCTGACCAGCCTCGTGCTGGAAGGCGTCAACCGCGGTCCCCGGTACGAGCAGTTCGCCATGATCGCCCAGGCCGCCGCCGCGGGGCTGGGCGCGGCCCTGCTGCCTCAGGTGCTGATCGAGGAGGAGCTGTCGCGCGGGCGGCTGGAGGTGCTGTTCGAGCCGGCGCTCCGCGATCCGAACGCTTACTATTGGGTGGTGCCGGAACAGAAGGCCGCCTCACCCGCGCTCCGCGCCTTCACCCAGTGGATCACCGCCGAAGCCCGCGCCTGACGCATCCCGCGGTGGAGTCATGCCGCGCCGCTGCGTCTGCCCCTTGGGGATGCGCCGCGCCGCGCCCCGTCGAAGAAGGGGACCCTCGATGCTGCGCACCGCCCTCGCCTGCCTGGCGATCGTCATGGCCGTTCCCGGCGCGGCGCATGCCCACCACGGCTGGGGCGCCTACGATGCGGCCAAGGCCACCAGTCTCGATGGCGTCATCGACACGGTGCGCTGGCGCAATCCGCACATCGAGATCGACATCAAGTCGGCCGGAAAGATCTGGACCGTGGTGCTGGGCCCCGTGCCGCGCGTCGCCGCGCGCGGACTGACCACCGACGACGTCAAGCCCGGCAAACCGCTGCGCGTGGTGGGCTACCTCCGCAAGGACGGCACGCCCGAGATCCGCGCGGAGCGCATCGTGGCGTCCGGCAAGACCGTCGAGATGCGCTGAGCATGGCGATCGTCCAGGACATCGTCGCGGCGATCGAGGCCTCGCCCCTGGGCGTGACGGCGCGAAGCGGCGGTTTGCTCTATCCCGTCGCCAACCTGTTGCACGTCGTCAGCCTCGCCCTGCTGATCGGCGGGATCGGTGCGGTCGACCTGCGCCTGCTCGGCTTCGGCCGCGCCCTGCCCCTGCCGGCGCTGTCGCGGTTCCTCACACCGTTCGCGGTGACGGGCCTGTTGCTCTTCCTCGCGACCGGGATTTTCCTGTTCGCATCCGACGGCCAGTCGCTGATCCAGTCACCGATCTTCCTGGCCAAGATGGCTGGTCTCGCGCTGGGCCTGGCGAACGCAGCGGCGTTCAACGCCATCTACAGGACCCGGCTCCACGAGTGGGACGCCTCGCCGCCCGTCGCGGGCCGGCTGATGGCCGCCGGCTCGCTGATCATCTGGCTGACGGTCGCGTCCCTCGGCCGCTTCATCGCCTATGCCTGAGGCCCCGCACATGCCCCTCCGCCGCCTCGACCTCGTCGTCCTGACCGTCCTCCTGATCGCGCAGCCCGCATTGGCCGCGCCGGACGAGATCACCCTCTTCAGCGAGCGTGACTTCGCCGGTCAGTCCTTCACCACGAAGGACGACATGGACGACGCGGTGAAGGGCATCCCCTTCGAGCCCCGGAGCGCGAAGGTCACCGGCCACTGGGACATCTGCGGCGAGGTGGAGTTCACCAATCCCTGCACCGTCCTGCGCCGCGACACGCCCAATTTCGACTATGTGCCCGACCGCGTCGGAGCCAAGAGCTTCCGCGTGAAGTCGCTGTTCGCCACCTATCGCGGCGTGGACCAGCCCGCCGACGCAAACGCGCCGCCGCGCCTGGAGCTCTACGAGCGCGCCGAATTCATGGGCCAGCGGCTGATGCTGACCGAGGCGAGCCCCGACATCACCGCGCCTGGCCCGGGCGGCCGGCCGCTCAGCGCCCACGTCACGGGCCGCTGGCAACTGTGCGCCGAGCCCAACTTCGCAGGCGCCTGCGTGGTGCTGGAGGGCGAGCAGTTGGGCCTCGCGCCGGACGAGGCGCCGCCGGTGATCCGTTCGGCCCGGCCTACGCCCTGACGAGGTCCGTGAAGTCGACGGAGCCGAAGGGCGCGGCGGCGAACACCGCCTGTACGTCCCCAGAGAGCTTGCGGACCAGATCGGGGGTCAGCGCGCGATACCAGTCGAGATTGGCGCGACCCAGCCCGTGTTCGCCGCTGAAGCTGCCGCCGAACCGGCCGACGGCCAGATCGTAGACCGCGGTCCGCAGGGCCTCCAGGCGCGCCGCCGACAGGGGTCGGTCCGGCGCCGCCACCAGGTTGAAGTGCACGCCGCCGTCGCCGATGTGGCCGAAGTCGCAGACTTCCACCTCCGGGAAGTCCCGGGTCAGCAGTTCGACCGCCGCTGCGCGGAACGCCGCCACGTCAGAGCGACGGAAGGCGAGGTCGAAGCCGATCACCCGCCCCTTGGCCCGCAGCCCCTCGGAGATCGCATGGCGCAGCGCCCACAGCGGCTCGGGCCGCCCGACCAGGACGTCGACGGCGTCGTCACCCGCCGCCTCCATCCAGTCGGCGAGGCAGAGCTCGAGCACCTCCGACAGGGTCGGCTCCTCGGCGCGCTCGGGCCGCGCGCTGGCGAGCTCGATCAGCACCGCGTAGTCCGGCGGCCCGCTGGCGAACGGATTGCGCAACGCCGGCGTGTGCGCCAGCGCCGCCGCGATCGCCGGACGTGACATCCCCTCGAAGGCGGTGAGCCACTCGCCGGCGTCCTGTTCAAGCCGCAACAACAGCGGCACGGCGGCCGCGGGCGACGCCAGGGCCACCAGGGCGGCGGCGGCCTGACGCGGACGCGCCTGCAGCTCGACCTCGACCTCCGTGATCACGCCCAGGGCCCCGCCGCTGCCGACGAAGAGCTGACGCAGGTCGAGGCCGGTGTTGTCCTTGCGCAGGCCACCCTTCAGGTCGACGACCGTCCCGGCGCCGTCCGCCAGCACGGCCTGCAGCCCCAGCACCTGGCGCCGCATGTCGCCATAGCGGATGAACCGCGCGCCGCCGGTGTTCGTCGCCGCCATGCCGCCGAGCGTCGGGTCGGCGCCCAGGTCGATCGGCAGGAACAGGCCGTGCGGCTCCAGCGCCGCGTTCAGCGCCGACAGCCGAACGCCCGCACTGGCCCGGGCCGTCCGGTTCACCGGATCGATCGCCAGTGTTCCGGTGAGGCGCTCCAGGCTCATCACCACCTGCGCGCCGCTGTCGTCGGCGGTCGAGCCGGCGACGAGGCCTGTGTTGGCGCCCTGCGGCACCACCCGCACGCCCGCGCCGGCGCAGCGGGCCATCACGGCCGAGACCTCGGCCGTCGTCCGGGGCCGCACCACCATCGCCGCGCGTCCGCCCTCGTAGCGGGCCGCCGCGTCATAGGCGCTGAGGTCCTCGGGCGCGGCGAGCACGCCGTCGTCGCCGACGACGGCGCGGAGGCCGGCGGCCAACCGATCGACGTCCATGCTCAGGCGGTCGCCCGAGCGGCCTCGGTCATCTTGAAGATGCCCTGGGCGTTGGAGCTGTCGAACGCCAGATCCAGGCGCGTCTGCCCCGTCGTCTCGTCCACCATCGGCAGGCGGGTGATGAACTCGTAGAACGAGCCGGGCACGATGCGCATGGCGACACCGCCGTCCTCGGCGACGAAATGGCGAGCGACCTGGGCGGCGCGGAAGGCGGTCTGGCGCACGCGGCCCGAGCCCGAGACCTCGACGGTGTCCTTCATCGGCCGGCCCAGGGCCTTCTGCGCGGCGGCTAGGGCCTCCACGTCCTCGACGCGGTCGGTGGCGTGGTTGAAGGCGTTCCCCTCGGTGGCGATCCAAGCCATCTCGGCCGACTCGGCCAGCAGGGTCTCGTAGGCGTCAGTGGCCGGAATGTCGTGCTGACGGTCGAAGCAGGCGGCCAGCACGGGCAGCGCCGCGGCGGCGGCCTCGAAGTCGACGACGCCCTCGGCCTCGAAGCGGGCCAGCACGGCCTTGGCGTCGGGGGTCAACGGATCGCGCGAGCTGCGGGTCACGGTGAGGGCCGCGGCGGCAAAGGCCGGCGAGAAACGATCCACGTGCAGTTCACTGACGAAGAACTGCGCGATGTCCTCGGGATACTCGGCCTGGGCGTAGGACCGGCCGGTCATCTTCAGGCGCTCCAGCGGATAAAGGCCGTTCTGTCCGTAGCCCAGCGGGCGCAGCACCCGCAGCAGCACTTCCTCGCCCGACGGCAGGGCGCCCATGCCGTCCAGGACCACCGTGCGGACCGCGCCGTGGTCGTGGCACACCTTGCGGCCATCCCGCGCGCAATCCTCGGCATACTCGGCCGCGGCGGGCACGCGCTCCAGCAGGTCGCTGAACAGCACCACATTGAGCGCCTGGGCCATCACCGCCCGGGTGACGGTGGTCGCGGACAGCAGATCCGGGTGGATCACCAGCAGCGAGATCATCTGATCCGCGCGGTCCGCCCCAAGCATACGCTCAACCAACTGACGCAACATCCGCAGCCCCACCTTTGAATTACTCGAACCGACCGTCACATCGATGCGCCGGGCCGGAGGGGCTGAAAAGCAATTCATTTTCAGGACTTGATGCGCCGATCGAATGACCGGCGCGCGAGGCTGGGGGCGGACCGGCGGCCCGCCCCCGACAGGGATCAGTCGTCGGCCGGTCCGGTGAACACGGGCTCGCGCTTCTCGACCACCGCCGCCAGACCTTCCTTGGCGTCAGGACCGCTGAAGCCGAGGAACTCCATGGCCAGCGAGGCGTCGAACGCCGGCAGCGCCGACCGCAGCCAGCTGTTCAGCGCGTGCTTGGTCCAGCGCATGGCGGTGGGCGATCCCGCGGCGAGCCGCCGGGCCAGTTCGCGGGCGCGGGGCAGAAGGTCGGCGTCCTCGACGCATTCCGCCACCAGACCGATGTCCTTGGCGCCCTCGCCCGTGAGACGTTCACACAGCAGCAGGTGATAGCGCGCGCGCGTCAGCCCGCAGATGATCGGCCACAGCACGCCCTGGTCGCCCGCCGCCACGCCGATCCGCGTGTGTCCGTCCATCAGCACCGCCGACTTCGCGGCGATCGGAATGTCGGTCAGCACGGCCAGCGCCAGACCTGCGCCCACGGCCACGCCGTTGATCGCCGACACCGTCGGCTTGGTGCAGTTGACGATGTTGTAGACCAGCTCCCGCGCCTCGCGGAATCCGGCCGCGCGCGCCGCGAAGTCGTCGGTGAACGAGCTCACCCACTCCATCTGGCCGCCGGCCGAGAATGCCCGGCCCTCGGCGCGCAGCAGCACGGCCCGGACAGCCGGATCGGCATCGATGTCGCGCCAGACATCCACCAGATCCTTGTGAAGCGCGCCGTCCAGGGCGTTCAGCTTTCCGGGGACGTCCAGCACCAGTTCCAGCACCCCGTCAGCGTCGATGCTCGGCTTCAGACGGGCAACCCGCTCAAAGTTCATTTCGGCTCCTTGTCAATCGATCGATCGATCGATAACTTGCCAGACATGAGCGGAACGGGCGAGCAGAAAGTGACCTTCGCGGACAGCGGCGAGACCCTGTGCTGCTGGTTCGACGGCCCCGTCGCCGTGGTGCAGTTGAACCGGCCCGAGGTGCACAACGCCCTGGACCCCGCGCTCTGCATCCGGCTGCAGCGGAGCCTGGAGCAGTTGGATGGCGATCCGGAGGTACGGGCCATCGTGCTGACCGGCGCCGGCCGCTCGTTCTGCAGCGGCGACGATCTCAACGTCGTGCGCGAGGCTTCGGACGAGGCCTTCCACCGCGCCATCGAACAGCTCCAGGCGGTGACGCGCTGCCTGCTGGACCTGCGCAAGCCGGTGATCTGCGCGCTGAACGGGCCGGCGTTCGGCGCCGGGCTGGAACTGGCGCTGGCCTGCGACATCCGCATGGCGACGCCGGCTTTCGCCTGCGCGACACCCGAGGTGAGGCTGGGGCTGATCGCCACCAACGCCGCCACAGTGCTGCTGCCGCTGCTGATCGGCCCGGGACGGGCGCGTCGCATGCTGCTGGGCGGCGCGCGCGTGGACGCCGCCTGGTGCCTGGACGCTGGCCTCATCGACGCGGTGGACGACGCCGAGACGCTGCTGGCCAGCGCGGTCGCCTGGGCCTCTGAGTTCGGTGAGGGCGGCCCCGAGGCGATCGCCGCCACCCGTCGTCTTCTCCATGCCCCGCTCAGCGCGGCGCTGGCCACCGCACTCGACCAGGAGACCGAGGTCTGCGTGGCGGCCCAGCGTTCGGACGAGGGCCGCGAGGGGGTCGCCGCCTACTTCGAACGGCGCACGCCCGCGTGGCGGCGCACATGAGCCTGAACGTGGCCGACGACATCAACCTCGCCGCGCGGCTTGCGCGCTGGGCTCGCCTGCAGCCGGAACGCATCGCCGTCCGGTTCGAGAGCGACGCGATTTCATACGGCGAGCTGGACCGACGGGTCGACTCCCTGGCCGCGGGCCTCGCCGCCGCCGGCGTCCGCGCGGGCGAGTTCGTCTGCGTGCTGTTCGAGACCAGCATCGACTACGTGGCCACATGGCTGGCGCTGACGCGCCTGGGCGCGGTCGAGGCCCCGATCAACACCGGTTTCCGCGGTCCGGGCCTGGCGCACGCCCTGCGGCTGACCGGCGCGACGCGCCTGCTGGTCGATCACACCCTGGCGGCCGAGGCCTGGGCGGTGCTGCCCGATGTCCCCGGGGTGCGTGAGGTGTTCGTCCGGGGCGGTCCGTCGTCCGCACCAGCCGGCGCGTCGGCTCGCGCCCACGCGTTCGAGGATCTGCTGCGCGGCGGTGCGCCGCCCTCCCCCGCCGAGGTGCGTCCCGGCGACACCACCATGCTGCTGTTCACCTCGGGCAGCACCGGGCCGAGCAAGGCCTGCAGCATTCCGAACCGCTACGTCCTTCGGCAGCCCGAGATCTTCTGCCAGGAATTGCGGGTCGGCTGCACCGACACGCTCTACGCGCCCTTCCCGCTGTTCCACGCGGACGGCGCGATCTTCACGGTGGCGGCGGCGCTCGCCGCCGGCGCCACGGCGGCGCTGGCGCCCAGGTTCTCGGTGCGCGGCTTCTGGGACGACTGCCGCCGGCACGAGGCCACGCACTTCGACTTCATGGGCGCGACGCTGGCGATGCTGTTCAAACAGCCGCCCGGCCCGCGCGATCGCGAGCACGGCCTGCGCATCGGCTGGGGGGTGCCCTCGCCGCCGTGGTCCGAGGCGTTCGAGGAGAGGTTCGGCGTCGAATTGCTCGAGGTGTACGGCCTCAGCGACGCTGGGATCGTGCTCTACAACCGTCCCGGCGCCGAGAAGCGCCCTGGGAGCTGCGGCCGTCCGGCCGCCCCCTTCGACCTGCGCCTGCAGGACGCCAATGGCGACGACGTGCCCGTCGGCGAGGTCGGCGAACTGGTGATCCGGCCGCGCGAACCCCACCTGGTCCTCAACGGCTATCACGGTGATGCCGCCGCGACCGCCGACGCCTTCCGCGATCTCTGGTTCCACACCGGGGACCTGATGCGCCGCGACACGGACGACTACTTCTACTTCGTCGGGCGGCTGAAGGACGTGATCCGCCGGCGCGGCGAGAACATCTCCGCCTTCGACGTCGAGCAGGCGTTGCTCACGCATCCGGACGTGCTGGAGGTTGCCGCCTACGGCGTGCCCAGCGAGCTGACCGAGGAAGACTTGATGGTCGCGGTGCGCCCGCGCACCGGCGTCTCGCTGGATCCTCGCGACGTGGTGGACTGGGCCGCCGGGCGGCTCGCCTCGCACATGGTGCCCCGCTACGTGCGCCTCTGCCCGGAACTGCCACGCACCGAGACCGAGAAGGTGGCCAAGCACCTTCTGAAGGCGCTCGGCGTCACCCCCGACACTCACGATTTCGACCCGCGCGCGGCCAGGCCCGCGCCCCAGCCGGAGACCAGGCCGAATGCCGACTGAACGACAGACCCTCGAGGGCCGCGTGGCGCTCGTCACCGGCGGCGCCAAGGGGATCGGCGCGGCGATCGTCGCCACTCTGGCCGAACGCGGCGCCAAGGTGGTGGTGCTGGACCGCGACGCCGTGCAGGCCACTCCCGGCGTTCGCGCCTTCCAGGTCGACGTCGGCGACTACCAGGCCGTTGACGAGGCCGTGCAGGCCACCGTCGCCGAGTTGGGCCGGCTGGACATCGTCGTGAACAACGCCGGCTGGGACCGCGTGCAGCCGTTCATGGAGAACACGCCGGACCTCTGGGACACCCTGGTCCGCATCAACCTGATTGGCGTCTTCAACGTAACCCACGCGGCGCTGCGCGCCTTCGCCGGCCAGCCCGCGCGGATCATCAACGTCGCCAGCGACGCCGGGCGCACCGGCTCGTCGGGCGAGGCGGCCTACTCCGCCTGCAAGGGTGGCGTGATCGCGTTCAGCAAGGCGATCGCCCGCGAGGGCGCTCGCACCGGCGTCCTGGTCAACTGCGTCTGCCCCGGCCCCACCGCCACGCCGCTGCTGGACGAGATCCGCACCGACGCCACCGCCGACCGGATCATGGACGCCGTCGTCCGCGCCACGCCGCTGCGCAAGCTGGCCCAGCCGAACGACGTGGCCGCCGCCGTCGCCTACTTCGCCGAGGAGCCCGGCCACGTGACGGGCCAGGTGCTCAGCGTGAGCGGCGGCCTGACGATGGCCGGCTGACCGCAAGTCCGGAGACCGCCATGTCCGTCCCGCACCCGCTGCTCGCCCGCATCCGACCGGAGCGTCTGGCCCGCAACCTCGTCGAGCTGATCGGCATCCCGAGCGTCAATCCGTTCGGGGCCGACGCCCTGACCGACGAGATGGGCGAGGCGGCCTGCGCCGCCTATGTGGCCGAGCGCCTGCGCGCGCTGGGCTGGACCGCCGAGGTCTCGGAGTACGCGCCCCGCCGGGCCAACGTGATCGCCACCGCGCCGTCGACGGACCATGACGGCCGCCGCGCCGTGGTGTTCGCCGGCCACCTCGATACCGTGCAGGTCGACGGCTATGACGCCCCGTTCGAAGGCCTGGTGCGGGACGGCCGCGTCTACGGCCGCGGCGCGTGCGACATGAAGGCGGCGATGGCCTGCTATCTGGAGGTCGCCGAGGTGCTGGCCGAGGCTGGACAGGCCCTTGCGGGCCATCTCGTGATCGCCGGCGTGGCCGACGAGGAGTTCCAGCAGAACGGCGCCAAGGCCGCCCGGCCCAATCTGCCTCCCACCGACCTGGTGGTGATCGGCGAGCCCACCGAACTGCGTCTCTGCAGCGCCGCCAAGGGCCTGGCCGCCTACACCCTGGAAGTCACGGGTCAGGCCACGCACGGCAGCGTGCCCGAAGCTGGCCGCAACGCCATCGTCGCCGCCGCCAGCCTGATGGCGCCGATCACAGAGCACGCCACCGAGCTTACCGAGGCTCCTCACGCCCTGTTGGGCCCGGGAACCCTGAATGTCGGCGTGATCCGTGGCGGGCTCAAGCCCAACATCGTCCCCTCGAGCTGCGAGGTGGAGCTCAGCCGCCGGCTGCTGCCGGGCGAGACGCCGGCCAGCGCTCGCGACCTGTTGCAGGCGCGGCTCGCCCGCTGTGTCTGCCACGCGCCCTGGCGTCTGACCGACGCCTGGTGGGCGGTCGATCCGTACGAAAACACCGACGACGCCGTCGTGGCGGCGTTCGGCGAAGCCATCACCGCCGCGGGCGGCCCATCGGCCGAGGTCACCGGCTTCCCGGCCAGCTCGGACGCCGCCTACTTCGGCGCTCCGGTCGTGATCTATGGCCCGGGCTCGCTGGCCCAGGCCCACAGCCTGGACGAATGGGTCCCGGTCTCGGAGATGGAGATCGCGGCGCGCGCCTACCTGAGCTTCGCGCTCGACCGGCTGGCGCCGAAGGCCTGAGCGACCGATGGACCGCCTCCGCTTCCTCCTCCGACGCGTGGGCCGGTTCGCCGTGTCGCTGTTCGCCCTCTTCGCCCTGACGTTCCTGCTGGTGCACTTCGTGCCGGGCGATCCGGTGCGGGCCTCACTCGGGCTCCTCGCGCCGCAGGAACTGGTGGAGGCGCGGCGGCAAGAGCTGGGCCTCGACCGCCCGCTGCCCGAGCAGTTCGCGCGCCATGTGGCCGCCCTGGCCCGCGGCGACCTCGGCACGTCGCTCAGCGTGCGGCGCCCGGTATCCGAGGTGATCGCCGAGCGGCTGCCCGCCACTCTGGCCCTGGCCGGCGGCGCGATGCTGATCGTCGTGCTGGCGGGAACGGGCCTGGGCCTCGCGGCGGCCGCCGTCGGGGCGGGCGGACGTCGGCCCGGCGCGGACATGGCCTTCAACGCCACATCGGGCCTGCTGACTTCCACACCCGAGTTCGTCACCGCCGTGGCCCTGACCAGCCTCTTCGCCGTCGCGTTGAGCTGGGCGCCCGTGGCGGGGCGCGGCGGCGCGGCGTCCTACGTCTTGCCGACCCTGGCCCTGGCGCTGGGCCCGGCCGCCGCCCTGGCGCGCGTCGTCCGCACCGAGGGGCTGCGGGTGCTGGAAGAGGACTACATGCGAGCCGCCCGGGCGCGGCGGCTGTCGGCCTGGCGGCTCTACGCCGTCCACGCCCTGCCCAACTGCCTGACGGCGGCGCTGACCGTCTCGGGGCTGATCCTCGGCGGTCTCGTCGCCGGGACGGTGCTGGTCGAGAACGTCTTCGCCTGGCCGGGGCTCGGCTCCGCGATCGTCACGGCCATCACCCAGAAGGACTACCCGCTGACCCAGGGCGTGATCCTGGTGCTGGGCGCTCTGGTCCTGCTCATCAACTTCGGCGTCGACGTCCTGATCACCTGGCTGGACCCGCGCTCGGCGCTGGCGCGGCACTGAGATGGACCTGACCGACCCCCGCTGGCGCGACGGACGCACCCGCCTCGGACTGGCCGCCGGCGCGGCGCTGCTCGCGCTCGTGACCGTCGGGCCATGGATCGCCGGGGAGGCCGCTGGCACGGTGCGCCTCGACCACATGCTGGAGGGCCCGGGTCCCGCCGGCCTGTTGGGCACGGACGAACTGGGGCGCGACATCCTGGCCCGGGTGGTGGTCGCCAGCCGGCTGACCCTCGGCCTCGGCCTGGTCGCCACCCTGCTCGGCGCCTCCGTGGGTGTGCTGGTCGGCGCCCTCCCCGCCGTCACGCCGCCATGGGTCGGCCGGCTCATCGCCACCCTCACCAACCTGGCGCTGGCGTTTCCCACGCTGCTGCTGACCCTGTTCGTCGCGGCGATCCTGGGCGCCGGCGCGCAGAGCGCGCTGCTGGCCATCGCCCTGGCGATCGCCCCGATCTTCGCCCGCCTGACCCATACTCTGGCCGCGGGCGTGGGCGGGGCGGACTATGTGACCGCGGCCCGCGCACTCGGCGCCCGCCCCCTGACCATCCTGGCCCGCCACGTCCTGCCGAACATCGCCGGGCCGCTGGTGGTCACCGCCGTGATGGCGATGGGCGGCGCCGTGGTGGTGCTGTCCGGACTGTCGTTCCTGGGCCTCGGCGTCCAGGCCCCCGCCTACGACTGGGGCGGGTTGCTGAACCATGCCCTGGGACGGGTTTGGACGGATCCGGCGCCCGCGCTGGCGCCCGCCGCCGCGATCGTCTTCACCGGCCTGGCGCTCAGCCTTGCCGGCGAGGCCGCCTCGATCCTGCTGGGCCTGTCGCCGGTCCGCCGCCGGCCGCCGCCGGCCGCCCGCCAGGCTCCGGCCTCCTCCCTGCTGTCCGCCGGCGGCCTGCTCGACATCGGCGGCCTCGACGTCGAGGTCGCGGACGCCCGGGGCGCACCCCTCCGGATCGTCAAGGACGTGAGCTTCTCCCTCCGCGCCGGCGAGCGGGTGGCGATCGTCGGCGAGTCCGGGTCCGGCAAGTCCATGACGGTGCTGGCGGCCGCGGGCCTGCTCGACGGGCGCGCCACCGCCTCGGCGGCGCTGGCCACCTTCGGCGCCGCCCCGCTGCTCGGCGCGCGCGCCACGGCGGACGAGCGGCGTCTGGGCGGCGAGATGCCGGTCATCTTCCAGGACCCGTTGGCCGCCTTCAATCCGCTGCTGCCGGTCGGTGTGCCGCTGGTCGAGGTCGGCATGCGGCACGGTGGCCTCAGCCGGCCGGCGGCGCGCGCCCGGGCGGCCGAGCGACTGGGGGAAGTGGGCCTGATCGACGCCGCCCGCCGGTTGACCCAGCCGCCGCACGCCTTCTCGGGCGGCATGTTGCAACGGGCGATGATCGCCACCGCGCTGATGGCCGAACCGCGCCTGATCATCGCAGACGAGCCGACCACCGCCCTCGATGTCACCGTCCAGCGACAGGTACTGGAGCGCCTGGGCGCCGCCTGCGACGAGACCGGGGCCGGACTGCTGCTGATCTCCCACGACCTGGCCGTGGTCGCCGAGACCTGCGAGCGGGTGCTGGTCATGTACGCCGGCCGCCTGGTGGAGGACCTGCCCGTGGCCGACCTCGTGAGCGGGCCGGCGCACCCTTACACGCGCGCCCTCCTCGACTGTCTTCTCGGACCCGACGCCGACCGGGGCAAACCCCTGCCCGTGCTGGAGGGGCGTCCGCCCCGACCGGAGGAAGAGATCGCGGGCTGCGCCTTCGCCCCCCGCTGCGCCTTCGCCGACGCCCGATGCCGGATCGAGACGCCCCAGCTCGCCGTGATCGGCGCGCGGCGGGTCGCCTGCTGGCGTCCGTTGCAGGTCAGGAGGGCGGCGTGAAGGGCCTCGAACTGCGCGACGTCACGATCCGGTACGGCGCCCACGCCGCCGTGCGCGACGTGTCGCTCATCGTTCCCGAAGGCCGAGCGCTGGGCGTGGTCGGTGAGTCCGGCAGCGGCAAGTCGTCCCTCGGGCGGGTGATCGCGGGTCTGCAGGCGCCGAGCGCGGGCAGCGCCCGGTTGGACGGGCTGGACGTGGCGCGCCTCCAGGCGCCGGGCCGCGCATCGCCCGCGCAGCTCATCTTCCAGAACCCCCTGGCGGCGCTCAATCCACGCCGGGCGGTGCGGCTGGCGATCACCGAAGCCCTCGCCGGGCGCGGCGTCACCGGCGCGCGCGCCGAGACCGCAGCCGAGGAACATCTGGCGCTGGTCGGCCTCTCCGCCGCCCACGGCGCGCGCCGGCCCGCCGAGCTGTCCGGCGGCCAGCGCCAGCGGGTGGCCATCGCCCGGGCCCTGGCGGCCGAGCCGCGCCTGATCGTGGCCGACGAGATCACCTCGGCGCTGGACGTCTCTGTGCAGGCCTCGGTGCTGAACCTGCTGGTCGAGTTGCAGCACGCGCGGGGCTTCACCCTGGTGTTCATCTCCCACAACCTGCCGGCCGTGCGGTACGTGGCCGACGACATCCTCGTGATGCGCCACGGCGAGGCAGTGGAGCACGGCCCGGCCGAGACGGTCACCGCGTCCCCCCGACACCCCTACACACGCGCGCTGCTCGACGCCGCGCCGCGCCTCGCTCCTCAGCCTTCTCCGGAGATCCGATGACCCCCGCGTTTCCTGCGACCGTTCCCGAGAATGTGGAGATCCGACTTTCGGACGGCGTGACCATCGCCGCCAGCCTCGTGACGCCGCCCCAGGGCGACGGACCCTGGCCGGTGCTCATCAGCTTCTACCCCTATCGCAAGGACGACTTCATGGGCGCGGGCGTGGCCTATGCGCGCGACGTGTTCGCCGCCGACGGCTTCGCCTCGCTGCTTGTGGACATCCGGGGCTACGGCTCGTCGTCCGGGCGCGCCTATCAGGCCTGGGACCCGCGCGAGTTCGACGACGCCGCCAAGGTGGTCGAGTGGGTCGCGGCGCAGGCGTGGTGCGACGGACGCACCGGCGTTTGGGGTTCGTCCTACGGCGGGGCGCAGGCGCTGGGCGTCGCGACCCGGCGGCCTCCGTCGCTGAAGGCCATCGCCAGCGTCTACGGCGCCGCCGACATCTACGAGGACTTCGTCTTCCCGGGCGGCTGCCCCAACGCCCTGGGCGCCTCGGCCTGGGGAGCGCTGGTGGTGGCCAAGGAACTGGCGCCGCCCAGCCTGCCCGACGCCGAGGGGCGCTGGCTGGACGCCTGGCGCGACCGCCTCGGCCGCCTGGAAGCCGACGAGATCTCGTCGATGGTCTGGCCCGCGCACCCGGGCTACGACGACTACTGGCGCAACCGCCGCATCCCGGTGGAGGACATCGAGGTCCCCAGCTTCTTCGTCTCGGGATGGCGCGACCTGCTGTGCAAGGGGATGATGGACGCCTACGCCCGCTGCGAGGCGCCTAAGCAATTGCTCGTCGGTCCATGGACCCATGCCGCGCCCGACGTCAGCGCCGAGGCCCCGTATGACTGGCTGGCGGCGCTCAGCCGCTGGTTCCGCCGCTGGATGACCGACGCTCCCGCCCCTGCCGCCGAGCCGGCCGTGGTCTACTACGTCCAGGGCGCGCGCGAGTGGCGCACCGCCGACCAGTGGCCGCCAGCCGAGATCGCGTTCGAGGCGCGCCATCCTGCCCCCGGCGGCGCGCTCGACACCGTGGCCACGCCCGTCTCGGACCGCCACGTGACCGACAGCCTGACCGGCCCCGAGGCCGGCCTCTGGTATCCCATGGGCCTGACGCTGGGCGGCGCCTTCGAGCAGAGCCGCGACGACGACCTGTCGCTGACCTACACCAGCGCGCCGCTGGAGCGTGACGTCGACATCGCCGGCGCCCCGTCCGCCGACGTCAACGTGCGGGTCGCCGAGGGCCTGGAGGCCCACCTCTGCGTGAAGCTGTGCGCCGTCGATCCCGCCGGCCGCTCCAGCCTCATCACCTCGGGATGGCTGCGCCTGCCGCCGGGCCCCGAGGCCGATCGGCGCGTGAAGGTCGAGTTCTATCCTACGGCGTACAGGATCCCCGCCGGCCACCGTCTGCGCTGGACCGTCTCGGGCGCCGACTTCCCGCGCGTCTGGCCGACCTCCAGCGCGCCGACCCTGACCATCACCTCGACGCCCGAGGCGCCCTCCCAGGTCACCCTGCCGCTCTGCGACCCGACGGTGAACGCAGCCCGCGCGTTCACCCCGGAGCTGCCACCCACCGGCGTCAATCGCTCGCCCTGGGCCCTGCGCGGCGAACCGCGCTGCATCATCACGCGGGACGAGGCCCGGCGCGGCATCGTCGTCACGGCGGGCGTCGACATGACGCTGCGCCTGCCGCAGGGCGGGACGTTCCGGCTGGATCACTCGATCACCGCCGAGATGGAGGCCGCCAAGCCGGCCGCCGCCGCGATGCGCACGCGCGCCACCGTGGAGCTGGAGATGGCGACGGGCGAGCCTATCCGGGTGGAGACGCGCGGCTATGCCGTGCGGGGACGCCGCCACCTCTGGGGTCGAGTGACCGCCGGCGGCGAGGTGATCTACGAGCGGCGCTGGTCGACCTTCAACGGCCGGCCCGCCTAACCGACGGAGAGGTAGTGGTCCGGGCGCGGCAGGACGAGGTCCGCGCGCCGGATCGGCCGCCCCTCCCGCGTCGCGCGCACCATCCCGAGCGACCAGTCCGCGTACTCGGCGCAGAGGGCCTCCAGTTTCAGCGGACCGCGCGGCGAAAACCAGTGCGAGACGCCGGTCGCCATCTGCAGCAGGGCGCGGGCCGTCAGCGCGGGCGCGCCGGATTCGAACACGCCGCGCCCGACCCCGTTCTCGACCGCCTGGCGCCACGCGCTTTCATAGGCATCGCGAAGGGCCAGCACCTCGGTCCGGGCCTTGCCCGTCAGCGCCCGCACCTCGGTATCGGACACCAGCGTCTGCAGCCGGTCGCGCGCATGGGCCCAGACGTGCTGCTCCACGATCTGCGCGAGTTGGGCGGCCGGGTCGTCCTGATCGGCCAGCACCCGCTCGGCCGCCGCGTTCAGGGGGGCGATGGCGCCCACCATGATCTCGACGAGCAGGTCGTCCTTGTTACCCATGTAGTGGTAGAGCGTGGCCGTCTTCAGGCCAGCCGCCTCGGCGATGTCGCGAATGCCGGTCCCATGGAAACCCTGGCGCGCGAAAAGCTCCAGCGCGGCGCGCCGGACCCTCTCGCCGGTGTTCTCGGACTCGCCGGCGGCCTGCCGGGGCCGTCCCCGTTTCGCGGTCACGCCACTCTCCTGTCGGTCGGTCGATCGATCGTTAGCTAGCGCCGGCCGCCGGCTCCGACAACCTCACTCGGCCCGCGCCCACATCGACCAGTCCTCGACGAAGCGGAATCCCATCGCCTCATACATGCCGCGGCCCATTTCCGAGGCGTGCAGGAACACCCGGCGGGCGCCGCCGGCGAAGGCGTCGTCGATCATCCGGGCGTTCAGGGCGGCGGCATAGCCCTTGCGCCGGTGGCCCGTGTCGGTGGCGATGGCGATCAGGCAGACGTGATCGGCGCACGGCACCGCCGATCCGGTCACCGCCAGATCCCCGTCGACCTCACCAATGTAGATCCGCCAGCGCCCCGCGGCGTGCCGTTCGGGCGACATGAACGCGTCGATGACGTCCAGTGGGCTCTCCAGCGCTTCCGCCACCAGGGGGATGTGGATGCGCGGCTGGTCCGGCTGCAGCAGGCGAATCGGCGGCGGCTCGGCATCGGGGCGCACATAGTCCGCCGGGTCCAGCGACATGAGCGGCAGGCGCGACTCGACGCCGTATCCACGCGCGTTGATGTGCGCGATCAGCGCCGGATCGGCCACCGGACGGGTGCGCACGATACCGGGAAGGCCGCTGGCCTCGACGGCGTCGATCAGGGCGTCCAGGTCCGACAGGTCCGCCTGCGCGCCCTGTACGAACACCGCGTTGTAGCTGGCGTACGGGAGACCGGTGACAGTGGCGGTCACCCCCGGCCGGTCCTGACGCCACCCGCCGCTCGACACGGCCTGCCGGTCGGCGTTCACCAGGTAGGCTGCGACAATCTCGTTCGCGATATCGGCCATCGCCCTCAATCCATTTTCGATCGATCGATCGATTGACTTCTAAGCCGTGCAGGTGTCTTTCGCAACAGGTCGGAGGTGGGGATGAGACGAGATCCTGAGCGCGCGGAACGCCGGCTGCGCGCGAGTGTCCTGGCCGGTGTCGCCGCCCTGGCCCTCGCCGGATGCGCCGATGAACCCGCCGGCACGGGCGGCGACTTCACGTTCGCCCTGCCCGGCGACCCTGGCGGGCTGGATCCGCATCACTCGGCCACCTATGCGCCGGTGATGATGCTGGGCTTCGCGTACGAGGGGATGGTCGCGCGCGGCCCTGATCTCGAGCCTCGCCCGGGCCTGGCCGAGAGCTGGACCCAGACCAGCGACAGCATCACCTATCGCCTGCGCGACGGCCTGACCTGCGCCGACGGGACGCCGCTGACGATCCGGGACGTGGCGGAAAACTTCGCCTACATCGCCGATCCGGCCAACGGCTCGTCGCTGCTGGGCGCGGGCGTTCCCGTGGGTGCCAAGGTCGAGGTCGACGCACCCGGCCGCGCGGTCACGATCCGCGCCGCGAAGCCGAACAGCTTCCTGCTCGACATGACGGGCGGCGTGCCCATGGTGTGCCGCCGGGGCCTTCAGGACCGCGAGCGCCTGCGCAACCACACCGAGGGTACCGGCCCCTTCCGGCTGACCGAGGCGCGCGCGAACGACGTCTATGTCTTCGAGCGGCGTCAGGGCCGCACCTGGGGCATCGAGCCGACCTCCGCCGCAGCGCCGCGGCGGGTCGTCGTCCGCATCGTGCCCAACGCCAGCACCGCCGCGAACCTGCTGCTGGCCGGCGAGATCACCGCCGCGGGCGTCACGGGCTTCGATCGCCTGCGGCTTGAACGCGCCGGCTTCAAGGCCGTCCGCTCGCGCAGCCCCGCCGTGCAGATGTGGTTCAATCAGGCCGAGGCCCGCGCCACGCATGAGGAGGCCGTGCGCCGGGCGATGATCCTCGGCGTCGATGTGGGCCAGCTGGCCAAGGTGGCGGGAGGAGGCCACTGGGTGTTGCCGCCTCGACGCCTCGCGGGCGCCGAGCCGATGGCCTGCGCAACCGACACCGCCACTCCCGCGACACCCCGGCGTGACGCGCGGGCCGCCGCCGCCCTGCTGGACCGCGCGGGCTGGCGGCTGGGCGCCGATGGGATCAGGACGAAGCAAGGGCGGCGACTGCGCCTGCAGCTGGTCTACGACCGCGAGCTCACGGACGCGTCGATGATCGCCGCGGCCGTCGAGCTGGCCGTCCTGCAGTGGCGCGAGATCGGGATCGAAGTCGAGGCCCGCAGCCTCGCCGGCCCGATGATCGGCGAGGTGCTGTTCGGAACCAGCGACTACGACATCAGCTGGGTGCCGGTGATCGTCTCGCTGCCCAACCGGCTGATGATGTTCACCTCGGGGCCGAAGCCCCCGAAGGGCCTGAACTTCCCGAACCTCGACATGCCCGAGGCGGTGGCCCTGGCCGCGACGGCGAACACCAAGGCCGGCCCCGCCTCGTGCCCCGACTGGGACGCGCTGGAAGGCCTGTATCTCAAGAGCAGCGCGGCGCTGCCGATCCTGGATTCCGACAATCCGATCTACACCCGCGACGCCACGTTCCGACGGGGCGGCCTGCCCATCGTGGCCGACAGCGTGCGGCTGACGCCCGCCGACGCCAAGACGCCGACGGGCAGGGCCGGGCCCTAGAGGCTGGCCACCACGCCGGGGCGCTCATTGTCCCAGACCATGTGGATCACGCGCCAGCGGCCGTCCGGCTCCTTCAGCAGCTGGATGCTGTTGATCCCCCGCCGGTCCAGCTCGTCCGAGTTGGGATCACGCTTGGCCTCGTAGATGCTCCAGACGTGCGCGATGTTGCCGAAGACGTTGATCTTCCGCGCCGTCTCGATCTCGTAGAAGTCGTTCGCCTCGAAGTACGGCCCCGCGTCGGCGGCATACTCCTCGCGCCCCATCATCTTCATCGTCATGCGGCCGTCCTCACCGATCCAGGTCCGGACCTGGCGGCTGGCCTCATGGAACAGCGCGGGCTGGCGCGACCAGTCGCGCGGCCCCGCCGGCCCGGAAATCACCGCGTACATCTCGTCGAGGACCCGGCCGATCTCGATCTCGTCTTGCATGGCATGCTGCTCCCAAAAATGCCTGGAGCGTATTTCTATCGATCGATCGATCTATTTGTCGAGTGCCCAGAGATTGTTCCCCGCAGTCAGCCGTTTCTCATCAGACGGAAAGCGCGACCGGGCGCAATGCGTGCGAGGTGGCGCAGCAGGCCGGCCTTGCCGATCCAGACCTCGTCGCGCGGATCACGGATCGCCGCCACGACGCCGCGCGCCGCGGCCGCCGCGCTGATCTTCCCAGCGCCACGCCCCTCGGTCATGGCGGTGTCGACCAGCGGCATGATGGCGTCGACCACCCTGACGGCCGGCGCCGCGTCCTCGCACCGGTAGCGGAAGCCTCGCGTGAAGGCGCGCAGACCCGCCTTGCTCGCGCAGTAGCCCGGCGCGGTGCGCTTGGGTGCGAGCGCCAGGCCGGACGAGATGTTCACGCAGACCGCATCGAGCTGCCGGTCGAGGATCGGCATCAGGCCAAGGCTCAGCGCCATCGGCGCCATCAGGTTGAGCTCCAGTTCCGCGCGCATGGCGTCCAGGACGCCGCCGTCGCCGATCCCGCTCGGCGGAAGGTTCACCTGCACGCCCGCGTTGTTGACGAGGATGGCGAGATCCGACCGTCGGCGGGCGACCTCGGCCACCACCCGCACCTGCCCGGATGGCTTGGCGAGATCCGCCTCCAGCCAGCTGATCCAGTCGGGATCCGCGGCGCAGGTCTCGGCCGCGCCCGCCGCGCTGCGGGCCACGATGATCACCCGCGCGCCGGCGGCGGCGAGTTGCCAGGCGATCTGACGCCCGATGCCCGCGCTCCCGCCGGTGACCAAAGCCGTCTTGCCGTCGATGCGCATCGATCAGGCCGAACGCGCGAAGACGGGGCGGATATAGAGGCGGGGCATGGGCGGCGGTTGCTCCTCAGCGGCGTCTCACCTAGTTTCGAGCAATTGCTCACTTTCGATACTCGCATTCCATGGCCGAGACCTCGCGCACCATCGACCTGCGCAAGCCGCCGCGGCAGGCCCGCGCCGTAGCCATGGTCGAGACGATCCTGGAAGCGTCGGCTCGCATTCTCGAGGCTGAGGGGCTGGCGGCGTTCAACACCAACGCCGTGGCCGCGCGGGCCGGCGCCAGCATCGGCAGCCTGTACCAGTACTTCCCCGGCAAGGACGCGCTGCTCACCGCCCTGATCCGCCGCAAGCGCGAAGGGCTGTGCGCCGCGCTGGAGCGGGCCGTCGCGTCGACGCGCGACCTCGACACTTTGATCGACGGGCTGGTGCGCGCGGCGCTCTCCCATCAACTGGAACGGCCGCGCCTGACCGCCAGCCTCGACTATGCCGAGGCCATGCTCCCGCTCGACGCCGAGACCCGCGCGCTGAAGCTCGCCATCGTGGGGACCGTGGCGGACGCCCTGGCCGCTCACGGGATCGCGCAACCGCACGTCGCAGCGCGCGACCTCGCGGCGATGACGCGCGGCATGGCGGACGCCGGGGGGCTGTTCGGCGACGCAGACCGCGCCACCCTGGAGACCCGGCTCAGGCGGGCCGCGAGGGGCTATCTCGGTCTGGCTTAGCGGGGCGAGAAGCGCTCGATCACACCCAGGACGTACGAGCGCATGTTGCCGGCGATGGAGATCGCTCCACCACTGAGCAGCCACTGGAGGCGCAGACCATCCAGCACCGCGGTCATGTTCGCCGCCTCCACCTGCGGGTCCAGGTCAGGCCGCAGATCGCCATGCTCCCGCGCCTCGACGAAGGCCTGCGCCAGCATGCCCCGGAAGCGATCGTAGCGCTCGACGAAGTAGCGGTTGATCTCGGACGTATCCTGCAGGTGCTCGGCCGACAGGGTCACATCCAGCGCAGTCAGCAGCGGGTCGTTCTCAAGGTCGACGCCGAACTCGGCCATCCGCCTCAGCAGCGCGAGGCCCGTCTCGCCGCGCACCTTGTCCAGGCTCTCGTCCTGTTCGCGGTCGCCCTCCGCGATCACCGCCAGCAGCAGGTCGTTCTTGGTGGGGAAATGATAGAGCAACCCGGCGTCGGTGATCCCCACCTCCTGCGCCACCGCGGCCAAGCTCGCGCCCTTGAAGCCGTGCTGGGCGAACAGCTTCCTCGCCGCCTGAAGAACCGCCGCCCGTCTTGCGCGCCCCCTGGGCTGCCGGGTCCCCGGCGGACGCTCTGCTTCTGATCCTTGCGGGGGTGTCGGGCCGGCTCTGCTCACGGCGCTAGCTTGCACAGAAACTTAGTGCCTGCTAGCAATCTGCCAAATACCTAGTGACCACAAGAATTATTGCCGAGGCGGACGTCCCGGGTTGGCCGGGACCGCTCGTCCAACAAGGGGGGACTTCGATGCGCAAACTTCTGCTTTCCTGCACGGCTCTGGCCGGCGCGACCCTGGCCTCCGCCGCCATGGCCGCCGAGTCGGCCCAGATCGAGGAAGTCGTCGTCACGGCCCAGAAGCGGGCCGCGTCCCTGACCAACGGGGCGATGGCGCCGATGGCCGAAGGGCTCTCCGGCGTGGAGAAGGCCGCCATCGCCGCCTACATCACCGGCACGAAGCTGCCGCCCGTGGCCGGCGACATCGACCCGGGCAGCATCTGGGGGCCGTCGGCCGCCAGTCGTCCGCTGGACGCCCCCATCTGCGAGACCCCGGCGCCGCCGATCGACCTGAGGACCGCGAGCTGGAACGGGTGGAGCCCCAACACCCGGAACGCGCGCTACCAGCCCGCGCCCGGATTGAGGGCGGCCGACGTTCCCCGGCTGAAGCTCAAGTGGGCCTTCAATTATCCCGGCGCGAAGAACGGCCAGGCGACCGTCGTCGGCGACTGGCTGTTCACCACCAGCATGTCGGGCGCCGTCTACGCCCTGGACGCGCGCACCGGCTGCGTCCGCTGGCGCCACGTGGCCGAAGCCGCCACCCGGTCGAGCGTGACCGTCATCCCGACCACCGGCGGCCGGCACGCCCTCTTCTTCTCCGACTGGACCAAGGCCGCCGTGGCGCTGGACGCCGAGACGGGCAAACAGCTCTGGAAGACCCGGATCGACGACTCCGCCGGGCTGCAGATGACCGGCGCCCCCACGGTGCATGACGGCAAGCTGCTGGTTCCGATCTCGTCCGGCATCGAGGCCTTCGCGGAGTACGACGGATGGGAGTGCTGCAAGTTCAGGGGCTCGCTCGTGGCCCTCGACACGGCCACCGGCAAGGTGCTGTGGAAGACCCACACTACCGCGGTGGAGCCCAAGGTCTTCGCCTCCAACCGCCTGGGCCGCCCCATGTGGGGCCCCTCGGGCGGCGCGATCTGGTCGGCGCCCACGATCGATGCGAAGCGTGGTCTGGTCTACGTCGGAACGTCCAACTCCTACACCGACGTCCCCTACGACGGCGCGGACGCGGTGATCGCGATGGAGCTCGCCACGGGCCGGATCCTCTGGCGTAACCAGCTGCTCGCCGACGACAACTTCATCAACGGTTGCTGGCCGGGCTACGGCCGCCGTGAGCTCGCCGCCAACTGTCCCAGCAAACTCGGCCCCGACTTCTCCATCGGCAATTCGCCGATCCTGCAGGACCTGCCGGGCGGCAAGCAGTTGCTGCTGGTGGGCCAGAAGTCGGGCCACGTCTATGGGCTCGACCCGGCGGCGGAAGGCAAGGTGGTGTGGAGCCGCCGCATCGGTCCCGGCAGCGCCCTGGGCGGGGTGGAATTCGGCATGGCGAGCGACGGCCGGCGCCTCTATGTCGGGATCTCGGACGTCATCGCGGCCAAGGACGGCAAGCCCGGCGTCTACGCCCTGCGCGTGACCGACGGCGCCCTGCTGTGGAGCGCCCCCTCGTCCGCCAATCCGGACTGCCGGTGGAAGAACCGCTGGTGCCACGGTGCTGTCTCACAGGCCGTCAGCGCGGTTCCGGGCCTGGTCTTCGCCGGGGCCTACGACGGGGTGTTCCGCGCCTACGACGCCGCAACGGGCAAGGTGGTCTGGTCCCACGACACCGGTTCGGCGCCGATCGACGTGCTCGGCGGGCGCAAGGCGTTCGGCGGGGTCATGGACGGCGGCGGACCGACCATCGCGGGGGGCATGGTCTACGTGCACTCCGGCTACGCCGGTCGCTCGGGCGCCAGCGCCGGACGCGACCTGACCGGGGCCGACGGCAACGTGCTGATGGCCTTCTCCATCGACGGAAAGTGACGGGCATGCCGATGAGATCCGAACTCAAACTGCTGGGCCTGGCGGCGTTCGCGGGGCTCCTCGCCGGCGGCGCCGGCGCACCCGCGGCGTCGGCCAAGGCGCCCGCCGCCGCACCGAACGTCACGTGGGAATGCCCGGACGGCTATCAGGTGAAGGAAGGCCTGAACGTCGACTTCCCGCATCGCGGCGAGAAGCGCGCCTTCTATGTCCACCCCGCCAAGGGACGCGCCGGCCCCGCGCCGGTGTGGGTCCCGCTCACTGGCACGGTCGAGTCCACCTACGCCAACCTCAACGTCGCCCGCAGCGGAGCTAACGCCCTGATGGCCGACAAGGGCTTCACGGTCATCGGACCGGTTCGCCGTTGCGCCGACCAGGACCCGATGCTGGGCGGCGGGGCCTGCAACGGTCCCGGCAAGGAGGGCTGGAACTGGATGCCCTGGCGCGAGGGCCGCGCCGCCAGCGCCGCGGGCGAGGCGTGGAAGACCGACGAGGGGCCCGACTCCACCTTCTTCGAGGCGATGATCAAGTGCGTAGGCACGCGCTTCCCGCTGGACGCCAGCCGCTTCTACATCGGAGGCATTTCCTCCGGCGGCACGATGACCAACCGCGCCCTCACCTTCCGCTCGGACTTCTGGGCCGGCGGCCTCCCGATCTCCGGCGAGTGGTACGTGAGCCGCGACGACGGCGCGCCGCTCAGCTTCGACGCGGCCCGCCAGGCGGTGATCGACGCCCCTGCGAAGATCAACCAGGGTCGGGTCGCGCCCTTCCCGCTGAAGGACGACCTCGCGCCGATGATCGTCATCACGGTCTGGGGCGGCGAAAAGGACATCTGGCACTGCGGCCAGGTGCTCTGCGCAGACTACCGCCCGAGCACCCAGGCCGGCTCCAACTACTTCAGCTCCCAGCGCAAGGTGGTCCACGTCGCCTGCAGCGCCACCCACGGGCACATGTGGCCGCAGGTGAATACCCAGGCCTTCAACCTCTGGGCCCTCACCACCCTGGCCTCGCACCCGAAGGGTTCGGACCCGCGACGCTTCAAGCTGCCGCCCCCGCCCGAAGGCTACAGCTGCAAGCTCGGACGGTTCGACAACCTCTATCCGTAGCGCCCAGAACCCGCTGCGCCCAACGGCGTCGCGGGCTGCGGGGGGCCCACTACAGTCCCAGCACCAGCTTCGCCATGATGTTGTGCTGGATCTCGTTGGAGCCGGCGTAGATCGAGGTCTTTCGGTAGTTGAAGTACGTCGGGGCGACCGTGGCCGCGTAGTCCGGGCCGGCGCGGAAGGTGTTGCCGCCAGGGCGGAGCATCTCCCAGGTGTCCTGCACGAACGGCTGCTTGAAGACGCCGACCGCCTCCAGGGCCAGTTCGGTCACCGCCTGCTGCATCTGGCTGCCTTCCAGCTTCAGCATCGACGAGACCGCGCCCATCGCCTCGCCGTTGGCGCGACCCGAGAAGACCCGCAACTCGGTGGCGTTGAGGGCCTCGATCTTGATCTCGACCTCGGTCAGCCGCTTGCGGAAGTCGGGGTCCTGCATCATCGAGCCGCCGCCGTCCGACGACTCCACGCCGGCGATCTTCCGCACCTTGCGCATCTGCGCCTGCAGGCCGGGCGCGTAGGCGTTGCCGCGCTCGAACTGCAGCAGGTACTTGGCGTAGGTCCAGCCCTCGCCTTCCTTGCCGATGCGGTTGGAGACCGGCACGCGGACGTTGTCGAAGAATGTCTCGTTGATCTCCTGTTCGCCGTCGGGCGGGCCGTCCAGCGTCGGGATCGACCGGATGGTGATGCCCGGCGTGCGCATGTCGATCAGCAGGAACGAGATGCCCTTCTGGCGGATGTCCTCATTGGAGGTCCGCACCAGGCAGAACATCCAGTCGGCCCACTGGGCCAGCGTCGTCCAGGTCTTCGATCCATTGAGGACGTAGTGGTCGCCGTCACGCTCGGCCTTCAGCGCCAGCGAGGCGAGGTCAGACCCCGAGCCGGGCTCGGAATAGCCCTGGCACCACCAGACGTCGGCCGAGAGGATCTTCGGAAGATGCTGCGCCTTCTGCTCGGGCGTGCCGAAGGCCATGACCACGGGGGCGCACATGCGCAGGCCCATGTTCGAGGTCGCCGGCGCGCCCGCCAGGGCCATCTCCATGTCGAAGACGTACTTCTTGCCGAGGCTCCAGCCGGTGCCGCCGTATTCGACCGGCCAGTCAGGGGCCAGCCAGCCCCTGGCCGACAGGCGCTTCAGCCAGCGGATCTGGGCTTCCTTGTCGAGGTGGTTGTTCTTCGACTGGGCCAGCTTGGCCCGCATGTCGTCGTCGAACGACTCGGCGATGAAGGCGCGGACCTCGTCGCGGAACGCGAGGTCCTCAGGCGCGAAATCGAGGTCCATGCCGGGCCGCCTCAGCCCACGCCGTCGAGGTATTCGACCTCGGGACGACCGGCCAGCACCGGGCCCCATTTCGGGCCGGCGGCCTTGAAGTGATCCGACGCGCCGTGGGCGGCCAGGGCGTCCTGGTCCTTGTAGAGCTCCAGCACCTTGTAGGTGTTCGGCTCGGTGCGGCTCTTGGTGAGCTGGTAGGCGATGTTGCCAGGCTCGTTCGCGCGGACCTGACCGGCGAGTTCCGTGAAGAAGGCCTCGAACTCGGGGCCCTTGCCCTCTTGGATCTTGATCGTCGCGACGACGCCGATGGTCATGCCGTTTCTCCCAACAGATGTTTGAATCGACGGTAGAGGCGCGGGCGCGACGTCGCAAGCGCGTTTGCCCCCGCACACCACATCGCGGCGCGTCGAACGATCCGGGATTTCAGTCTGACGTCGGCGCCCGGACGAGGCCTAGCGGCGTTCGTTCCAGCCGTAGGCGACCCAGTGGTGCCCGCCGGCATGACGAGCCTCGATGATGTCGCTGTGGCGGGCGCGCACCTTGCGGCGGGCGCGGGTGGCCAGGGCGGCGAAGGCCAGCAGGGTCGAGCCCATCACCGCGATCACCGCCACTGTGGCGGCGGCGAAGACGGCGAGGATCGCGCCGACCACCACCGCCGCGGCAGTGGCGAGCGTGGCGCCGACGGCGGCCAGGCTGCGGAAGGCGGAGCCCTCGTTCGCGGCGAAGTCCTTGACCATTTCAGCTCCTCAGCAGCGCGCCCGGGGCGAACCGTGAAAGACACATGTCAGCACACCAGTTCCGTCCGTCAACCATCCATGCGTCGAATGGGTGACAAAGGGCCGTCATGCCGCACCTTCCAGCGACAGGGATTTCCGCTCGCGCACGACCTGGTCATAGGCCGCGTTGATGGCCGCGGCCTTGGCCTCGGCCACCTCGACGAACTCGTCCGGCAGGCCGCGTGAGCGGGCGCGATCAGGGTGGGATTCCGAGAGTTGTGACCGCCACGCGGCCCGCACATCGGCGTCCGAGGCGTCGGGCGCGACGCCCAGGATCACATAGGGATCGTCGTTGGCCGCCCCGAGGTGGGTGGCCTTCAACCGCCGGAACGTCAGGGGCGACAGTCCGAACAGTTCGCAGACCCGCTCCAGGTAGGCGAGCTCGTCCGAGGTGACCACGCCGTCAGAGGCGGCGATATGGAACAGGCCGTCCAGCACATCCTCGAGCAACTGAGGGCAGGCGCCGTAGCGCTTGCGCAGCCGCCGCGCATAGCTCTCGAACCCGCGCGTCGTCTGGCGGGCGAGCTGATAGAGGCGGCGGATGTTGCCTTCGCTCTCGGGGTCGGACTGGAAGACCGTGTGGAACGTGGCGTATTCGGCCGCGTGCGCTTCGCCATCGGCCTTGGCGAGCTTGGCGCCCAGGGCCGTCACGGCGGTCGAGAACGCGGGGTCCTCACCGGGCAGCCCCGGCGGACAGACGTCGCATTCCGCCTCGTCGACCTTGCGCGCGGCCAGGCCAGCTATTTTGCGCCAGAAGCTCATTTCGCTATGGCAAGCCTTACGACTGCGGCCATGGCGTGACAATCACGCCGAGAGGTTAAGTTTTGGACAGGCGATACAGCTTCTGGATCGATCGCGGCGGCACGTTCACCGACGTGATCGGACGCGCGGACGACGGCGCCGAAGTGTCGCTCAAGCTGCTCTCGGCTTCGCCGGTCTATGAGGACGCGGCGGTCGAGGCGATGCGGCGGGTGCTGGGCGCCGCGCCGGGCGCGCCCTTCCCGGCCGAGCGCGTCACGTCGATCAAGATGGGCACCACCGTCGCCACCAACGCCCTGCTGGAGCGGCGCGGCTCCAGGACGCTGTTCGTGACGACGGCGGGCTTCGCCGACGCCCTGCGGATCGGCGACCAGGCCAGGCCCGACCTGTTCGCCCTCGACATCGACCGCCCCGAGCCGCTGTACGCCGGCGTGGTCGAGGCGAACGAACGTCTGGCGGCGGACGGCGCCGTCGTGACGTCGCTGGACGTGGCGGGGCTGGAGATCCGCCTGCGCGCCGCCCGCGCCGAGGGTTACACATCGGTGGCCATCGCCTTCCTGCACGCCGACCTGAACCCGGCGCACGAGCGCGCGGCCGGCGAGATCGCCGAGGCGGCCGGATTCGAGTTCGTGGCGCTGAGCTCCGAAGTCTCGCCGCTCCCCCGGTTCGTGCCCCGGGCCGAGACCACGGTCGCCGACGCCTATCTGACCCCCGTGCTGCAGGCCTATGTCCAGCGCGTCGCGCGGGCGGTGGCGGGCGCGCCGCTGTTCTTCATGACCTCGGCCGGCGGGCTGGTGCGGGCCGAGGCGTTCCGGGGCCGCGACGCCGTGGTTTCGGGGCCGGCCGGCGGCGTGGTCGGCGTCGCGCGGACCGCAGAGGCCGCCGGCTCGGCCGCGGCCCTCGGCTTCGACATGGGCGGCACCTCCACCGACGTGGCGCGCTATGCCGGGCGGCTGGAACGACGCGACACCGCCAATGTCGCGGGCGTGAAGCTGCGCAGCCCGATGCTGGACGTGGAAACGGTGGCGGCCGGCGGCGGCTCGGTGCTGACGTTCGACGGCATGCGGGCGCGAGCGGGCCCGGCCAGCGCCGGCGCCGATCCGGGCCCTGCCTGCTATGGCCGTGGCGGGCCGGCGGCCGTGACCGATGCGAACCTGGTGCTGGGCCGGCTGGACCCGCGCTTCTTCCCCAACGTCTTCGGCCCGCAGGGCGACGCGCCGCTGGATCCCGCCGCGAGCCGGCGGCGATTGTCCCTCCTGGCGGAGGCCATGGGCGCCGACAGCGTCGAGGCCGCCGCCGAGGGCTTCGTCGCCGTGGCGGTGGAGCAGATGGCCCAGGCGGTGCGGCGCATCTCGACCGAGCGCGGCTTCGATCCGCGTGACCACGCGCTCGTCGCGTTCGGCGGCGCCGCCGGCCAGGTGGCCTGTCAGACCGCCGAGGCGCTGGATGTGGGCGAAGTGCTCTGCCCGAAGTACGGCAGCGTGCTGTCGGCCTGGGGCATCGGCCAGGCCGAGGTGACGGCCCTGCGCCAGACGGGCGTCGAGGCGCCGCTGACCAGCGGGCTCGCCAGCGCCGAGGCGGCGCTCGCCGGCCTGGAGACGGCCGTGCGCGCCGACATGGCCGCGCAGGGCGCCGGGGACTGTGAGGTGCGGCGGACGCTGAGACTCCGCTACGATGGCGCCGATGCTGAACTGCAGGTGGCGCTGAGCGATGCTGCCACGGCCAAGGCGGAGTTCGAGGCCGGCCACCAGCGGCTGTTCGGGTTCGTGGAGCCAGAGCGCGCGATCCTGATCGCGGCGGTCGAGGCGGAGGCCTTCCCTCCCCTTCATGGGGAGGGTGGATCGAGCGAAGCGAAGAGACGGGTGGGGAACTCGGGTTCAAGCACGGCGACCGGTCATGACTTCCCCACCCCGACGGCTTCGCCGTCTGCCCCTCCCCATGAAGGGGAGGGAAAGGTCCGCATGTTCGCCCACGGCGCCTGGCATGAGGCTGACGTCTTGGCGGCGGAAACGCTAACCACCGCCGATGGCCCGGCGCTCGTCGTCCGGGCCGACACGCAGATCGCCGTTCTGCCCGGCTGGCGCGCCACGGCGGATGCGGACGGTCTGATCCGTCTGCGTCGCACCGGCGCGGCCCAGCGCCAGGCCATCGCGCTCGACAAGCCGGATCCGGTGACCCTGGAGCTGTTCAACCGCCGTTTCATGGGCGTCGCCGAGGCGATGGGGGCGGCGCTGGAACGCACGGCCCACTCGGTGAACATCAAGGAGCGGCTCGATTTCTCGTGCGCCCTCTTCGACACCGACGGCGGCCTGGTGGCCAACGCGCCGCACATGCCGGTGCACCTGGGATCGATGGGAGCCAGCGTGCGGGCCGTGCGCGACCGCCACGCTGACCTGCGCCCCGGCCAGGCCTTCGCGCTGAACAACCCCTATGCCGGCGGCACGCACCTGCCCGACATCACCGTCGTCATGCCGGTGTTCATGGACACCGGGGACGCACGGCCCAGCTTCTACGTCGCGGCCCGGGGTCACCACGCCGATGTGGGGGGGATCCAGCCGGGCTCGATGCCGCCCTTCTCGCACAGCATCGACGAAGAGGGCGTGATGCTGGACGCCCTGCCGATCATGGCCGAGGGACGCTTCCTGGACGCCGAGGTGCGCGCGGCCCTGGCCGACAGCCGCTGGCCGGCGCGGGCTCCGGACCGGAACCTCGCTGACCTCAAGGCCCAGGTCGCCGCATGCCAGGCCGGCGCCGCCGCCGTGGCCGGGATGATCCGCGCCCACGGCGCGGACGCGGTGGCGCGCTACATGGGCTTCGTGCAGCAGAACGCCGCCGAGGCGGTGCGTCGCGCCATCGGCCGCCTGCACGACGGAGAGGCGCGCGTCCCGATGGACGGTGGCGGTGAGATCGCCGTGCGGACCACGGTGGATACGGCGGCGCGCGAGGCGGTTCTGGATTTCACCGGCTCGGCCGACCAGTTGGGGTCCAACTTCAATGCGCCATCCGCCATCGTCGACGCGGCGGCGCTCTATGTCTTCCGCACCCTCGTGGACGACGAGATCCCGCTGAACGCCGGCTGCCTCGAACCGCTCAGGATCATCACCCGCGAGGGCTCGATGCTGGCGCCGCGAACGCCCGCGGCGGTGGTCGCCGGCAACGTCGAGACCAGCCAGCATGTGGTCGACGCGCTCTACGCGGCGCTGGGCGTGATGGCCAACGCCCAGGGCTCGATGAACAACTTCACCTTCGGCGACGAGACCCGCCAGTACTACGAGACCCTGTGCGGCGGAGCCGGGGCCACCGCCGATCGCGCCGGGGCCAGCGCGATCCACACCCACATGACCAACTCGCGCCTGACCGATCCCGAGATCCTGGAGCGTCGTTTCCCGGTGCGCGTGGAGACCTTCGGCATCCGTCACGGCTCGGGCGGCGAAGGACACAGGCGCGGCGGCGACGGCGCGCGGCGGCGCATCCGCTTCCTGGCTCCGATGGAGGCCGCCCTGCTCTCCTCGCGCCGGGACCACGCGCCCCAAGGCCTCGCCGGCGGCGGCCCCGGGGCGCCCGGCCGGCAGCGGTTGATCGCGGCGTCGGGAGAAATCCGTGAACTTCCGGGCTGTTTCTCCGTTACGGTCGAGCTTGGCGACGCGATCGAGATCGAGACGCCGGGTGGTGGTGGATTTGGCGGTGGCGGGTAAACAGGCCCGCGGACCATCTCCGGCGCGAAGCTGACAAGATTCCCGAACACAAGGTTGCGTATGACTGCTCTTGCGATCGCCCTCGCCCTCTTCGCCCAGGACGCCGCGCCGGCGGCCGAGGCCGCGCCCACCGCCCCTGCGGCGGTGGAGGAAAGGCTGCCCACGGGCGCGCCGAAGGACGACTACCAGTTCGTGGCCTGGTGCTACGGCGCCCTGCGCGGCTACCTCGACCTGCATGACGAGGTCATGCCCGAGGTCACCCGGATCGAGACCCAGTTCCGCAAGCCCGGCACCAGCCTTTCCGACGACCTCAAGGTCTACGCCGACATGCAGAAGGATGGCCGCGCCAAGCTGAAGCAGTTCCAGTCGGCGATCACCTCCGCCGAACGGGCCTCGACGCGGCCGCTCAACACCGTGGGCGCGCAGGCCGTACGCCAGGGTCGCAACGTCTGGCTGGTCGGTCCCGAAGTCACCAAGGCCCGCAAGGCCCAGGAGTGGATGAGTTGGGCCCTGCCCGCCCGCTGCGAGCGCGTGGCCGGCGAACTGGAGACCCGCTCCAAACTGCTGGGCGCCACGCTGAAGGCCAATGCGCCGAAGGAGCCGGCCCCGTCAGCGCTCGACGAACCCGTCGCCGAGGAACCGACGCCCGCACCGGAAGCCGCGCCGGAGGCTGCCCCTGCCCCCGCGCCCAGCGATCCGCTGTCCGACCCGACCGCCGCGCCTACACACTAACGCCGCCGGTCACCCGCGCCGGGCCCAGAGCCTCAGCGCGCCAGGAACGCCGCCAACCGCGCCAGGCCGGCGGCGTTCTTCTCGGGCCGCGCGGCGAAGCACCATCGCAGCCAACCCTCGCCCTCCGGACCGAAGGCCGCGCCCGGCGCCAGCCCCAGCCCGACGTCCGCGATGAGTTGCTTCGCCAGCGCCACCGAGTCCGCGCAGCCCTCGACGCGGAAGAAGGCGTAGAAGCCGCCGTCCGGCTGGGGCGCCTCGATGCCGGGGATGGTCCGCAGGCCGGCCAGAACCTGGTCACGGGCGGCGGTCAGCTCCGCGCGGATCTCCGCCACCAGCGCATCGCCCTCCCGCACCGCCGCCAGGGCGCCCGCCTGGACGAAGTCCGGCGCGCACGAGGTGTTGTACTCGATCAGCACGCCCAGCCCGTCCATCAGCGTGGGCGGCACGGTCAGCCAGCCCAGCCGCCAGCCGGTCATCCGCCAGGCCTTGGAGAAGCTGTTCGTCGCGATCACCCGGTCCTCGGGCGTCGCCAGCGGCAGGAACGACGGCGCGGTCGGCCCGTCGAAGGTGAGGCGTTCGTAGACGTCGTCGCACACGAGCCAGATGCCGTACTCGCGGCAGCGGGCGAGGATGGCCGCCCGGTCCGTCTCGGGCAGCATCCAGCCGGTGGGATTGTTCGGCGAGTTGATCACCAGCATCCGCGTGGCTGGCGTCAGGGCGTCCATCAGGCGGTCCAAATCCAGCCGCCAGCGGCCCTGGGCCGGCTCCAGCGGCACGATCTCCACCTGCGCCGACAGCACCTTGGGGATCTCGGCCACGTTCGGCCAGATCGGTCCGGCCACCACCACCCGATCGCCCGGCGAGACCACGAGCTGGGCGGCCAGCATCAGGGCGCTCACGCCCGCGCTGGTCACGGCGATCCTGCCGACATCGATCGGCGCGCCATGCAGACCCGTCTGGTAGGCCGACAGCGCCTCGCGCAGGTCGGGCCGGCCCAGGTTGTGGGTGTAGTAGGTGCGCCCCTCCGCCAGGGCGTCGGCCGCGGCCCGGCGGATGAACTCCGGCGTCGGCTGGTCAGATTCGCCGAACCAGAACGGCAGGATGTCGTCCCGGCCCATGCCCGCGTTGGCGACCTCGCGGATCTTGGAGACACGCAGGTTCTGGACTTCGGGACGTGGAACGGCCGGGTGCATGCGCACGAGATAGGACGGGCCGCGCGGCGAAGCCACGCCCCCTAACGCTTCATCTTCTGCGCCAGGGCCGTGCAACTCGCCGAGCCGATCGGGCCCAACTCGTCGTGCACCAGGCACTCGCCGATCGCCACCCCGTCCGTCGCGCCGTGGTTGAAGACCTCGAAGCCGATCCACTCGGTCGCCGGTTCGCGGTGCAGATAGAGGGTCAGGTCGGTGTTGATGTAGCCGAGCCCCTGGTCGCCGGCGTTCGCGAACGGACTGGCGAAGTCGGCGGCGACGGCGACCCGGGAGAACGGGGTCAGCGGGTCGCCCTCCACGATGTCCCGCACCTCGGCCATCCAGATCCGGCGACGGGGCGTCACCTCGCCGAAGGTCCCGGAGATCGGCTTCACCTTCCACATGCCGCCCATCGGGCCGGCCGGCGCGTCCTGGATGGCCGCGGGCGCGGGCGCGTCCCACGGGTCAGGCGTCCAGACGTTGCCCGGCGGGTTCTCGGTCTTGCGCAGGAGCTGGCAGGTAGCCCGTCCGGCGCTGACCCCGCCCGAGATGAACTCGGCGTCGACGACCTTGATGCGGTAGCCGTCCTTGACCACCCGGGTCACCACTTCGACCGGCGACAGATCGGGCAGCTTGTACATGTCGACCGTCAGGCGGGCCGGGATGTACTCGGCCGAGCCGAAGCGGCGTTCGATCTCGGCGCCCAGCAGGCCGATGATGACGCGGCCGTGCAGGCTGTTCGCGTTCCAGGGACCGACACCGGCGCGGGTGGGGACGAAGCGGTCTCCGTCCTTTCGAAAGAAGGGTTCGTTTGACATGGCGCGGGACCATGCCCGATGCGGTCACGCTTGGGTAGCCGGCGCCTCGCGTTCGCCCTTCGACACGATGGCCGTCACCGCCATGTCGCCCGTGACGTTGCCGAGGGTGCGGAAGATGTCCGGCACCACCTCGACCGCCAGCAGGATCGGCAACAGCTCGATGGGCAGGCCCAGGGCGATGCAGATCGGCGCCACGCTGATGATGAAGGACACCTGTCCCGGCAGGCCCACCGAGCCGATCGCCACCGCCAGCGCCACCAGCACCGCGCCGGAGTACTGCAGGACGCTGGGCTCCAGACCGTAGACCTTGGCCACGAAGATGCAGACGGCGAGGTTCACGGCCGGGCTGGTGAAGCGGAAGATCGCCACCGCCAGCGGCAGGACCAGACCCGCTACCCGCGCCGGCACGCCCAGGTCGTCGCGCGAGCGTTCGATCATCGCCGGCAGGCAGGCCAGCGACGACTGGGTCGCGAACGCGGTGGCCAGCACCGGCGACGTCGCCTTGGCCCAGGTGGCCAGCGGCACGCGGCCGACGACGAGGCCCAGGATGTAACCGATGATCGCGATCGTCAGACCGGCGCTGGAGGCCGCGACGATGTACTGGCCCAGCACCCCCGCCGCGCCGACGCCGGCCCGCAGCCCCACGCCCAGGCCCAGGGCGAAGACGCCCAGCGGAGCCACCGTCAGCACCCAGCGCACGATGACGATCATCGCGTCGCCCAGGGACTGGAAGATCTCCACCAGCGGGCGACCGCGCCCATCCGGCAGCTTGGTCAGTGCGAAACCCACGAACACGGCGAAGACGACGACCTGAAGGACGCCGTCCTCGGTCGCCGCCTTGATCGGGTTCGACGGAGCCAGGCTGCGCACCCAGGCAGCGAAGTCCGGCGCCGTCGGCATATCGGACGCCGGCGCCTGTGCTCCGGCCCGCAACGCCGCCGACGCCGTCTCGCTGACCGGCCAGGCGCCGAGAATGCCGTTCACCAGCAGGATCGACGTCACCGCCGAAAGGAGCATCAGGCCGATGAACCAGGCCACCGCCCGCAGGGCCAGCTTGCCCGTGGCCGCCGCGTCCGAGACCTGGGCGATGCCCGTCACCAGCACGGCGAAGATCAGCGGGATCACCGTCATCCGCAGGGCGTTGAGCCAGAGGCCGCCCAGCGCTTCGACGCCCTCGATCACCTGCGTCGCCGTCTCGCCGCCGTAGGCCGCGGCCAGCGCGCCGACGACGAGGCCCAGCGCGAGGGCGATCATCACCAGCACGCTCAGGGATCGGAGGAATTTCAAGGGCCAGCTCCGGGAAGGTGGACTGGCGATCTGGCCTGCGCCGTGCAGGCTCGGCAAGCGATTAGCTCTAGGCGGAGCGCGCCTGATAGCGGACCGCCAAAGAGACGGGCGAAGCGCCGTCGGCCTCGCGCAGGCGATCGGCCACGTCGCTGAGCGCCGTATCCTGGGTCTCGAACCGGGCGAGTTCACGTCCCTCGCTGCGGACGATCCAGGCGCCCTCTTCTTCCACGACTTCGAAGCGCATCTCGGTCCCGTCTCTAAGGACGGTGCGGATAGGCCCCGGCGCAACGTTCGCCAATTGCGCGCATCGTCGCACTAGCTTCACCGTAGACGCGAGCCGACCTCCACGTCGCACACCGAGAAAGCGGCGCCCTTCGACTTCTTGAGTTCGGTCAGGGCGGCCTGGAAGGCGGGGCCCTTTTCATTCTGGACCTCGACGCGCGGCCGTTCGCCCTCAGGCAGGTCGGACGCCACGCGGACCTTCAGCATCAGGTCTGGCGTCGCGGGCGGCTCACCCGCCGCGACCGTCTTCACCGCCTCGAAGCCCGAGATCACCCGGCCCACGACCGTGTACTGCTGGTCCAGCCGCCGCGACGACGCGCGCATGATGAAGAGTTCGCTGTTGGCGCTGCCGGGATCGGCCTGCCGCCCCATCCCCACCACGCCCGGACAATAGGCGCCCCAGGCCCGCAGGCGCGGCTCCGAGCGCGAGGCCTGCTCGGCCGCGCCGACCGCGCCGAACGGGGTGGCGCCGACGAAGCCCTCACGCGCGTCGCTGCGCTCGACCACCACCGTGGCCGCCTCGGGCGGAATGCGGAAGGTGAACTCCGGCGGCAGATCGGGATGCTTCGAGACGCCGCCGTCCTTGTTGTTGGGGTTGCCGGTCTGGGCGACGAAGCCCTCGATCACCCGGTGGAACTGCAGGCCGTCGTAGACGCCCTCGCGCGCCAGCAGCTTGATCCGCTCCACGCCCTTGGGCGCGAAGTCGGGCCGCAGTTCGATGACGACGCGGCCCTTGGTCGTATCGATCACGAGGGTGTTTGCGGGATCCGGCGCGCGCCAGTCGGCCGGTCCGGCGCCCATCAGTCCGACGGCCGCCGCCGCCACGCCCAAAGCCCGCAACATCCGCCTGTCTCCCCTGCTGGCGGCAGAGGCGCAGGCGGATGCCAGGAGGTCAATACCGGCGGCAGAGCAGATCGCGCAGGACCGACGAGCGGCCCACGATCTGGCCATCCGGACCGATCGCCTCACGCGCCCGCTCGCTGGAGTCGTACCAGACGGCCGGGCCCAGGCCCTGGCGGCGACAGAAGGAGTCCGCGCCCCGATCGCCCGCCGCCACGTCGTAGCCGTCGATCCGCGGCTGGGCGAAGAAGACGGTCCGCGCGCCCTCCACCCCACGGCTGCCCGCGCCGCCGCCCGGACGCGGCGGGACCGGCCCAGGACCGGGGCGCGGCTGACCGGCCGGCTCGAGCGAGGAGATCTGCGCCATCAGCCGGTACTCGTGCAGGTTCGGGATGTCGCCCCGCAGCTCCTGGCAACGCCCTTTGAACTCGTCGTGCTCGCACGCCAGCCAGCGCCCCTGGACCTTGGCGCTCTGGGCGCGATCGTTGAACCGCCACTTGCCCAGGTCAGGCGCCGATTGGGTGATGGTGACCGACGCGCCCTGGAAGTTGGGCTGGTCGTAGAGGGTGATGGCGTTGCCGCCATAGCGCTGGGCCTGGGCCGCACCGCCGGCGAGGGTCGCCAGCGCTACGGCGGCGATGCAGAGCGTCTTGTTCATTCGGGCCTCCTCAGCTTCGCCGCGGACCAAAGCGTGGCCGTTGTGAACGGCGCCTGAAGGCAGCCGCCAGCCAACGGTCAGGCTTGGCGATTCATTTCCGAAACGGAAGCAATCTTCTGCGCTCCGTCGGATTTATCACTGGATCAGTGACACTATCTTGCATCCCGAAGCGCGGCCCCCAAGGGTCGCCGGGAGAGACCGTCATGATCGAACGCAGACCCTTTGCCCGCCTCGGCGGCGCGGACCACGGCTGGCTGAAGGCCCGCCATCACTTCTCGTTCGCCAACTACTATGACCCGGAGAACATGGGCTGGGGCCCGATCCGGGTGTGGAACGACGACGAGATCGCTCCGAACTCCGGCTTCCCCCCGCACCCGCACGCGGACATGGAAATCATCACCTATGTCCGCACGGGCGCGATCACCCACGAGGACAGCCTGGGCAACCGGGGCCGCACTGGCGCCGGCGACGTCCAGGTGATGAGCGCGGGGTCGGGTATCCGGCACGCCGAGTACAATCTCGAGGCCGAGACCACGACGCTGTTCCAGATCTGGATCGAGCCGACCGCGCGCGGCGGCGCGCCGGGCTGGGGCGCCCGCCCCTTCCCCAAGGATGACCGGGCAGGTCAGTTCGTGACCCTGGCCAGCGGCATCGCCGGCGATGACGACGCCCTGCCCATCCGCACCGACGCGCGGGTGGCCGGCGCCACGCTCAAGGCTGGCGAGACGACCGAGTACGCGCTGGGCGGCACGCGCCACGCCTACCTGGTCCCCGCCGTCGGCGCGATCGAGGTGAACGGCGTGCGCCTGAACGCCCGTGACGGCGCGGCGGTCAAGGACGAGGCGGTGCTGAGGATCACCGCGCTCGAAGACTCCGAGATCGTCCTGGTGGACGCGGCCTGAAGACTACCGGCCGGGGGCGACCCCGGCCGGACAGCCGCCCGAACTCACGCGGCGCGGACCTGCGGGCGCGCCATGACCCCCAGTTGGAACTTGCCCACCAGTTGGAAGAGGTGCTGGACCTGCTGGTTCAGCATCGAGGTGGCGGCGGTGGACTCCTCCACCATGGCCGCGTTCTGCTGGGTCATCTGGTCCATCTGGTTCACCGCGGTGTTAACCTGGGTGAGGCCGGCGGACTGCTCGTTGGCCGAGGCCGAGATGGAACCGATCAGCTCATTGATCTCCAGGACCTGACGCTGGATGCGGTCCAGCGCGTCGCCCGTGCGGCCGACCAGGGCCACGCCCTCGCTGACCTGGGCCGTCGAGGCCGAGATGAGCTGACGGATCTCCTTGGCCGCGTCGGCCGAGCGTTGGGCCAGGGCCCGCACTTCCGAGGCGACGACCGCGAAGCCCTTGCCGGCGTCCCCGGCGCGGGCGGCTTCGACACCCGCGTTCAGGGCCAGCAGGTTGGTCTGGAAGGCGATCTCGTCGATCACACCGATGATCTGCGCGATCTGCTTTGAGGACCCCTCGATGCCGCCCATGGCGTCGACCGCGTCGCGTACAACCACGCCGGACTGCTCGGCGTCGTCCTTGGTGGCGGCCACGACCGAGCGGGCGCGAACGGCGCCGTGCGCGGCGGTGCGGACGGTGGCGGTGATCTCATCGAGCGCAGCGGCCGTCTCTTCGAGGTTGGCGGCCTGCTGCTCGGTGCGGCGCGACAGGTGGCCGGCGGCCTCGCCGATCTCGCCCGAACCGCTGCGGATCGCCTCGGCGGCCGTGTGGATGGTGCGCAGGGTGTCCTGCAGTTCGCCGACCGCGCTGTTGAAGTCCTGGCGCAGGCGCTCGTACTCGGGGGCGAAGGGCTGGTCGACGCGGAAGGTCACGTCGCCGGCGGCCAGACGGCGCAGGCCGTCGGCCAGGCTGTCGACCACCACGCTCAGGTCACGCTCACGCGCCAGGCGCTCGGCCTGCTTGGCGGCTTCGGCCTCCAGCTCGGCGCGGCGGCGACGGTCGGCCTCCTCGGCCTCGGACTTCGCCTTGGCCACGATCACGCCCTGGAAGGCCTTCACGGCCCGGCCGATCTCGCCCACCTCGTCCTTGCGGCTGGCGCCGGCCAGCTTCAGGTCGGTCTCGCCCGCGGCCAGCCGGTGCATGTCGGCGGCCAGGTCCTTCACCGGACGCACGATCGTGCGCAGCGCCAGCACCACCAGCGCCAGCCCGAAGAGAACGGCCACGGCGATCAGCCCGGCCATCAGGCCGCGACCGAGGTCGGACTGCTGTTGAGCGGCGGCGGCGTCGGCGGCAGCGACGGCCTCGATCTTCTCGGACGCCTTCTCCATGGCGCCCTCCAGGGTGTCGAAACGCGCTTTGAATGCGACGAGCTTCGCCTTCGCGGCCGCCGGGTCCTGCCCTTGCAGTTCGGCGATGGCGCCAGCCTCGGCGATGTAGGCGTCCAGGGGCGACTTCAGGTCGGCCAGGGCCGCGCTCAGCGTCGGCGTGTGCGCCAGCCGCTCGCTGGCGGCGATGGAGTCGCGGAAGAGCTTCTGGTGCTCGGCGAGTTCCTTGCGGGTGTCGTCGAGCGACACGCCCATCGACGGATCGCTGCTGGCGAGCACCGACAGCACGTCCGACCGCAGGGCGTCGTGCATCATGTCGGCGCTCATGTGGTTGCGCAGCAGCGCCGACGACGAGGCCGACCGGTCCAGGGCCAGCGAGAGCTGGTGGGCGACCCACAGGCCGCAGCCGGCCGTGGCGCCGCAGATCAGCAGGACCGCCGCCGCTGCGACGATCACCTTCTGACGGATGGTGTTCAACAAAGGTCGCTTCCCCGATAAATGCTCGCGACCAGTGAACAACGTTCCCCTTAATACCTCATGAAGTATGTAATAACGACATTTTGTCGCACCTTTCTATTTTAACGCAGATTTCAAGCTGCACCCGTATCGTTCGAGAACAATTCGAACGGGACTAAATATACCGAGATGCGGAAACTTATCTGCACCTGCGCAGCACTCGCAACTAGCTGGGCCGCAGCACCCGCCTTCGCGGACGAAAGCGAGAGCGCCTGGACGCACGACATCGTCTACACCGCCGACGTCATGGGCCCGGTCAAAGGTGGCTCCCAGAAGTCTGGCCGATACCTCGACAACCTCGATGTGGTGGTCGAGGCCGACCTTGGAAGACTGGTCGGCTGGAACGGCGCGACCCTTCACGTCTATGGCCTCAGCAACAGCGGCGGGCGGCCCAACGACGTCGCCCAGACCCTGCAGGGCGTCGACAACATCGAGGTGTCGAAGGCCAAGGTCCATCTGTACGAGCTGTGGATCCAGCAGGACCTGCTGGACGGCGCGGCCTCGGTTCGCGCGGGCCTCTATGACCTGAACAGCGAGTTCTACACCACCGAGGCGTCGGACCTGCTGATCTCTCCGCCCTTCGGCATCGGTTCGGAACTGGCGTCCACGGGCCCGAACGGCCCGTCGATCTTCCCACTCACCTCGGTCGCGGCGCGCGTGCGCCTGGGCGGCGAGACGGGCCTCTACGGGCAGGCGGCGGTGCTGAGCGCCAAGGCCAGCTCCATCGACGGCGACAACGTGCAACTGACCCTGGACCGCGGCGCGATCCTGATCGCCGAGGCCGGTCACGTGGGCCGCGTGCGCGTCGCCGGCGGCGCCTGGACCTACACCGCCCGCCAGGACGACATCCGCGACGTCACGCCCGCGGGCGACCCGCGGCGCAGCGACGCCTATGGCGCCTATGTGCTGGGAGAAGGCCGGATCGCCGGCGCCGAGGACGGCTCGCGGACCACCGCGTTCGCCCGCGTCGGCCTCTCGGATGGCGACACGAGCCCGTTCTCGGGCGGTTGGCAGGCGGGCCTGCGCTGGGACCAGGTTTTCGAGAGCCGTCCCGACAGCGCGATCTCGGTCGGCCTGCATCAGGGGCGTCTGTCGAAGAAGTTCCGGGCCAACGGCCGGGATGACGGCCTGGACCTGGGCAAGGCCGAGAGCGGCCTGGAAATCACTTACTCGGACACGATCGGTCGGCTGAGCATCCAGCCCGACCTGCAGGTCATCCACAATCCGGGCGGCGAGAAAAACCGCCGCAAGGCCGTGATCGCGGGGATCCGCTTCACCATCGATCTGGACTAGCGGCTCCTCGCCGCAAGTCCTCGGGTGCGATTGGGCCTGCGGTTGGGGCGACCGCAGGCCCTTTTCGCACGCCCGCTATTCGAAGGGAGAGCTAGCGGGCGGCGAAGGTCTTGGTGGCCTGCTCGATCTGAGCGGCGCGGACAATGCCGGCCTTCTCGGTGAGCTCGGCCTTCACGGCGGCGCGGCAGTCCGAACGTTCGATGAGGCCGTAGACCTTGCCGCAGTAGTCACGGGCGGCGACGTGCGCCCGGTCGGCGAAGGCGGCCTGGCCCGCGGGGGAGGCGAGGTTCAGGTCGGACACCTTCACGGTGGTGGCGGCGAGCGACTGGGCAGGCAGGGCGGCGAAGGGGAGAGCCGCGAGCGCCAGCATGGCGACGCCGGAGATGCGAGTGGCGAAGTTGGTCATTGTCGTTTCCCTCGAAGCGGTTGGTGCTTCCGGCGGTGTTGTCCGCCGGCGAGGAAACGAATACTTCCGATCGATCATTACTTCCCGTGAATAGGGAGTAATGACGTCGATTTAAGAAAGTTACAGCGACTTAATACTTAAACGCGACGTAATGCCCGGCCGCGACGGCTCAGTGCAGGCGCGTGGGCTCGACGATCGTCTGACCCCATTCGCCGTTCTCGTCACAGATCAGCACGGGCCACGGCTGTTCGATCAGGCGCATCCAATCGCCGGCGGCGGCGAGGGCCTCGTCGTGCGTCTCATAGGCGCCCAGTTCGCCGGCCTCGGCGTCCTGAAGAACCCAGTGGCCGCTGCGGGCCCGAACGGTGAAGTCGAACATGGCTCTGTCCTCAACCAGGACGGCATCTTCCCAGAACGAGGTTTCCCAATCGCGAAGACCGGGAGTCGCACCCCGTGCGACGCGTCCGCGCAGGTGGAACCAAGGCAAAGCTTGGAACGTTCACGCGTTGTGGGATGTACGGGGGAAGGCCTTGAAGGATGCGGTGGATCAACCAGAGCGCTGTGAAATCAGCCGCTCCACAAGCTGCGGTCCATACTCTACACAAGAGTCGATTGGGTCGGCCGTCCCCCTGCGAGCGGGCCCAAGCGTGGGAGTTCCGGCCATGAGCACCGCCACCCTCGAGGGCCTGCGGGTCCTCGTCGTCGAAGACGAGATGATGGTCTCGATGCTCATCGAGGACATGCTGAGCGATCTTGGCTGCACCGTGGTGGGCCCGGCGTCTCGCCTGGACGAGGCCATGGCCCTGGCCCGCGAGGCTGAGCTCGACTGCGCGGTGCTAGACGTCAACCTCGGCGGCCAGCCGATCTTCCCCCTTGCCGACCTGCTCCGGGAGAAGGGCGCGCCGTTCGCCTTCGCCACGGGTTACGGCGATGCGGGGCTTCGCGAAGTCGATAGAGGCTCGCCGGTGCTTCAGAAGCCCTTCCGCGAGGGCGATCTGGCGCGCGTGCTGGGCGAGCTGCGCACGCGCAACTAGCGCAAGCTACAGATACGGAAACGTCTGGCCGGCCCAGTCGCTGAGCAGCATGCCCAGCGAACCCATCAGCGCCGCCAGAGACAGCAGCAGTTTCACGGCTTTCCCTCCAACCCTCGCCGGCCCGATCGCCGGCAGGCGTGGAGATAAGGCGGAGCTCGCCGTTCGTGTAGTTACGTTTTGTGCAGAATAGTTCTGCGCTTTCGTAGGTAATCCGACCGCCCGGCGGGCGGGAGGCCGCATACCTTGGTCTGGTCGGGCTACATCCCGCGGGCGATCAGCCCGGCCAGCAGCTTGTCCGGCGTGATCGGATACTCCCGTACCCGCACGCCGCAGGCGTTGTAGATGGCGTTGGCCACCGCCGCGCCCGCGCCCGAGTTGCCAAGCTCGCCCACGCCCTTCACGCCCATGGGGTTGGCTTTGTCGTCCACCTCGTCGAGCATGATGGCGTCGATCGGCCCGACGTCGGCCTGGACGGTGACCAGATACTGGCCCAAGTCCTGGCCCAGCAGGGAGCCGTAGCGCGCGTCGGGGGCGTTGCCCTCATGCAGCGCCGAGGCGACGCCCCAGATCATCCCGCCCGTGAGCTGGCTCTTGGCGGTCTTGGCGTTGAGGATCCGGCCGGCGGCGAACACCCCCAACATCCGGCGCACCCGCACCTCTCCGGTCACCGGATCGACGCCCACCTCGCAGAAGTGCGCGCCATAGGTCTGGGTGCTCCACTTCTGCATGTCCTGGGCCGGACGGATCTCGCCCTCGACCGTCAGGCCCTCCGGATGGTTCCGGCGGATCAGGTCGGCCATGCGCTCCGAGCGGTTCTCGATGGCGACGAGGCCGTCCTGGAAGGTCACCGCGGCCGGGTCTCCCCCATGCAGCGGCGAGCCGGGATCGCTGGTCGCCAGCTCCGCCAGCGCCGTGCGCAGGTTCTGACCGGCCATCAGCGCCGCAGAGCCGGCCGTGGCCGCCCCGAACTGGCCGCCTGAGCCGGGCGCCGGAGGCAGCTCGGAGTCGCCGATCTCGACCACCACCTGGCCCAGGGGCACGCCCAGGGTCTCGGCGGCGATCTGGGCCAACACCGTGTAGGTGCCGGTGCCGATGTCGGTCATGCCCTGGCGCACGGTGATGACGCCCTCGGCGTCGACGGTGAAGCTGCACTTGGCCGGCAGCAGGAAGTTGCCGCGGATGGCGGCCGCCATGCCCAGCCCCACCAGCCAGCGACCGTCGCGCACCTGTCCCGGGGTCGGGATGCGGCGGTCCCAGCCGAACAGCTGTGCCCCTTCCCGCATGCAGCGCACGAGCTGGCGCAGGGAGAACGGGCGGCCGTTCTCCGGGTCACGCTCGGGCTCGTTGCGGACGCGCAGTTCGACGGGATCGATCCCCAGCCGCTCGGCCAGCTCGTCCATGGCGCACTCGAGGCTCATGGTGCCCGAGGCCTCGCCCGGCGCCCGCATGGGCCCCGCCATCGGCAGGTCCAGCTTCACCAGCCGGTGCCCGGTCAGCCGGTTCGGCGCGGCGTAGAGGCTGCGCGCGAAGTTCGAGGCGTGCTCGGTGAAGGCGCCGTCCCGCTGACAGTGGGTCCAGGTCATCAGCGACATGGCGTTGAGCCGCCCGTCACGGTCGGCGCCCAGCCGCACCCGCTGCACCGTGGCCGGCCGGTGGATGGTGCCGTGCATCATCTGCTGGCGGGTGAAGGCGGTCTTCACGGGCCGACCGAGCGCCCGCGCCGCCAGGGCCGAGAGCGTCAGGTCGTCGTAGGTCTGGCCCTTTCCGCCGAAGCCGCCGCCTATGTAGCGGGTCAGCAGGTGGACGGCGTCACGATCGATGCCGAGCGTCTCGGCCAGGCCGTGCTGGGCCGGTTTCACCATCTGGATCGAGGTGTGGGCGATGCAGCGCTCGCCCTCCCACCACACCGTCGAGGCGCAGGGCTCCATCTGGCAGTGGTTCTGGATCGGCGTGGTCCAGGTCTCGTCCAGCTTCACCTCCGAGGCGGTGAAGCCGGCGTCGAAGTCGCCGATCTCGGTATCCTGCTCGTTCGGCGGGAAGCCCGCGTCGCGCAGGCTGGCCTCGAAGTCCACCTGGGGGCTCTCCGCCGCATAGGTCAGGCGGATGAGCTTCGATGCGGCGGTGGCGTTCTCCAGGGTGTCGGCGACCACATAGGCCACCGGCTGGCCGAAGTAGCGGACCTGATCATTCTCCAGCGCGGGCTTGGACCCGGCCGAGCTGCGGGGATGGGCCTTGGCGCCGCGCGGCGGCTGGGCTGGGACGTTGCGATGGGTCCAGGCCAGCAGGACGCCGGGCGCGGCCTGCGCCTCCGCGATCTCCACGCCGGTGATGCGCCCGGTCGCGATTTCGGCCCCGACCATGACACCGTAGACCGGCGGCGACGGCGGCTGGACCTCGTAGGCGTAGGGCGCCGTCCCCGTGACCTTCAGCGGGCCTTCATAGCGGTCCACTGCCTTGCCGATGATGCCCGTGCGGTTCTCGCGAACCGGATTGGGCGCTTCCCAGTCGTGCACCGAGCTCATGCCGTCCCTCCCTTCGCTTCACGCAAGGCCGCAGCGACCAGCCTGGTGACCAACGGGACCTTGAAGGCGTTCTCGTCCCGCAGGGTCGCGTCCTTCAGCTCGATGGCCATCGCCTCCTCGGCGGTGGAGCCCGAGGCCAGGGCGGCCTCCGCGTCCGCGGCGCGCCAGGGCTTGTGCGCCATGCCGCCCAGGGCAATCCGCCCGCCGGCCACCGCGACGCTGGCGTGGGCCGTGGCGTACGACGCCCGGTCGCGCGCCTTGCGATAGATCTGTCCGCCTTCGGGCGGCGGCGGCAGGACCACCGCGGTGATCAGCTCGCCAGGGATCAGATGGGTCTCCAGATGCGGCGTCTCGCCCGGCAGGCGGTGCAGCTCCATCAATGGAAAGCGGCGGGCCTCGCCGGCCGGAGTCAGGGTCTCGACGTCGGCGTCCAGGGCCACCATCGCCACCGCCATGTCCGAGGGGTGGACCGCGATGCAGGCGTGGCTGGTCCCCAGGATCGCGCTCTCGCGGATATGCCCCTCCAGCGCCGCGCAACCCGCGCCCGGCTGGCGCTTATTGCAGGGCTTGGAGGTATCGTAGAAGTACGGGCACCGGGTCCGCTGCAGCAGGTTGCCACCGGTCGTCGCCTTGTTGCGCAGCTGGCCCGAGGCGCCGGAGACGATCGCCTGGGTCAGCACCGGATAGCGGCCGCGCACCCGGGCATCGGACGCGACTCGGGTGTTGGTGGCCATGGCGCCGATGCGCAGGCCGCCCTCGTCGGTGTCCTCGATGGCCGCCATCGGCAGGCGGCCCACGTCGATGAGATGCTGGGGCTGCTCGATCTCCAGCTTCATCAGGTCCAGCAGGTTGGTGCCGCCGGCGATGAAGCGCGCGCCCGGCGTCCGGGCGGCCGCCTCGACAGCGGCGCGCGCATCGCTGGCCCGCTCGTAGGTGAAGGGCCTCAACGCACGTCCTCCGCAGCTTCGAGGATCGCGTCGACGATCTGAGGATAGGCCGAACAGCGGCAGATGTTCCCGCTCATCCGCTCGCGCACCTCCTCGGGCGAGAGGCGCGCCGGGGCCGCCACGTCGCCGCCAAAGCTCGGCACGTCGGCCTCGATCTCACGCAGCATGCCGATGGCCGAGCAGAGCTGGCCCGGGGTGCAGTAGCCGCACTGGAAGGCGTCGTGCTTGAGGAAGGCGGTCTGCAGCGGGTGCAGGGCGTCGGTCGTCCCCAGGCCCTCGACCGTCACGACCTCGTCGCCGTCGTGCATGACCGCCAGCGACAGGCAGGAGTTGATCCGCACGCCGTTGACCAGGACCGTGCAGGCGCCGCACTGGCCGTGGTCACAGCCCTTCTTCGTGCCGGTGAGCGCCAGGCTTTCGCGCAAGGCGTCGAGCAGCGTCGTGCGCGGGTCGAGGTCGAGCGACCGCCCCTCGCCGTTGACGGTGATGGTTGTCCGCAACCCGTCTCTCCCCAAATTGTCCGGCCGCACGAGGCGGCTCTGTCGTTCTTGTGGCGGCCGTTCGCGCCGTTCGTCAGGCCTCGCCGGGCGCCAGCGCCTTCACCGACAACGCATGCACCGGTCCGGCGAGTTCCTCGGCCAGGGCCTTGTGGACCATCCGCTGGCGCGCGACCCGCGCGGTTCCGGCGAAGGCCTCGGCCTCGATCGTCACGTTGAAATGGCTTTCCCCGCCCTCGCGCGCGCCGGAATGGCCTGCGTGCCGGGAGGAGTCGTCGACGATCTCCAGCCGTATGGGCTGGAAGGCCGCCGTGAGCTTGTCTTGGATCGCATCAAATATGGCGCCCATTGGCCGCATCTTCAATTCTGGAAAGGGAGGTTTCTGCGCCCCATACTTGGCCCATGCCCGGCGCGTTTCAATACAAGCCCAAGTTCGTCGACATCCGCGTGCGCCCTCCCTCGGCGAAGGACGACACGAAGGAGGACGTTCACGCCCTGAAGCCGGGCGAACGGGCGTGTGATCACCCCGGCTGCCGAGTCGCGGCGACCGCCCGCGCGCCCAAGAGCCGGGACATGCTGAACGAGCACTACTGGTTCTGTCAGCCGCACGCGGCCGAGTACAATCGCAACTGGAACTTCTTCGCCGGCATGTCCGAGGGCGAGGTTCGTCGTCGCCAGCAGGAAGAAACGATGACCGGCGGGCGGCCGACCTGGGAGATGAAGGCGGGCCGCAACAGCCGGGAGGCGGCGGCGTTCGCCGCCAAGTTCGGCTCGGGCCAGGGCTACCGCGATCCCTTCGGCATGTTCGGCGCGGGCGGGGCCCAGCCGCGCAAGCCCGAGCCCGAGGCCCGCCGCCTGGGCAAGATCGAGCGCAACGCCCTGGCCGACCTCGATCTCGAAGAGGACGCCGACGGCGCCAAGATCCGCGCCCGCTACACCGAACTGGTGCGCCGCCTGCACCCCGACGCCAACCAGGGCGACCGGTCGGGCGAACACCGCCTGCAACGCGTCATCCGCGCCTACCAGGCCCTCCGCAAGGCGGGAATGGTCTAGGGGCGGACGTCCGCTGAGTCCGCGACGGATCGAAGCCGGACCTTCGCGCCGCTTGCCCTCGCTAGGCCGCCACCTTCGCCCAGCGGGCCTGGAACCAGGGGATCAGGCGACGGAGGGCTTCCTCGATCTCCGGAGTGGAGACGGCGAAGCTGATACGGATGAATCGACGCCCCTCCACCGGATCGAAGTCGATGCCGGGCGCGGTGGCGACGCCGGTGTCCTGCAAGAGTTCCTTGCAGAAAGCGAGGCTGTCGTCGGTCAGCGCGCCGATGTCGGCCCAGATGTAGAAGGCGCCGTCGGGCGGGGCGATCTTCTCCAGGCCGAGGGCGGGCAGCGCCTCGAGCACGAGCTCGCGGTTGCGGCGATAGGTGGCGAGGTGCCCCTCCAGCTCGTCTCGGCAGTCCATGGCGACCAGGGCCGCGTGCTGCGCGAGCGACGGGGCGGTCAGGTAGAGGGCGCCCATGTAGGCGACCGCGCGAGCGGCCTCGGCCTTCGGTACGATCAGCCAGCCGAGCCGCCAGCCGGCCATGCTGAAGTACTTGGAGAAGCTGTTCACGACGATCGCGTCGGGGGCAAACTGCAGCATCGAGCAGGTCGCCTCGCCGTAGCTGAGGCCGTGATAGATCTCGTCCGAGATGATGCGGATGCCGCGCGCGCGGCAGACCTCGGCGATCGCCTTCAGCTCGTCGCCGGGGATGATCGTTCCGGTGGGATTGGCGGGGCTGGCCAGGATCACCCCCGCCGGCGCCGGCTCGATCCGCGCCAGGAGGTCGGCGGTCAGCTGGAAGCGGGTGTCGGGACCGCACTCGATTTCGAGCGGGGTCAGGTTCAACGCCCGCACGCTGTTGCGGTAGGCGACGTAGCCGGGCCGGGCCATGGCGATCACGTCGCCCGGCCTGAATGTCGCCGACAGGGCCATCACCAGCGCCGGCGAGGCGCCGCTGGTCAGTGTGATCTGCGACGGCTCCACCGTGACCCCATAGGTCTCGGCGTAGTGGCGGCAGATCCGGGCCTTCAACGGCTCGCTGGACCAGTAGCCCATGGCGTCGGTGTCGAGCACGCCATGCGCTGCGGCGATCGCCGCCTTCGGCGCGCCGGTCGAGGGCTGGCCGAACTCCATGTGGATGACCTGCCGGCCCTCGGCCTTCAGCCGTTGGGCCAGGCCGCTGATGGAGATGGCGTAGAAGGGTTCGACGTCGGCGCTCATGTCCCCGCGTTAGCTCCAATCGCCGTGGAACGCCATCAGCGCGTCGGCGACATCATCACCGGCGCGGGGGTCACCACCGCCGCGGCGTCGGGCAGGACGGTGACGAACCGGTCTCCGAGCGCGGTCAGTGTCGCGCGGCGCACGTCGGCGGCGCTCAGCAAGCCGCCCTCGGGGCGCGGCAGGGGGCGGTCGGCGGTGGCCGAGGCGACGACAAAGGCGTCGTAGTCCAGATCGAAGGCCGCCCGGGCCGTGGAGTCCACGCACATGTGGGTCATGAAGCCGGTGAGGATCACCTGCCGCCGCCCCAGGCGCTGGAGCACGGCGTCCAGTTCGGTTCGGGCGAAGCTGTTGGGGCGGGTCTTCTTGACCACGATCTCGCCGGCCGCCGGCGCCAGGTCCGGCAGAAAGCGCACGCCCGGGCCATCGGCGGCGAAGATCGGTCCGCCGGGACGCCCGACCTGCTGGATATGGATCACCGGCGCGCCGACCGCCTGGGCCCAGGCGCGCAGGCGCACGATCTCGTCGACCGCGGGCTCCAGCTTTTCCACGGCCAGCGGGCCGTGGGCGTACTCCATCTGGGCGTCGATGATGATCAACGCGGCCTTGGCGGGGTCCAGCCGGGGATGAACCGCCCCGCCCAGTTCTCGCAGGGTCGGCGGAGGCGGGGTCGCGCCGGCGGCGCCGGTGATCATGGCCAGCAGCGCCAGGCCGCAGGCGCCGGCGCGGATCGGTTCGAGCAGTTGGTTCGGGGTCATCAGGGCGGTCTCCATGTCGGAGCGCCAGATGCGCCTTGCAGCCTCCGCGCAAAAGTGCGCAACTCAGCACGGTGGATGCGCAAATTCGCACAGACCTGGACTGGGACGACGTCCGCGTCTTCCTGGCGGTGGCCCGGACAGGGTCGCTGTCGTCGGCGGCCCGCGCCCTGCGGGTGAACCACACGACGATCTCCCGGCGGCTGGCCAAGCTGGAGGACGACCTCGGCGGCGGGCGGCTTCTGGAGCGCAGCCCGGACGGCTACCGGCTGACCGACGTGGGCGCCGCCGCCCTGGCCGACGCCGAGCGCATGGAGGCCGCCGCCGACGGCTTCCGGCTGAAGGCCCAGGCCGGCGAGGACCTGACCGGGCTGGTGCGCGTCAGCGCGGTCGCCAGCTTCGCCGAGCGGCGCCTGGCCGGTCCGCTGGCCCGGCTGGCCCTGACCCACCCCGGCCTGATCATCGAACTGGCGGGCGAGGACCGCAACGTCAGCGTCGGGCGCGGCGACGCCGACATCGCCGTCCGTTTCGGCCGGCCGGAACATGGGGACGCGCTGACGCGGCGCATCGGCGAGGCGGCCCACAGGCTCTATGGCGCCCCGGCCTATATCGCGGGCCGTCGACCGGCGGACTGGAGCTTCATCGGCTTCACCGAGGACGTGGAGATGCGCGCGCCGCTGGCCCGTGACATCGCCCGCCTGGTGGGGGACCGGCCGGTGACGATGCGCTGCACCACGCTCGGCGCCCAGCTGGAAGCGGTCGCGGCCGGCGGCGGCGTCGCCCTGTTGCCGGCATGGCTGGTGGAGGGCGACGGGCGGGTCGCGCCCGCGCCGGACGAGGGCGTGGACGGCTGGTCCCGCCCGATCTGGCTGGTGCTGCGCCCCGACATCGCCCGGGTGGCGCGGGTGCGGCTGGTGGCGGACGCGATCGTCGAGGCCCTGACCGCCTGACGGCAAGCCGATGCTTGACCGTCGGGCCGCGCGGCCCCAAGCCGGCCGCAACGAGAGGGAACCCGCACCTTGGCTTCAGCACCGACCGGCGCCGGCAGCGCCTCCAACCGCCGCGTCCTGGCCGCGAGCCTCGTCGGGACGGCGGTGGAGTTCTACGACTTCTACATCTACGCCACGGCCGCCTCGCTGGTGTTTCCCAAGCTGTTCTTCCCGGCGGCCTCGGATTCCGCCCAGTTGATGCAGAGCTACGCGACCTTCGCCGTGGCCTTCTTCGCCCGGCCGGTCGGGGCGGCGTTCTTCGGCCACTTCGGCGACCGGATCGGCCGCAAGTCGACCCTGGTGGCCTCGCTGCTGACCATGGGCCTCTCGACCCTGCTGATCGCCTTCCTGCCGACCTACGCCATGGCCGGATGGGTGGCCCCCGCCCTCCTCTGCCTTCTGCGGTTCGGCCAGGGCTTCGGCCTGGGCGGCGAGTGGGGCGGCGCGGCGCTGCTGGCCGTGGAGAACGCCCCGCCCGGCTGGCGCGCGCGGTTCGGCATGTTCCCGCAGCTCGGCGCGCCGGTGGGCTTCATCGCGGCCAACGGCCTCTTCCTCATCCTGGGACTGGGCCTCTCGCCCGAGGCGTTCCAGGCCTGGGGCTGGCGCCTGCCGTTCCTGGCCAGCGCGATCCTGGTGGGCCTGGGCCTGTGGGTGCGCCTCAAGATCGGCGAGACGCCGGCCTTCCAGAAGGTGCTCGACGAGGCCGAGCCCAGCCACGTGCCGATGGCCGAGGTCTTCAGGCGCCACACGGGCGCGCTGCTGGGCGGCACCCTGGCGGTCGTGGCCTGCTTCGCGATCTTCTACCTCTCCACCGCCTTTGCGCTCGGCTACGGCACGACGAAGCTGGGCTACAGCCGCGAGACGTTCCTGGGCGTCCAGCTGGGGGCGATCATCTTCCTGGCCGCCGGCATCCTCGCCGCCGGCTGGTGGTCGGACATGTCCAGCCCGCGCCAGGTGCTGATCGCCGGCTGCGTGGGCACGGTGGCCGTCGGCGCGGTCATGGGCCTGATGATGGGCTCGGGCTCGCTGCCGCTCATCTGGCTGTGGCTGTCGCTGGCGCTGCTGATGATGGGCTTCGTCTACGGGCCGCTGGGCGCGTTCCTGCCGAGCCTCTTCCCGCCGCGCGTCCGCTACACGGGCGCCTCGATGGCGTTCAACGTCGGGGGCATCATCGGCGGCGGCATGGCCCCCATCGCCGCCCAGATGCTGGCCGATCGTGGCGGCCTGGCGCCGGTGGGCCTCTACCTCGCCGCCGCCGCCGCCCTCAGCTTCATCGGCCTGATCGCGCTCAAGCCGCGGTTCGAGGACTAGACTGGAACATCGCCGGCCACCGTGGTGCGATGCATGACCCGCAGGTGGCCGTCATAGCCGCCCTCGGCGAGGTGCATGGTGCAGCGGTTGTCCCACATCAGAACCATCCCCGCCTGCCAGCGGTGGCGGTAGATGAACCGGTCCTGGGTGAGGTGCTTGTAGAGGAAGTTCAGGATCGCCCCACCCTCCTCCTCGGTCATGCCCTCGATGCCCACCGTGTAGACCGGCGAGACGAACAGCGCCTTGCGGCCGGTCACAGGGTGGGTGCGCACCAGCGGATGGACGTGGGTCTTCTCGGCTTCGGGGGACGAGACGATCTGCATCGTCCGCTTCTCGGTCTCGCGGGCGAAGATGCCCTTGGTCCCGTAGGGCCGCGAGGCGGAGTGCACCGCTCGCAGCGGCGCCAGCACCGCCTTCATCGCCTCCGAGAGCTCGTCATAGGCCGTCGCCGCATCGACGAAGAGCGTGTCGCCGCCCACCGGCGGGACCACCTCGGAGCGCAGGATCGTCGCCGCGGGCGGGATCGGCTGGAAGCTCCAGTCCGAGTGCCAGCCGGCCCCGAAGTTGGTGGCCTTCTCGTCCGGCTCGCGCCGCAGTTCCAGCACGTTGGGATGCCCGGTCATCGGCTTGATGAAGGGGTCCTCGCCGTAGGGGCCGACCTGCAGGGTGAAGGCTTCCAGCTGCTCCAGGGTCAGGGGCTGGTCAGGGAAGGCCACGACCCCGTGCCGGGCCCACGCCGCTTTCACGTCGGCGAGGTCGTCGGCCGGCAGCGGGGCGGCCAGGTCCACTCCGCGCAAAGTGGCTCCGAATCCGCTGGCCTGGGCCTCTACGGCCAAGGCGCGGGGGCGTGCGGCGTCCTTCAGCATGGCGTCCTCCTGGTGCGCCCTCTCGGGGGAGCGCGTCCGAGATCAAAACACCTGTTTGCGTCCGCCACGGCAAGCCTGTAATCGAACCGCGTCATGGCCGCTTTCGACACCCAAGAAGACAAGCTGATCACGCTGGCTCCGGACCGGGAGGTCGACGTCCGCGAGACCTTCGGCGTGGACTTCGACATGAAGGTCCCGGCGTTTTCCGACCGCGACCCGCATGTGCCGGACGTGGATCCCGCCTACAAGTTCGATCCGGAGACGACCCGCGCGATCTGCGCCGGCTTCGCTCACGATCGCCGCGTGATGGTCCAGGGCTATCACGGCACGGGCAAGTCGACGCACATCGAGCAGGTGGCCGCGCGCCTCAACTGGCCGCTGATCCGGGTGAACCTGGACAGCCACATCAGCCGGATCGACCTGGTCGGCAAGGACGCCATCGTCCTGAAGGACGGCAAGCAGGTCACCGAGTTCCGCGAAGGCATGCTGCCCTGGGCGCTGCAGCGCCCGATCGCGCTGGTCTTCGACGAGTACGACGCCGGCCGCCCGGACGTGATGTTCGTGATCCAGCGCGTGCTGGAAGCCTCGGGCAAGCTGACCCTGCTGGACCAGAACCGGGTCATCCGCGCCAACCCGTACTTCCGACTGTTCGCCACGACCAACACCATCGGCCTCGGCGACACCACCGGCCTCTACCACGGCACCCAGCAGATCAATCAGGCGCAGATGGACCGCTGGTCCATCGTCACGACCCTGAACTACCTCTCGCACGACGTTGAGGCCGAGATCGTGCTGGCCAAGGCCCCCGGCTACCAGACCGCCGAGGGCAAGCGCACGATCAACGCCATGGTCCGCGTGGCCGACATGACCCGCAACGCCTTCATGAACGGGGACATCTCCACCGTCATGAGCCCGCGGACGGTCATCACCTGGGCCCAGAACGCCGAGATCTTCGGCGGCGACATCGGCCTGGCCTTCCGCATGACGTTCCTGAACAAGTGCGACGAGCTGGAACGCGGCACCGTCGCCGAGTTCTACCAGCGCGCCTTCGGCAGCGACCTGCCGGAAAGCACGGCCCGGGTGCGGGTGGCCTGAGGGCGCCACTCCGTCCGACCGGAAAACAGGCCGGCGGCGTGTGAGCGCCGCCGGCCTTTTCTATTTCAGCGCATAGGCGATCACGTAGTCGCCCTTGCCGCCGAGGGGCGATGAGCCGCCGCCCGCCACCGTGACCACGTACTGCCTGCCGCTCTTCGGCGAGACGTAGGTCATGGGCGTGCCCGCGGCCGCCACCGGCAGGCGGCCCTGCCACAGGACCTTGCCCGTCGCGTTGTCGTAGGCGCGCAGGTAGGGATCGGTCGTAGCGGCGCGGAAGGTGACGCCCCCCGCCGTGGTGATCGGACCGCCGATGCCCAGCGTGCCGATCGGCAGCGGCAGGCCCGACTGCAGGCCCAGCGGCGCCTGCGCCTCGGCCGTGCCGGCCGGCACCTGCCAGACGATCTCGCGGGTGCGCAGGTCGATGGCGGTCACCATCCCGTGCGGCGGCTGCAGGCAGGGCGCGAACAGCGGGCTCAGCATCCAGGTGTTGGCGGTCTCGTACGGAACCGCCTTCCGGCTCTGCGGCGGCCGGTCGGCGACCCCCGCCGGGTTCAAGGTCGCCTTCTTGGTCGGCTTGAGCTGGACGATCTGCGGCATGCGCGCGTCGCTGACGATCAGCAGGCCGCGGCGCGGGTCATAGGCGCCCGAGCCCCAGTTCATCCCGCCGGCGTTGCCCGGGTACTGCAGCGAGGGCTTGCGGCCGCCCGGCGGGGTGAAATCGCCATCGTAGCGCACCCCCTTGAACATGATCCGGCAGGCCAGCTGGTCCAGCGGGGTCGCGCCCCACATCATCTTCTCGTTCAGCCGCTCGACCCCGATGACCGGCATCTCGACCGAGTAGGGTTGGGTCGGCTGCACCCACTCGCCGGGCTGGACACCCTCGTGCGGCACCCGCACCTCGACCACGCGGGTCAGCGGATCGCCGGTGCGACGGTCGAGCACGAAGATCTGCCCGCGCTTGGTCAGCTGAACCAGCGCCGGCGCCGTGCCCCCCTTCACCGGGAAGTCGATCAGCATCGGCTGGGACGGCACGTCATAGTCCCACAGGTCATGGTGCACCGTCTGGAAGGTCCAGCGCACGCGGCCGGTCGCCACCTCCAGCGCCACCACCGACGAGGAGTAGCCCTCGGCCGCCATCGAGCGGTGCGAGCCCCAGTAGTCGGGGGTGGCGTTGCCGGTGGGCAGGTAGACGAGGCCCAGCTCGGGATCGAAGGCCGGGGTCGACCAGACGTTGGGCGTGCCGCGCGTGTAGCTCTGCCCCTCGGGCGGCAGCTTGGTGATCTCGGGATTGCCGAGGTCCCAGGCCCAGACGAGCTCGCCGGTGCGCACGTCGAAGGCGCGGACGACGCCCGAGGGTTCAGCCAGTTCCTGGTTGTCCATCACCCAGCCACCGACGATCACCCGGTCGCCGACCACGGTGGGGATCGAGGTCTGGAAGTAGTAGCCGCGCTTGATCGGCCCCATGCCGACCGAGAGGTCGACCATGCCGTCCTTGCCGAAGCCCGGGCAGCGGGCGCCGGTCTCGGCGTCCAGGGCGAAGAGCTGGGCGTTGATGGTGGTCGAGATGATCCGCCGGCGGCAAAGCGGGCCGCCGGGCGCGGGCGTCGCGGCGGCCACGGCCTGGACGGGGACCGGCTGCTGGGCGGGCGCCGGTTTCGGGGCGGGCGCGGCCACCTTCTGGACCGGAGCGGCTTTCGAAGGCGGGGCGGCCTTGGCCCCCGGGATCGCGGCCGGCTTCGGCGGCGTGGGGACGGTGGCGGCGAGGCCGGCCACGGCGACCTTGGGCTGGGTCTCGTCCCAGTAGCCGACGCCCCGGCAGCGGTTCCAGAAGAAGGGCTTCACCTTCGGGTCGTGCCGCCACTTCTGCTTGCCGCTGTCGGCGTCGAGGGCGATCACCACATTGGTGGGCGTGCAGACATAGACGGTGTCGCCCACCTGCAGCGGGGTGTTCTGGTCCTGGTTGCCGCGGTGGGGCTTCTCGCCGGTGCGGAAGGTCCAGGCGACCTTCAGGTTCTGGACGTTCTCGCGGTTGATCTGGTCGACGGGGGCATAGCGCGCGCCGCCCGGGTCACGGCCGTAGTAGCGCCAGTCGGACTGGGCCACCGCCGGGGGCGCGCCGGCGCGGACGCCGGCCGGCGCCGGCGCCTGGCCCCACCGGTACAGCGCCGGGATCGTCGCGCCCAAGGTGCCGATGCTCAGCACCGCCATGGCGGCCACGGCCAGGGCCGCCTGGGTACGGAACCGGCCCTTCGGCGCGGTCGGCATCACCAGCAGGACGAACAGGCCCAGCACCGCCGGCGCGAACAGGCGCGGCAGCAGCGGCCAGAACTCGAACCCACCCTCCCACAGGCCCCAGATCAGGGTGGCCAGCAGGGTGGCGGCGTAGACGAAGCCGGCGGCCCAGTGGCGGCGCACCAGCAAGACGCCCGTGGCCATCACGGCCGCGCCGGCGAAGAGGTAGTAAGGCGACCCGTCCAGCCAGATCAGGAAGCCGCCGCCAACCAGCAGCGCGAGGCCCACGAGGGCCACCAGCACGCCGCCGATCGCCGCCCAGATCCTGGCCGGCCAGCCTGCAGTCTTCTCGGACGCCATCTCGCGCGCTTCCTCGCAACTTTGGGGCGCGACCTTAGGCAGAATCGCCACGGGCATGAAGGGCGCTGGACCAGCGACGTTCGGCGAGCCATGATCATACGCAAGTTTCGAAAAACTGAGACGCCGATTCATGGGGGATTCGATGACCGGACGACTGCTCGCCCTGGCGCTGGGCGCCGCCGCCCTGGCCGCTGGCGCCGCACAGGCCCAGACGACCTATCCGAAGAACGACTACGCCAAGCCCGGCGCCTGGCTGTGCTGGCCCGGCAAGTCGGGCGACGCCTGCGCCATCGACCTGACCACGACGGTCATCGCCGCCGACGGCAGCAGCAAGGTCGAGGCGTTCAAGGCCGATCCCAAGGCGCCGGTCGACTGCTTCTACGTCTATCCGACGGTCTCGAACGACCCGGGCGTCGTGTCGGACATGAACGCCGGGCCCGAGGAACTGAACGTGGTGAAGCAGCAGCTCGCCCGCTTCGGCTCCAAGTGCCGGATCTTCGCCCCGATCTATCGCCAGTTCACCCTGACGGCCCTGCGCTCCATGACCCTGGGCCAGCCCATCCCGGGCGCCACCGATCCGGCCGTGCGCCAGGTGGGCTTCAACGACGTCGTCGACGCCTGGAACTACTACCTGGCCCACGAGAACAAGGGGCGCGGCGTGGTGCTGATCGGCCACTCGCAGGGGTCGGGGGTGCTGCAGCGCCTGATCCCGGCCGAGATCGAGGGCAAGCCGGTCCAGAAGCAGCTGATCTCGGCGCTGATCCTGGGTTCGAACCTGGGCGTCGAAGCCGGCAAGGACACCGGCGCCTTCAAGACCATCCCGCTGTGCAAGTCGCCGACCCAGACGGGCTGCGCGATCAGCTATGTGACCTTCCGCGATACCATCCCGCCGCCGGCCGGGAGCCGCTTCGGCAAGGTGGCGACGCCGGGCATGAGCGCGGCCTGCACCAATCCGGCCGCGCTGGGCGGCGGATCGGCGCCGCTGAAGGCCTATCTGTCGAACGGGATGAACATCGCGAGTTCGTCCAACCCGACGCCGGAGTGGGTGAAGGGCAAGCCGAACCCGACCACGCCGTTCGTGGCCGTGCCCGGCCTGATCACCGGCCAGTGCGTGACGAAGGACGGCTTCAACTACCTGGAAGCCAAGGTGAACGCCGACCCGGCCGACCCGCGCACCGACATCATCAGCGGCGACGTGACCGGCCCAGGCGGCGCGATCGCCAAGGACTGGGGCCTGCACCTCATCGACGCCAACATCGCCATGGGCGACCTAGTCGACGTGGTGGGCCAGCAGGCGAAGGCCTACCTGGCGAAGAAGTAGGAAGAGCCAGTTGCTCCCCCGCCGGGGGAGCTGTCCCGAAGGGACTGAGGGGGTCCTCTACGATCTGAGCGGACCCCCTCCGTCGCCTTTGGCGACACCTCCCCCAACGGGGGAGGAATTGCCGTCTTCTACCTTATCGTCCTGTCAGCTTGCGGCCGGCGAAGACACCGAGCGCCAGGAACAGCAGGAAGCCGACGACGGCGATGAAGAACAGCAGCTTGGCGATACCCGCCGCGGCGCCGGCGATACCGCCGAAGCCCAGGGCGCCGGCGACGATGGCGACGATGGCGAAGATCAGGGCCCACTTCAGCATGACGAACTCTCTCCTCGGGTCAGAAACCTGAGCCGTGGAAACGCTGCCGGGCGCGCCCTGTTCCCGCGCGCACGATTCCTTGTTTCCCGCGGCGTCACGCGTGATCTATGACCGGCTGACATGGCGAAGAACCCGGAAAGCCCACTCGAGCCCTTCAAGCGCGCGCTGGCCCACGCGGCGCGATCGCTCGCCGAGACCCCTGATCTCGAGATCGTCTACTCGGGCGAGGGGCCCCAGCTTTCCGGCAATCGGGCCGTCCTGCCCCATCCGCCCCGCGACCTGACGCCGGACGACGCGGCCCGCATCCGCGGCCTCGCCGACCAGATGGCGTTGCGCATAGCCCACCACGACGTCGCGGCGCACGCCAAGACCCGCCCGCACTCGGGCCCGGGCCAACCGATCTACGACGCCCTGGAGCAGGCGCGGATCGAGGCCATCGGCGCCAACGCCATGGGCGGGGTGCGCGAGAATCTGAAGGCCGTGCTGAACCACGCCTGGCAGCGGAAGTCGTACAGCGAGGTCGAGGCCCTGGCGAACCCGCCGCTGGCCGAGGTGATCAGCCTGATGGCCCGCGAGCGACTGACCGGCGAGCCGCCGCCGCCGATGGCCCGCGCCCTGGTCGACCTGTTCCGGGCCGACATCGAGGCCAAGGCCGGCGAGGACCTCGACAAGCTGGCGGCGCTGGTCGACGACCAGAAGGCCTTCGCGCGCCTCTCGCGCACCATCATCCGGGACCTCTCGATGGGCGACGACCTGTCGGACGTGCCCGAACAGCCCGACGACACGGAGGGCAGCAGCGAGGACGGCGAGCCCGAGGAGACCGACGACCAGCAGGACGGCGAGGGCGAGAGCCAGTCGCCCCAGCAATCCTCGATGGACGAGGACGAGACCACCTCGCGCGAGGCCGAGGACGCCGAGAGCCAGATGATGGAGGCTCAGGAGGATCCGAACGCCGAGGACACCGACGAGCCGCCGGAGATGGGCGAAGGCGACCAGCCCGCCCGCCCGGATCCGTCGGGCGACAACCGCGCGGTCACCTACAAGGTCTTCACCACCGCCCACGACGAGATCGTCGCGGCCGAGGAACTGTGCGACGCCGAGGAGCTGACGCGGCTTCGCGCCTATCTCGACCAGCAGCTGGCCTCGGTCTCGAACGTGGTCTCGCGCCTGGCCAACCGGCTGCAACGCAAGCTGCTGGCGCAGCAGAACCGCACCTGGTCCTTCGACCTGGAGGAAGGGATCCTCGACGTCGCGCGCCTGACCCGGGTGATCATCGACCCCACCGCGCCGCTGTCGTTCAAGGAAGAGGACGACACCGAGTTCCGCGACACGGTGGTGACCATCCTGATCGACAACTCCGGCTCGATGCGCGGCCGGCCGATCATGGTGGCGGCGGTCTGCGCCGACATCCTGGCCCGCACGCTGGAGCGTTGCGGCGTGAAGACCGAGATCCTCGGCTTCACCACCCGCGCCTGGAAGGGCGGCAATTCGCGCGAGGACTGGCTGAAGGCCGGCAAGCCCGCCCAGCCGGGCCGCCTGAACGACCTGCGCCACATCATCTACAAGGCCGCGGACGCCCCATGGCGCCGGGCCCGCCGCAACCTCGGCCTGATGATGCGCGAGGGGCTGCTGAAGGAGAACATCGACGGCGAGGCGCTGATGTGGGCGCACCAGCGCCTGATCGGTCGCCCGGAACAGCGCCGGATCATGCTGGTGATCTCCGACGGCGCGCCGGTGGACGATTCCACCCTGTCGGTGAACTCCGGACACTACCTCGAGCGCCACCTGCGCGAGGTGATCAGCGAGATCGAGACCAAGAGCCCGGTGCAGCTGATCGCCATCGGCATCGGCCACGACGTGACGCGCTACTATAAGAACGCCGTGACGATCGTCGACGTCGAGCAACTGGCCGGCGCCATGGTCGAGCAGCTGGCCGACCTGTTCGACGAGGAGCCACGCCGGCTGACACGCAAGACCGCCGGGCTGCTGGCGCCGCCGCCCAACACCCAGGGGCCCGAGGGCGGGGCCATGCGCCGCTCCACATTTAAGGAAGTGCGGAAGGTCTCGGCGTGAGGCGCCTCGCCGGCCTCGGCGTCGTCCTGGCGCTGGCGGCCTGCCAGGCTCAGACCCCGCCCCTGCCGGCCGCGCCGATCCCGGTCGGGCCCTTCGTGCGGGTGGACGCAGAAGCCGTGCCGATGGACACGGCGAACCCCGCCAACACGCGGCTTGGCGCCTTCACCTACGCCGGCGGCGTAGCGCTGACCTCGCGCGACACCAGCCGCCTGCACGGCTTCTCTGACCTCAAGATCTTCCCGGACGGCCGCTTCATCGCCGTGGGCGACCAGGCGGACCTGCTGGAGGGGCGAATCGTCCTGGGGGTGGATGGGCGCCTTACCGGCGTCGCCGACGCCACCCTGATCGCCCTGAAGGACGAGAACGGCCAGGACCTCTACGCCGGCGGCCAGCGCGAGTACGATTCGGAAGGTGTCGCGCGGCTCGGCAACGGCGCGCTCGTGATCAGCATGGAGCAGAACGACCGCGTCCTGGCCTATGCGCGGCCCGACGGCGTGCCCCGCCGCGCCCCGGCGCCGGACATCAAGTATACCTTCAACAAGGGCATGGAGGCGTTGGCGGCCGCGCCCGACGTCGCCCCCGACGCCTATCGCGTCGGCCTGGAGGACAGCGGCTGGACCTTCCTGTGCCGCCTCTCAGCCGCCTGCGTGCGGGAGCGCGACCTCGACCTCGAAGGTTCCGAGTTGGTGGCCATGGAGCCCCTGCCCGGCGGCCGGATGGCCTACCTGCTGCGCAGCTACTCGCCCCTGACCGGCAACATCGTGCGCCTGCGTATCATCGACCGCGAGGGCCGCAAGCTGGACGGGATGGAGATCCGCCGTCCGCTCACCGTCGACAACCTGGAAGGGCTCGCCGCCAGCGTGGGCCGCAACGGCCGCATCCGATTCTACCTGATCTCGGACGACAACTTCGGAACCTACAGCGGCCTGCCCACCGACCAGCGGACCCTGCTGCTGGCTTTCGACTGGACGCCGAAGCCGTAGGCTTCCGGCAAAAGAAAAGGCCGCCCTTTCGGGCGGCCCTCTCGGAACGACACTCTGGAGAGTGGCTTAGGCGGCGGCTTGCTCGGCGAGCTTGGCCTTCACCTGGCGCTTGATCTTCAGCGCGCGGGCCGACAGCACCTCGTCGCGGGCCTTCAACAGGACGGCGTCGAGGCCACCCTTGAAGTCCAGGGTGCGCAGCGCGGCATTCGTCATGCGCAGGCTGAACGACTGGCCCAGCGCTTCCGATTGCACGGTGGTGGACACCAGGTTCGGCATGAACCGACGCTTGGTCTTGATGTTCGAGTGGCTCACGTTGTGGCCGACCATCGGACCAACACCGGTGATTTCGCAGCGGCGCGACATGGCGAGATAACCTTCGCAAGAAATTCGGGTGCGCCAGCCGGGGCCGACGCGAAGAGCGGGCCATGTAGAGGAACGGCCCGGCCGCGTCAAGGCGAGCCGGGCAGATCGCTCACCCTTGCCGCAGGCCCACGCGCCCACGCGCGAAGGCTCGTTGTGGCTCGGCGCAAATCAGATACAATATCTCGTAGGGAACAGAAGCTGAATCGTGGCGAGTCAGCGATTCGGTCATGATTCGTTTTGGCCGTGTTCCTATGCCTCGACTTTGGTCGTTAAGCGGCGCCTTCCCGATTTCCAGATTTCGATCGTCCAATCCGCACGCCCCGGCGCCCCACGACTCGGCGCGCGGCAGGGGCGCTGCCGCTCCTGACCGTCCGGAGATCGCGAGCGGCCCGGCGACGGGCCGGGCCATGACGAGGAGAATGGACCGCTAGTCGGCCGCGGCCACGGTCATAGGCTGGTACTCGGCCTTGATGATCCGGGTGGCGTCGATGCGCACGCCGCGACGGTCGATGACCTCGAGGTGCACGTGATCGGTCATGCCGCCGGGATACTTGCGCTGCAGCGACTTGGCCGAGCCGATGGTGTGCCCCATCGCCACGGCGTCGCCGACCTCCACCCACGGGTTCACATAGAACACGCGCGTGGCGATCCTGAGGGCGGGATTGGTGATCTCGATGAACTTGAGATTGCCGTCGTCGGCATAGGCGTAGCCGATCTTGGTGACGTAGCCCGAGATCGGGGCAACCACCTGCTGGCCGGCGCGGGCCATGTAGTCCACGCCCTCATGCCGGCGGCCACCGCCGTCGCGGCTGGCGCCGAAGCGGCCGTCGCCATAGGCGTCATGGACGCGGGGATCGTGACCGGTCGGATTGACGAAGTCGCTGCGGCCATCGCCGTCGAGGTCTTCGCCGACCCACACACGGACGAGTTCAGTCTCGGGGGCGGGCGGCGCGGCGGCCTCCACCGCCTGTTGCACGGCCGAGCCCAGGATGGCGCGGCCGGTCGGCTGGCTCAGCGGCGCGGCGGCCGCGGCCGTGGCGGCCACGAGGCCGGCCGCCGTGAGAATGGCGAGCGGGCGCGTCTCGGCCAGCTCCTTCAAGCGCATACGAAAACCCAAGGTCACCAACACCCTTGTCAATGATGCGCCCTTGCCGATCGAAGCGCCGGCTTGTGGGCGGTTGTCTGGATCGCCGCGGAGAGATCGCGGCGGTGGGGGGACAGCTCCTTTGGCTGCGGACAAGGGCAGGAAATAGGCGCTGAGGGTTAACCCCCGATGTGGCGCATTGCCGCTTTCGTGAAAAATATCAGCGTTGCGCGTGTTTGCCGCACACAGTAATAACTGACCGGTCAGTTATTACGAGCTTTAGAGCATGGACGCCGGCGCCCCGAAATTCCGCCGCCGAAAGGCCGACCGCCCCGCCGAGATCGTGGCGGCGGCGCTGGAGGTCTTCGCCGAGAAAGGCTTCGCCGCCGCGCGGCTGGACGAGATCGCCCGGCGCGCGGGGGTCTCCAAGGGCGCCGTCTATCTCTACTTCGAGACCAAGGATGACGTGTTCCGCGCGGTCGTCTCCCAGGCCATAGCCCCCAACGTGGGGGTGGTGAAGGCCATGGCCGCCGCCCACCCCGGCCCCTTGGCCGACCTGCTGCGCAACGTGGTGAGCCACGTGGCCGGCGTGATCGAGACCACACCCATCGGCGGCGTGCTGAAGATGGTGGTGGGCGAGGCGCGAAACTTCCCTGAGATCGCCCGGGTCTGGCACGACGAGCTGGTCTCCCAGGCCCTGGGCGCCGTCACCGCCGCCATCGCCGCCGCCCAGGCGCGGGGCGAGGTGAAGCCGGGCGATCCCCGCGCCTACGCGGTGCAGCTCATCTCTCCCATGCTGGTGGGCGTGCTGTGGCGCGAGACCTTCGTGCCGGTCGGCGCCGAGCCGTTCGACCTGCCCGCCCTGATGCGCCAGCACGTGGAAACCCTGCTGAGCGGCATGCTGACCGAAGGAGCCCGCCCGTGAAGCGTCAACGTCTCCTGATCGGCGGCCTGCTGCTGGCCGCCGCCGTGATCGTCGCCGTTCTGGTGGGCGTCCCGCGCTTCGGACGCCCCGAAACCCTCTCGGGCTACGTCGAGGGCGAGGCGCTCTATCTCGCCGCGCCGGTGTCCGGCACGGTGCGGACGCTGTCGGTGGAGCGAGGCCAGGATGTGGCCGCGGGCCAGCCGCTGTTCGTGATCGATCCGGCGCAGGTGCGCGCCGCCTACGACCAGGCTGCCGCCGAGACCGCCGCCGCCGAGGCCCAGGCCGAGGACGCCCGCAAGGGTCAGCGCCCCGCCGAGCTGGCGGTGTTCGACGCCAACATCGCCGCCGCCGAGGCCCAGGCGCGCAACGCCCGCGCCGATCTGCGCCGCATCCAGCCCCTGGTGCGCCAAGGCTGGTACGCTCCGGCGCGCCTGGATGACGCGAAGGCCGCCGCCGACGCCGCCGACGCCCAGGTGCGCGCCGCCCGCCGCCAGCGCGACGCGGCCGCCCTCGGCGCCCGCCAGGACCAGATCCGCGCCGCAGACGCCCGGGTGACCCAGGCCAGGGCCGCCACGGCCGGCGCCAACGCGCGGCTCGCCGAGGTCGCGCCCACCGCGCCCGGCAAGGCGCGGGTCGAGGACGTCTTCTTCCGCCCCGGCGAATGGGCGCCGGCCAACCAGCCGATCCTGGCGCTGCTGCCCGACGACCGGATCCGGCTGCGCTTCTTCGTGCCCGAGCAGGGCCTCGCGGCCTACCGCGTCGGGCGCACCGTGAACTTCGCCTGCGACGGCTGCGCCAAGGGCATGACCGCGCGCATCGACTTCATCAGCCCCCGGCCCGAGTTCACGCCGCCGATCATCTACAGCCGCGAGGCGCGCGACCGGTTGGTCTATCTGGTCGAGGCGCGGCCCAGCGTCCGGCTGAACCCCGGCCAGCCCGTGGATGTGGAGCCGCTGTCGTGACCGCCGCCGCCTCGAACCTCGCGATCGACGTGCGCGGCCTGAACAAGTCGTTCGGCGACAAGCATGTGGTCAACGATGTGACGATCCAGGTCGAGGAAGGCCGGATCTGCGGCTTCCTCGGGCCGAACGGCTCGGGCAAGACCACGACCCTGCGGATGCTGTGCGGTCTGCTGACCCCCGACTCCGGCTCGGGTCAGGCTCTCGGCTTCGATATCATCGGCCAGGCCGACGAGGTGAAGCTGCGCACCGGCTACATGACTCAGAAGTTCTCGCTCTACGAGGACCTGACCATCGCCGAGAACCTGCAGTTCACGGCCCGGGTCTACGGCCTGGATCGCCGCCGCGAACGGGTGGACGCGGCGCTGGACCGCCTGGGCCTCGCCTCCCGTCGCGACCAGCTCGCGGGCACGCTGTCCGGCGGTTGGAAACAGCGGCTGGCCCTGGCGTCCGCCACCCTTCACGAGCCGCGCCTGTTGCTGCTGGACGAGCCCACGGCCGGCGTCGACCCCAAGGCGCGCCGCACCTTCTGGGACGAGATCCACGCCCTGGCCGCCGAGGGTCTGACCGTCCTCGTCTCCACCCACTACATGGACGAGGCCGAGCGCTGCCACGAGATCGCGTACATCTCGTACGGCCGGCTGATGGCCCGGGGCACGGCGGCGGAGGTGATCGCGGGCTCCGGCCTGGTCACCCTGCACGGCGAGGGCCCGGACGCCGACAAGCTGGCCCATGAGATCGCCGAGGCGCCCGGCGTCGAGACCGCCGCGGCGTTCGGCGCGGCGATCCACGTCAGCGGAACGGACCGCACCGCGTTGGAAGCCGCCGTCGCCCCCTACCGCGACCGAGGCTATCGCTGGCGCGAGGTCGCGCCGACGCTGGAGGACGTCTTCATCCAGCTGATGGGCTGCAGCCAGGACAACGTCCAGTGACCGGCCTGTCCTGGACGCGGGTGCTGGCCGTGCTGGTCAAGGAGTTCAAGCAGCTCACGCGCGACCGGCTGACCTACGCCATGATGCTGGCGATCCCGGTCGTGCAACTCACGCTCTTCGGCTACGCCATCAACACCGAGCCGCGCCACCTGCCGACCGCCGTCCTGGTGCAGGAAGACAGCCGCTACGCCCGCTCGATGATCGCGGCGCTGAACAACTCGCGATACTTCGACTTCGTCGCCCAGGCGCGCTCGCCGGCCGAGCTGGACACCCTGTTGCGGACGGGCCAGGCCCAGTTCGCGGTGACGATCCCAGGCGACTTCAGCCGCCGCGTGGCGCGGGGCGAGAGCGCTCAGATCCTGGTCGAGGCCGACGCCACCGACCCGTCGGCGACCGGCGGCGCCGTGGCGGCCCTGGCCGCCTTGCCCGACCAGGCGCTTGCCAACGACCTGAAGGGCGCCCTCGCCGCGCGCGGCCAGGCCGCCGCGCCGTTCGAGGTGGTGGTCCACCGGCGCTACAATCCCGAGGCCTTGACCGCCTACAATATCGTGCCCGGACTGCTGGGCATCATCCTGTCGATGACGCTGGTGATGATGACCGCCATGTCGGTCACCCGCGAGACCGAGCGCGGGACCATGGAAACCCTGCTCTCCACGCCGCTGGAGCCGATCGAGGTGATGATCGGCAAGCTCGCGCCGTATGTCATGGTGGGGCTGGTGCAGACGGCGATCATCCTGGCGATGGCCGCGCTGCTGTTCCGGGTGCCGATGGGCGGCGGCTGGGTGGGGCTGAGCGCCGGGATCGGGCTCTTCATCACCGGCTCGCTGGCCCTGGGCTTCCTCATCTCGACCGTCGCGCGCTCGCAGCTCCAGGCCATGCAGATGAGCTTCTTCTACCTGCTGCCCTCGATCCTGCTGTCCGGCTTCATGTTCCCGTTCCGCGGGATGCCGGCCTGGGCGCAGTGGATCGGCGAGGTGATCCCCGTGACGCACTTCCTGCGCGTCGTCCGGGGGTCGCTGCTGAAGTCGCAGGGCCTCGGCGACCAGTGGCGGGAACTGGCCGCCCTGGTCGCCTTCGTCTGCGTGGTGACGGCGCTGGCCATGGCCCGGTACCGCCGGACGCTGGACTAGCTCTAGCTGGCCATCCGCATCGGGACGGCGTCCTCCACCGGCCGACGGCCGGCTTCGGGATGGGTCTTGAACTGGGCGATCAGGCGGGCCAGCTCGGCCGACTGGCGCGAGAGCGTGTGGCTGGCGGCCGTGCTCTCTTCCACCATGGCGGCGTTCTGCTGGGTCACCGTGTCCATCTGGTTGATCGCGGTGTTCACCTCGCCCAGCGCGGCCGACTGTTCGCGGGCCGACGAGGCGATCTGGCTGACCAGGGTCGCGACTTCGTCGAACTGCTGGAAGATCTCGCGCAACGCTTCGCCGGTCCGGCCGACCAGGCCCACGCCCTGTTCCACCTGGGCCGACGAGGCCGAGATGAGGGTCTTGATCTCCTTGGCCGCTTCGGCCGAGCGCTGGGCCAGGGCCCGCACTTCCGAGGCGACGACCGCGAAGCCCTTGCCGGCATCGCCGGCGCGGGCGGCTTCGACACCCGCGTTCAGGGCCAGCAGGTTGGTCTGGAAGGCGATCTCGTCGATCACGCCGATGATCTGGCCGATCTGGTTCGAGGACGAGGAGATCTCGTCCATCGCCGAAACGGCGCGGCCCACGACCTCACTGCTGGTCTCGGCCGTCGTGCGGGCGTGGTTGACCACGGTGTCGGCCTGCTGAGCCCCATCGGCCGTGCGGCGCACGGTGGCGGTGATCTCGTCGAGAGCGGCGGCGGTCTCTTCCAGGGTCGCGGCCTGTTGTTCGGTGCGACGGGCCAGGTTGTCGGCCGCCTGGCTGACTTCGCGAGCGCCAGAGGAGATGCCCTTGGACTCGTCCACGATCTTGCCCAGCGTGCGCTCCAGCTTGGAGAGCGCGCCGTTGAAGTCCGAGCGCAACTGCTCGTACGAGCCGCTGAAGGCGGTGTCGATGCGGGCGGTCAGGTCGCCGGCCGAGAGCTTCGACAGCCCGTCGGCCAGGGCGTTCACCACCGCTTGCTGTTCGGCTTGGGTGGCGGCGCGCTCACGCTCGGAGGCGCTGCGCTGATCGGCGGCGGCCTGCTCGGCGATCTTGGCCTCTGTCTCCAGGCGGATGCGCTGCAGGGCGCCTTCCTTGAAGCTCAGGACGGCCAGGGCCATGTCGCCCACCTCGTCCTTGCGATCGGTGGCCGGGACCTCGACCTCGTTGTTGCCGGCGGCCAGCTTGCGCATAACGGCAGTCATGGCGCGGACCGGGGCGCCGATGGCGCGGGCCAGGGTGACGCCGGCCACCAGGGCCAGGGCGGCCAGGCCGGCGATACCGGCGACCAGGCCGATGGTCACGTTCAGCAGGGCCTGCGACTGGGCGGCGGCTTCCTGTTCCAGCGACGCCGAGGCGGCCTTCTCGATCTGTTCGAGCGCGTCTTCCACCTTGCCGATCGCGGCGTCGGCCGGACCGTCGGGGCTCACCAGGCTGACGGCCTGGGCGCGGCTGGCCGGATCGGCGCCCATGGCGATACCGACCTGCAGGGCGTCCTTGTCGAAGGCGGCGAAGGCGGTCTCGACCGCGGCGATGCGCGCCTGGGCCTTGGGATCGTCCTTGCCGAGTTCCTTCATCTCCTTGATGGCCTGGAAGAACTTCGGCTGGTGCACCTCGCGGATGCGCTTCACATAGAAGTCGTTGCCCGAGAGCAGGTAACCGCGCAGCGAGTTCTCCTGGCGCGCCAGGCGGAACGTGGCGTCCACGTTCGCCGACAGCAGGCTCTGGGCGCGTTCCGTACGCGCGATAGACGCCTTCAGCTGGGCGTTGGTCAGGTAGAGGGCGACCCCGCCGGCCGCGATCGTGACCAGCATGGCCGCGAAGACCACGACGAGCTTGGCCGAAATGGAGAGATCCCGAAACTTCACGTTAGCCCCTGGGCTGATGACGACGTTTCCTCAAAATCGGGACCGTCACCTGCTAACCAATTAACCGCGGCCATTACCCTGTGAGGCGCAACGTCGCAGTCCTGAAGGTTGTATTTCAAAGAGTTAGTCCGGCATGGACGAGTACCCCTCAGGTCAATAGTGTGAGTGGTCCCTCGCCCCTCAGGGACACAGTGCGCCTCATGACCTCCCCTCATCGCCCGCAGGTTGCGGAAGAGCTGCGCCGCCGGCTGGCGTTCAGTCACGCGCCCTACTCCGGTGTCTGTGTCGCAGCCGCGATCGAGATGGCGGACGGCTCGATCCACTATGGCGTCAACGTCGAGAACGCGGCCTATCCCGAGGGTGTCTGCGCCGAAGCCAGCGCCATCTCGGCCGCGGTCAGCGTGGGCCAGAAACAGCTTCGGCGCGTCTGGGTGACCTCGTCCCTGCCCGGCTTCATCTGGCCCTGCGGCGGCTGCCGCCAGAAGATCTGGGAGTTCGCCGAAGCCGGGTGTGAGGTGATCAGCCTGGCCGCCGACGGCGCCGAAGAGGCACACGCCATCGAAGCCCTCCTGCCGCTGGGTTTCCGCCTGGACCCGTCGCGGCGATAGTTCGACCCGCCTCGAAACGCGTCGACGGCGCGGCGGGCTAGGACCGCGTCATGACCTTTCTCACCGAATGGGCGCTGCTGGCGGGCGCGGGCCTCCTCGCCGGCGCCATGAACGCCGTCGTCGGCGGCGGCACCTTCGTCACGCTCCCGGCCCTGGCCGCCACCGGCCTGCCCGGCACGATCGCCAACGCCACCAGCTCGGTCGCCCTGCTGCCCGGGGCGCTGGCCAGCGCCTGGGCCTACCGGCGCGACATGCGGCCGGTGGAAGGCGTCTCAATCCGCGCCCTCGCGCTGCTCAGCCTCGTCGGCGGGGCGCTGGGAGCGGGCCTGCTGCTGGCCACCAGCGAGGCGACGTTCGATCTCGTCATCCCCTGGCTGCTGCTGGTCGCGACCCTGGTGCTCGCCGCCGGACCACGGCTTTCGCGCGCCCTGGCCCGCGTGGGCCTGAAGGCCGGCCCGCCGGCGATCCTGTCCGCGCAATTGCTGCTCGGCGTCTACGGCGGGTACTTCGGCGGCGCGGTGGGCCTGATGATGCTGGCGGCCTGGAGCCTCCTGACCGAGGCCGACATAGCCACCCTGACGCCCGTGCGGACACTGATGCTGGCCGCAGCCAATGCGGTGGCGGTGCTGATCTTCATCGTCAGCGGAGCGACCGCCTGGGGGCCGGCGCTGGTCGTGATGGCCGGGGCGATCGCCGGCGGCTGGCTGGGCGCGCAGGTGGGGCGGCGACTGCCCTCCGCCGTCCTCCGCGGCCTGGTGATCGCGGTCACCGTGACGACGACCGCGATCTTCTTCTGGCGGGCCTACACCTAGGCTTTCGTGGCCGCGACGTAGCGGTCGATCACCGTCTCCAACACCGAGAGCGGCGTGCCCCCAGTGCTGACCACCGCGTCGTTGAAGTCGCGGATGTCGTACTTCGGCCCCAGCGCGACCTTGGCCTTCTCGCGCAGCCGCACGATCTCGTTGTGGCCGGTCTTGTAGGCGCAGGCCTGGCCCGGGCTGGCGCAGTAGCGGTCGACCTCGCTGGTCACCGCGCCGACCGAGCGGCCGGTGGCGGCGACCATCCAGTCGATGGCCTTCTGCCGGCTCCATCGCTTGTCGTGCAGGCCGGTGTCCACGACGAGGCGCGCCGCCCGGAACCGCAGGGCCTGGAAGTAGCCCAGCCGCCCCATCGGGTCGTCCGCGTAGAGGCCGAACTCGTCGGCGAGCTGTTCCGAGTAGAGCCCCCAGCCCTCGGCGAAGGCGCCGAAGCCGACCAGGGCCGAGATCGTGTGGATCTGATCCGCCCGCTCGGCCAGGTACGCACCCTGCCAGGCATGGCCCGGGATCGCCTCGTGCGCGGTCAGGCTGGCCAGGGTGTAGCGCGGCCAGGCGCCGGTATCCTTGAGGTTCACGTAGTAGATCGCCGGGCGCGAGCCATCGAGCGCGGCGAAGTTCATGTAGCCCAGGCCTGCGCCAGCCTCGATCTCGGGCGGCACCCGCTTCACCTCCACCGGCGCTTTCAGGCCCAGCTTCGAGAACTTGGGGATGTAGGCGCGGATCGCGGCGAGGCGGCCCTCGATGTAGGCGATCAGCTCCCGCCGGCCCTCGTCGGTGTTTGGATAGACCAGCTTGGGATCACGGGTCAGGGCGCCCATCCGCTCGCCGACCGTGCCATGTGTGTAGCCCTGGCCCCGCAGGATCTTGTCCATCTCGGCGTCGATCTGGGCGCCCTGCTCCAGCCCGGTCTTGTGAATCTCGTCCGGCGTCCGGCCCGTGGTGGTGTGGATCTTCAGGCCCCAGCGGTAGTAGTCGGCCCCGTCCTTGAACTTCCAGACGCCGGCGTCCGGGGTCGCCTTGCCCTGCAGGTCCTTCAGCGCCGCGGCCTGGCGCTGCACGGCGGGCAGGACCTTGTCCGAGACGATCGCCGTCGCCCGGCCCCGCCAGTCCCCGTCGATCCCCTTGGCCTTCGCCCGGTCGGCCAGCGAGCCGACCAGCCGCGTCGAGCCGGCCTGCTGTCCGCCCAGTTCGGTCGCCTGAGCCAGCGCGGTGGCCAGCAGGAAGTCGGGCAGGATCACGCCCTTGCCGGCCGCGTCGCGGGTGCGCGCGGTCTCCTGGTCCAGGGTGCGGGCCATCAGCTCCAGGCGGGCGAGATAGGCCTCGGCGTCGTCGCGGGTTTCGATGCCGTGCTGGGCGTTCAGGAACTCGCCGCCGTTCACGACCACGCCGTCCTGCTGGCTCACCACATAGGGCGCGGCGAAGTCCTTGCCGTAGCCGAACCGCCCGCCCTCGGCGCTGACCTCCTGGGCGTAGAGCACGGTGTCGTAGAGCGTCAGGTCACGCCCCGAGAGCCCGGCGCGCGGGATGGCCTTCAGCCGCGCGGCGCGATCGGCGAAGCCCGCGATCTCCTTTGCCCGGCCCGCCAGCGATTGGTCCGAAACCTGCCGCTTCAGCCCCGCGCGTGCGCCCTTATCCATCCCGAGCCCCGTGGCGTTCTCGGGGTTGGCCGCCAGCATCTCCTCGACGAAGGCGTCCAGCAACTTCGCCAGCCGCGGATCGTTCACGGCCTTGGACTGCGCCAGCGCCGCAAGCGGCGTCGCGGCAAGGCCCAGGGCGACTCCGCCGAGGAGCGTGTGGCGACGAGTGAAGGTCATGGTTCGGAACCCCGATGCGCAATCTTGGGATCGGGACCCTAGCGAGCGCCGCCCCTCGCGCAAATCCTATGCTGTGGCCGGGCTTTTTCGGGGCGCCAGCTTGCCGCGCTTGCCCGACTCTCCCGGGCATCCCACGTTGAGCTCATGAGCGATCGGCCCTCCGGCGCGGCGCCCTCCCGCCTCGTGGCGGTGCTCGGCCCGACCAACACCGGCAAGACCCACCTGGCCGTCGAGCGGATGCTCGGCCACGCCAGCGGCATGATCGGACTGCCGCTGCGGCTGCTGGCGCGCGAGATCTATGACCGCATCGTCGCCGCGCGCGGCCCGCGCTGCGTGGCGCTGATCACCGGCGAGGAGAAGATCATCCCGCCCCGGCCGCAGTATTACGTCTGCACCGTCGAGGCGATGCCGCTGAGCGTCGAGGTCGAGTTCCTGGCGGTCGACGAGATCCAGCTCTGCGCCGACCCCGAGCGCGGCCATGTCTTCACCCACCGCCTGCTGCACGCGCGCGGCCGGCACGAGACCATGCTGCTGGGGGCCGGGACCATGGCGCCGCTGGTGCGCCGCCTGCTGCCCCACGCCGAGATCCAGACCCGCGACCGCTTCAGCAGCCTGACCTACGCGGGCCCCAAGAAGCTGACCAAGCTGCCCCGCCGCTCGGCCGTGGTCGCCTTCAGCGCGGACAACGTCTACGCCATCGCCGAACTGATCCGCCGCCAGCGCGGCGGCGCGGCCGTGGTGATGGGCAGCCTGAGCCCCCGAACCCGCAACGCCCAGGTGGCCCTCTATCAGTCGGGCGAGGTGGACTTCCTGGTCGCCACCGACGCCATCGGCATGGGCCTGAACATGGACGTCGACCACGTGGCCTTCGCGGGCCTGCGCAAGTTCGACGGTCGCCGCACCCGCCACCTCCATCCGCAGGAGATCGGCCAGATCGCCGGCCGCGCGGGCCGCTACCAGAAGAACGGGACCTTCGGCGTCACGGGCGAGGCCGAGGACATGGACGCCGACCTGGTCGAGGCGGTGGAGGGCCACGCCTTCGAGCCGGTGGCAGGCGCCGAGTGGCGCAACGCCAAGCTCGACTTCGACAGCCTGCCCGGGCTTCTGAAGAGCCTGGCCCGGCTGCCCGAGCGCCCTGGCCTCAAGCTGGCGGCCGAGGCGCTGGACGAGACCACTCTGAAGGCCCTGGCCGAGGATCCGACCGTCCAGACCCGGACCCGCGACCGCACGAACCTGATGCGCCTGTGGGACGTCTGCCAGACCCCCGACTTCCGCAAGGTGGCGGCCGAGGAGCACGTGGGCCTGATCAAGGCCTTCTTCCTGCAACTGACCGAGCGCCGCCGCCGGCTTGGCGAGGACTGGATCGCCCGGCAGTACGAACAGCTCGACCGCACCGACGGCGAGATCGACACCCTGGCGACACGCCTCGCCAGCGTCCGCACCCTCGCCTATGTGGCCAACCGGCCCGACTGGCTGGCCGATCCCGCCGAATGGCAGGGCCGCACGCGCGGTCTCGAGGATCGGCTCTCCGACACCCTGCACGAGAAGCTGATGGCCCGGTTCGTCGACCGGCGGACCAGCGCGCTCATGCGGGGCCTGCGGGTGCGCGAGGACATGCTGGCCGGCGTCGCCGCCGACGGCGCGGTCACCGTCGAGGGGCACTTCGTCGGGCGTCTGTCCGGCGTCGCCTTCGAGCCCGCCGCCGGCGGCTCGATGCTGGAAGAAAAGGCCCTGCGCGCCGCCGCCCAGCACGCCGTCGCGCCCGAGATCACCCGCCGCCTGGGTCGTCTGTCCGCCGCCCCCGACACGGCCTTCGCCCTCTCTCCCGACGGATCGCTGCTCTGGGACGACGTGCTGGTCGGCGTCGTGTCCGGCGGCGAGCCGTTCTCGCCGCGCGTGCGCATGTTCGGCGAGCTGGGTCAGGAAGCGGCGCGCCAGCGGGCGACGCGGCGGCTGGAAGCCTTCGTCGCCGCCGAGTCGGGCCGCAGGCTCGCCCCGCTGCGCAAGCTCGAGGCCGCCATCGCCGAAGGCAGGGTCCGCGGCCTGGCGCGCGGGCTCGCGTATCGGCTGGCCGAGGCCGGCGGCGTGCTGGATCGCGCCGAGGTGCGCACCGAGACCCACGCGCTCAGCCAGGTGGAGCGGCGCACCCTGCGCGGCCTGGGCGTGCGCATCGGCGCCCACTCGATCTTCATGCCGGGCCTGTTGCGGCCCGAGGCGCAAGCCCTGCTGCAGGCCCTGGTCCGCCGCGAGGCGCCCGACTGGCGACCGGCGCGCGACACCCTCAGCATCCTGCCCGCGCCGCACCCGTCCGCCCGCGCCCTGTCGGCGCACGGGCTGCGCGCCGTCCGCCACCTGGCGGCGCCGGTGCTGCAGCTCGAAAGACTGGACGAGATCCTGCGCGACGCACCGCGCCAGAACGGGGGGGCTATCCTCTCCGACCAGGCTCGCGAGGAGCTCGGCTGGACGCCGCATCAGGCCCAGGACCTGTTGCGTGGCCTGGGCTACGCCCCCGCCAACCGGCCCAAGGACGGCGAGCCGATCGCCTGGCGCCGCCGGGGCGAGAAGGCCGTGGCCCAGCCCGCGCCGCCGCGCCCCAACTCACCCTTCGCCGCCCTCGCCGCGCTGAAGGAGGCTCCGCCGCCTGCCCGGCGATCCCGCCGCCGGCGCCGCAAGGCCAAGATCGCCGCGGGGAGCGCCAACGGGCAGATCGGCTCGTGAGCGAGGCCGAGTCCTGCCGCGCCGACGTCTGGCTCTGGCGCGCCCGCTTCTTCAAAACGCGCAGCATGGCGGCGAAGTACGTGGACGAGGGCCGCATCCGCATGACCCGCGGCGGCCAGGAGACGCGGATCGACAAGGCCTCGCGCGGACTGAAACTGGGCGACCACCTCGTCTTCGCCCTGGGCGGCCGACTGATCGCGGTGAGCATCCAGGGCTTCGGCGAGCGCCGCGGCCCCGCGACCGAGGCGCGGGAACTCTACTCGACGTTGGACCCGGGCTGAGCCACAGTCCTCGCGGGAAGTGGGGGCTTCATGAGCGATCGTCTGCAGGATGTGGCGGCCGGCAGGTCCGGTCCGAAGGCGCGCGGCTTCGGCGCATGGATCGGGGGCCGCGCCCGTCGACGCGAGTACTGGACGTGGGTCGTCCCGTGGTTCGTGGTCGTCACGCTCGCGACCATGGCGGCGCCAGCCCTCACCCTCTTGCTGAGCCTTCCCCTGTTGCTGATCTGGATACGCCGGCTCCATGACCTGGGCTGGACAGGCTGGATGGCGCCGGTGATCAACATCGCCGTGGGCATCATCGGCTGGATCGAAATGGGCGTCATGAGCGCCGGCGGGAGAACGGGGGGCCTGCTGCAGTCGCTGGCCGCCATCGGAGCCATCATCGCGCTTGGCGTGATTCCGGGGGAAGCGCGGACCAACGAGTACGGGCCACCGCCTGGCCGCAAGACCACCGACATGGCTGAGACCTTCGTCTGAGCGTACCCGGCACATACCTCAGCGGCTGGCGCTGGATGCGCGGACGCGCCTCTCGCCGTGAGTACGCGGTCTGGATCGGGGTGATCACAGTCTGGTTGTCCGTCGCCGCCTGGGCCGGCAATCCCTGGACGCCGAAGGTGCTGTCGATCGCGCTGTTCCTGCAGACGATCCGGCGACTGCACGACCTCGGGCGCACGGGCGGGTGGCTCGGCGCGTTCTTTGGCGGCCAACTGGCTCTCGCGGCGTTGCCCGCAAGCTATCCGGGATCGACGTGGAGCCATTGGGCCGAGCCGATCTTCACGCTCGCATACTTCATGGTCATCGCGGCCCTGCCCGGCTCTGACGGCGAGAACCGCTTCGGTCCGCCGCCGAGGGCAAGGCGTCGGGACAGCCAAACCGTCGGGGCCTGATCGGCCTTCCAGAAATCCTGACGGTCGGTCGCATTGACAATCTGCGGCCACGCCGTGAAAAACCCGCGCCGCAAGCGCCAGGAGTACCGCACCGCGCCATGACCTACATCGTGATGGATCCCTGCATCAAATGTAAGTTCATGGACTGCGTGGAGGTGTGCCCGGTCGACTGCTTCTACGAGGGCGAAAACTTCCTCGCGATCAATCCGGACGAATGCATCGACTGCGGCGTCTGTGAACCCGAGTGCCCTGTCGACGCGATCAAGCCCGACACCGAAGATGATGCCGACGGCAAGTGGCTGCGGATCAACTCCGAATACTCGAAGGTGTGGCCAAACATCACGGTCAAGGGTGAGCCGCCCGCCGACAAGGAAGAGTTCGAGCGCGAGACCGGCAAATTCGAGAAATACTTCTCCGAGAAGCCTGGCCGCGGCTCCTGAGGCCATTCTCTCGCTCCGGGCGCACGCCCGGCGCAACCCTTTCTTTCCGCTCGTTTTTGTGTTAATGTCATTGCTGACAGGACGCAGAGGGTCTGCCCGCGTCCGTCGAAACGAGAACAGCCGTCCGGTTTCCCCCGACCGGTGCGGGCGAAGGGTGTCTTAAGAGGTCAGCTTCCGATCCCATAGCGATATTCGCAACCGCGCCTTTCTCGCGGAAGGGGTGGTTTTGTCGCTTCCGGAAGCTCGTGACAGAAGTCTCGCGGCCACGCGGACGAATATGAGAGGTATCTCGATGAGCAAGAGCGGTACGGAGTTCCAGGTCGGCGATCACGTCGTCTACCCGGCCCACGGCGTGGGCCAGGTGCAAGGGATCGAAACCCAGGAAGTCGCCGGTCTGAAGCTTGAAGTCTACGTCATCACCTTCGACCACGAGAAGATGACGCTGCGCGTTCCCACCGCCAAGGCCAAGACGGCCGGCCTGCGCTCGCTGGCCGAGACCGGCGTGGTCACCAAGGCGCTGACCACCCTGAAAGGCCGCGCCCGCGTGAAGCGCACCATGTGGTCGCGTCGCGCGCAGGAGTATGAAGCCAAGATCAACTCGGGCGACCTGATCTCGATCGCCGAGGTCGTGCGCGACCTGCACCGCGCCGAGAACCAGCCCGAGCAGTCCTATTCCGAGCGCCAGCTGTACGAGAGCGCCCTGGACCGCATGGCCCGTGAAGTCGCCGCCATCGAGCGGATCGACCGCGACGCGGCCATCGCCATGCTCAACAAGTCGCTGGTGAAGACGGCCGCCGCCGCGGCCTGATCCACATCGCGATCGCAACGGAGACGCCCGGCCTCACCGCCGGGCGTTTTCGTTTTCGCGGACTCGTGGCCCCATCGACGGCGGAGGGTCGGAGCAGACGATGGCGAAGGGGCTCCTGGGCGTGGCGCGGTCCCGACCGCGGCTGACCGCGGCGGCGATCGTCGGCGTGGTCGTGACGGCGGCCGTTCACTTCGCCGCGCCCGACATCCGCCCCTCGACGGCGTTCACCGCCGGCTGGAACGCCTTCTGCCTCGCCTTCCTGGCCTCGACCACCTGGGGCGTGTGGGGCCGAGGGCCCGAGCACATCCGGGCCCGCTCAGCGCAACAGGACGAGGGCCGGCATCTCATCCTGGGCCTGGTCCTGGCCGCCAGTGTCGCGAGCCTGGTCGCCATCGCGGGCGAGCTCAGCCTCGCGAAACAGACCCATGGCGCGGCCCAGGCGGCGCATGTGGCCGCCGCCTTCTGGACCGTCACCGCGTCATGGCTGACCGTGCAGGCGATCTTCGCCCTGCATTACGCCCACGAGTACTACTCGGTGCGCGGCAAGGCGCGGGAGGACGCCGGCGGTCTCGCCTTTCCCGGCGGCGAGCCGCCCGACTACTGGGACTTCCTGCACTTCTCGATCGTCATCGGCGTTGCGTCCCAGACGGCGGACATCGCCTTCACGTCCAAGACCCTGCGCCGCATCGGCACTCTGCACAGCCTGGTGGCGTTCGCCTTCAACACCGTGGTGGTGGCGCTGACCATCAACCTGCTGGCGGGCCTGTTCTGAGGGGGCCTTGTCCCCCGGCCCCCGCCATGCGATCCGTCGCCCCGCGTGGCCTCGTAGCTCAGCCGGATAGAGCAGGGCTTTCCTAAAGCCAAGGTCGGGGGTTCGAGTCCCTCCGAGGTCGCCAGCGCCATCCCCTACGGGATCAGCACCGCTTTCAGACATACGCCGCGCGCCTGGTCGGCGATGGCCTCGTTGATCCGGGCCAGGGGGTAGGTGGTGACCAGCTTCTCCAGCGGGAACCGGCCGGCCCGGTGCAGGGCGACCAGCTCGGGGATGAAGCCGTCCAGGTCGCTGTCGCCCTCGATGATGCCGTGGATGCGCCGGCCGTAGGTGATCAGGGTGGCGAGGTTGACCGACAGCGAGCTATCGGGTCGGGGTGGGACGCCCACCAGGCCCAGCAGGCCATAGCTGCCGAGCGAGGCCAGCGCCGCCTCCACCACCGCCTCGCGACCGCTGGTCTCGAAGGCGAAGTCCACGCCGGCGGGAACGACCTCGCGAATGGCGGCCGCGAGGTCGCCCGACGCAGCCGGGTCGATCACATGCGTCGCGCCCAGTTCCAGGGCCAGGGCGCGGCGGGCGGCGATCGGCTCGACCAGGATGATCGGGGCGCAGCCCTGGCAGACAGCGCCCAGCACGGCGGCCAGGCCCACCGGCCCGCCGCCGAAGATCGCCAGCGAAGATCCCTCCGGGCAGGCCAGCGAGCGCATGACGCCCCCCGCTCCCGTCTGGAAGCCGCACCCCAGCGGACCCAGCAGCTCCAGTGGCGCGTCCGGGTCGTCGATCCGCACCACGTTGCGCTCGAAGGCCAGGGCATGGGTGGCGAAGGACGACTGGCCGAAGAAGTTCGCGGAGGCCGGCTTGCCGTCCAGGCGGACGCCGGACGAGCCGTCGCTCCGCCCGCCGGCGTAGTTCAGGGCCGGAAAGTGCTGGCAGTAGGACGGGAGGTGGTCGGCGCAGCGCGGGCAGGCGCCGCAGCTGTTGAAACTCAGCACCACCCGGTCGCCGGGCTTCACCTTGCTCACGGCGGCGCCCACCGCCTCGACGATCCCGGCGCCCTCATGGCCCAGCACGGCCGGCAGCGGGATCGGGATGAACTGATCGCGGGCGATCAGGTCGGTGTGGCAGAGACCGACACCCGCGATCCGCACAAGCACCTCGTCGGCGCGGGGCGCGTCCAGTTGCGCGGCTTCCAGGGTGAAGGGTCCGTCGGGCGTGCGCGCGACGGCGGCGGTGATGCGCATCTCGGTTCTACTCCCGGCCGCGGCGGCGATGATCGCTGGGGGTCTCGCCATGATGCTGGCGGAACGCCCGGGTGAAGTGGCTCTGGCTCTTGAAGCCCAGGAACTCGGCGATGTGCGCCAGCGGCAGGTCCGAGTGGCTCAGCATGTGGCGGCCGCGGTCCAGGCGGGTCTTCAGGACGTACTGGTGCGGCGTAGAGCCCGTGGCCCGCTTGAACACCCGGCTGAAATGCGAGGGGGTCAGGCCGGCGATGGCCGCCATCTCCTCCAGGCTATGATCGCCCTCGGGGTGATCGCGGATCAGCGCCATCAGGTGGTGCAGCCGGTGGGCCGACGAGAAGCTGTTGGGGATCGCCGCGGCCGCCGGCCCGGGATTGCGCGCCACGTGGGCCGTCAGGGTGTTCACGAGGGTGCCGACATAGACGTCCCGCTCGGCGCTGGCGGGGGCGTAGAGCTCGGCCAGCACCTGGCGGGTCAGGGCCACGCCCAGGGGGTCGGCGAAGGCGAAGCGCAGGCGCCGGAACTGCTCGGCGGCCGACTCGGGCGCCTGCCGGCGCGGGGTCAGGCTGAGGGTGACCACGTCCAGCTCGCCGTCCACCAGCCACTTCGACGGCAGGCCCAGCGGCAGGATGGTGGCGTAGCCGGGCGTGGAACTGGCCTCGCTCCAGCCGTCCCTATCCCAGACCTTCACCTGCGGCTTGCCGCCGATGTGCACGACAAAGGTCGGGGCCGGCAGCGCCGGCAGGGCGTAGCTGCCCACGAACTGGCGCCAGCGGCACAGCTTCCACCCGTCGTGCGGCGAGCCCAGTTCCACATCGGGCGACAACCCCAGCGCATCGCTGATGATCGCCTCGTTGGTCCAGGTCTCCGTGCCTCCCATGACCGCCTCCATCACAGTGGGACCAGTCTCACATCCAGGTTCTTGAGCCCGTTGATGAAGTTCGACCTGAACCTGCGTGGCGGCGCAACGACTTCGAAGCGGGAAACCCGTTCCGAAAGCAGACGGAAGGCGACGCGCAGCTGCATCTCGGCTAGCCGCGAGCCCACGCACACGTGCTGGCCGTAGCCGAAACCCACGTGCCGGATCCCGCGTCGGGTGATGTCGAACCGGGCGGCGTCGGGATAGACAGTCTCGTCGCGGTTGCCCGAACTGTACCAGAGCACGACCTTGTCCCCCGCCCTCACCGGCTGCTCGCCGATGACGGTGTCGACCAGCGCGGTGCGCCGCATGTGCATCACCGGGGTGGCGAAGCGCACCATCTCGGCAGCGCCCACCTTCAGCAGGTCCGGGTCGGCGCGGACCAGGTCCCACTGGTCAGGGAAATCGGCGAACGCCTGGATCGTGTGGCTCAGCGAGTTACGGGTCGTCTCGTTGCCGCCCACCAGCACCAGGATCAGGTTCGCCGCGAAATCGGCGAACGTCAGGGGCGCGCCGCCGATCTCGGCGGTGGCCAGCAGGGTGGCGATGTCCGGCCCGGGCCGCGCCTGCCGGTCGGCGAACAGGCCCTGGGCGAAGGCGAAGAACTCGGCGAGGGTCGCCTGCATGGCCTCGGGCGACTGGCGGAACTCCGGGTCGTCCTCGCCGACGAAGGCGTTGGTCCAGTGGTACAGATCCACCCAGCGTTCAGCGGGCACGCCCAGCAGTTCGGCCAGTGTCAGCAGCGGCAGCGGCGCCGACAGCAACGGCACGATGTCCACCACCTCGCCGAGGGGGATCGTGTCGATCAGCGCGGCGGCCCGCTCGTGGATGCGCGCCTCGATGTCGCCCAGCCGCCTGGGCGCCAGGGCGGGCATGATCACGTTGCGGTACTCGTGATGGACCGGCGGGTCGGTGGAAATGAACGGCACGCCGATCGCCGCCTCTCCCGCCCCGGTCAGCCCCACCTCGTTCTCGTTGAAGATGCGGTGCCCGCCGTGCGCATGCGCCGACGAGAACACTTCAGGCTGCCGGGAGACGTCCATGATGTCGGCGTGGCGGGTCACCGCCCAGAAGCCTGAGCCGTCGGCTTCGGGGTTCCAGTAGACCGGCGACCAGCGCCGCAGCTCCGCGAAGAGGTCGTGGGGCACCCGCGCCGCGTAGACGTCCGGGTCCTTCAGATCGATCGCGCCGAGGGTCTCGGACATGACGCGTCCCCTCAGAAGTCGAGCGAGGCCGTGACGCCGAAGGTTCGCGGCGTCGAGGGCACGAGGAAGTTGAACGGGAAGCCGGCGCCCCGCAGGTCCAGGCCGTAGGCGTAGGTCTTCTCCTGGAACAGGTTGTTGACCCAGGCCCGGACGGTCAGGTCGTCATGTGTCCAGGCCAGCGAGGCGTTGACCTTCACGTATGAGCCCTGCTGCAGCTCGGCGTTCTGCTGGCCCGTGCCGGCCGCGTTCAGGGCGTTGAACGGCGAGAAGTACTGACGGCTGAAGTAGTTGACCGTGGGCGTCAGGGTCAGGTCGCCGCGCGAGGTCTCCAGGATCCGCCAGTCGAAGCCAGCCTGGGCGGTCCAGTGCGGCGCGAACGGCAGGTCGTTCCCCGACAGGTCGGTCCCCTGCAGCGTCAGCGACTTGTAGGTGGCGTTGAGATAGCCCAGCGAGCCGTTGAGCCGGAAGCTGGGCGAGGCCACGAAGGTGGCTTCCACCTCGCCGCCATAGACCTCGGACTTCGGCGCGTTCACCAGGAACGACACCGGCCCGGCCCGCGTGTCCTGCACCTGCTGGTTCTTGTAGTCATAGTAGAAGATCGCCGAGGACAGGGTCAGCCGCCGGTCCAGGAAGCGCCCCTTCAAGCCGGCCTCGTAGGCGTTCACCCGCTCGGGATCGATGTAGGTGATGCCGACCGACGAGGTGTAGCCCCCGCCGTTGAAGGCCCCCGAGCGATAGCCGCGGCTGTAGCTGGCGTAGGCCAGCGCCCCGTTGTCGAAGGTGTAGCTGAGGGCCAGGCGGCCGGTCAGGGCGTTGCCGTCGCCCGAGACCGCGTAGCGCAGCGCCGGATTGTAGGCGCAGGTCCCCGCCGGGGTCGCGCAAGGCACGGTCGTCGCCAGCGGCGTCCGCGGCCCGGTGACCGTGCCGGCGAAGAGGTAGGCCGCCCCGTCCTTGTAGTCGGCGTCGTCGGACGTGTAGCGCAGGCCCACCGTCACCACGAGCTTGTCCGAGAGGTCGTAGTCGCCCTGGGCGAATACCGCGTAGGACTTCCGCGTCTGGCGATAATGCTGGAAGAAACCGCCGTCCACGCCGGGGCCCAGCGCGCTGCCGATGTTGAACAGGTTGTCGGTGACGGTGCGGTCCCAGCCGTAGAACAGGCCGGCCACGGCGCGCAGCCGCTCGCCGTCGTAGTTGAGCCGCAGTTCCTCGCTGGCCTGCCGGAACCTGGAGCGCCAGTTGATGTCCAGGATGTCCAGGGGCGCGCCGTCGGCGGCCTGTTGCAGGTTCTGCCGGCCGCCGTCGTAAGAGGTGATCGAGGTGACGGTCAGCGTCTCGCTGAGTTCGAGCGCCACGTTCGCGGCGACGCCGAAGGCGCTGGTGCGGTTGTCGCCCACCCGGTTCTCGTTGATGTCGAAGAAGCCGAGGCCGGTCCGCACCGCGCCCAGACCGTGGACCCCCGCCTGCGTGCCGCGGTCGCGCCCCGCGTAGGCCCGGATGTTCACGTCGAGCGGGCCGTCGTTGGGCCGGAACCGCACCGACAGCCGCCCCTGGAGGGTGTCGGTGGAGTTGGAGTCGCGCCCGCCGGGGGCCACGTTCTCGAGCTGGCCGTCGCCCTTCTGATAGTTGAAGGCCAGGCGCACGCCGAACTGGTCCGCCACGGGCGTGACCTCGATCGCGCCCTGCGCCGTCACGGTGTCGAAGTTCCCGTAGCCGACTTCCGCCCGCCCGCTGGTCCCGTCGAGATCCGGCCGCCTGGTGATGAAGTTGATCGCGCCGCCCGTGGTGTTGCGGCCGAACAGCGTGCCCTGGGGCCCGCGCAGCACCTCCACCCGCTCCAGGTCGAACAGACCCATGCCCTGGCTGGTGCGCGAGGCGATGTAGACGTCGTCGATGTAGACGCCGACCGGCGAGGCCTGGTTGGCGTTGTACTCGTTGGCCACGCTGATCCCGCGCAGCGAGAAGTTCGGCTGGGTGTTCCCGTAGGGGCTGCTCACCTGCAGGTTCGGAACCGCCGTGGCCAGGTTGGCCGAATTGGTGACGCCCTTCGCCGCCAGGCTGTCGCCGGCCAGGGCCGAGATCGCCAGCGGCACGTCCAGCAGGGCCTGCGAGCGGCGCTGGGCGGTGACGATGATCTCGTCGACGGCGGTGGGCGGCGGCGCGGCGGCCTGGGCGTAGGCGGCGCTCGCGGCAGAGCTCAGCAACGCGGCCAGCACGGCGCGCGTCGGGGTCAGGATCTTCATGTCTTCACTCCCTCGACCGGGTCTCTGTCGGACCACGTTGTCGAGATGAGGCTAGGCGCGGGAGCGCGGCGTGGCTTTAGCGAGGCCTGCCGCAAGATTTGACGAATCCTGCTGTCCCAGCCGGAAATCGCCACGGCCGGAACCAATGGGAAGCTGGGCCGTTACGACGCTTCGGGGCGTAACGCGGCTAGGCGTGTCACGCGTCGTCGAGGGCCGCCGATTGTTAGGCGCAGCGCGACGACGATGAGCACTAAAGCTTCGGAATCCTTGATTTTTTCAAACCGCACCCGCTAGGCAGGCGCGGGCGCGCGTCTGTTCAGGATTTCCATGGCCACCACTCGCTCAAGCCTCGCCTCTCAGCTCGGATCGCGGGTGGAGGTGTGGACCACCGTCGGCCTTGTGACAGTCCTGCTGTTCTTCCTCGCCAGCGGTTCGGTCTCGTACCTGAACATCGCCGAGCTCCAGGCCAACAACGCCCGGATCCGCCACTCGCACGAGGTCATCGTCGCGGTCGACGATCTGATGTCGACGATCCAGGACGCCGAGACGGGCCAGCGCGGCTATCTCCTGACGGGCGACGACCGCTACCTCGAGCCCTATCAGCGCGCGGTCAGCGCCGCCACGCCACGGCTCGACACCGTCCAGTCGCTGACCCGCGACAACCCGGTGCAGCAGCTCAACACCACCCAGCTTCGACGCAGCCTGCTCAGCAAGCTGGCCGAGCTGAAGGAGACCATCGACCTCCGTCGCGGCCAGGGCGCGGCGGCGGCGCTGGCGGTCGTGTCCACCGACCGCGGCAAGGTCGAGATGGATGCGATCCGCACGCGCATCGAGGCCATGCGCATGGAGGAGCGGCGGCTGCGCGAGGTCCGCGTCGAGGCCATGCAGGCCGCGCAGCGCACGGCCGTGCTCAGCGGGGTCCTCTCCGGTCTGCTGGGCGCCGCGCTGACCGTGATCGTCTTCATCCTGATCCGCCGCAACGCGCGGGTCCGCGCCCGTCAGGCCTGGCTGCAGGACGGCCAGGTGCAGCTCTCCCGCGCCATGATGGGCGAGAAGTCGGTCGAACAGCTCGCCGATGGCATCCTGGCCTTCCTGTCGAGGTACGTCGGCAGCCAGGCCGGCGCGCTGTTCAAGGGCGAGGCCGGCGACTTCCGCCTGACCGCGACAATGGGCGTGCCCAGCGACGCGAACCTGCCGCGCCGCTTCAGCCTCAAGGAGGGCCTGCTCGGCCAGGCCGCGTCGGAAGGCCGAACCCTCGTCATCGACGACGTTCCCGAAGGCTATCTCACCGTCGGCTCGGCGTTCGGCCGCGACAAGCCGCGCCACCTGATGATCGTCCCCGCGACCGCCGACGGCGCCGTCAACGCGGTGATCGAGCTCGGCTTCCTGCGGCCGATCGACGAACAGATCGTGGAACTGTTGACCCAGGCCGCTCCGGCCATGGGCGTCGCCCTGCGCTCGGCGCGCTATCGCAGCCAGCTCCAGCACGCGCTGGAGGAGACCCAGCGCCAGTCTGAGGAACTCCAGGTCCAGAGCGAGGAGCTTCGGGTCTCCAATGAGGAGTTGGAGGAGCAAGGTCGCGCCCTCAAGGAGTCCCAGGTCCGCCTGGAACAGCAGCAGGTCGAGCTGGAGCAGACCAACAGCCAGCTCGAGGAACAGGCCCAGACCCTGGAGGCCCAGCGCGACGAACTGGAACGCACCGCCGCGGCGATCGAGCTGAAGGCCCGCGAGCTGGAACAGGCCAGCCAGTACAAGTCCGACTTCCTGGCCAACATGTCCCACGAGCTGCGGACGCCGCTGAACTCGCTGCTGATCCTCTCGAAGCTGCTGGGCGACAATCCCGACGGCAATCTGTCGGACGATCAGGTGAAGTACGCGCGCACCATCCAGTCGTCGGGCAACGACCTGCTGACCCTGATCAACGACATCCTCGACCTCTCGAAGATCGAAGCCGGCCAGCTGCAGATCCAGCCCGAGAGCGTGCCGCTGGCCCGCCTGTCGAACGACATCCGCGCGCTGTTCCAGCCGGTCGCCGACGAACGCGGGCTGGGCTTCGAGATCGTGGTGGCCGACGACGTGCCCCCGGCGATCGAGACCGACCGCCAGCGCCTGGAGCAGATCCTCAAGAACCTGCTCTCGAACGCCTTCAAGTTCACCGAGAAGGGCGGCGTGCGCATGTCGGTCAGCCAGGCCGGGGAACGCCTCTCCCTCGCGGTGACGGACACCGGCATCGGGATCTCGGCCGAGCATCAGCAGGGCATCTTCGAGGCCTTCCGCCAGGCCGACGGCGCGATCAGCCGCAAGTACGGCGGCACCGGGCTGGGGCTCTCGATCTCGCGTGAGCTCGCCCGCCTGCTGGGCGGTGCGATCGCCCTCGAAAGCGCCCCGGGCGAGGGCAGCACCTTCACCGTGACGATCCCCCTCGTCTACGACCCCGCCGATGTCGCAGCGCGCGAGCCGCAGCCCGCGCCGTCAGAGGTTGCCCCCGAGGCCCAGCCGAAGCCCCGCCGCGTCCCCGCGCCGGTCAAGGTCGCGGACGACCGGGACGCCCTGACCGACGCCCGTCGGCTGCTGCTGGTCATCGAGGACGACCCCGCCTTCGCCGGCATCGTCTGCGATCTCTCGCGAGAGCTGGGCTTCCAGTGCCTCGTGGCGGGCACGGCCGAGGAAGCACTGGGCCTGGCCGCGCAGTTCAAACCGCACGCCATCGTTCTCGACGTCGGCCTGCCCGACCAGTCGGGCCTCACCGTGCTGGACCGCCTGAAGCGTGACGACGCCACCCGCCACATCCCCATCCACGTGGTCTCGGGCTCGGATCACAGCCAGACCGCGCTGTCGCTGGGCGCGGTGGGGTATCTCATCAAGCCGGTGCAGCGCGAGCAGCTGTCCGAGGTGCTGCAGAACCTGGAGTCCCAGCTGACCCGCACCATGCGGCGCGTGCTGATCGTCGAGGACGACGCGGTCCAGCGCGACGCGGTCGGCCGGCTGCTGGCCTCGGGCGACGTCGAGACGGTGGGCGTCGGCACCGCCGCCGAATGCCTGGAGATGCTGCGCTCCGAGACGTTCGACTGCATGGTGCTGGACCTGTCGCTGCCCGACGCGTCGGGCTTCGCGCTGCTGGAGACCCTGAGCGAGGGCGACCACGCCTTCCCGCCGGTGATCGTCTACACCGGCCACGACCTGTCGGCCGACGACGAGCAGCGCCTGCGCCGCTACTCGCACTCCATCATCATCAAGGGCGCCAAGTCGCCCGAGCGGCTGCTCGACGAGGTCTCACTGTTCCTGCACCAGGTGGTCGCCGACCTGCCGCCCGAGCAGCAGAAGATGATCCGCAAGGCGCGAAACCGGGACTCGGTGCTGGAGGGGCGCCGCATCCTGGTGGTCGAGGACGATGTCCGGAACATCTACTCCCTGACCAGCGTGCTGGAGCCACGCGGAGCGGCCGTGCAGATCGCCCGTAATGGCCAGGAGGCGATCGACGCCCTCGCCCAGTCCGCCTCCGGCGCCGGGCCGGCGATCGACCTGGTGCTGATGGATGTGATGATGCCGGTCATGGACGGGCTGGAGGCCACGCGCCGCATTCGCGCCGACGACCGGTGGGGCGACCTGCCCATCGTGATGCTCACGGCCAAGGCCATGCCCGACGACCAGGAGCGCTGCCTGGAGGCCGGCGCCAACGACTACATGGCCAAGCCCATCGACGTGGACAAGCTGCTGTCGCTGGTCCGGGTCTGGATGCCCCGGTGAGCACGGCCATGCGTGACGGCGTCGAGGACCTGGAGATCGACCTGCTGCTGGAGGCGCTCTTCCAGCGGTATCACTACGACTTCCGTAACTATGCGCGGGCCTCGATCAAGCGCCGCCTGGTCCAGGCGCGCGACCAGCTCGGCTTCCCCAGCATCTCGGCCCTGCAGGACAGCCTGCTGCACGAACCGTCCACGCTCGGCCGCCTGCTCGGCTACATGACCGTGCAGGTCAGCGAGATGTTCCGCGATCCAGGCTACTTCCGGGCGCTGCGCGAGAAGGTGCTGCCGCACCTGCGGACCTACCCCTCGCTCAAGGTCTGGGTCGCCGGCTGCAGCCACGGCGAGGAGCTCTACTCCCTGGCCATCCTCTTCCGCGAGGAAGGCCTGGAAGAGCGGACGATCTTCTACGCCACCGACATCAACCCGACGGCGCTCCAGGCCGCCGAGGCGGGCGTCTACCCCCTGGACCGGCTGAAGAAGTTCACCGCCAACCACCAGAAGTCGGGAGGGCGGTCGTCGCTGTCCGACTACTACACCGCCGACTATGGTCGGGCGATCTTCGACAAGACGCTGCGCAGCCGGGTCGTCTTCTCGGACCACAGCCTCGTCACCGACGCTGTGTTCGGCGAGATGCACCTGATCTCGTGCCGCAATGTGCTGATCTACTTCGACCGGCCATTGCAGGACCGCGCGGTCGGGCTGTTCCGCGAGTCCCTGGCCCGAAAGGGCTTCCTCGGCCTGGGCTCGAAGGAGAGCCTGCGCTTCTCTGCCCACGTCGGCGCGTTCTCGGAGTTCGACCGCGACGAGAAGATCTACCAGAGGCAGGACGCATGACCGACGCCCCTGCCCCGACCCCGGCGGTCGCGATCGGCGGCTCGGCCGGCGCCGTCCAGGCGCTGCTCCGCATCCTGCCCGTCCTGCCCGCCGACTTCCCGGCGCCGGTCCTGGTGGTCGTCCACGTGCCGCCGGATCGCGACAACGCGCTGGTGCCGCTCTTCCAGGGCAAGTGCCGGGTGGCCGTGAAGGAAGCCGAGGACAAGGAGCCCGCCCTGCCGGGCGTCGTCTACTTCGCCCCGTCGGACTATCACCTGCTGGCCGAAACCGACGGGACGCTGTCGCTGTCCTCCGACGAGTTGGTGAACCTGTCGCGTCCGGCCATCGACGTGCTGCTGGAGAGCGCGGCCGACGCCTACGGTCCCGCGCTCACCGCCGTGGTGCTGACGGGCGCCAACGCCGACGGCGCCGAGGGGCTGAAGGCCGTCCACGAAGCGGGGGGCGTCGCCCTGGTGGAAGATCCCGCCGGGGCGTATTCCGCCGCCATGCCCACCGCCGCGCTGCAGGCCTGCCCCGCCGCCACCACCATGAACCTGGATGCGATCGCGTCCTACCTGTCGCACCTGGGGACGGCATGATCCGCGTCGAAGACCCGATCCACTTCCTGCTGGTCGACGACCTGCAGGAGAACCTGCTGGCCCTGCAGGGCCTGCTGCAGCGCGACGGCCTGGTGTGCCTGACCGCGCGCTCGGGCGACGAGGCGCTGGAGCTCCTGCTGACCCACGACGTGGCCCTGGCCCTGCTCGACGTGCAGATGCCCGGCATGGACGGCTTCCAGCTGGCCGAGTTCATGCGCGGGGCCGAGGTCTCGCGCCATGTGCCCATCATCTTCCTGACCGCCGGCACGGCCGACCGCCAGCGCCGGTTCCGCGGCTATGAGGCCGGCGCGGTCGACTTCCTGCAGAAGCCGATCGAGGCCGACATCCTGCGCAGCAAGGCCAACGTCTTCTTCGACCTGCACAAGCAGCGCCGCCAGATCATGGCCCAGCGCGACGAACTGGAGGCCCTGGCCGAGGCCCTGAAGACCGTCGACCGCCACAAGAACGAGTTCCTTGCCGTCCTCGGCCACGAAATCCGCAACCCGGTCATGGCCCTGAACGCGGGCCTCCACTTCCTGCGTCGCCGCAAGGACCCGCAGAAGACCGACGAGATCCATGGCCAGATGGAGCGCCAGGTCGCGCACCTCACCCGCCTCGTGGACGACATGCTCGACATCTCCCGGATCGACCAGGGCAAGATCGCGCTGAGCAAGGAGCGGGTGGCCCTGCAGACGGTGCTGCAGTTCGCCACCGAGGCCAGCAAGCCGCAGATCGACGCCGCCGGCCATGCCTTCTCGGCCGACATTCCGGTCGAGCCCGTCAGCCTGCACGCTGACCCGACGCGCCTGGCCCAGGTGGTCAGCAACCTCCTCAACAACGCGGCGCGCTATACGCCGGCCGGCGGTCGCATCGCCCTGCACGCCCGCATCATCGACGGCTTCGCCGAGATCGACGTCACCGACACCGGCATCGGCATCCCGCCCGAGATGCAGTCCAAGATCTTCGAGCTTTTCGCCCAGGTGAAGAGCCCCACCGAACGGGCCCAGGAAGGGCTCGGCATCGGCCTGGCGTTGGGCAAGCAGCTCGTCGAGCTGCACGGCGGCGACATCCTGCTCGCCTCCAGCCGACCCGGCACGGGCAGCACCTTCAGGGTGCGCCTGCCGGTGCTGACGGAATAGGCGCGTGGCGGACTGAGCCCGCCGCCGATCAGGCCGCTTCCTCGGGAGCCTCGTGGCTGAGGACGATGCTGATGGCCTCCAGCAGCGCGCCCAGCTCCAGAGGCTTGCGGACGAAACCGTTGAAGCCGACGCCGCCCTGTTCGCCGAAGCGTTCCAGGTCATAGTCCGCCGAGAAGGCTAGGATCGCCGTCTGGCGGTTCGGGCCCGGCTGGCTGCGGATGCGCAGGGTGGCGTCGGGGCCGTCCATGCCGGGCATCCGGACGTCCATCAGGATCACGTCGAACGGCTCGCGCTGGGCCGTCTCCACCGCGCCGAAGCCGTCCACCGCCTCGCTCACCGTCGCGCCGAACGGTTCGAGGATGGCCCGGGCCAGCTCGCGGTTCAGCGGATTGTCGTCGACCACCAGAACGCGCAGGCCTTCGAGATCCAGCGCCGGAAGCTCGGCCGCGGCCGCCTCGGGCGCCTCGCAAGGCGCGGCCGGCAGCTCCAGAACGAATTCCGAGCCCTCGCCCAACGCGCTGCTGACCGTGATCGCCCCGCCCATGGCGTCGGCGAGGCCGCTGCAGATGGCGAGGCCCAGACCCGTGCCGCCGTGCCGCCGGCTGGACGAGGCGTCGACCTGCGAGAACCGCTGGAACAGTTTCTCCTGCTGGGCCGGCTCCATGCCGGGGCCGGTGTCGCGCACCGCGATCCGCAACCGCTGCCCCCCGGCGTCGTAGCGCGCGCTGACGGTCACCTGGCCCTGCTCGGTGAACTTCACCGCGTTGCCGACCAGGTTCAGCAGGATCTGGCGCACCCGGTCGGGGTCCAGGCTCAGGTAGGTGGGGATGTCCCGCTCGAAGTCGGAGACGATGCCGATGCCCTTGGCCGCCGCCTGCGGCTCGAAGAGCGCCAAGGCGTCCGACAGCGTCTCATAGGGCGAGACCGCCTTCGGCATGATCGGCATCAGCCCGGCCTCGAGCTTCGAGAAGTCGAGGATGTCGTTGACGATGGCCAGCAGCGCCTGGCCGGCGCCCGAGATCCGGCCCACCTGGTAGCGGACCTCTCCGCTCACGTCGTCGCGCGCCGACAGCAGCGAGGTGAAGCCCAGGATCGCCGTCAGCGGGGTGCGGATCTCGTGGCTCATGTTGGCCATGAACTCGGCCTTCACCGACGCCGCCGCCTGCGCCGCGTCCCGCGCCTCGCGCAGGTCGGCCTCCAGCGCCATGCGGGCGGTGACGTCGCGGGTGAGATCCACGAAGCCGGTGACGCGTCCGGCCGCGGTGCGGACCGCCGTGGGCCGGCTTTCCAGCCACAGCCAGCGACCGTCCTTGTGCCGCATCCGGTAGGTCAGTCCGAAGCCCTCGGCGATCCGGCCGGTGATGAGGTCGGCGTAGGCCTGCTGCACGTGCGGCACGTCGTCGGGGTGGACGTTGCCGATCATGCTCGACCCCGTCACTTCCTCGACCGTATAGCCCAGCACGGGCGTCACGCTGGGCGAGATGTAGACGACCTCGCCCGACAGATTGGCGCGCGAGACGACGTCGGTCAGGTGCTCGGCGATGACGCGATAGCGCGCCTCGCTGTCGGCCAGCTCGTCTTCCATCGCCTTGCGGGCGGTGATGTCGCGGACCACGTCGTGGAACTCGACGAAGGCCTGGGTCTCGGGGTCGTAGACGGCGCGAGGGTGGGCCTCGAGCCAGATGATGGCGCCGTCCTTGCGGATCGCTCGATACTCGAAGCGGAAGGTGGGCGCCGACGGCGGCCCCGCCAGATGGGCTTCGAACAACTGCGCGCAGCGCATGTAGTCGTCGGGATGAACGAAGTCGCTGATCCGGCGACCGATCATCTCATGCGGCGCATAGCCGAACACGTCCCTCGCGGCCGGCGAGATGTAAGTGATCGTCGCCTGGTCGCCGTAGCAGGCGATGACGTCATTGGCGCTCTCGGTGATCAGCCGGTAGCGCGCTTCGCTCTTCTGCAGGGCCTCCTGGGCGGCCATCCGCTCGGAGACATCCCGCAACGGCGTGATGAAGCCGGCGACCGTGCCGTCCTCGCCGAACACGGGGGAAGGCGTGCCTTCGGCCCACACATAGCTGCCATCGGCGATGCGCACGCGATAGGGTTTGCCGTGCTCGATCCCGACCGCGCGGTTCTCGATCAGCGAACCCACCACCGAGACCAGTTGCGGGAGGTCGTCGGGGTGGACGTACGACAGCACGCTCTGGCCCACCATGTCGTCCGGGACATAGCCGTAGCGCCGCGCCGCGGGCGAGACGTACTGTACGATCATGTCGGCGCCGACCTTCAGCACCACGTCGGTCGAGGAGTCCGCGAGCAGGCGATAGCGCGCCTCGCTGGCCTCGATCTGCTGCAGGAAGGTCTCTTCGTCGGTGACGTCGCGCACCACACCGAACAGCGCGACGATCGCACCGGCCTCATTGCGCTGGGCCTCGCCCTTGAAGCGCAGGATCCGCGAGCGACCGTCGTCGGGCCGCGTCACGGCGACCGTGACCTCCCGGGTCTCGCCCGTGGCGAACATCGCGTTCATGCCGTCGCGAAACTGCTGCTGGTCCTCGGCCGAGTAGAGTTTGAAGGCCGCATCGGTGGCGTTGCCGGTGCCCTCGGCGGGAAGGCCGTGCAGGGCGAACGTCTCGTCCGACCACAGCACCTCGCGGTCGCCGGCGCGAACGCGCCAGTAGCCGAGGCCGGCGATCTGACTGGCCAGCCGGAGCCGCTGCTCGGCCAGTTCCGAGGCTTCCAACGCGGTGTAACGGAACGCGTCCAGGCGCCGGCGCTGCGCCTGCAGCGCGCTGAGCGGAAGGGCGACCAGGGTCATAGACGCCAACAAGGCCTGGCTGAGGCCCAGGCGAACCTGCAGGCTCTGGTCGATCAGCGCCATCGGGCCCAGGCCCGAGACCGTAGCGATCGCCGAGATCGCGGCCGTCACCAGCAGGGCCAGGGCCACGGCGGCCGCGTCCAGCGTCAGGGCGCAATAGATCAGCGCCGGCAGCAGCAGGAACGAGAGCGGATAGACCGATTGTCCGAACACCGCCGCCAGCGACGCCAGCAGCGCCAGGGTCGGCAGGGTGGCCCGGCCGGACCGGACCTGTTCGGTCAGGCGCCGCAGCCCGCCGTCATGCAGCGCCAGCAAGGCGGGGGTGGTCAGCAGCATGCCCAGCGCGTCGGCCGCATGCCAGACCAGCATCGACTCGCCGAACCGCGCGCCGTGGTGGAACTGGAGGATCAGGGCGCCGGCGATCGCCGACAGTCCGGGCGCGATGACGCCGCCGACCAGCAGGAACGCCGGCAGCTGCCGGGGCTCGGTCAGGTCGACCCGACCACTCACCAGCCGTGTGGTGAATCCGGCGCAGGCGACCATGCCGACCATGTTCGCGAGACCGAACGCAAGCGACAGCAACAGCGGCTGCCCCTCGGCCATGTTGGCCAGCGTCACGCCCGCCGCGCCGGCGAGGGCCACCGACCACCACCGCCGCTTGGGCTGGCGCAGCAGGATGGCGGCGACCACCCCGTCGGGCAGCCAGACGCCGGCGATGTCGCCGAAACCCTGGGTGAACAGGATGCAGATGAGCGCAGCCAGGAACGCGGCGAGCAGCGCTAGCGCCGGCCCGACCGTTTCCCTTGCCCAGACTGGCAGGTTTGCGCGCGTATCCGCCCCCAAAGGCTCGTGTGCGAAATTGCACTTCGCCAACTCAAGACCCTACCTTCGTTTCAGAAGGGAAAACGGCCATGCGACAGTTCATCACGCCACACCGGCGGATCGACGCACGCGACCGTCGCGTTGCGGACGCTTGACGGCGGCCCGCAACTGACCGCCCTTCGCCCCTTCACGCCGCGCGAGCCCGCTTTGCAGCCACCCCAGGAGACGGACGAGAAGGTTTCACCCGCGCCTGACCGGCGGCGGCGCGTGATCTTCTATCGGGCGCTCGGCATGCTGGCCGTCGCCCTGGCGGCGATCGGCGCGGTCGTGCCGCTCATGCCGACCACCGTCTTCCTGCTGATCGCGCTATGGGCCTTCGCCCGCGGCTCGCCCGAATGGGCCGAACGGGTCCGCGCCAATCCCCGCTTCGGCCCCTACATCCAGGCTTGGGAGGCGCGCGGCGCCATCCCGCGCCGCGCCAAGGCGATGGCCGTCGGCATGATGGCCGCGAGCTGGACCCTGCTGCTCGTAGTCGGTCAGGGCGTCATCGTGCTGGGGGCCGTGGGCGGGCTGCTGCTGGCCGTCTCGGCCTTCATACTCACCCGCCCATCCAACTAGGCCTGGGCCGCCGGATGCCGCGCCCGCGCGTCGCGCAGGTGCTGGCGCACCTCGTCCGGCGTATCGCGGCGGCGCTCATGGGCGTCGGTGGCCTCGACGCGCGCCGCCAGCGCCTGGGGCAGCACGTCGCGCAACACGCCCAGCGTCCGGGGCGGCCCCATCAGCACCAGGCGGTCGTACTCGCCGCGCGTGGCCGCCAGGGACAGGCTGCTCGAGACCCGGCGCAGGAACCGCCGCAGGGCCTTGTCGCCGTCGTCGTGCTCGCCCAGCCCTTGCCGGCCCGAACCGTGGCGCTCGTGCGGGCCGGCTCCCGCTTCGATCCCGCGCTCGGCGTCCGTGGCCGCCATGCGCATCGACGCCAGTTCCTTCACCGGCCCCGACCGCACCCGCTCCGCGAACACACGCGCCTCGACCGCGTCGGCCGCGACGATCCAGGTGATTCCTCCGACGTCCATTGGGATTCTCCTCTGCTTCTGTAGCCTCGAAGCTAGGAGCCTGGCGGCCGGGGCGTCTGATCCAGATCAAAGCCGCCGGCCGCGCCGCCTCCGTAGCGCTACTTAGGGGACGCTCCCAAATTTATGCGGGACAGCCCGGCGGGTAGCCCTAGGTCATCGACAAGGAGCCCGCGATGACCCTCGCCTACCCGCTCTCGGACCCCCGCACCGCGCCGCCGACCGCCGCCCTGACCGAGGCGTTCGAACGCCTGGGCGTGCGGATGACCTATGGGCGCGACGAGGAGATCTACGCCCAGGACGAGGAAGCCGAGCTGCTGTACCGGGTGGTTCGCGGCGTGGTCCGCACCAGCCGGGTCACCGCCGACGGCCGCCGCCAGGTGGGCGACTTCTACTATGCCGGCGACGTCTTCGGCCTGGAGCCGGGCCCCGATCACCGCTTCGCCGCCGAAGCCCTCACCGAGTGCGAGGTCCAGGTCGTCCGCCGGGCCGCCATGCGGGCGATGGCCGGCGACGCCGAGGTGGACCGAGCGATCCTCGCCGCCACCCAGCAGGAGATGGAACGCCTGCAGGACCATGTCCTGATGCTGGGCCGCAAGAGCGCCCGCGAGCGGGTGGCCAGCTTCCTGATGTCGCTGGCCGCCGAGAAGGACGGCCAGGTCGATCTGCCGATGGGCCGTCAGGACATGGCCGACTATCTCGGCCTGACCATCGAGACCGTCTCGCGGATGCTGACCCAACTCCAGGGCGAGCAGATCGTGGAGTTCCCCTCCTCGCGCCGCTTCCAGGTCCGCAAGTGGACGGCCCTGGAAGCGCTGGCCGAATAGATCAGGCCGCGGCCGCCGGCTTCGGAGCCTGACCCGTCTGGCGGCTCAGCCGCCAGAGTTCGATGCCAGCCAGCCAGATGAACATCGGGACCATGGCGATCAGGCCGACCCGTGCGCCGGTCTCGAAGAGGTTGTGCACCCGCAGGGCCTCTTCCGGCGTCCTCGCCGAGACGGTGACCAGGATCAGCTGATCGGCCTGGAGCACGCCCGCCGTGATGCCCGCCACGAGGAGGTAACGCGCGGCCTGGAGCACCCGGTTCAGCGACACCAGTCCCGGACGGGTCAGGGCGACCACGTTAGCCGCCAGTTCGTAGGCGAAGTAGAACGCGATGGGCCAGAACCAGGCCTTCCACACCGGGGCCAGGGCCAGTTGGACGTCGCCGCTGGGCGCCACGTCCCGGAAGCGGAACAGGCCGAACCACCATGCCAGCATCACCACGCCGCCGATGACCTCCACCGCCAGCTCGAACCGCCCCCGGGTCTTCTCGCCGGCCGGCGGAAGCTGAGCCGGCGACCAGCGGGCCAGGTCACCCACCTTGCCCCAGCGCTCCATCCCCATGCAGAAGAGGGTCACCGCGCCGAAGGTGGTGACCAGCGCCCAGCTCAGGTCGGGGATCATCCCGTCCAGACCGGGGCTGAGGCCGCCCGCCCCCACCACCGTGAGCACGAAGATCGTGACGTAGATCGCCGTCACGATGGTCAGCGCGGCGCGCAGGCCGGCCCACCAGAACGGGAAGACGTCCGGGCCGATCAGATGCTGGACCCTCCGGTAGCGGCCGGCCACGGCCAGCGGATGCCCGAAGGCCCGCAGCTCGGCGACGAGCTCCTTCTCGGTCATCGCCCGCCCCAGGCCCTCTTCGCGCGCCTCGATGGTGGACAGCAGTTCGTCGCGCAGTTCGGCGACGATGTCGGCCCGCTGCTTCTCGGGCAACTCGCGGCCGACGGCGGCCAGGTAGCGGTCAATCAGGTCGTTCATCACTTCGTCTCCCGCAGGATGGCGTCCACCGACGTGTTGAGCGCGGCCCATTCATCGACCAGCCGGTCGAGCACTGCGCGCCCCTCGTCGGAGAGCCGGTAAAATCGCTTGTTGCGCCGCTCCTCTTCCCGCCACTCGCTGGTCAGCAGGCCTTGGGCCTCCAGCCTGCGCAGCATCGGGTAGAGCGCCCCCTCATCGATCTCGACCCCGGCGTCGGCGAGCGCCTTGCGCAGGGTGTAGCCGTAGTGCTCGGCCCGCAGCTGTCCCAGGACGGCGAGGATCAGCGATCCCCGGCGCAGTTCCAGGCGAAGCGTCTCGAAGATGTCGGTGTCGTTCGGCATGCTGTGCGTCGTACACTGTGCGATACACAGTGTCTAGCACATACTATGCGCCACACAGCATATTCCGCGAGACTCAGAAGAAGCGGTGCTGCAGCCAGAGGATGGGCGGGTAGGCCGCGAGCCACGTCCAGAAGAACCGGTTGAGACCGAAGAGGCAGGCGTTGGCGAGGTGGAAGATCGCCGCTGCGCAAAGCCCGACCGCCAGGCTCGGCAGCGACAGGAGGGTCAGCGGAAAGGCCAGCTCGAAGCTCATCACGGCCCACGACATGGCGCGCAGCGCACCTGGGCGATTGGCCCAGCCGCGCAGGTCCTCGGCCACCGGATAGGCCGAGAACTGGAAGACGTCCCTCAGCGCGCGCCCGCTGCGCCAGTCGGGGTTCACCACCTTCACCCAGCCGGAGATGAAGTAGCTCAGCATCAGTTGCAGGCCGAGGTAGCCGAACGCCAGTTCCCGCCATTGCGGCGCGGGCGCTAGGCGCGCCGCCGTCAGGCACCAGAGCGCCAGCAGGCCCATCCGGTCCGCGCCGCCGTTGTACGGCCCCTGGAAGCGGTGAAGCGTCACCAGCGAGAGGGCCGCCAGCCCGGCCAGCGCCCATGGCGCCGCCCACCCCGCGACCACCGCCACGCACAGCGCGATCCGCAGGAGGAACAGCGGCCGCTCCCGCGCCGGCCCGGCCAAGTGCTCCAGGCTCTGCTGGATCAGCGCCAGCGCCAGCAGGATCTCGGTTAGCCGCGCGGCGGTCTCGAAGCTCATCGCGCGGCGATGTCCGCCAGCCGCCGCGGCCGGGACTGGAACAGCACCTCACGGGCCAGCGCCTCGCCCTCGCGGCGCACGAACACCAGCCTGAAGACCAGCCAGCCCGCCGAGGAATCCAGGTCTCGGGCGATGCCGGCGAGGATCTGGTCCTCGCTGTGCGCCGTCGGCGTCTCCACGAGCCGCTCGGCGCAGCTGAGCACGAACAAGGTCTCGTTCAGGCGCGGGTTCCAGAGCATCCGCCGCGCCATCTCGAATAGCGACACGCGCCGCGGTCGTGGCCGGAACTCACGCCAGACGTCCGCCGACGCATCCTCGGCGGCCAGCACGGCGAACTCCACGCGCGGTGAAGGCGCGATGACGTCGAAGAAGTTCCACGACGGGATGAGGGCCGGGGCCAGCAGGGCCAGGGGATTGCGCAGGCTCGCCTCCTCCGCCCGGGCCGAACACAGGCGCCGAGCCTAGCGAGGCTGCACCGCGCCTCAAGCGCTTCGTCATCGAAAGAACACTGTCGCCCGGCGCGGGAGACCTCTAGCTTACGCGGTAAAGAACGAGGGGAAACGCACCATGCTCCGCGCCGGGCTCGCCGCCGCCGCCATCCTGCTGTCCACGCCCGCGCTCGCCGCGCCTCAGGACCGCACCGCCGTGAACGGCGACGTGAAGATCCACTACGCCGTCGAGGGCCAGGGCCCGCTGGTGGTGCTGATCCATGGCTTCCCCGACTACTGGGGCACCTGGAAGCCGCTGATGGCCGAGCTGAACAAGGCCGGCTACCGCACCGCAGCCCTCGATCTGCGCGGCTACAACCTCTCGGCCAAGCCACAGGGCGTGGCCGCCTACGCCATGCCGAACCTCGTGGGCGACGTCGCCGCCGTCATCGCCGCCGAGGGTCAGAAGAACGCCGTCGTGGTCGGGCACGACTGGGGCGCCGCCATCGCCTGGCGCGTCGCCTTCAACCGGCCAGAGCTCGTGAACCGGCTCGTGATCATGAGCGTGCCGCACCCCGCGGGGATGGGCCGCGAGCTGGCCACCAACAAGGCCCAGCAGGAGGGCTCCAACTACGCGCGGGAGTTCCAGAAGGAGGGCTCGGAGAAGGCGCTCAACGCCGAGGCCCTGGCCGGCTGGGTCACAGATCCCGCGAGGAAGGCCGAGCAGGTCGAAGCCCTGAAGCGCTCCGACTTCGCGGCCATGATGAACTACTACCGGGCCAACTACCCCCGCGCCGGCGGACCGCAGGCAGGCGCGACGCCCCCACCTTCGCCACCGCCGGAGGCCATGCGCGTCAAGGTCCCCACCCTCGTGGTGCACGGAATGAAGGACACGGCCCTGAACGCCGCCGGCCACGCCGGGACCTGGGACTTCGTCGACGCCGACACCACCCTGCTGATGGTCCCCGGCGCCGGCCACTTCGTGCAGCACGACGCCGAGGCCCTGGTGAACCGCGCGGTCCGCGACTGGCTGAACGCGCGGCGCTAGGACGGATTGGCGAGACCTACTCGTCCTCGGTCTCGTCGTCCTTCTTGTCGTCCTTGGGCTTCTTGGCCTCCGCCAGCGCCGCCTGGGCCGTGTAGACGCTGGCCTTGGCGTTCAGGTACTCGGCCTGTGCGCCGTAGACGTCCTTCGGCCCACGGATGCCGGCCGCCACGCCCGAGAACAGCCCCCCCACCAGGTTGCCCGGAAGCGCCCAGACCGCCGCAGTGGTGCTTGGCTTGTCCGAAGCGATCTCCACAACCCGGCCGTTCTCGAGTGTGTAGGTGCTGACACGCTTGATGAGCCGGGTGCGGAGCAGATACGCCTCCATTGGCTTGCTACTGTCCAAGGCGATCATCCGCCAGACCTGCGGCGGGTCCTTGCTCACCAACGCGGCCTGTCCTGCCTTCGCGGCCGGCATGGTCCACGCCTTGATCTCGCAAGCCCGCGGCGCCGCCACGGCCACCCCTTCGAAAGCGCCCGTGTAGCCGCCGCCACCGCGATCGACGGCGCGGATCACCGTGGGACGATCGAATGCCCCGGCTCCTTCACTGCAGTCGATCCGCAACTTGAACCGGCCATCGAGTTCCTTGGCTTCCCCCTCCGGGTCCGCAGACTTGAGGACATTCCCCCGCTCATCCACCTTCGGCGCGCTGGCCGCCAGGAGTTGCTGAAGGGTCATGCGATAGGGTTGGGTTGGGGCGCGCCACGGATCGTCCATCTCAACCGGCGCCCAACCGTGGAGCGCGGTGACCGCCTCGTCCAACGCCTTGACCTGATCTTCCAGCGACTTGCCTCTCCAGGCCTTCCCCGTGGCGGCATCTCCCGTCGAAGCCGCCGCCGCCGCGGCTGGGGCGGCGGGAAAATTGACGAGGCCCGCGGCCCCAGCGATCTGACCCAGCGACTTCAGCCCCGCCACCAGCGCCTCACCCGTCTTGTCGTCCGCCGTCGTAGAGACCGACATCAGCAAGCCGTTGGAGCCCACCTTCGCCGACACCACGTCCGCCGACCACTCATCGTCCTGGAGGATGAGTGTGTAGGCCTTCGCGCGGTCCGCCTCGACGGTCGTCGCGACCTCCAGCACCCACTCGATGTCGCAGCTGGCAGTAATGATCGCTGCGCTCTTCTGCGCCTCGAACCCCTTCCGGTCCCCCGCAACATCGGCGGCGATGGCTGCAGCAAGTGCGACCTTCGCATTCTCGAGCAGCCCCTGCGTCTCCGAGCGCAGCCGAGCTCTCTCCCCGGGGTTCGGCGCCGCACTCGATGCCGCGAGGCTCGCCACGACTGCGTTCCGCTGGTTCACGAGCCGTGGGATCGCCAGGGCGCGAACGTTGACGTAGCTGTTGTACCCCTTCCGCTCCACCTCGAAGGCTGCGGTCAACTTCTTGCAGTCGACCTTCTCGGGAGCCGCCGGGTTGGCGCCCTTGGATTTAGCCCCCTTCGCCGCGGCGGCCGCCGCACCCGCGTCGCCCGCGCCTCCCTCCGGAGTCTCGCCCGTCGGCGCAGCCTTGCGCTTCACCGTCGCAACGAACACCGTCTCGGGAAGAAAGTAGTTGAGATAAGCCTTGCCGCGACCCAGGTCGCCTTGGTTGAGCCTCGCTTCCACCGGCGCCGACTGCACCACCGAGGTGGTGCCGCAGCCGCCCAGCGTCAGGGCCGCCACGCAGACCGTGGCCGTCATCAGTGCCTTCGTTTGGTTTCCCGTCATAGCCCCGCTCCTCCAGAAAGGAGGCTCGACTATGCGACCGGCTCGCAGGAGCGGAGCGTGACGCGCGTCACGCACGGCCGCCCCGGCCCGGGATCATCCTTTTCCCCATCGGAAACTCATTCCAGGGGGAAGAAGCATGTCCAGGTGGGTGGTTCCGGCCGGCGCGAGCGCGGCCGCCAGCGATGGGAAGCCCGACGGCCCCATCGCTCGCGTCGTCAAATACGTCCCGGCCGAGGTGGTCGCGGTCTTCACCATGGTGGTCGCCGCCCTCGAAACCGCCAACATTCAGCCGCCGCCGTTCAGCGCCCAGCAGCTCGCCGCCGGCTCGATCGCGCTCTTCTTCGTGGTGACCGTGATCTACATCTGGCAGCAGGTCCCGAAGGCCCTGGCCCGCGGCGCCCACCTCTGGATCACGCCGCTTGCCTTCCTCGTGTGGGCCTATCCCATCTCGGGCAAGATGCTCGGCGACTGGTACGTTCCCGCCATCGCCTTCATCGGCCAGGCGGTCATCCTCGCCATCTCGGTGCTGATCCCGCCGAAGGCGTAGGGCGCATCCGCGACGACGCTCCGGGGCCGGGCCGCGCACTGCTGCCACTCTGCTGTCAGCAGACCCATGCGCAGAGTGTGGCGAACCTGCCCCGGAGCGCCTACCTTGGACGCCATGCCTCGCACCGCCGCACCCGCGCCCGACGCCGGCGTCGCCGACATGTCGGCGACGTTCGACTACGACGAGAACACCATGCCCACGCTCTGGAAGCCGCACCGCCCGGTGCGTCCGGAGAAGAGCGAGGGCGGGCGCAAGTTCAAGCTGGCGTCGGCCTACCAGCCCGCCGGCGACCAGCCCCAGGCGATCTCGGAGCTGGTGGCCGGCATCGAGGCGAACGAGCGGGACCAGGTGCTGCTAGGGGTCACCGGCTCGGGCAAGACCTTCACCATGGCCAAGATCATCGAGGAGACGCAGCGTCCCGCCCTGATCCTCGCGCCGAACAAGACCCTGGCGGCCCAGCTCTACAGCGAATTCAAGAGCTTCTTCCCCGAGAACGCCGTCGAGTTCTTCGTCAGCTACTACGACTATTACCAGCCCGAGGCCTACGTCCCCCGGACCGACACCTACATCGAGAAGGACAGCTCGATTAACGAGCAGATCGACCGGATGCGCCACTCGGCCACCCGCGCGATCCTGGAGCGCGACGACTGCATCGTCGTGGCCTCGGTGTCCTGCATCTACGGCATCGGCTCGGTCGAGACCTACTCGGCCATGACCTTCCAGATCCAGCCGGGTGAGCGGATCGACGAGAAGAAGCTGATGGCCGACCTGGTGGCGCTCCAATACAAGCGCAACGATCAGGCGTTCGAGCGCGGCAGCTTCCGCCGGCGCGGCGACACCATCGAGATCTTCCCCGCCCACTACGAGGACCGCGCCTGGCGCATCAGCCTGTTCGGCGACGAGATCGAGTCGATCACCGAGTTCGACCCACTGACCGGCAAGAAGACGGCCGACCTGGCCGGGGTGAAGATCTACGCCAACAGCCACTACGTCACGCCGCGCCCGACGCTCCGGCAGGCGATCAACTACATCAAGGCCGAGCTCAAGGAGCGCCTCGACTGGCTGGTGGCCAACGGCAAGCTGCTGGAGGCCCAGCGGCTCGAGCAACGCACCACCTTCGACATCGAGATGATCGAGGCCACCGGCTCGTGCGCGGGCATCGAGAACTACAGCCGCTATCTCACCGGCCGCCGACCCGGTGAACCGCCGCCGACCTTCTTCGAATACATCCCCGACAACGCCCTGCTGTTCATCGACGAGAGCCACCAGACGGTGCCGCAGATCGGCGCGATGTACCGGGGCGACTACCGCCGCAAGTTCACCCTGGCCGAGTACGGCTTCCGCCTGCCCTCCTGCATGGACAACCGCCCCCTCAAGTTCGAGGAGTGGGACGCCATGCGACCGGACAGCCTGTTCGTCTCGGCCACGCCCGGCCCTTGGGAGATGGAACGCACCGGCGGCGTCTTCGCCGAACAGGTCATCCGCCCCACCGGCCTCATCGACCCGCCGGTCGAGGTGAAGCCCGTCTCCAGCGACGGTTTCAGCCAGGTGGACGACGTGATCGACCAGGTGCGCCAGACCGTGGCGCGCGGCTATCGCAGCCTGATCACCGTCCTCACCAAGAAGATGGCCGAGGACCTGACCGAGTACATGCACGAGCAGGGCCTGCGGGTTCGCTACATGCACTCCGACGTCGACACCCTGGAGCGCATCGAGATCATCCGTGACCTGCGGCTCGGCGCCTTCGACGTGCTGGTGGGCATCAACCTGCTGCGCGAGGGCCTGGATATCCCCGAGTGTGGACTGGTCGCCATCCTGGACGCCGACAAGGAGGGCTTCCTGCGCTCGGAGACGTCGCTGATCCAGACGATCGGACGGGCCGCCCGGAACGTCGACGGCCGGGTGATCCTCTACGCCGACAGCGTCACCGGCTCCATGGAACGCGCCATGGCCGAGACCAGGCGCCGCCGGGAGAAGCAGGAGGCCTACAACCTGGAGCACGGCATCACGCCCGAGAGCGTGAAGAGCCAGATCAAGGACATCCTGGCCAGCGGCTACGAGAAGGACCACGTCACCGTGCCGGTCGGCGTGGCCGAGGGCGACAAGCCGTTCTTCGGTGACAACTTCAAGGCCACGCTCAAGGACCTGGAGGCCCGCATGCGCGAGGCCGCGGCCAACCTGGAGTTCGAGACCGCCGCCCGGCTGCGCGACGAGATCAAGCGGCTGAAGATGCTGGACCTGGAGTTCGCCAACGAGATGCTCACCGGCGAAGGCGAGGCCGTCGACAAGGGCGCGGTCAAGCGCGTGAAGGCCGAGGTGCGCGCCGAGAAGGCCGAGGCGTTCCGCAAGGGCCGGCGGAAGTAGGCGCTAGCGTCCGCGCCGCGCCACCAGCACGGCGACGACGACGATCCCGCCGAACATCACGAGCCAGGGCAGGAAGGCGTCGGCGAAGGTCATGCCCTTCCTGTACGCGGCGGGGCGGCCGGTCGCCAGGGCGCGGCGCCCGAGGCATGGCTTCGCATCACGAAGTTCCGCTAAACTCCCGGGGAGGCCAAGGCTCAGGGGGTAGACCGGATGAAGACGCTCGCGCTGAAGATCTCGCTGCTGATGCTGGCGGTCGCCCCGCCGGCCCTGGCCCAGACGCCGAGCGCCACCATCAAGGTCACGACCCCGCCCCAGACCCTCTGGCTGCAGGTCCAGCAAGGCCAGAAGTTCATCCCGCCCGAGGGCCCGCCGGCCCAGATCATCGCGGTGAACCCCTACCTGGCGCCCGACAATTTCTTCTTCGCCACCGTCACCGAGATGGCCTGCGCGCCGGAAGGCAGCGTGCTGGTCGCGGGGGAGGCCTGGAACGGCGGGAACTACACGCCCGTCGGCTGGTGGCGGATCATGCCGGACGGGGCGATCGCCGCCCTGCCCTATCGGACCACGGCCAACGACAGCACCAAGGCCCCGCTCGCCTACCGCTTCAGCCTCACGCCGGACGGCAGCCTGATCACGTCGGGCCGGCAGATGATCTATCGCGTGCGAAACGGAACGACCCAGTTCATCGCGGGCCAGAATGAAGTCTCAGGCTTCCGGGACGGTGTTCGCGGCGCGGCGCTCTTCAAAGACACAGGTTCGCCCATCGAGGACGACGCCGGGAACATCTGGGTCAGCGACCAGGGCGGCTGCGTCCTGCGCCGGATCGCGCCCAACGGCGCCGTCAGCACGGTGATCGGCCGCGAGCGCTCGACCTGCGGCAGCGAGGCGCCGGTCGGCGAACGGATCACCCTGGGGTCGATCGCCTGGGACAACGTCAACAAGGAGATCGTCGCCGGCGGCTCGACCATCACCCCCAAGCCCCACGATCTCCACGCCATGGTCTGGCGCATCAAGCCCGACGGCCAGGCCCGGCGCGTCTACTACACGGTCAAGAACGGCAGGAGCCCGGTCGGGCAGAACATGGACCACATCTGGATGCTGGCCGTAGATCCCAAGGGCGGCATCACCGTCGCCACGCGCGAGATGAGCGGCCGCGCCCGCCGCCAGATCATGCGCGTGGATGAAGCGAACGCCCGGCTCGTCCCCCTGACCGGCCAGGCCCTCACCGCCGCCCACATGCGGCCCGGCCACGAGGAAGCGCCCTACGACGGGCCCGCCGCCCGGGCCAATTTCCGCGACGTGAAACGCATGTGCTACACGCCCGACGGGACGCTCTATACGCTCGACGAGCACCTGGTCCGCCGGCTCGGCAAGGACGGCTCGGTCCGGACGTGGGCCTACTGACCCGGCGGGGCGCCGCTACAGGATGAAGTGGTCTCCCGCCGCCCGCACGGTGATCTCGCCGATCGAGACACCCCAGGGCTGGTCGATGGCGTGCAGCACGGCGTCGGCGATGTGCTCGGGCGCCAGGGCCACGTAGTCCATCTCCTCGGGGTCCAGCCTCGCGGCCGGCAGCGATCCGTCGCCGATGCCGGCCATGGCCTGCTGGAAGTCGGTCATGTTGTGCCCGAGAATGCCCACCACGGCGGCCGGGTTGACGATGCCGCCCGCCAGGCCGGTGGCCGGCACGCCCGTCGGCTTGACCGTGGTCACCTTGATCCTGCCGCGGGTTTCCATCCGGAAAGACTCTGAGAGAACGTTCACGGCCGCCTTGGTGGCGCCGTAGACCGCCGCGCCCACCACCGGGAAGTTGCCGTAGATCGACGAGACGTTGACGATCTGGCCTCGCCCCGCGGCGATCATCGGATCGTGCGCGGCCACCATGCCGTTCAGCACGCCCTTGATGTTGATGTCGATGCAGCGGGTCCAGGCGGAATGCGCCGCCGCATGGTCAGAGAAGAAGGCCAGCGGCATGACCCCGGCGTTGTTGACCATCACGTCGACCCCGCCATGGGCGCGCACGGCCGCCTCCACCAGGGCCACCACCTGCGGAAGCTGGGTGACGTCGGCGGCCAGAGCCTGGGCCGTTCCGCCGGCGGCGACGATGGCGTCCACCGTCACCTGGGCGGCGGCGAGGTCGATGTCGCCGCAGGTGACCTTCGCCCCCCGCGCCGCCGCCTTCTGCGCCACGAGCCGTCCGAAGCCGCCTCCGGCCCCGGTGATGACGATGGATTTCCCGGCGACATGATCGACCATGCGAGGCTCCTGAGCGCGTGCGAGACGCGGAGCCTAAGTCGGCCTCCCCTGCGTGAGGCCAGCGGCCTCTCTAGGCGAACACGTCGCCCAGGCGCTCCGACGTCGCGCCCTGCCGCCGACGCCACATCACGGCGCTGACGCCGGTCGCGAGTGCGGTCTCCAGGGTCGACCAGACGCGATCGAGGGCGATGGTCTCCGCCGATCCGCTGACGCCCAGACGCCCGATGGGCTGGGCGAACAGAGTCCAGTTCACGAGCATCACCGGGAAGGTCAGCAGAACCACGGCGGCGAAGTACTTCAGCACCTGCCCCTCCATCCGGGTCCAGGACACGCCCGGCGTCACGGAGTCGCCGATCAGGCCGCCGATCGGCCACAGCATCAGGCGGGTCAGGACGAAGACGCCGCCGCCGATGAGCAGCACCGCGCCCAGCGAGCCCAGCAGGAACTCCGCGGTGTCCGCCTCGTCGCCCGGAAAGGCCTGCGCCGCGGCGTCCCAGTACAGTTCTGTCAGCGCCAGCAGCATGACGAAGAGACCAAAGCCGCGCCCCTTCGGCGCCGCGCCGGTCAGCAGCCAGCAAAGCGCCCACCCGGACACCGCCGCCGTCAGCGCGTCCTCCAGCGCGGAGTAGGCCCAGAGGCCCGCATCCGCGCGATCGCCGCCCACGTCCACGCCGGCCGCCCGGGCGCTGAAGTCCAGGGCCATGCCCGCCGTCAGCAGCACGCCCCACGCGGCCCAGGCTGCCGTCGGCTGGCGGCCCAGCGCGCGCAGCGCCGCAAGCGCCAGCGGCCCGCCGGGCGGTGTCAGGTCTGCGTAACGGGTGCCGTGCGCGCTCACCCCGGCAAGGTACCGCAACGGCCCGGCGGAGTCCGCGCCTCCCGTCGCGCGGCGGCCCGCATTCGGCGCGCCGCATCCTAAACGGGCGCCCGCCTTGACAGTGCGCGCCGCGGCCCCGAGGCTCACGCTCCAGTTGCGCCAGGAGCTCCCATGCCGAAGTCCGGCCGCGTCGTCCGCATCGTCACGGCCCCCGCCTTGGCGGCGATCGCCCTCCTGGCCGCTCCGGCCTCCGCTCAGACCGCTGACAAGCAGCCGATCTCGGTGACCAACGCCATGAACGCGGTGGCCCACTGTACCTTCCTGGTCGAGGGGCGGGTGCGCACCTATCTCGAGATCCGCCCCGGGAAGACATGGTCCGAGGAGGTCGATCCGCGCCGCCTCTACCAATTGGTCTGCATGCGCGGGAAGGAGAACTCCTACCGCCTGGAGCCGGGTAAGCCGTACCGCGTCGAGGCGGTCGGACGGAAGGTCGGCCTGGTCGCCGCCGCCGACTGAGGCCGCGCTCCCCCGCGGGAATTCCACCGCGCCGGAAGCACACTCATCCCAAGGTGTTAACTACACACCGTGGCGCCAAATCCCCACCTCTTCCCACAGCACAGTTAACTGGCGCCGTTCATGCGACTGACAGGGAACCTGTGCTGTCTCAGGACGTAGGTTCTGTTGTGCAGCAAGGCTTGATCGGCCCGCCAATCCGAAGCGGTGCGGCGTCCGTAAGAGACCTTGAGGATCGAAGGTTGAGGTACATAAGAATGTCCCCGTCTCTCAGTGTGGTCGCCACGAACGACCTCAAAGCCGTCTCCCCCAAGAGCGAGACCGTCGCCGAGCGCGTGCGCCGGCTGCAGGCCGAAGCCAAGCAGCTCGCCAAGGACCATGTGAAGGCCCTGACGTCGGCGATGATCGACCTGGAACAGCTGGCCGCCGAGATCGCCGACGGCGGCGACGCCTACGCCCCGGGCGTGCGCGACGTGGCCCGCCGGCTGGTCGAGGACCTGGACAGCCGCGTCCAGACGCTGGAAGCGATCTCCGCCCGCACCTGAGCCTGCGGGCTCCAGGCGAAAGGCCCCCCCAGCACGCCGGGCATTCGGCGCGCCGCCGGAGGTTTTTCGTGATCCGGGACGGTTCGTGATCCGGTCTTGGGCCCTTCGATCCCCACAGACCGAGGACGATCCCGACAATCCCGGTGGCGGCCCCTCCGCATTGTCCAGCGTCGGGAATCCGACTCCCATTTCGGAACACCGGACACTGAACGTCGTTCTGACGCGATACGCGAAGGACGGCACATGCCCCCAACCGGACCAGATCTCGCCGCCATGGCCACGGCGAACGACAAGCTTCTGAAGGCCCTGATCGGCCTGCTGGCCGTCAAGGACACCCATCTGCTGCAGGAGTTGCGCATGGTCTTCGCCATGACGGGCGACCGGGACGCGGCGGTGTCACCGGCCGAGGCGCGCACCTGGGCACGGGTGAAGCGCGACCTCGATCTCATCACCCACATGGTCGAAGGCGACGACGATCCGCTGCCAGACGACGGCTGGCCCACGCATTGAACGCCGTTGCGCTCGGGGGCGTCAGCCGAGCAGTTCGCGATAGGCGTCGCTGCGCTGCAGCCAGGCCGCGGCGTACCCGCAGATGGGCGTGATGCTCAGCCCCTCGCCCTTGGCCTTTTCCGCCACCGCGCTCATCAGCCGGCCCGATGCGCCGGTGCCGCGCAGGCCCGGCGGGGCGAAGACGTAGTCGATGTAGAGCCGTTGCCCGCTTCGACGGTAGTCCGCGTACGAGGTCTGCCCCTGCTCATCCATTTCGTACCGGGCGCCGGTGTCACGAAGCTCGGGCATTGATCACTCTCCTCACGCGCGTCACGTTCCCCAAGGTTGGGGAACGCCATTGGAGGGATCAAGATGCGAGCACTGGTGATCGTCTGCGCGGGGGCCCTGGCCCTGAGCGCCTGCGGCAAGAAGGAAGACGCGGCCAAGACCGGCGAGACTGCCGATGCGGCCGCCAGCGCCCCGGCCGCCGCGGGCCCCGCGACGCCGCCCAAGCGCAAGCCCGGCCTGTGGAAGCAGACGGTGAGCGCCGGCGGCACGACCCAGGAGAGCAAGCTCTGCCTGGACGAGGCGACCGAAGCCAAGATGACGCTCTGGGGTCAGGCCGTCGGCAAGGACATCTGCGCCAAGAACACCATCACCCCCGCGCCGGGCGGCTGGAAGCTCGAGTCCGACTGCGACTTCGGCGAGTCGGGACGCAACGTGTCCACCGGCACGATCACCGGCGATTTCGCCAGCAAGTACGTGCTGAAGATGACCACCACGACCACCGGCGCGAAAATGGTCCAGGCCAACGGAACCCAGGACATGGAGATGACCGGGACCTGGGAAGGTGCGTGTCCCGCCGACATGAAGCCCGGCGACATGACCCTGCCCGGCGGCCTGAAGGTCAACATCGCCAACATGCCCGGCATGAAGTAGCGCGAACGAAATTCGACGGGGGATGTCGGAACGGCCGCGGCCGCCGCGTCCTAGGGGCACGAACTAAACAGACCGACCTGAGGAGACACCCCATGGCCACCCCGGTCGAGATCGCCCCGAACAACGAGCGTGAGCTGGTCCTGGCCCGCATCATGGATGCGACGCCCGAGCAGCTCTACAAGGCGTGGACCACGCCCGAACGCTTCCCCGAATGGTTCTGCCCCCAGCCCTGGCGGGCGGAGGTCACGGCCATGGACCTGAAGCCGGGCGGCGCCAGCAACAACGTGATGTTCGGCCCGGATGGCGAGCGGTTCGAGAACAAGGGCGTCTACCTGGAGGTCGTCCCCAACCAGAAGATCGTCTTCACCGACGCCTTCACCGAGGGGTGGGTCCCGGCGGAGGACGGCGGGATGATGACCTGCGTGCTCACCTTCGAGCGCCGGCCCGACGGCACGACGCTGTACCTCGCCCGCTGCGGCCACCCCACGGTGGAGAAGCTGAAGCAGCACGAGCAGATGGGCTTCCACGAAGGCTGGGGCATCGTCGCCGACCAGTGCGAAGCCATCGCCAAGACGATGTAGACCCGAGGCCTCCCTCCCCTTCGCGGGGAGGGACGGTCAGACCAGCTCGACCGCCATGGCGGTGGCTTCGCCGCCGCCGATGCAGAGACTGGCGAGGCCGCGTTTGCCGCCGCGCGCCTCCAGGGCGGACAGAAGCGTGGCGAGGATGCGCGCGCCGGACGCGCCGATCGGGTGGCCGAGGGCGCAGGCGCCGCCGTTGACGTTGAGCCTGGCCCGGTCGAGGCCCAGTTCGCGCTCGGCGATCATCGCCACCACGGCGAAGGCCTCGTTGACCTCGAACAGGTCCACGTCGTCGACGCTCCAGCCAGCGCGCTTCAGCGCCTTCTGCATGGCCGGGACCGGCGCGGTGGTGAACAGGCCCGGTTCGTGGGCGTGGGCGGCGTGGGCCGCCACCCGGGCGACGATCTTCATGCCCAGCCTGCGGGCCACGCTCTCGCGGGTCATCACCAGGGCCGCGGCGCCGTCGCTGATCGAGCTGGCGTTGGCCGCCGTGATCGTTCCGTCCTTGGCGAAGGCCGGCTTCAGGGTCGGGATCTTGGCCGGATCGGCCTTCAGCGGCTGCTCGTCCTTGTCGACGACGGTCGAGCCCTTGCGGTCGGTGACGGTCACCGGGACGATTTCCCGCGCGAACGCACCGCTCTCGGTCGCCGCACGGGCCTTGGCGAGGCTGGCGATGGCGTACTCGTCCTGCGCCTCGCGGGTGAACTGGTAGGTGCGCGCCGTCTCCTCGGCGAAGCTGCCCATCAGCCGACCCGGCTCGTAGGCGTCCTCCAGCCCGTCCAGGTACATGTGGTCGAACATGGTGTCGTGGCCGATCCGGGCGCCACCGCGATGCTTGGTCATCAGGTAGGGCGCGCCGGTCATGCTCTCCATGCCACCGGCGATCACCACGTCCACCGAGCCGGCGGCCAGCGCGTCGTACGCCATGATCGCAGCCTGCATGCCCGAGCCGCACATCTTGTTGACGGTCGTGGCCTCGACCGACTTGGGCAGGCCCGCGCCCAGCGCCGCCTGGCGCGCCGGCGCCTGGCCCAGCCCCGCCGGCAGGACGCACCCCATGACGATCTGCTCGACCGCGTCGGGGGCGACGCCCGCCCGTTCGACTGCGGCCTTCACCGCCGCCGCGCCGAGTTCGGTGGCCTTCACGCTGGAAAGGACGCCCTGGAAGCCGCCCATGGGCGTGCGGGCGTACGAGGCGATGACGACGGGGTCGGAAATCTGGGTCATGGACGGCATATAAATTCACCGCCCGGCGAGAACCAGCTTTCCGCTAGGTCAGCGTCAGACGTCGCGGACCGTCGAGGCGATGAAGCCGCCGCCCAGCACGCGGGTCGGCGCTTCCGGCGCGTAGAAGACGCAGGCCTGTCCGGGCGCGACACCTTCCTCGGCGGTGTCGAACACCAGGCCCGGCGTCCCGTCCACGAGGCCCAGGCGGGCCAGGACGGGCTCGCGGGTCGACCGCACGCGCGCCAGCACCGGTCGGCCCGCGTCGCAGGCAGCCTCGATCGACGGCAGGTCGCCGATCCAGTTGGTTTCCTTCAGCACCAGCGCGTGGGTCAGCAGGGCCTCGCGCGGGCCCACCACCACCTGTCGCCGGTCGGCGTCGATCTTCACCACGAACAGCGGGTCGCCCACCGCCACGTTCAGCCCCCGGCGTTGGCCGATGGTGTAGCGCGTCACGCCCTCGTGGCGGCCCAGCACCCGGCCGTCCAGGTGGACGATGTCGCCAGGTTCGGCGCCGTGAGGCCGCAGGCGGTCGATGACCGTGGTGTAGCGGCCTTCCGGAACGAAGCAGATGTCCTGGCTGTCGGGCTTGTCCGCCACGGCGAGCCCCAGTTCGGCCGCCGCCGCCCGCACCGCCGGCTTCGGCAGCGCGCCCAGCGGGAAGCGCAGGTAAGCCAGCTGCTCGGCCGTGGTGGCGAACAGGAAGTAGGACTGATCCCGCGCCGGATCGACGGCCCGGTGCAGTTCGGGCCCGTTCGGCCCGACCTCGCGGCGCACGTAGTGCCCGGTCGCCATCGCCTCGGCGCCCAGGTCGCGGGCGACGTCCAGCAGGTCGCGGAACTTGACCGTCTGGTTGCAGCGGATGCACGGGATCGGCGTCTCGCCGCGCAGGTAGCTATCGGCGAAGTCCTCGATCACCTGCTGCTTGAAGCGGCTTTCGTAGTCCAGGACGTAGTGCGGAATGCCGATGGCGTCGGCGGCCGTGCGCGCGTCATGGATATCCTGGCCGGCGCAGCAGGCGCCCTTCTTCTGGATCGCCGCGCCGTGGTCGTAGAGCTGCAGCGTCACGCCGACCACGTCATAGCCCGCCTTGGCCAGCACGGCCGCGGTGACGGTGGAATCCACCCCGCCCGACATCGCCGCGACGATGCGGGTTCCGGCCGGCAGGCGCACGGCGTCGCGCGCGGCCTCCACGAGGCCGTCGCTCAGTCGGTCAGCAAGGTGCAAGGGCGCATTCATCCGCGCCCATATAGCCTCACGCAGGCCTCAGCGGGAGGGCGCCCCTTTAGCGCAGGTAGTTCAGCAGCGACGAGTTCTGCAGCGCCTGGAACACATAGGCGACCGACTGCACCGAGAGCTGGGCCTGTTCCAGCTGCGCCGCGGCCTCGGCCATGTCGGCGTCGGTGATGCTGCCCAGCATGGTCGCCAGGGTGTTGCCCCGCGCTTCCAGGTCGGTGGCGATGCCCTCGAGGCGCTTCTGGTTCGTACCGTTCTGCGCCGCCTGGATGGTCACATCCGAACGGATGGTCTCCCAGCCCGCGAGCTGACCTTCCAGGAAGGTGCGCTGCGCGGCGGTCATGGCGCCGGTGAACGGGCCCGAGGCGCTCTCGTTGAAAGCCTGGAACGTCTGGAGCGCGGTCATCATGGCGGTGCCGATGTCGTCGGCCAGGAAGCCGGTGGTGACCGTCGTCGCCTCGTCCAGCTTGGCCTGCACCTTGAAGTCGTCGTTCAGGAAGAAGCTGGAGATCGGCGGGCCCGCGGTCAGATCCGACAGCGTGGTGACCGTCACCGGCCGGGTGTCCACCTGGCCGCCGGCGAACAGGTACTTGCCGCCGTAACGCGCGTTCATAGCCTCGACGGCGTTGCGCAGCTCGGCCTCGACGTCTTCCACCAGCGTGTCGACGCGGCCCGAGGCCAGCGCGTCCGAGAAGATCTGCTTGATGGCCTGGGCGGAGTCCGCGACGCGCACCAGCCCGGTGTTCTGGGTCGCCAGCTTGTCGCTCAGCACCTTGTTCTGCTCGCCATAGGCGTCGACGCGCGACTGCACGTTGCGCATGGCCGTGATGAGCTCCGAGGACTTGGCGTAGTCCTTGAGGTTCTGACCGTTCTTCTGCGTGGCGACCTTGTTGCCGGCGTCCGTCTGACGCTGCTGCGCGATGAGCAGGTTGGCCAGGACGTTGTTGTAATTGCCGGCGGTAGTGACGCGGGTGACCATGGGCGGGCTCCTCAGACCATGTTCACCAGCACCTCGAAGAGGTCGCTGGCGGCCTGGATCATGCGGGCTGAAGCGTTGAAGGCTTGTTGATAGGTGGTCAGGTTGACCAGTTCTTCGTCGAGGTTGACGCCCTCGACCGCCTGACGGCGGTTGTTGGCCTCGGTGACCACGGACTCGGCGCTGGCCCGGCGGGTCTCGGCCGCGGCGGCGGCCCGGCCGATGGCGCCGCCGAACTCGGCCGCATAGCGCGACACCGACATCGAGACCTGGCCCAGCGAGCCGGCGGCCTGGAAGGTGCGGGCGACCTCGCCGGAGTCGGCGATGCCCAGCGCGCCGCGGCCGTCGCCGGCGCGGGTGGCGATCTGGCCGACCGCCACGCTGGAGTCGAGCTTGCCGACCGACAACTTGGTCGGGTCCGCGTAGATCGCGGACGAGAGCTGGAAGCGGCCGGCGCGGGTCGAGCGCTGAAGCGCGCCCAGGCCGAACATCTCGCTGATCGCCGGGCCGCCGGCGCCGCGCTCGGTGTTGTCGCTCACCACCGAGATCTGGGCGTCCAGGCCCGAGACCGGCGTGAACGACATGACGCCGCTCGAATCCAGGCCGAACGAGCCGTAGAGGCCGACGCCGGTCGAGTTGTTGTTCAGGGCGTTCAGCAGGTCGTTCATGGTGCCGGCCGGCGGGACCGTGACGGTCACCTCCTGGATCGGCCGCCCGTCGCCGTACGACACGCGCAGGGTGATCGGATCACCAGGCGTGAAGCCGTGGGCGTCCGTCGTCTTCAGGCCCGTCGCGTAGTTGGCGTAGCCCGTGGTCTTCACCAGATCGTTCAGGCCGAAGTAGTGCGAGAAGGCCTTGCCGGTGTTCTTCGAGGTGCCTTCGTCGATGGCGATGCCGTTGCCGCCGCCGGCATTCAGCGTCAGCGCGCCGCCGGTGAAGGTGGCCGAGCCGGCCGGGCTCAGCGCCGTGTTGAGGTCGGCGAGGAAGTTGCCGGGCGTGAAGGCCGTGGCCGGACCGCCGTTGACCGACATGGTGCCGGCCGTGAAGTCGACCTCCACCTTCCGTTGCAGCACGCCGGTGGGGCTGACGATGGCGATGGTCGACTTGCCGGTGAAGCCGCTGACCGAGGTCGCGAGGTCGAGCCCGGTGGCGCGGCCTTCCATCGTGGCAGGGGCCGGGTAGCTGGCCGCGGCGTTGTGGGCCGCGTTGAGCTGGTCCACCGCGCCGGTCATGAACTCGCCGAGCTGGTCGTACATCTTCGGCAGTTCGATGTCGCGCAGCTCCATCAGGCCTTTCAGCTCGCCGCCGCCGACCTGGATCGGCTGGCTGGTCGGGCTGCCGGCCGGCTTGGCGCTGATGTAGCCCGGCGTGGAGTCGCTGGAGGTGTACGAGAGGACCGCGGCCTGTTCACCAGCCAGCAGGATGCCCTCGGTGGAGCGCACATCCACGCCGCCCGCCGTACGCGCGCTCACGCGCACGCTCATAAGGCCGGACAGTTCGTCCAGCAGGGTGCTCTGGATGTTCTCCGAGCCCGACGCGTCGGCGCCGCCCAGCTTCGCGCGCTGGATGTCGTTGTTCAGCTTGGCGATCTGCTCGAGCAGGTAGTTGGCGCGGTCGACGCCGGCCACCGTCTGGGCCTCGACGGTCTCGCCCAGCGCCACGATCTGGCTGTTGATCCGGCCCGCCTCGGTGAGGAAGTCCTGCACGGCCGACAGCGCCTGGCCGCGTTGCAGGATCGACGAGGGATCGTCCGCCACCGCGGAGAAGGCCGAGTAGACGTTATCCAAGCGGTTGAAGAAGAAGCCGTCCTTGCCGGGGTCGCCGAAGAGGCTCTGGGCGTTGTCCAGGTACTGCGAGATCGCACCCCAGCGCGAGGAGTCGGACGCGGCGGTCAGCGAGGCGAGCTGCAGATACTGGTCGGTGATCCGCTTGATGCCATTGACCTGCACGCCCATCCCGCGGCCGTCGACGACCAGGGGCTGCAGGTCGACGGCCTTGCGGACGTACCCGGGGGTGTTGACGTTGGCGATGTTGTCCGACGTCGCACGGAGCTGGGCCTGCGCGGCCTGCAACCCCGACGAAGCAGCTTGAAGCGTGGCGCTCAGCGACATCTGTTAAGGCTCCGCCCGGCAAAGGCTGACGCCCCACCCGGCGGATTCTGCCGGGAAGAGGGTGAACGCGGACGCGTCAGGCCGGAAATTCTTCAATAGTTTCAGCATGGCCCTTCCATGGACCAGTTGGGTTCGCCAAATCATGCGCAAGACCGGCGCCAATTGAGTCGAGGGCCCGGACGGCCCGGCAGGTAACGACCCACCGGCCCCGTCGTGGCTCGGCAGATTTCTCCACCGACGGGGTGGCGAGGCGGGGTCGAAATCAGACATTTCCTCGCAAATACAATATCATAACAAACTGGCCCGGAGGTTGCTCCAGGTTCTGGCGAATAGGCCTGCGCAGGACGCGCTCCCCTCCAGAACGAAGCGACCGCTTCCACACAGATGACCGCGCTAGCGCTCAATCCTGCCCAGTCCGGTCCGGCCGGCCTCAACGCCGCCGCCGGCGCCGCCAACGCGAACGCCAACGCCGCCGCGTCGGGCGCCCTCGCGGGCTTCGAGGCCCTGATGGCCGCGCTCTTCCCGCAGGCGGACGCCGCGGCCACGGCGCCGACGGTGGCTGCTCCGGCCGCCAACGCCGCGCCGGTCGCGGTCGCCCCTCTGCTGGTCGCGGCCGCCGACGCCGAAACCGTCGACGGGGAAGACACCGCCACGGACGCCTCCGCCGAAGGCGCGGGCGTGGACGCCGCCACGGCCGCCCTGGTCGCAGACGCCATGCTTCCGCCCGTCCCGGTGGCGGAAACGCCCACGACGGCCGCCGCCCAGGCCACCGACACCGCGAGCGCCAGCCCCAAGGCCGCCGCCGAGCCGCAGGGCTTCGTGCCCGTGGCCCCCGCCGCGCCGGACGCCGACGCGGCCACGACCTCGGCGACCGACGCTTCCGCCGACGCCGCTGAAACGGACGCGCAACCCGCCGCCCAGACGGCCGAACCCGCCAAGGCCGAGTTGCCGAAGCTGTCGGAGACCGTCGCCAGGCCGCTGCAGCCGCCGGCCTGGGGTCAGAACAAGATCCCGGGCACGCCTGCCGCGCCCGCCCTGGCCAATGCCAATCCGCACGCGAACCTCGCCGCCAAGGCCGCCGCCGCGACCGCCGAAACGCCTGTCGAGACGACCGAAGCCCCTGCCGCGATCGCCGAGGACCAGGCGCGCGCCGCCGCGCCGCCGGCCCTGGCCGCCAAG
>JBFMGV010000066.1:0-43709 GCA_040752615.1 Pseudomonadota bacterium | reverse complement strand
CGCCGCCGGCGCCCGTCCGTCAGAGGGGAAGGACAACCATGGCGCTCAGCACATGGTTGGCGCGGTCCTCGCCGCGCCGGAAGACATGCTGGTTGAGATAGCCCGCCTCGAGCCGCACGCCGGGCCGCACCGGCAGGCCGACGCCGACGAAGGTGCGCAACTGATCCACGCCGTCGCGCGCGCCCCAGTCGGTGGCGTTGAGGTTCACGAAGCCCTCGGCGAAGACGATCGCCTGCACGGCGCCCTCACGCGCGATGGGCGTCTGGAAGCGAACCAGCTGACGTAGCCGCCAACCGGTATCGCCCCGCCCCTCGAACAGCCGCTGTTCCAGGCGCGTGCGGCTGATCACGCGCGGCGCGCCCGTGGCGCCGCGCACCGGCGCGAACTGGACCTGCTGCCAGATGCGGTGCTCGTTGGTGGTGCGACCGTTCTCGGGATCGGTGCGGACATAGGCGTAGCCGGCGACGGCATGGGCATCGGGGGCGATCCGCGCGCCGATCGCGGGCCGGACGATGAACTGGCTGCCGCCGCCCACGTCGTCGGTGGCGCGCGCCTGAGCCTCCAGCCACAGGAAGAGGTCGCCTCGAACCGGTCCGTTCGCGAGCACCGCGCCCCAGGCCTGGGTATCATCCTGCGCCTGCGCAGGCGTGGCCACGACGGCCGCCGCCGTGGCGCAGATGAGCGTCAGCAGCCGAAGTCGGCGGGCGGGTCGGAACATCGGCGGCTCGGCTCAAGGTGGTTCAGCGCCCGCCGTGTCTAACATCCCCGCGCGCGACGCTCGTAGGGATGTTGTGTGTCAAAGTGTGATAAAGCGCAGGGATATCAACTGCATGCGGACCCGCTCAGGGGGCGCTGTAGAACCCGAAGTCGGTGAGGATGTGCTTGATGCCCAGCTTCGCCGCCTCCGCGAAGGCGTCCTCCGCGCTGTCGACGATCGGCACGCCCGGCCCGTTGAAGGAGGTGTTGAGCACCACCGGCGGCGCGCCCAGCTGTTCCAGCCGGACCAGCACGTCGTAGAGGATCCCCGTCTCGGGCGAGACGTGCTGCACCCGTGACGAGTGGTCATAGTGGGTGGTCGCCGGCAGCATCTTGGAATTGCAGCGGTAGTTGAAGAGCATGAACCGGGATTCGTCGGGCCCCCGGTCGAAGTAGTCCGGCGACCGCTCCTTCAGCACCGCCGGCGCGAAGGGGCGCCAGGGCTCGCGCAGCTTCAGGTGGTTGACCGCTTCCCAGCTGTCGGTGAGGCCGGGGTTGGCCAGGATGGACCGGTGGCCGAGCGCGCGGGGCCCCACCTCGGCCCGGCCAACGCAGACCCCGACCGCGTCACCGCGCAGCAGGGCGTCGGCGGCGTCCTGCACGCTCGGCTTCGACGTGGCGCGGGTGAAGCCGTGGGTCGCGGCGGCGGCCTCGATCTCGGCCTGCGAGACGTCGGAACCGATGTAGGCGGCTTCCGCGTAGTCGCGGGGCGCGGTGGGATAGGCGCCGGTCTGGTCGAAGTAGGCGGCCACCGCCGCGGCGATCGACAGCCCCTCGTCGTTGATCGCCGGCGGGACCAGAACCGGCGTGTTCAGCGTCACCGCCAGATTGGAGTTGGCCGGACAGTTGAGCGCCACGCCGCCCGAAAGCGTGATGTTCTCGAAGGCGAAGTCGGCGCGCTGGGCGATGGCGACCGCCGCGCGGGCCAGTTCCTGGATGTTGAGCTCGATGATGAGCTGAGCGGACGCCGCGATGTCCGCGATCACGGTGGGCGGGCGATCCTTGAACAGGTCCCAGGTCGGCAACGCCGTGGAGTCGATCCCGAACTTGCCCAGCCAGCGCTGGATGATCTGCGGCATGGACAGCCGGTAGCCGTCGCTGACCTGCAGGCGCGTGCCGATCATCGAGGCGTCGAGGTAGAGGGGGCGGCCGTAGGGCGCGAGGCCCATCAGCTTGCCGGCCCCACCCGACTGGCCGAAGCCCACCATGCTGCTCACGGTGTCGTAGAACCATCCGAGCCAAGCGTCGGACGGCGTGACGGGCAACAGCTTCTCGCCGGGCGTCCAGAAGTAGACGCCGCCGCCCCAGAACGAGGGGCCGATCCCGCCGTCGCCGGTGATCACCAGCGACTTCGCCGTCGGGCTGCCGGTCCAGGCGGCGTACTGGGCGTGCAGGAAGTGGTGCTGGTAGAAGCGCGCGCGGTACGTTTGGCCGTCCAGGGTCAGCGTGCCGTCGCGCTGTTGCGACTGGGCCATGCGCGTGAACTGCCCGGCGACCATGCCCAGCGTCTCGTATGAGCGGTTGGCCCCCTCGTTCAGCCGGCTGCGGTGCGGAAACAGACCCTCCTCCACCAGCACGCCGTCGCGCTTCGCCAGGTCCGGCATCCAGGTGATGAACTTGTGGTACGGGTGGTCGGCGGGCAGGCGCTGGAAATAGGCCGCGGCGTTCGCGGACTTGCCCCCGTCGAGCGTCAGACCCACCCCGGGATCCGGAAACAGCGGCAGGCCCTGGGTCGACGAAAGCCCCACCAGTGTGTCGTCGCCCGCGCCGGCCAGGATCTCGCGCAGATCGTCGGCGGAGAGGCCGATGGCGTGCTTCACCCGCGAGCGGCGTTCCTTGTCCAGGAACCGGCGAAGACCTCCGCCGTCGACCAGCGCGCCGCTGGCGTCGTGGCCAAAGTGAAAGCCGGCCGCTTGCATCGATGGTGTTCCGTGAGACTCGCCGCGGTTCGCGGACTTGGTGACGGCGTGGATGGGCGAAGAGCAACTGGCCCGCGGACCAGATGACGCCCAGGACGCCTACCCCTCCCTTGGCTATGCGCAATCGCGGGGTTGGGCAACGGGTTCCGCCAGGCGGCGTCCCGCGCTTCACCCCCGCCTGAGACCAATCGCCCGGGGCCGGAGGGTGGCGTTCGCCGCGCCTCCGGGCTAGCAGACCGCCGCATGATCCGCCTCGACAACATCTCCAAGCAGAACGGCCACCAGCTCCTGTTCATCGAAGCCTCGATGGGCATCCAGAAGGGGGAGAAGGTCGGACTCGTGGGCCCCAACGGCGCCGGCAAGACGACGCTCTTCCGCATGGTCACGGGCCAGGAGCATCCCGACGACGGGCTGGTCGTGATCGATCCTGGAATGACGATCGGCTACTTCAGCCAGGACGTCGGCGAGATGTCGGGCCAGAGCGCGGTCGCGGCGGTGATGGACGGGGTCGGTCCGGTCAGCGCGCTGGCCAGCGAAATGGCCAGGCTGGAGGCGGCCATGGTCGATCCGGACCAGGCCGATGAGCTGAACGCCATCATCGAACGCTATGGCGAGGTGCAGGAGCGGTTCCAGGAGCTGGACGGCTACGCGCTGGAGGCGCGGGCGCGCGAGGTGCTGGCGGGCCTGAGCTTCAGCCAGGAGCGGATGGATGGTGACGTGGGCCTGTTGTCCGGCGGCTGGAAGATGCGCGTGGCCCTGGCCCGCATCCTGCTCCAGCGGCCCGACGGCATGCTGCTGGACGAACCCAGCAACCACCTCGACCTGGAAAGCCTGATCTGGCTGGAATCCTTCCTGAAGTCCTATGACGGCGCGCTGCTGATGACCTCGCACGACCGCGCCTTCATGAACCGCATCATCGGCAAGGTGGTCGAGATCGACGGCGGTTCGCTCATCACCTACTCGGGCGATCTCGATTTCTACGAGCAGCAGCGCGCGCTCGGCGAACAGCAGCGCCAGGCTCAGTACGAGCGCCAGCAGGCGATGCTGGCCAAGGAAATCAAGTTCATCGAGAAGTTCAAGGCGCGCGCCAGCCACGCCGCCCAGGTCCAGAGCCGGGTCAAGAAGCTCGACAAGATCGAGCGCGTCGAGGCGCCCCGCCGCCGCCAGTCGGTCCAGTTCGAGTTCAGGAGCCCCCCGCGGTCGGGCGACGACGTCATCAGCCTGAAGGGCGTCCACAAGGGCTACGGCGCCCAGCCGATCTACCAGGACCTGGACTTCCTGGTGCGCCGGAAGGAGCGCTGGTGCGTCCTCGGCGCCAACGGCGCCGGCAAGTCGACGCTGCTGAAGCTCGTGGCCGGCGCCACCGCGCCCGACCAGGGGGTGGTCAGCATCGGCGCCAGCGTCCGGATGGGTTACTTCGCCCAGCACTCCATGGACCTGCTGGACGGCGAGGAGACGATCTTCGAGTCGCTGGACGGCTCGTTCCCCCAGGCGGGCCAGGGCGCGCTGCGCACCCTGGCGGGCTGCTTCGGCTTCTCCGGCGACGACGTCGAGAAGCCCTGCCGCGTGCTGTCGGGCGGCGAGAAGGCGCGCCTGGTCATGGCCAAGATGCTGTTCGATCCGCCGAACCTGCTGGTCCTGGACGAGCCGACCAACCACCTCGACATGGCGACCAAGGAAATGCTGGTCGCCGCCCTGGCGAACTTCGAGGGCACCATGCTCTTCGTCTCGCACGACCGCCACTTCCTGGCGGCGCTATCCAACCGCGTGCTGGAGCTGACGCCCGAGGGAGTCCACCAGTACGGCGGCGGCTACACCGAGTATGTCGCCCGCACCGGCCAGGAAGCGCCGGGCCTGCACCCCGGCGGCTAGCCGCCGGCGGGGGTAGCCGACGCCGATCGGCGGACGAGTCATCCGCTGTCGGATCTTGTGCGAGCCCGGGGAGGGAGACCCGGTTCCCGGGTGAATGGCGGTGGAAGCAGTCAGGGCGACGCCTTGCTCCAACAGAGTTGGCCCGCTCAAACTCCAGGAACGTTTGGAGTGGCTAGGACAGGACGGCCAGACAGTGAATGGCCCCGATCTGCATGTTCACTTTTTGTTCTCGACTTCTCACACTCTTTGTGAGAGACTCGGCTTTGATGGGGCGACGGCGTTCGGGGCGCACTGAGGCCCACCTCAAGAATGTCACGGGGGGGGGGGAATGGCTGGCTATCGGCCTGCGCGCGGTGGCGTGCTCGAAACCATGGACGAGTTTGTAAAGCGACGACAGCGTGAGATCGCGAACTTTGGTCGGGAGGCTGAGGCCGCAGCGCACAAGGCTTACGGCGATGCCATCCGAACAGGGCGCGATCTGGTCTTGCGTACTCAGTCGGAAGTTAATCGTCTCGGGTCTGAGCTGCTTTCGCCACAGGCGCCAAAGAGCTCCACGGTCGCTGGGAAGCGTCCCAGTTCGACTGCCAGTCGGCCTGCCAGCCCGCCGCGGCAAGCGTCGCCGCCCGCGCCGAGGTCCGCGGTTCAGCAGGGCGTAGATCAAGCGCTTGCCGCGGCGCGCGGCGCACAGGACGCGTTTACACTTGGGCTGGGCGACCGCGCCTACGCTGGCGGGCGGGCCCTCATCGATGCTGCCCATGGCGCTGATCTGGGCGATGCTTGGCGAAGCCGATGGGCGACGGAGCAGGCTCGCGATCAGTATGATGCAAAGAACTACCGGACGGCGCGGACTGTGGGTGAGATCGCCGGCACGGGTCTGGGGTTTGTCGCCTTGGGGCCTCTTGACGCTGCGCTCGCCGGAGGCGTTCGCATAGCCCAGGCTGCACCGATGATTGCAAGAGAGGCTGCTGTGCTTGGCGGCATCGGCGCCGGAGGTGGGGTCGTGAGCCAGGCCGTGACGGACCTGCAGAACCGACGTCTCGGGTCTGTCGGCGACTATGTCGGTTCGGCCGTCGGCGGGACGGCTGCGGCGCTTGCATCCGCTCGAGGTCGGCCGGGCCAAGCAGGTGCGATCGGTGGCGCCACCACCTCGATGGTCCAGGATGTGCTGAACGGGCGACCTGTGGACTGGAGAGATGCCAGCCAGGCAGCCCTCGCAGGGGGTTACGTTGCCGCACGCTCGGTTTCGCGGGCCGTGCGTACAGCGATGATCTGTCAATCGCGAAGAAGGGGAAGCTCGGGGAAGATCTGGGGCGGATCCGCAGCATCGCGAATGGGGAGAAGCCGTTGCCAGGCCAGCAGCGCTACTATCCGAACGATGGCCCGCGTTACACCGTCGTGGACCACGTGGCCGAAAGCGGCCTCAGAACCGAGCAGAAGTTCGGCCGCTCCGTCCGCAAGCTACGGCCAACGCAGCAGGCGGCCTACGACGAACTGGGGGACATGTACCGGGTCGATCACTTCTTGCCCCGGGACGTCGGAGTTGCTGTCGCCTATCCTTTTGGCCAGATGGGCTACCATGAAGTCCTGGCTGACGATCCTTATCGATAGGGCGGTGTGGGGCGCGCGCCTCCCGTTCGTCAAGCTGAAGGCCTTGGACGCCCGGATCGTGCGGGCGCTGGAGGCCTGGGATCCCTGGCCATGTTTGCGGAGGCGGAAGCCGAAGAAGCGTCGCAAGCATGGGCCCGGCTGGATATCGCCGAAGGCGGTAGCGGCGGCAATCCGGGCTGAAATCGTGCCGATCGCGCTTGCGCGCGGCTGGACGCCCTTAGATCAGGTGCGTGCCCGGAAGGGTAACTCGCGCTTTGGTGAGTTTTTTTTCGAACGTGTCGGGCCGAGCCGGGTTCAGTTCATGGGCGTGGACTTCGCCTACGGTGAGACGCCTGACGTGTGGATTTCCGGCGTGTCCTCAACCGGATCGGGTGGTGTTTGCACGGAGAGGCGGCATTTTCACTGCGTCATGGGAGTCGGGTGGCGAAAGAAGCGGTCCTATCTGCGTGCGATAGGCTCACTGTTCGCCAAGACCCCACCGCGTTCACTCCCGGAAGCGGTTGCGCGGGGATTCCAGTGTCTTGAAATCATAGAGCGCTTTCTCGATGCAGCAGCTCCCCATCCCGATCTTCTGATTACGCCATCAAAGCCACCTTACAACTGGCCTGACGGCTATGCGGACAAGGTCAGGTGATCGCCACTATCGGATTTTATGCGAAATCGGAGGGGGCGGGCCGGGGCTCGCTGGGGCAGCCGCTGGCGCCTTTACGGGGCCGGTCGCGTATCCCGCCAGCAAGCCTTGCCGCTCAGAGTTGTTCCTGTATTGTTCCGGTTGGAGCCGAGTGGGCGAAGCGCAGAAGTGTGCACTTGTGCTCAGCCGGTCGAGCGCCGAGCCTCCCTTGAGGTGGCAAGGTGATTCTCATGTCGGAGACGGTGCGGGTGCAGGTTCTCATGCGGCCCCAGGAGGCGGACGTGTTCGAGCGCTATTGCGCCGACCGTGGCCATAAAAAGTCGACCCTGATCGCACGCCTGGTGCGCGAGCACCTTGAACGCGAGGGCTAGCGGCCAACTAGTCGCGTGAATTTCGCGACTTGCTGACGATCAGGGATTTGGGAGACCCGGTTCCCGGGTGAATGGCGGAGAGAGAGGGAGGCGGATTCGCGTCCGACCCTGTGCACGATCGTCCAACTCGCCCTGTATTCACTCATCTTTCTTGCGCACAGAGTCCATCGGCGTTCTAAACCGACCATGGGAAGCCAGCTCGCAGTTTAGGACGCCGTTTAGGATGCCTCGCCCAGTGAACCGCCTCACTCACCGCACGGTGGAGGCCCTTAAGACGCCAGGTCTGCATGCAGATGGAGATGGCCTTTATCTCCGCGTCGATGAGCGCGGCTCTAAGCGGTGGGTGTTCGTTTTCCAGTGGCAGCAGAAGCGGAAGGAGATGGGTCTAGGGCCTCTCTCGTTGGTGAGCTTGGCCGACGCCCGCGAGGAGCGCCTGAAGGCGCGCAGGCTCGTCTATAAAGGCCTGAATCCCATCGAGGAGCGCAAGCGCGAGCGGGCATTCTCCTCGGGTGTTACGTTTGGCTCGTTTGCAGAGGAGTGGCTCGCCCACAAAGAGACCGGATGGAAGAACGAGAAGCACCGCCAGCAATGGCGAAACAGCCTTAAAACCTACGCCGCTAGCATCTGGGGTGTGCCTGTCAGCCAAGTCACCACGGAGCACCTCAAGACGCTGTTGCTCCCAATCTGGGAAACCAAGGCGGAGACCGCTTCGCGCGTTCGAGGTCGGATCGAACGGGTCCTAGATGCGGCTCGTGTCAGTGGCGTTCGAGAGGGCGAGAACCCAGCTAGGTGGAAGGGACACCTGGAGACGATCCTCGCCAAGCGGAAGAAGCTCGTCCGGGGGCACCATGCAGCCCTTCCCTTCCGAGACGCTCCGGCGTTCATTGCGGAGCTGCGGCAGCGAGATAGTCAGTCTGCAAAGGCACTGGAATTCACGATACTGACCGCCGCCCGCACCTCAGAGACGCTCAAGGCGAAATGGTGTGAGTTCGATCTAGAGCGAAGGCTCTGGACCATCCCTGCCGAAAGGATGAAGGCCGGGCGGGAACACCGCGTGCCACTAACGGACGCAGCAGTCCGAGCCTTGGGACAGCCCGGTGGGCCGGGAGAGTGGGTCTTCCCTGGCACAAAACGACAGAGCCCTCTCTCGAATATGACGATGACAGCCGTCCTGAAGCGCATGGGGCGGAATGACATCACCGTACATGGCTTCAGGTCGACGTTCAGAGACTGGGCTGGAGAGACCTCAGACCACCCCCGGGAAGTGGTTGAAGCCGCTCTAGCTCATATCGTAGGAGACGCTACAGAGAGGGCCTACCGAAGAGGTGATGCCCTCCCGAAACGCCGCCGGCTTATGGCGGATTGGGAGCGCTTCCTTCTCTCATAGTTGCGCTCTCTTGCTGAAGAAGCCTGCGTAGCTCCTCGGCCTCGATAACAGAGCAACCCCCGATGCGGGTCTTCCGAACAGCCCCAGCCTTGATCAGCTCATAGAGTTTGCTCCGGCTGATCCCAACCGCACTTGCTGCATCGGTGATGCGGTAAGCGAGAGGTACGTGCATCAGTTCGCCACCCCAAACCTAGCGAGGCGTGCCTTCAGGATCTCCTCTCCATTGGTGATGCGTTTGATCCCCCTAAACGCCACCTCATGAACCTTCTCATAGGCTTCCGGCACAGCTTCCCCAGACTTCTTGTAGTGCTTCCGGTGTTGATCGAAGCGCTCGATAACCTTCGCCGGGAACGCGACATCTTCGCCTAACGTCTCATTCTGTGCCAGGAGCGCAATGGCGAGGGCCTTATAGTGCGCACTTCCCGCCATGTGTTCTGTTGCATAGGCGACTAAAGTCTTAGCATCATTCGCGTCATAAACGTTCCATCCCGTAGCGCTCTGAAACATCTTTGAGATCGTGTAGTAGCTTGCTTTCATATGATCCTCTAATCGCTGCGCAAGTGCAGCTGAGGACCGCCCTAATAAGCCGGAGATCGGCCGTGTCCACACCGATATTTAATCTTCAGTGACAACAACTTGATTAACTGGGGCTAAAACTCTATTCGAATAAACAAGAATCGCACATGCAGTCAAATCAAGCACTTAGCTCCGGAGCCGGCACTCCCGCTAGTTGAGGCCGTGCGATGTGTTTACCACCGGCGGTGATATCACGGTTGCGTTATCACTGACTCAGTTGTCCTTACGGGCCCTACTATGGAGATGATCGGGTATATATAGCCCTAGAGTACTACCGGATCGAATCCGAGCTCTGCTCTGTAAGCCTCTACCATCTGCGCTCTGAGCCAATCAGCCTGTGCCTCGGCCACAATGAAAGAGTCGTGGATTGGTAGGACGATAACTCCGTCCCTCACGCCTGCTGCCATGATGGCTGCGCAGATCCGTGAGTCCTGGTTCATCAACGCCAAGGCTTGGCGCTTGAAGAACCTATGCGCCACCGGGGCATGGTGCCTCTCTACGGCCTCTACCACTTCCTTTCTGCTCAGGGTGCTCGGCAAGCCATCGAAGGCTTTGCTCTGCTCGTATCCACCACGCTTCTTCGCATTGAGCATGAAGTTGAAGACTTGCTTCACCGCAGGCCGAGCCACTTCCCAATCCAAGCCCTCCCGTTGGCAGGCTTCGATCACCTCGGGGATCGCATACGGGTCGCCCTCGAAGTCTTGACCCTGCTGGTGATACAGCATGCGCGCCACCAACCCCTGGAAATCTAGCTCTACCGTGTGTTCTTCACTGATGGTGATGTGGGCGCGCTTCTCCTTTGGAAGGTTCTGCCACCAACCGCCGTAGAAGCGGCCATGCTCGGCCAGAGAGCTACCGAACCGCCGATAGAGCCGGGAGCCCAGAGCAGGTGCACTCTTGTCAGGATCAGTCGGCGGCAGGTGGAGAGCGATGTCGGCTTGCTCCACCTGAGCGAGCCACGCTTTCAGGCTCGCGATCTTGTCCGCAAACCCTGGCGCGGTGGGATCGTAAAGCTTTTGCTGAGCCGCCTCATCCTGCAGGAAGATCACCGGGGCAGCGTCGCTATCCCGCTCAACGCTGGTAGCGTCCAGGCCAAGCTCTCGGAGCAAGGCGAGGAGCTTTAGTGTTGGCTCATAGGTGGAGCGAGACCAGTCCCTGCCTGTTGAGGGCCCGGCCGTGCCGATGATCGAGTTGATGTACCCGCCTGCCCCAAGTTTGTCCGCTGTCTGCCGCAACAGCTTCGATGTCATCCAAGAGGGATGGTATGGGCTCGTTCCGCCGACGTAGGTAGTGTTAGCCCGGCTGTAGTGGACTCGCGTTCTAGGTCCCAATGCGGTTGCAACGATTGCATTGGCGGCAATGCAACCGAGGATCTGGACATAAGCCCGCTCTGCGGCCTTGGTCGGCTGACGTGCGCGGCCTGTAAGAAGCGTTAGCTTGAGAGCGTCGTAAAGCTTCGCCTGGCCCACCTCTGTGAGATTGACGTACTCATCGAAACGCACGTCTGATCCGGCGTCGCCGCGCTCGGCATCGACCCAGGTTGGTAGCCAAGGTTTTTCCATCCGACTGGCGTAGCGGTTTGCCATGCGGGCTCAAGTTCGCGCACTGCAAAAATGTTGAGGATTTTGGCGCGATTGCTATTCGCCGGCGGAGAGGCCCGGCCTTCAAGATTGCCAAGAACCGAGCTAGCGCGTCCTGTCCCGCTAGCGAGCGCAACCCCGCCCCCGGCAAGGCTGCGCTCAATGTAGCTAGGGAGATAGCGGGTCTACGAACAATTCAATAACGCTAATCCTTCCTGTTGTAGAGACGCTACCCTTTTCATCAGATCTAGCCGTTAAGGTCCCGCACACTTGAGTTGTATCGTTCCCCTTGTCGATTTCGTCAGTCGAGCGGTCTGATCTATTCTCCTTCAGGATTGCCCACCTGGCGGACTCCGGCACCAACACCCCATCTGTCTTCTGAATACAAACCTTGTCACTCACAGTCTTGTAGGGGTCTCTATAATTGGCGGATACGGTGAGGGGCTCTGAAAGGCGAACCTCCTGTCGCACTCTGAAGCCTGAATCAGGCGGAACATCGATTTGAGCAGCGTCGGAGCCACCGCCAGGCGCGGCAACAGTCGCGGAGATGCTAGTCAGACTGCGCAAATCTCGCCCGCTGAGCAGAACATTCATGTTCGCTCCAGCTCCAATGGGCATAGTCACGCTTGGTTTCGCTTGTAGATCCTGCGGATCCGTAAAGGAGCCGCTGCTCGCCTGAAGTAGGACCTTCGATCCTGGTTGTGCGAACGGTGACGACCAACTGACATTCACGAAAAACGAGCTTGACGACGAAGCCGACGAGGGAACGCTGATGGATACGCGCTGCGTGGCAAGGCATGCTTTGTAGGCGTCCACCGCGTGTTGGCTGAGATACTCCCGCAGATGAAAAGCGTACTCCTTTCTAGAGTAATTTACCCGAGTCTTGCTCTCAATCAGCGACGTCATAGCGCTCGCTGTTGCGTATCCCACTTTGACAGGAACGCCATAGAGCGAGAATCCGACATTCGCACCTTGATTATCATTGGTGGTTCGAAAATTGGACGTCTGCTTGAGGTATATTAGTGCGACCTCATCAGACACGGACTCTACGCTTTTGTCCTTCCGCAGGATTTCGACTGGGTCGCACGTCTGCGCACTCGCTATGGCTGGTACGCCCGCGAGAAAGATCAGCATTGAAACAGGTATCCGCATGAGTTGCCCCCAATTAAAGACCCAAAACCGACGTTCGTCGAACATCGGGCGAAGGGCGGGTGAGCGCAACCTCTAATTGGAGGCTGATCTGCCATTTACCGCGGTGGCTTAGACAGCACCGTGAAGTGAGGATTAGACCTTCACTTCGGATCGTGGCTCCTGGGGAGTTGCAGGAGGGCTACAGGGCTCGTTCCAAGCGCGACCGCGATTCGGGCCATGACGGAGAGGCTTGGGTTGCGCTTGCCGCGCTCAATACCCCCCACATAGGTCAGATCAATCTGAGCCTCGAACGCAAGCTGCTCTTGGGTGAAACCCCTCTGCAGTCGCAGACGACGGACGTTCCCTCCCACGATCGCCTGCCAATCCATCTGGAGGATGGAGCCGAACTAGGACTATAGTCGCTAGGGAATATAATCGCTATTCGGGGGGTATGTGATGAAGCTGGCGGTCCGGGGTGGTTCGTGGCTGGGCGCGACCGAGGTGAAGGTCGAGATTAGCGGGTTCTGGTCCGATAGCCTGGACGGCCTGCACATCAAACGGGGATGGGAGAAGGTTGAGACGTTGCGCCGGGATCAGGTCCAAGGCCTGGAGCAAGTCACCGAAGAGAAGTTCGCAGCATGGGGGAAGAAAGCTGTTGTCGGGACGCTGGGTGCCGTTGCCCTGGGCCCGGTCGGCTTGGTCGCGGGTGCCCTCATCGCGGGTAACAAGAAGAAATGGCTCGCCCTGCTCACATTCAAAGACAGCAGGAAGCTCGTTCTCGAATGCAATCCAGATCAGTATCGAGCGCTATGGTCCCTGCTCGGCGAACCCGAGGTTGCGAGAGTTGAAAACGGGCCTAGTGTCTAGCTTCAAACTGCGTGGTCACGCCAGCCAATCACACGGGGATAGAATGAGAGCCGCACTTTCTGCCATAGCGCTTGCTGCTGGCCTCTTAATCTCCAACACGGCGTCCGCCGCCGTGATCACCTATGTCCGAGCCGCCTGGGGTTATCCTGGTGGCACGGAGCCGAGGTCGGACTACAGCCTATCCAGCTTGGTAACGATAAGCACATCGCCTTCTTCCAGCCGATCAAGGAGACGGGAGAACTCCTTTCTCTCCCTCGCTGGCGTTGAGCCAGAGACTGTTTCCTCGATGATCCGCTTCGGATCGACGGCGAAGCCGGCAGCCTCGATCTCCTTAATCTGATTGACGGTCGTCTGGTCGGCCGTGCTCACGCGGCAGTAGGCAAACGTGCGGGACATCGCGCTTCCTGTATCGAAACCGTAGCTCTAAACCTCGCATGTATCGATAGTCAGGTCCAGCTATTTTTCGATACACCTAAGCCAGGGGGCTCGGAAACGGTCGTTTTCGCGCCGCTCTCAACGCCTACTGTTGTGGATGTAGGTGTTCCACCCGATTGTGTACTCTTCTGCCTGATTGCCCCAAGAACGCCACCCAGGGCGCAGACCTCTAGCGAATAGCTCTAGGTGAGGGCCGGGACTACAAGCCTCGATCAGGTCGTAGAAGTCGTCAGGTTTGCGGCTATGCTCCAGTTTCTGAGCAGCCAGCAAATTCACTTGTCGCCGGCCAGGGGCGAGCGTCCGCGCTTGGCTCCCACGTGTGCCGAAAAGAAGAAGCTCCGTCACGTTCCTGAAATAGAAGCCGACCCCTCGGCCGTCAGACCCTCCATCGCGCCGAACTTTGTGCCAAACAAGATTAGACTTGTAGGTGAAACCCCACGCGCTCATGACGGCCAGACCATCCGGAAGAAGGGCGTTCGGTACCCAGAGGTACAAATGAGCCGTTGGCGCGGCTACGGTGTTCACCGGCATGGCGCAGAGCTCATCTAGCGACATGGTCGGATATCGGGCCAACCGGTGATGCTCAGGTGCGATCTTCCCGGTCCGGTTCTTAAAACGCCATGGCGGATCAGCGAGGATCGTCCTGAACTGAGCCGGGGCTAGCGAACTCGCTAGGTCTGCCGGATTGGCAATGGGAGCGGTCATTCTGGGGTAAACCCACCGTTCGAGCAGCGCTCATACAACTCTTCTTTGAGCCAGTTGATGAATTCAAAGTCGTCATCTTCAAGTTGGCGATAGATCGAGCTGTGCGCTGTTACGCGTCTCACCTCGTTGAAAGCTTTCAGCCATTCGAGATGATACTTCTTCCCCTTCGGATTCTCGCCACGCAACGGGATATTGAACATGGGCGCGAGATGTTCCCAGTTTCCTTCCTGTTTGATAATCTTTTCAAAATCGATCAGATGTAGATAGGCCTCACGAGGAGCTCGCTTTTCCGCCTTCGTCTGCTGCTGGGCTCTATAGGCATCTTCCTTGATCTTGCTATCAGAAATGCCGAGTTCCCAATATTTCTTTTCACCTGATGGAAGCTCGTCGGTGCCATAGATTTTCTTCAGGCTCTCTATGACGACTCTAGAAATGAGCTTCGTCATATCTTCCACATCAAGCTTTGCCTGATCAGCTCTGTCATCAAGGGCACGAGCCTTGAATTGCCGGTATTCATCGGAGCCGAAACTATCATCGGCAACGGAGATTATATCGCATAGAGCGAAATAATACTCCTTCACGCCGCCCTCACCGTACTTGCGAGCGAACCTAGATGACATGTCGTCCTCTGAGGCCGATCTCAGCCATGATAAAAGAGGTTCACAGTATGTGAGAGCCGCATTGACGATCTGTTCGTGCGTGGCGACAAAAGGATCCAAGCGGTCTTTGCTGTGAAGGTGGCGGAGAACTTCGGCAAAGAGCAGTAGGTGAGCTCGAATTCCGGGGTTGGTCAGGATGAAGCCGGATCTGCCAGCAGCCCAACGGGCCGGAGCTGCCTCTTCGATCGCCCGAAAGTACCCGTTGATGGCCTTCCGAGCCCGCTCCAGAGTTTGATCGTCAGTCGCGCCACTTAGGTAGCCGGGTAGGCGCGCCTTCTTCACCACGCGACCGATAAGATTCGACTTCTTGAGCCCTTTCTGAACCTCCGGGACCGTAAGCACTTGGAGGGGCGTAGCCGGAACGCCCGGCACTTCAAAACGCCCATAAAGCGGACTGGTATTGTCTGCTGCCGTCTTGCGAATGAGAAACGAGGCAAGCGCCGAGAGGGCCTCTTCGGCGTCGTCGCTGCCCATTTGCAAATCTGCTTGCAGGGCAACCAACAGGCTCTTCGGTACGCTCTTCTGCTTGTGGTTAATGGTAATAAACAGCTCAGCCTCTCGTGCGGTGTCCATTTTTTCGAAGGCAAGCACGAAGAGAGGCTTATCCAAAAACTCGTCTGGTAGATTAGTAAACCCGAACAGACGGTGTTGCCCGTCGATTACCCACGCGCTCTTGAACTTGTTCGGAAGGATCAGCCTACCAAAGCGATAAGGTGATCCATCTTCCTCCAGAGCGGCAGGTTCAAACTGACATCGTTCTACGAAATTGATCAGAATGTTCGTGGGGAAGTAGCCACCCGTCTTGATGAATGATCCAATGCCCGCCAGTCGCTTCTTGTCCACCATGCGCTGGTATGCAGGACGCCCTTCCGGATGATTTAGGGCGTGGTGGTTCACAAACGCAATCTTCAGCAGGTGGCGTGCGGTTATCGTGAATGAATAGAACGTATCCGGTCCGAGCTTTCCCCGAGTAGCTGGAACCTTGATCCCGTTTAGTCCTCTGATTTCTTGGCCGCTCAGGAATTCAGCGAGGAACTGATACCTGCCAGCCGTTCCGACGTGTGATATATAAGCCTCAAAGTATTGCAGTTCATTTTCCGTAATGATGCGAATGTTTGAGGCAGAAGCTCGCTGAATGTCCGGTTCTGACCAAATGATATTCTCGGTGGCATAGATCCATAATATCTTCGGATCAAAATCAGAGAAGTGTGCGCGGGCAGCGCTGGCGATCGCCTTCTGGAGAGCGGCTGTCTCGTGCAGGTCTTTTTGGAGACTCTTGCGACCACGCGTCTCCCGGGTCTTGCATTCAATAACAATAAGTGTGTCGTCGTCTTTGGAGAAGACGTCGATTTGCTTGCTTCCAATGCTATCGTCATCTCGCTTGTAAGCGACACGAAAATGGTCACCGTTCAAGACGGGATACCCCATCTCCTTGCACAGAGACCACAATCGATCTTCTAGTAGCTGGCTGAGAGGTTTTTCCCTTTTCATCTGCGAGTAACGCTTGCCAGCCTTGACCTCGCTCCAGCCTTTTTCTTTGAAAGCGGCTACATCATGCGAATGTACGCGGCTGTAATTAAAGCGGCTCTTCCGCTTGCGATACGCCTTCGCAATTTCCGCGTGATCGATCAGGAGGGGCTTCAGCTCAAGCTTAACGCTTCGAGCGTCAATCCTTGCTGCCCCTTCATCGTCAACAGCTTCGTCAGCCATCGCCTTCCCCCCTAAACGCCCCGATTCGCCAATCCTGGCAGGTCGACGTCAGACCGTGAAGCTAGGTGCGACTGGTTGGGTCGCGCCCAATGGCATTCATATGGCCAAGCTTCACTAAGTGCTTCACGTCGCCTACCTGCGGAGGGGCCGTTGTACCTCTTTGGCGGGAGTGTCGATTGGCAGGTGCTCAATCGAGGGCGAGATTTAGGGTGCGATGACTCGCCCGCAGCCCATCCTACTGACAAACTTTGACGAATTCGAGGGTCATGGCGGAGAGAGAGGGATTCGAACCCTCGATAGGCTTTCACCTATACACGCGTTCCAGGCGTGCGCCTTCAACCACTCGGCCACCTCTCCACGCTCCGCGCGGGAGGAGCGGGGCCCCCGGCGGAAGGCGCGCAATATAGTCAGGACGTCCTTCGGAGCAAGCGCTGGATCGTCGCGGCGTCGTGGCTTGTTTTCCGGGCGCCGCGCCGGGCCTTTCGCGGGGGTGCGAGGACAGGTGCGGAAACGACCGCGCGCGCCTATCTATTGCAGCGTCCGCCCATCTGGAGACCGCCATGTTCGCCAAGAAGCCCCTCGACCTGCCGACCGCCGACACCGCTCTTCCGGGGCGGGCGAACGCGATCCCCACCGCGGACATCCACTTCGTCAACGGCCGTGCGCTGAAGGGGCCGTACCCGGATGGACTGGAGGTCGCCTACTTCGCCATGGGCTGCTTCTGGGGCGTCGAGCGCGTCTTCTGGCAGATCCCCGGCGTGCATGTGACCGCCGTCGGCTATCAGCAGGGCATCACGCCCAACGCCACCTATGAGGAAGTCTGCTCGGGCCGCACCGGCCACACCGAGGCGGTGCTGGTGGCGTTCGATCCCAAGGTGGTCACCTACGCCGACCTGTTGAAGGTGTTCTGGGAGAACCACGACCCGACCCAGGGCATGCGCCAGGGCAACGACATCGGCACCCAATATCGCTCGGGGATCTATCCGATCAACGACGCGCAGGCCGCGGCGGCGGAAGCCTCGCGCGAGGCCTATCAGGGCGAGCTGGCCAAGCGCGGCTTTGGCAAGATCACCACCGAAATCCAGCCGGCTGGCCCGTTCTACTTCGCCGAGGACTACCACCAGCAGTATCTGGCCAAGAACCCGAACGGCTACTGCGGCATCGGCGGCACGGGCGTGTCGTGCCCGATCGGCATCGGCGTCAGCGCCTAGGCTCGCCGGTGAAGGGGGACGAACTGCACGAGGCCGCGCTGGCCCTGCCGGCGGCGACCATGGACGTCCAGTGGGGCGACGACCACGTCTACAAGGTGGGCGGCAAGATGTTCGCCGTCACCAACGGGGCGGGGACCAGCCTGTCTTTCAAGGCGACCGACATCGCCTTCGAGGCGCTGACCGAAGCGGGTCGGGCGATCCCGGCGCCCTACATGGCGCGCGCCAGGTGGGTGTTCTTCGACGACCTCGGCGGGCTGGACCCGGCCGAGGTGCGCGGCTGGCTGGCCACGGCGCACGAGCTGGTCGCGGCCAAGCTCACCAAGAAGCTGCGCGCCGAGTTGGGGCTGGCCTGACCCGCGAGGAGGTCGAGGCCTGCGCCCTGGGGCTGCCCCAGGCGACCCGGGTCGTCCAGTGGGGCGGCTCCGACGTCTACAAGGTGGGCGGCAAGGTCTTCGCCGTCTGCGGCCTGCAGGGCGGCCTCGCCTTCAAGGTCAGCGAGATCGGCTTCATGGTGCTGACCGAGGACGGCGGTCCGGCGCGTCAGGCCCCCTATTTCGCCAGGGGCGGCTGGGTGATCGTCGATCTGGACGACCTGGACCCGGAAGACGCGGCGGGCTGGCTGGCCACCGCCCACAGCCTGATCTGCGCGAAGCTCACGCGGAAGGCGCGGGCGGAGTTGGGTCTCTAGTCTCGATCATCTGCCGGAAGTCGTGGATCGCGGCGGCGGCGGGCGAGTGCCGCTGGCGCCAGAACAGCAGGCCGACGGCGCCGAGCGTGGCGCTGACGAAGGCGATCGGCCCGAACAGCCACGCCGCCGCCGCCAGGGCGAAGTAGTAGCCGCGGACGCCGGAATTGAACGACCCCAGCGCCGGGTTGAGCAGACGCACCAGCACCGCGCCGAAGGCCGGCCGCTCGCGCTCCGGCAGGGGTTCGGGCACGGCGCCCAGCGCCGCGATGCAGTAGTTGAGCTGGCGGATCGACCAGATGAAGTCCAGCAGGCCCCGCGCCAGGGTCAGCAGGACGAGCGCGAGCTGCACCTCGAACAACAGCCGGGACGAAGTCCTCACCACCTCCAGCGCCGAGACGGAGCGGAAGGTGGAGTCACCGCCGAACAGCGCGCCGGCCGCGGCGGCGATCAGCAGCAGGTTGGACGAGGCGAAGAACGAGGCCGAGTTCAGCGCGTGCCCCAGCAGCTGTCCGTCCATCAGCCGCACCTCGCGGCCCGTGGCCGTGACCATCCAGGCGCTGCGGATCACCGTCATGTCGGTGTTCAGCACCCCGCCCCGGCGCTTGCCGAACGCGCTGAGCAGCGGCTCGTAGAAGAACCAGGCGAGGGCGAAGACGGCCAGGGCGGCGAGGTCGGCGGGCTGCACTCAGTCCTCGAGGATCAGGCTGTGCTTACGGTTGTCGGGCAGCAGGAACACGATCAGGAACGCGATGCCCATGGCCACCGCCACATAGACGTAGAAGCCGGCCTCGGCTCCCGCCTTCTTGAAGGCCAGGGCGATCGCCTCTGCGGTGCCGCCGAAGATGGCGGTCCCCAGGCCGTAGGGCAGGGCGACGCCCAGCGCGCGGACATTGGCGGGGAACAGCTCGGCCTTCACGACCGCGCTGACGGCGTTGTAGCCCGACATCACGAAGACCAGCAGCGAGACGACGGCGAAGGCCAGCCAGGGGCTGTCGTTGGACTCGAGGAACTTCATGGCCGGATAGCTGATCAGCGCGCCGCCGCCGAAGGCGAACAGCAGCGTGGCCTTGCGCCCGAGATGGTCGCTGATCCAGCCGAACAGCGGCAGGGCCATGAGATAGACCACCAGGGCGCCGGCGGTGACCGCCGTGGCGCTGCCGGCCGCCATGCCGGCCGTTCCGACCAGGAACTTCGGCATGTAGGTGGTGAACGCGTAGAAGGCGAGCGAGCCGCCCGCGGTGAAGCCGAAGATGGTCAGCGTCTGCTTCGGGTAGTTGGCGAACAGCATCATGGTGCGGGCCCGCTCGGCGCCGGACGCCTTGGCGTTCTCGTACGACTGGCTCTCGTCCATGCGGCTGCGGATCCAGAACACCACCACCGCCATCAGGGCGCCGATGAAGAACGGGATGCGCCAGCCCCAGGCCTCCAGGTCGGGCTGCGGCAGCACGGTCTGAAGCAGGCTGAGCACGCCCACCGCGATGAGCTGGCCCAGCACCATGGTCACGAACTGGAAGCTGGACCAGAAGCCGCGCCGGCGCCTGCCGGCCATCTCGGAAAGATAGGTGGCGCTGGCGCCGTACTCCCCGCCGACCGACAGGCCCTGAAGGATGCGGGCGATCAGCAGCAGGACCGGCGCGGCGATGCCGATGGTGGCGTAGCTGGGCAGGACGGCGATGATCAGCGAGCCGCCGCACATGAGGGTGACCGCGGCGGTCAAAGCCGTGCGCCGCCCGGCTCGGTCGGCGTAGAGCCCCATCAGCCAGGCGCCCAGCGGCCGGGCGAAGAAGCCGACCGCGAACACCGCCATTGTCTTCAGCAGGCCGGCCAGATGGTCGTCGCCAGGGAAGAAGTGACGCGAGAAGTAGACCGCGAAGAACGAGTAGACGAACCAGTCGTACCACTCGACGAGGTTGCCGGCCGACCCGCCGAGGATGGCCCGGAAGCGCTGGCCGGCGGTGAGGCCGGGCTTCAACACCTCGGGCGGGACCTGTGAGTCCGCCCCGGTTTCCGTCGCCGTCATCCCGTCCCCCGCTGTGCTTTCCGGGGATGCTAGAGCGCGCGGCGCGAAAGTGTGAGTGGTTTCGCCGTCATCCGCCCGGGCGACGGCGCCCCGGCGCTATATCCGTCCCATCAGCACCAGGATCAGGACGATCACCAGGACGAGGCCCAGGCCGCCGCTCGGGAAGTAGCCCCAGCCGCGCGAGTGCCCCCAGGTCGGCAGGGCGCCGACGAGCAGCAGGATCAGGATGATGATCAGGATGGTCCCGAGGGACATGCGGCTCTCCTCCCAGTCCCCCGACCTCGACCGTGCCGAACGCCCGCGGCCAAGCTGGGTTCCCGAAGGCGCGCCCGGTCAGTCGGCAGCGTCCGCGGTGTGAAGCCGGTGGTGCTTGTCGGTGACGCCGAGGGCGTACATCAGGCCGATCCAACCGCCCTTGACGCGCGGCAGGGCGATCAGGACCACCGCGGTCAGCGCGCCCAGGATGACCGGCAGGGTGTAGAGCGGGTTCGCCTCCCACACGATCGGGAAGAAGAACATCGGGCCGATGATCAGGTGGCCGACCAGCAGGATGGTCACATAGGCCGGGCCGTCGTCGGCGGGATACTTCGCGAGCGGGTGCTCGCACGCGGCGCAAGTCGGCTCGACCTTCAGGTAACGGCCGAACAACCGTCCCTTGCCGCAATTGGGGCAATGTCCCACGAGGCCGCGGCCGATCGAGCGGAACACCGGATGCGCGAGCTGGCTCATGGGGCCCATATGCGCCCTGGGGCCGGGCAGGGAAAGGGCGCCGCTGCGGTTGGTCGCGGCGGCGCGCCTTCGCGGATCAGCGCTTGGCGTCTTCCGCGGCGCCGGTGACGGCGCGTCCGGCGGCCTGGGCGTCGCGCCCGATGCCCGAGACGGTGTTGCAGGCCGAGACCATGAGCGCGGCGGCGGCCGCGGCGAGAACGATGAGCTTGCGCATGGCGAACTCCCTTTGCGGATGTCGAACGTGAAGTCCCCTGCGCCGCCTATCTAGTCAAGCTTGCGGCGGCAATGCGGCGTCCCTGGCCAGGCCGCGCAGACGCGCCTCCATCCGCCTTACGTGGCTGCCGGGCCAATAGGTGCGCCCGCAGGCGGGGCAGGAGCGGAAGGGGCCGGCCAGCCCTCGCGTGCGGTCCGGCAGGCCCGACAGCTCTTCGGCCGTGGCGTCGCGTAGAGGGGCGTTGTCGAGGGTGCAGCGGGTGAACGGCGCAGCGGTCCAGTCCAGCACCACGGCGCGTGACAGCGTGTGGGCCTCGCCGTCGACGCCCCAGCCATGGACCAGCACCGATTCCTCGGCAGCCGCGGCCAGCCGCTTGTCGCGCGTGACCAGAATCCGACCCTCCCGCCGGGCCGTGCGGACCAGCTCCGCGTCGGGCTCGCCGTCCGCGGCCAGGTAGGTGTCGTAGCCCGCCGCGCGGAGCAGGCGCGCCAGCCGCACCAGCATGACGTCGCACAGGAAGCGCATTTCATCGAAATCCGCTCAACGAATGAGCGTTCCAGACAACGGCGTCATTGCGTTGCAACATAAATTCGTAGAATGGCTTTTGCAGTGCGAAGAGTACCCGGGCCCGCACCGGCCCATTTCGGAGCAGTGTGATGATCGAGTTGCGTACCTTTCCCGGCCTGTTCGTTGGCCAGCGCACCCTGCTGACGGCCGACGAGGCCCCGCGTGAAGAAGGCGGTTCGGCCTTCGCCTGCGGCGGTTGTGGCCAGGAACTGCTCCGCGCCGACCGCTCGTTCCTGAACGACGTGGTCGTGAAGTGCCGCTGCGGCGAGTTCAACCAGCTCTAGTTCGCTAGCGCCGCCGCGCCCGCTTGTGGGCGCGGCCCGGCCCGCGCCATCATCCCCGCAGACCGTCCGGCGTCCGGGGAGTGGCCGATGATTCCGAAGACCCTGGCGACGGCCCTGTCCCTCGCCATCGCGCTCGCCCCGTGCCCGGCCGGGGCCGAGACGCTGTACGTGCGCGCCGGACGCCTGCTGGACCCGCTGGCCGGCGCGGCGGCGTCGGATCGTGTGATCCGGATCGAGGATGGGCGCGTCGCCGCCGTCGGCCCCTGGGCGGCCCCGCCGCCGGGCGCGGTCGTGCTGGACTGGTCGCGCTACACGGTCCTGCCGGGGCTGATCGACCTGCACACTCACGTTGCCGACGGGTTCGGCCAGACCGAAGACCCGGCAGAGGCGCTGAAGCATACCGAGGGTGAGACGGCGCTGAAGGGCGCGGAGGCCGCGCGGATCATGCTGCGGGCCGGGTTCACCACCGTCCGCGACGTCGGCGCCTATCGCGGGCTGTCGGACGTGACGCTGCGCGACGCCATCGCCGCCGGCTGGGTCGAGGGGCCCCGGATGATCGTGGCCGGCGCCTACATCACCAGGCCCGGAGGCGGGGGCGCGGTCACCGGCGCGCCGGTCGGGACCGAGATCCCGAAGGTGTTCAGGCTGGGTGAGACGCGCGGACCGGACGAGGCGCGGGCGCGGGTGCGCGAGCTGATCGGCGGCGGCGCCGACTTCATCAAGATCATCGCCACCGGCGCGGTCCTCGCGGTGGGCAGCGAGCCGGGCGCGCTGGAACTGAGCGAAGCCGAGATCAAGGCTGCCTGCGACGAGGCGAAGGCGCTGGGTCGCTATTGCATTGCCCACGCCCACGGCGCGGAGGGGGTCAAGGCGGCCATCCGCGCGGGCGCCCGCACGATCGAGCACGCCAGCCTGATCGACGACGAGGGGATCGCCCTGGCCAAGGCCGCCGGGGTCTGGCTCGACATGGACATCTACAACGGCGACTGGATCGAGGAGGCCGGCACGAAGGCGGGGTGGCCCGTCGAGTACCTCCGCAAGAACCGCGAGACCACCGACGTCCAGCGCGAGGGCTTCCGCCGGGCGGTCAGGGCGGGCGTGAAGCTGACGTTCGGCACCGACGCGGCGGTCTACCCCTATGGCCTCGGAGCCCGGCAGTTCGCCTACATGGTCCGCTTCGGCATGACCCCGGCCCAGGCGATCCGCGCGGCGACGACCGAGGCCGCCGCCGCGCTGGGCAGGCCGGCCGAACTGGGGCAGGTCGCACCGGGATTCGCCGCCGACCTGGTCGCCGTGGAAGGCGATCCGCTGATCGACGTCACCGTGCTGGAGCGGGTGCGCGGGGTGGTGAAGGCCGGCCGTCCGGTCAGGTAGCCGGCCCTCACGTCGATCAGGCGACGGCCGCCTGCGGGCGGCGGCGCAGGCTGGCGCCGGCGAGGCCGAAGCCGCCGATCATCAGCGCCCAGGTCGCGGGCTCCGGCACACCGGTCGGGACCTGGCTGACGCCGATCTTGTCGAGGTACATGCCCCCGTTCGTCGAGCCCGCGGTGTTGTTGAAGTAGAGCGTGCTGAACGTGTCGGTGGCGACGAACTCGTAGGTGTATTCTTGCCAGTTCATCGCGGTCTGGGTGGACCCGGTGTGGGTGAGGTCGAAGGCGAACGTGTCGCCCGACGCGCCTTTCACGCCGAAACGCATGCCGGCCCCGCCGATGAAGGGGTTGTTGGCGTAGGTGAAGCTCAGCACGTAGCGCTTGCCCACCTCTGTGGCGAACCCCTGGGCGATGCCACCGACGTTGCCGGTGCCGACGAGGTCGAGACCGAAGGGGTCGCCGCCCACCGGATCCGGGTCGCCGCCGTACGGGCTGTCGGTGTCGAAGACGTCGACCGAGCCGGTGACGCTCCAGCCGAAGCCGCCCGGCTCCTGGCCGGCGTTGATCGTGCGATAGCCGCCGGGGGTAGTTCCGGGAATGTTGAAGTCGCCGTTGACGATCAGGTTGGTCGCCGCGGCCGTGGGGCCCGCGACGGCGAGGGCGGTGGTGGCCGCGAACAGGGCAAGAGTGCGTTTCATCGAAAAGGTCCTCAACTGAACAGCTGAGGGCGTAGGCGCGGCGAGAAGCCGGCGGGCAGGGGGCGCGCGATGAACGTCGCCTCGTCGCGACGAACGCCGGACGACCTCTCCTGGCAGGAGAAATCCGGAAAGCAGTGCGCCGACGGCCGGCCGCGGGGCGTGACGAGGCGGTCCGGATCGCATTGCGACGAATGGGGAAGGTCCGCGACCAGTGGTATCGACATGCCGCCTTGGCTGTGGAACTTGGCTGATACACCCCGGCAAAACTCGTCCGCGTACCCCCCGTTGAAGACCAGTTCCCAGCTTCGCCATTGGTCATCCGTCTCGCTGACCGCGATCCTTTTCTGGGCCGTGGCGCTGACGGCGGCGACGGCGTTCGTGCGCTTCGAGCGCCGTTGGCCGGCCTACGAGCTGGGGCAGCTTCCCTTCGATGCGTGCGTGGTCCTGCTGGGGGCGGCGCACAGCGTGCTGCAGCGCGCGGCGCTGGAGCGGAGTATGCGCCTGCACCCGGTCGGTCAGGCCGTGGTCGTCGTGCTGGCGACGCTGGCGGTCAGCCTGCCCTTCGAATGGATCATGCGGGCGATGGGGCGCGCCCTCTTCCCCGAGGTCGGCAACCTCGAGAATCCCCCCGTGACCGTCAGGGTCGTCACCCAGGCGGTGGTGTTCTGGGGGGCGATCTTCGGCCTGTGGGCGGCGGCGAACCTGGCCTTGATGCACGCGGCGGAGGCGCGTCGCCGCGAGCGCCGCCTGCTCGCCGCCCAGGCCCAGGCCCGCGAGGCCCAGATCCTGGCCTTGCGCTACCAGGTCAATCCGCACTTCCTGTTCAATACCCTCAACACCGTCTCGGCGCTGATCCTCGAAGGCCGCAACCAGGACGCCGACGAGATGGTGCTGCGCCTGTCCGGCTTCTTCCATGCCACGCTGGAGCAGGACCCGCTGCACGACACCCCTCTGCGCGAGGAAATCGAGCTGCAACGCCTCTATCTCGAGATCGAGCGCGTACGTTTCGAGGACCAGCTGACGATCGAGGTGGATTTGCCCGAGGAACTTGAAGAGGTGCTGGCGCCCAGCCTGATCCTGCAGCCGCTCGTCGAAAACGCGGTGAAGCACGGTCTGCGCGGCCCCGACCGGATGATGCGCCTGCGGATCGCGGCGCGCGAGGAAGCCGGCCAGCTGATGCTGGAGGTTACCGACGACGGCCGCGGGCCTGGCTCCGACCGGACGGGCCATGGCGTCGGCCTGCGCAACGTGGCGGCGCGGCTCGCGACCCGGTTTCCCGACGAACATGGCTTCGAGGCCGGCCCCGGCGCGGGCGGCGGCTTCAGCGTGCGGCTCGGCTTTCCCCTGAGGCGGCCATGAGCGCGCCCCTCCGCGTCCTCGCGGTCGACGACGAGCGCCTGGCCCTGCGTCGGATGGAACTGCTGCTGCGCGCGGCGGAGGGCGTCGAGGTCGTCGGGCAGGCGCGATCCGGCCCCGACGCGCTCACCGCGATCGAGACCCTGCGTCCCGACGTGGTGCTGCTCGACATCAAGATGAGCGGCATGACCGGCCTCGACGTGGCGCATGTGCTGGACGAGCCGGGCGGCCCGATGGTGATCTTCGCCACCGCCTTCCGCGACTTCGCCGCCCAGGCCTTCGACCTCAGCGCGGTCGACTATGTGCTGAAGCCGGTGACGGCGAGCCGACTGGAGCGGGCCCTGGAGCGCGCCCGCAAGCGCCGGTGCGAGGGCGTCGCGGCCCTGCCTCAGCCCGCGACGGTGCGGACCGACCCGCCCGAGGCGCGGCGAGAGATCTGGGTGCGCCGGCGCGGCGAGTTCGTGCGGCTGGCCCCCGAGGCCATCGAGTGGGTCGAGGCCGACCGCGACTATGTGCGGCTGCACGCGGGTGGGAACAGCTATCTCCTGCGCCAGACCATGCACGGGATGCTGGAGCGGTTGGGCTCGGACCGCTTCGTCCGGGTGCGCCGTTCGGCCCTGGTACGGCGCGACGCCATCCAGGCCATCCGCAAGACCGGCCACGGCGAGGTGCGGATCCGCACCGCGTCGGGGGCCGAGCTGCGGGTCGGGCGGACCTACGTCCGCCAGTTCAGGGCCATGGTGACCACCCTGCCGGAAGCGGTCGGCTAGCTAGCTGTCCATGTCGGGACGGTCAGGCGGTCCGCGCGGGCGTCAGTCGTTGTCCATCTTCAGGGCGGCGATGAACGCTTCCTGCGGGATCTCCACCTTGCCGAACTGCCGCATGCGCTTCTTGCCCTCCTTCTGCTTGTCGAGGAGCTTGCGCTTGCGGCTGGCGTCGCCGCCGTAGCACTTGGCCGTCACGTCCTTGCGCAGCGCGCGCACGGTCTCGCGCGCGATGATCCGCCCGCCGATCGCGGCCTGGATCGGGATCTGGAACATGTGCGGCGGGATCAGGTCCTTCATCTTCTCGACCATGCCCCGGCCGCGGCTCTCGGCGCGGTCGCGGTGGACCAGCATCGACAGGGCGTCCACCGGCTCGCTGTTCACGAGGATCGACATCTTCACCAGGTCGCCGACCCGATACTCCTCGATCTGATAGTCGAACGAGGCGTAGCCCTTCGAGATGGACTTCAGCCGGTCGTAGAAGTCGAACACCACCTCGTTGAGCGGCAGGTCGTAGACCACCATGGCGCGGTTGCCGACATAGCTCAGCTCGCGCTGCTGGCCCCGACGGTCCTGGCAGAGCTTGATCACCGCCCCGAGGTAGTCGTCCGGCGTGAAGATCGTGGCCTTGATCCACGGCTCGGCGATTGTCTCGATCTTCATCGGATCGGGCAGGTCGGCCGGATTGTGCAGCTCGATCTCGCCGCCCTCGTGGGCCAGCTTGATCTTGTAGACGACCGAGGGCGCCGTCGCGATCAGGTCGAGGTCGAACTCGCGGCTCAGCCGCTCCTGGATGATCTCCAGGTGCAGCAGGCCCAGGAAGCCGCAGCGGAACCCGAAGCCCAGGGCCGCGGACGTCTCCATCTCATAGCTGAACGAGGCGTCGTTCAGGCGCAGGCGACCGATGGCGGCCCGGAGGTCCTCGAAGTCGGCGGCGTCCACCGGGAAGAGGCCGCAGAACACCACGGGCTGGACTTCGCGGAAGCCGGTCAGCGGCTTGTCGGTGGGCCTGCGCTCGTCGGTGATGGTGTCGCCGACCGCGGCGTGGGCCACTTCCTTGATCGAGGCCGTGATGTAGCCGACCTCGCCCGGGCCCAGCTCGGCCACGTCGGTCTGCTTGGGCCGGAACACGCCCAGGCGGTCGATCTGATACTGGGCCCCGGTCTGCATCATCTTGACCTTCTGGCCGACCTTCAGCACGCCGTCGAAGACGCGCACCAGCACGACGACGCCGAGGTACTGGTCGTACCAGGCGTCGACCAGCAGGGCCTTCAACGGGGCGTCGCGGTCACCCTTGGGGGCCGGCAGGCGGTGGACGATGGCTTCCAGAACGTCGTGGATGCCCACGCCCGACTTGGCCGAACAGACGACGGCGTCCGAGGCGTCCAGGCCGATCACGTCCTCGATCTGCTGACGCACCCGCTCCGGCTCGGCGGCCGGCAGGTCGATCTTGTTCAGGACCGGGACGATCTCGTGGTTGTTGTCGATCGCCTGGTAGACGTTGGCCAGGGTCTGGGCTTCCACGCCCTGCGAGGCGTCGACCACCAGGATCGAGCCTTCGCACGCCGCCAGGCTGCGGCTGACCTCGTAGGCGAAGTCGACGTGACCGGGCGTGTCCATCAGGTTGAGGATGTAGGTCTCGCCGTCGTCGGCCTTGTAGTGCAGGCGCACGGTCTGGGCCTTGATGGTGATACCGCGCTCGCGCTCGATCTCCATGTTGTCGAGCACCTGCTCGGACATCTCGCGCGCGGTCAGGGCCCCCGTCTCCTGGATCAGGCGATCGGAGAGCGTGGACTTGCCGTGGTCGATGTGGGCGACGATCGAGAAGTTGCGGATCTTGTCGAGAGGCGTGGTCATCTTGGCCGCCCCTCTAGCACATTCGCAGCCGCAACATAGGCGGCCCCTTGTCACCGCGCGAACGTGGTTAATCCACCGTTAAGGCTGGGGCGGCCATCCAGGGGCGCTGGGCGGACCCTGATTCACCGTATTTGGAGGCGAGAAGCGCCTATGGATCGTCGCAAACTCCTCGTTTCGGGCGCCTTGGCGCTCGGGGTCCCGACCCTTGTCCGCGCCCAGAGCGTGCAGTCGCAGCAGCTGCCGCCGGCCGAGGCACCGCCCGCGCCCAACAGCACGCCCGCCTATCCCTCCGCGGGGCCGACCGGCGCGCCGCCGTCGACCTACAGCCAGGACGAGATCGTCCGCGGCGTCTCCGACTTCCTGGGCGTCACGGCCGAGTCCGCCGGCGCGGCGGTCGAGCGTCTGTTCGCCAACAACGGTCGGCCCACCGCCTACATCGCGGGCGAGGAGGGCTCGGGCTCGTTCGTGCTGGGCCTGCGGTACGGCCGCGGCCTGCTGTACATGAAGGACCGTCCGCCGCTGGAGGTCTTCTGGCAGGGCCCGTCGGTGGGCTGGGACTGGGGCGGCAACGCCAGCCGCGTCTTCACCCTCTGCTACAACCTCTGGGAGCCGGAGCGGATCTTCCAGCGCTTCCCGGGCGTCGAGGGCACGGCCTATCTCGTCGGCGGCCTGGGCGTGAACTACCAGCGCGCCGAGGACGTGACCCTGGCCCCGATCCGCGCCGGCGTCGGCCTGCGCCTGGGCGCCAACGTCGGCTACCTGGCCTACACCCGGAAGCGGAACGTCATCCCGTTCTAGAAACCTCCCCCGCGTGGCGGGGGAGGTTCCCTCAGCCCCGCAGCTTCGCGCCGGTCGCCTTCTCGGCGGCGGCGACGATGCGGCCCGACAGGGCCTCGATCTCGGCGTCCGTCAGGGTCTTCTCGCGCGGTTGCACCAGCACCTCGATGGCCACCGACTTGTGGCCGTCGGGGACACCCTGGCCCTGGTAGACGTCGAACACCCGCGCCTCGGCGATCAGCGCCTTGTCGGCGCCCTGGATCGGACGGACGAGATCGCCGGCCGGCACGTCGGCCGCCACCAGGAACGCGAAGTCGCGCTTCAGCGGCATCAGGGTCGACAACTCCAGCACGGGCTTGGTCTTCACGCCCTTCTTCTTGGGTTCCGGCACGGCGTCGAGGTTCACCTCGAAGGCCAGCATCGGCCCCTCGGCGTCGATCGCCTTCAGCACGCTGGGATGCAGTTCGCCGAACTCGGCGACGACCACCTTGGGGCCGAGTTGCAGGCGGGCCGAGCGGCCGGGATGCCACCAAGGCGCGTTCTGCCCCTGGACCACCTGCAGCGCCGGGGCGCCGACTTCGTCGAGGAGGGCCAGCAGGTCGGCCTTCAGCTCGAACAGGGGATCACCGCCCGTCTTGGCCCAATGCTTGGGCGCGTGGGGCGCCAGCAGGCCGGTGACGGCCGTCCACTGGTCCGACGGCTGGTCGCCGCGGAAGTTGGGGCCGATCTCGAACAGGGCCGCGTCGGGGAAGCCCTTGCGGGCGTTGCGGGCGGCGGCGTCGATCAGATTGGCCAGGGTCGTCGGCCGCATGGTCGACAGCTCGGCCGCGATCGGGTTGCTCAGCACCAGTTCGGGCTGGCCGCCGCCGAACAACTCGGCCCATTCGCGGCGGGTGAAGCTCCAGGTGACCGCCTCGGCGTAGCCGCGCGAGGCCATCAGCCGGCGCGCGTCGCGGATGCGGCGCTGGCGCACGGTCAGGGCGCCGCCCGGCGGGCGGGCGATCTCGGGCAGCGGCGTGGACGGCAGGGCGCCGAAGCCCTCAATGCGCGCCACTTCCTCGACGAGGTCGGCCTTGCCGTCCACGTCGCGGCGCCAGGACGGGGGCGTGACCTGGTCGCCGTCGATGTGGAAGCCCAGGTCGCGCAGGATGTCGTCGATCCGCTGCGGGGTGATGCTGAGCCCGGAGAGTTTCCGCACATAGTCACGGTCGAAGGTGACCGCCGCCGGCGGGGCGGGGGCCTTGCCGGCCACCTTCACCTCGGACGGTTCGCCGCCGCAGAGGTACAGGATCATCCGGGTCGCGTACTCGATGCCGGGGACCAGGGACTCCGGATCCACGGTGCGGGCGAACCGATACTGGGCGTCGGAGGTGATGCCGGTGGCGCGGCCGGTCTGCGCGGTGCGGATCGGGTCGAACCAGGCGCACTCCACGAAGACGTCCGTGGTGGCTTCCGAGCAGCCCGTGGATTCGCCGCCCATGACGCCGCCGATCCCGATCGGACGCTTGCCGTCCGCGTCGGCGATGACCGACATCTCGGACGAGAGGTCGTAGGTCTTGCCGTCGAGGGCGATCAGCTGCTCGTCGTGGTGCTCGGCGGTCGAGGGCGCGCCGTCGCCGGCCTCGGCCTTGCCGCGACCCAGCCGCGCCTCGATGCTCTCGCCCACCATCAGGGCGCGGTCGTAGACGTGCAGCGGGCGGCCGCGGTCGTAGGTGATGTAGTTGGTGACGTCGACCAGGGCGTTGATCGGGCGCAGGCCGATGGAGGTCAGTCGCTGCTGCAGCCATGCCGGCGAGGGGCCGTTCTTCACGCCCTTGATCAGACGGCCGGCGAACACGGGGCAGACCTCGCCGTCGACCTTGATGTCCACGGGGCAGGGATAGCCGCCCGGGACAGGCTGCACGGGGTCGGCCTTCAGCACGCCGAGGCCGGCGGCGGCCAGGTCGCGGGCGATGCCGCGCACACCCAGCCAGTCGGGCCGGTTCGGCGTGACCTCGAAGTCGATCACCGCTTCCAGGCCGAAGGCCTCGGCCGCCGTGGCGCCCACCGGCAGGTCGTCGGAAAGCTCGACGATGCCGTCGGACTCCTCGGCCACCTCCAGCTCCTTGGCCGAGCAGAGCATGCCGTTGGAGACCACGCCGCGGACCGGGCGGGCCTCCAGGGTGATGCCGCTGCCGGGCACATAAGCGCCGAGCGGGGCGTAGATGGTGGTGAGGCCCGGGCGCGCGTTCGGAGCGCCGCAGACGATCTCCAGCCGGCCGTCCTTGGTGTCGACCTGACAGACCCGAAGCTTGTCGGCGTTGGGGTGCTGCACCGCCTCGACGATCTTGGCCACGGTGAAGGCGGCGAGCTTCGTCGCCGGATCGTCCACGTGCTCGACCTCGAGGCCGGCCATGGTCATGGCGTCGACCACCTGGTCGACGGTGGCCTCGGTCTCCAGGTGATCCTTGAGCCAGGAGAGGGTGAATTTCATTGCTCGGCTCCTTCGCCGATCGTCTCGATAAGGCGGAACCGCTCGCACCAGAGCATCATCTCGGGTGTGAAGCCGCCGTTGCGGGTGAAATAGGCCTCATGGCCGTCGCGCCAGTCCTGCAGGCAGGTGTCGCCCTCGCCCTCATGCTCGGCGAAGGACCAGGGCACGTCGCCGAAGCGCAGCTGTTCCAGGGTGACGGTCTCGATGACGGCGCGCGGGCGGCCGGCGCCGTCGTTGACGACCATCCGCTTGCCCACGTGGGTCTGCTGCCCGTCGGCGATCGACCAGCAGGTGGCGGTCTTCGCCCCCGCCAGCACGAAGGCCAGCAGGCGGTCGGCCATCTCCGGGCCGTCGCCGAAGGCGAAGCTCTCCAGCGACCGCCAGTCCTGGGCGGCGGCTTCGGTCACGACAGGCCCGTGGCCGGGTTGGGCGCCTGGAAGGCCGAGAAGCCGTAGTGCTCCAGCCAGCGGCCGTCGCCGGCGAACATGTCGCGCAGGTCGGGCATGCCGTACTTCAGCATGCCCAGCCGATCGACGCCGAAGCCGAACGCGAAGCCCTGCCATTCGTCCGGATCCAGGCCGCAATTGCGGAGCACGTTGGGGTGCACCATCCCGCAGCCCACGATCTCCATCCAGTCGGCGCCCTCGCCGATCTTCACGCCGCCGCCCGACCGGTCGCATTTCACGTCCATCTCGGCGCTGGGCTCGGTGAACGGGAAGTGGTGCGGGCGGAAGCGCGACTCGACGACCGGCGTCTCGAAGTAGCGCGCGATGAACTGGTCCAGGGTCCACTTCAGGTGGCCCATGTGGATGTTCCGATCGATCACTAGGCCTTCGAGTTGGTGGAACATCGGCGTGTGGGTGGCGTCGGAGTCCGAACGGTAGGTGCGGCCCGGCACGATCACCCGGATCGGCGGTTCCTGCCCGTTGGCGATCCAAGACGGCAGCTTCTCGTTGAGGCGCTGCATGGTGCGGATCTGCACCGGGCTGGTGTGGGTGCGCAGCACCTTGCGCTCGCCGTTGGCGTCCTCGGGCAGCCAGAAGGTGTCGTGCATCTCCCGCGCCGGATGCTTGGGCGGGAAGTTCAGCGCCGTGAAGTTGTGGAAGTCGTCCTCGATGTCCGGACCTTCGGCCAGGGCGAAGCCCATGTCGGCGAAGACCGCGATCATCTCGTCCAGCACCTGCATGGTCGGATGGATGCGACCCTTGCGGCTGGGCGGCGGCGGCAGGGACAGGTCCACGCGCTCGGAGGCGAGGCGGGCGTCCAGCTCGGCCTGTTCCAGCGCCGACTTGCGGCGGGCGATGTGCGTGGAGACGCCGTCGCGCAGGCCGTTGATCTTCGGGCCCTGCTCGCGGCGCTCGTCGGGGCTCATCTTGCCCAGGGACTTCAGAAGCTCGGAGATCGTCCCGGTCTTGCCCAGCGCCTCGACGCGGATGGCGTCCAGGGCGGCGAGGTCCGTGGCGGCGGTGATCCGCGCGTCGAGCTCGGCTTCGAGTTTGGAGAGATCGGTCATGGGACGGGTGTCCTAGAGGACGTTCGGTGGAAGGGGAACCTCCCCCGCCGCTCGGCGCGGCGCGGGGCTGGCGATAGGGCAGCAAAAAGCCCTCCGGCGGTTCGGCCGGAGGGCTTCTTGTAAAGCGTCAGGATCTTGCGATCCCAGGCCTTAAGCCAGCGCGGCGCGAACCTTGTCGGCGATGGCCTTGAACGCAACCGGATCGGCGCCGGCGATGTCGGCGAGGACCTTGCGGTCCATTTCGATCCCGGCCTTGTCCAGGCCGTGAATAAACTGCGAGTAGGTGAAGCCTTCCGTGCGCGCCGCGGCGTTGATCCGTTGGATCCACAGCGAGCGGAACATGCGCTTCCGGACCTTGCGGTCGCGGTAGGAATACTGGCCAGCCTTGTCCACCGCGGCCTTGGCCGTGCGGATGGTGTTCTTCCGGCGCCCGTAGAAGCCCTTGGCTTGCTCGAGAACCTTCTTGTGCTTGGCGTGGGCGGTGACGCCCCTTTTCACGCGTGCCATCTGTCAGTTCTCCTTAGAGGCCGTAGGGGAGCCAGAGCTTGATAATCTTGGTATCAGCTTCGCTCATCACCTTGGTGCCGCGGTTCTGACGGATGTACTTGGCGTTGTGGCTGATGAGGCGGTGGCGCTTGCCGGCGACGCCGGCCTTCAGCTTGCCAGACGCCGTCATCTTGAAGCGCTTCTTCACGCCCGACTTGGTCTTCAGTTTGGGCATTTCACGTCGGGTCCCGAAGGGCCCGTCCTCTGGTCGTGTTGATGAACCGCCATGGCATGCCTTGGGGCCAGGCGGTTCCGAAGGGGCGGGCTAATACGGGAAAGGGCCGCGAAACGCAAGCGATCCGCGGCCCTCGCCCCGCTTACTGCAACTTCGCCGCAGACGCCTCGGCCAGCGTGTCGATCAGGCGGTCCAGGGTCTCCGGTTCAGGCAGCCACGGTTGTTCGCCCACCGTGCGGCGGTCGTCGGTCAGCACCAGCGAGCGGATGCCCCAGGTCGCGTGCAGCTCGCGCGCCAGGTCCTGGGCGTCGCGATCGCAGGTGGGTTCATCGGCCAGGATAGCGAGGTTCGGTGAGGTTTGTGCGGCCAGAGTCAGCGCTGTATCGCCGTCTGATACAGGTCCGACGACACTCGCGCCAATATCATGCAGGCTTCCGATCAGATTGGCGGAATAGTGCTCGTCTCTACACACGATAAGAATAGTGTCCATGGGGGTTGAGGTCATGGGCAATGTCTCCCGAATCCTAACTCGAATGCTGAACCTAGGTGTCGGAACGCTGAGGTTCGAGTCCTGGAGACCTGACAATCACGTGAGGCTGGTCACGCGCGCGTTACCTCTGCCGTTTCACGGCCACGCCCATCACCTCGAACCGGGCTCCGCCCAGCAGCTTGTCGGTCCCGATGTAGGCGCGGGCGGGCATGGGCCCTTTGAAGTAGGTGCGATAGACCTCGTTGAAGGTCTGGTAGTCGCCGAGGTCGCTCGAGAAGACCTGCACCCAGGCGAGGTCATCCATGCTGACGCCCGCGGCCTCGGCGTTGCGCTTGAGGCCGTCCAGCACCCGTTTGGCCGCGTCTGCGGTCGAGCCGCCCAGGGCGGTTCCGCCGTCGGTGATCCCGGACAGATAGACCGTCTCGCCCGCCACCACCGCGGCGCTGAAGGGCGGGGGTGGGCCGCCGCCCGGGCGGGGCGGCATCGGCACGTGGGTCACGCTCGCCTGGGCGAGGGCGGCCGCGGGCGCCAGGGCGAGGGTGGCGGCGAGGGCGACGATCTTCGAACGCATGGGGGCTCCTGTCCGGATGGCCCCGCCATATCCCGGGCCCGTCAGGCAAGCCTGGGCATCCGCTTGATCACCGCCCACGCGAACCAGAGTGCCGGCAAAATGAGCAGGGCCGACAGGGCGAACGGCGAGCCCGGCGACAGCAGCGAGAACATCTGGCCCGCCAGCACCGGCCCGCCGATCCGCGCCAGCGCCATGCCGCTCATGTTCAGGCCCAGCATCTCGCCCTGCCGGTCGGGCGGAGCGGCCTGGGAGATCAGGGCGCTGATGTTGGGGAAGCAGATCGACTGGCCGAGGCAGACCAGAGCGAAGCCGACCATGGCCACCTCCCAGGTCGGCGACAGCCACTGCGTCACCAGGCCCAGCCCCATGAACACCAGGCCGCCCGCCAGCACCCGAGCCTCGCCCCAGCGCCGGGCGAGCCGGCCGGACAGCCAGCCCTGGCACACGGCGCCCAGCCCGCCGATGACCATGAACGCGAGACCGATCTCGCGCGGCCCCCAGCCGAACTCCAGCTCGGTCCACAGGCCGTAGATCGCCTCGATCCCCGCGAAACCGGCCACCACGATGAAGCTGATCAGCACCATCCGGCCGATGATCGGGTGGGCGAAAACCTCGCGAAGCGGCGCCGACTTCACACGCTTCATGGTCGTCGAGCCGGCCGGCCGGTGCTCGCGCACCAGCAGGATCACGGCCAGGGTAGAGGCCAGCGCGAAGCCGGCGGCCACCAGCAGCGGGAGCTGGAAGCCCAGCGCGCCCCGGCTGGGCTGGGCCAGGAAGCCGCCGATGGCCGGGCCGGTCATGAAGCCGGCGCTGAAGGCCGAACCCATCAGGCCCATCCGCGCCGCGCGCTTCTCGGGCGGGGTGATGTCGGCGAGCGCCCCCTGCAGGGTCGAGATGTTGCCGGCGAAGAAGCCGTTGGCGAAGCGGATCGCGAAGGCGACCAGGATGTTGGGCGCGAAGGCCACGGCCGCGTAGGTCAGGCCCACCATGGCGATGGTGACGATCAGCACCGGCCGCCGGCCGATCCGGTCGGACAGCCGGCCCCAGACGTTCTCGCCCAGGAACGTGCCCACCGAGAAGGCCGAGAACAGCAGCGTCACCTGCCAGGGATCGGCGTCGAACGCGTGCGCGAAGAACGGCAGCAACGGGATGACGAGACCGAAGCCGGCGATCATCAGGAAGATGACCGTCAGGAGGACGATCAGCGCCCGGCGTTCCTCAGCCGGGCTCATGCTGGCCCCCGGCCAGGCGCCAGGCCTGAGCCCTGCGGGCGGCGAAGATGGCGAGCCAGATCGACGGCGCCACGATCATCGCGCCCAGCCAGAAGGGGCCGTCCAGGCTGATGTGGGCGAAGGCCAGGCCGGCGCAGAACGGCCCCGCCACCCGCGCGGCCGCGCCCATGGCGTTGTTCAGTCCAAGGATCTGGCCCGTGCGGTCGGGGTGCGCGGTCTCGGAGATCAGGGCGCTGACGTTCGGCCAGGCCACCGACTGTCCGGCGGCGGTCAGGCACATGAGCGCGATGACCATGCTGGGGTGGGTCGAGAACGGCTGCAGCACCTGGCCGATCAGCGTCGCGGTCATGCCGGCGGCCAGCATCCGCCCGGGGCCATAGCGCTCGGCCAGCGGCCCGGTGATGAAGGTCTGGGTGAACGCGGCGGTGATGCCCACGAAGGCGAAGCAAAGGCCGATCTCCTTCGGCCCCCAGTCGAACCGCGCCTGGGTCCAGAGGCCGAACGTGCTCTCGATGCCGGTAAACGCGAAACCCACAAGGAAGGTCAGCAGCATCAGCCGCCCGATCACCGGGTGGCGGATCGCCTCGCCGGTGGCCGCCCAGCGGCTGGGGCGTTCCGTGATGACGGCCTCGCGCGTGCGGCTCTCGCGGATGAACAGCACGATGGACAGGGCCGACAGCGCCGAAAGGCCGGCGCAGATGAAGAGGGGGATCTGAAAGCCGATCGGCCCCGCCTCGGGATGCGCGAAGAGCCCGCCCACCGACGGGCCCACGATCAGGCCCACGTTCCAGGCCGCGCCCATGTAGCCCATCACCCGCGAGCGCCGCTCGGTTGGCGTCACGTCGGCGATGTAACCCTGGATGACCGCGCCATTGCCGCTGGCCAGGCCGCCCAGGAAGCGAATGGCCAGCGCGGCCCAGACGTTCGGGGCGAAGGCCAGCGCCAGGTAGCAGAGGAAGTTGCCGCAGAGGGTCGAGATCAACAGCGGCTTGCGCCCGTACTTGTCGGACAGCCGGCCCCAGAAGGGCTCGCCGAAGAAGCCGCCCGCCGCATAGGCCGAGAACACCAGCGCGACCTGCCACGGCTGGGCGTCGAACGACTTCGCATAGAAGGGCAGCAACGGGACGATGATCCCGAAGCCCAGCATGTTGATGAAGATGACGGCGATCAGCGACGGCGCCGCCATCGGAGGCGCTGACGCCTCCCGGGGCGACGTGGTGGACATGTGAACGCTGTTAGGACGTGCCGCCCGGCCCGGCAAGATGACGCGCGCGGCGCCCGGTCGATCCGGACGCCACGTTGACGCGAGGTCACACCCGCGTGGCGTTCGTCGCTAGGGGTTCTGGCGCTTCAGTTCGGCGCGGAAGGCGGCTTCGGCCTTGGCGTAGAAGGTCTTGCAGCCCTCCGGGTCGACGAAGGCGTCGGCCTTGCCGGCCGCCAGGGCCTTGCGCTTGGCGTCCATGTCGAAGAACCGGGCGTGCGAGCCCAGGAACACCTCGCAGGGCAGGCGTTTCCAGGTGGCGAAGCTCTTCTCGTAGTCCGCCGTCTGGCCGGGATAGGTCTCGGTCTTGCCGAGCTTGTAGCCGGGTAGGACCGACGACGAGCAGTGGACCTGGGCCTGGCGGACCTTGCCGGCCACGCTGACCGGGAAGGTCCAGGTGGTGCAGCCCTTGGTGTGGCCGCCGGTGACGTGCGCCGTCAGCGTCCAGCCGCCCAGGCTCACCGTCTGGCCGTCCTTCAGAACGCCGTCCGGCTTCACCGGCTCGTAGTGGAACGCCTCGCCCTTGAGGAACGGATCGCCCCGGCCGCCGGCCGCGATGATCGGGCCGTCCGCGGCGCTGGCATAGAGCTTCGCGCCCGGCGCGGCCTTCTTCACCACGGCGAGGCCCGCGGCGTGGTCGAAATGCTGGTGGGTGTTCAGCAGGATCTTCACCTGCGCCGGGTCGAAGCCCAGCGTGCGGATGTTGGCGACGATCTGCTTGCCGGTCTCGGCGTCGCCGCCGTCCAGCACGATCAGACCCGCCTTCGAGGTGAAGAGGTAGGCCGTGTAGTCGGACGAGCCCACGTAATAGAGCCCCTCGCCGATCTTGAACGGCGCGTACGGGGCGTGGCTGGGATCGTCCTTGCCCTGAGCCAGGGCGGCGGATGCAGAAACGGCCGCCAAGGCGGCGGCCGTTCCCAGAATTCCGATGCGTGCGGGACTCACCGCGGCGCCAGGATCATGATCATCTGACGGCCTTCCATCCGGGGCTCGTACTCGACCTTGGCGACCGGCTCGAAATCGGCCTTCACCTTCTGGAGGAGCTTCATCCCGAGTTCCGGGTGGGCCAGTTCGCGACCGCGGAAGCGCAGGGTGATCTTCACCTTGTCGCCTTCCTCGAAGAAGCGGTGCATCGACTTCGCCTTGGTCTCATAGTCGTGCGTGTCGATGTTCGGGCGGAGCTTGATTTCCTTGAGCTCCACCACCTTCTGCTTTTTCCGCGCCTCGTTCTTTTTCTTCTGCTCCTGGAACTTGAACTTGCCGTAGTCCAGGATCTTGCAGACGGGCGGGTCCGCGTTCGGCACGATCTCGACCAGATCGAGACCGGCCTCTTCGGCGGCTTCGATGGCGGCGGAGGTCGGCATCACGCCCTGCTTCTCACCGTGTTGATCGATGAGGAGAACGCGAGGGACGCGGATATCTTCGTTCATGCGCGGCCCTTCTTTGACGGGCGGCGTTTGCATGGGGCGGCGAATAGGCAGTGCTCCTAAGCAGTTGCAACGCAAAAACGCCGGCACGCGTGACGCGCTCCGGCTGTTCCCGAGTATATGACGCGCGGGGGCGTCCGTATCAAGGCGCGGCGGACGTCGGAGCCAATGAGTTCGCCGCCTGCGCCACTTGGGCCACAGGCAGGTCCGCCAGATTTTCCGATCTCAGGATCGCCACGCGGCCGCGCGGCGCCGACAGCGCGGGGTCCGACGCCTTGGAGAACAGCACGATGGCGGGGGCCCCGCCGGCGACCGCCAGGTGCAGGGGGCCGGTGTCGTTGCCGACCGCCAGCGCCGCCTTGGCGCCCAGCCGCGCGATCATCGCGAAATCGGTGCGGCCGGTCAGGTCGCGGGCGCGCGGCACGCCGCGCTGGATCGCATGGGCCAGGTCCGTCTCCTGCGGTCCGCCGATCACCACCACGTCGAAGCCGCGGCCGTAGAGGATGCGCGCCAGTTCCGAGTACTTCTCCACCGGCCAACGCTTCTCGGGGCGGTGCGCCGAACCGCCCGGCACGAACATCACATAGGGCCGTGGCTTGTTGGCTCCCGGCACCGGCCGCTCGGCGGGCGCGGTCTTCATCACCCACGACAGGTCCGGTGGCGGCGCCGAGCCGGGCTCGGTGGGCGCGTCCTCCCAGATGCCGGCGTACATGAGCTGGTCGGCCTGGCGCTCGAGGGTGTGCATCCCGTTCCGAAGAGGGTTCCTGTGCGGCATCGAACAGCCCAGGGCGATCCCCGACCAGGGCGGCGGACCCGGCCGCAGCAACTGGAAGATCCGGTTCGACTGCGAGGAGGTCTGCAGATCGTAGACGCGATCGAAGTTCGCCGCCTTGATCCGGCCGCGCAGCGCCATCCATTCCGGGAAGGTCTCGGGCCGGCCGCCGGTGTCCACGGCGTTGAAGTAGGGGCAGATCTTGGCCAGGGCCTCGAAGGGCGGCGTGGTCAGCAGGGTGATGTGCGCCTTGGCGTGCGCCTGCCGGATCTTCTTCATCGCCGCCAGGGCCAGGACGAAGTCGCCCAGGGCCGACAGCTTGATCACCAGGATGCGTTCGACGTGCCGGGGCATCAGCGGCGGGCCTCCAGCACCCGTTCATAGGCGGCGAGGGTCTGCGCGCACATGGCGTCCGCGGAGTAGAGCTGGCGCGCGCGGCGACGGCCGGCCTCGCCCATCTCCTGACGCTTGTTGGGCCCGAGGTCGATCGCGCGGGACAGCGCGCGGGCCCAGGCGTCGGCGTCCTCGACGGGGGCCAGCCAGCCGGTCTGGTCCTCGACGATCGTCTCGGTGACGCCCCCGTGGTTGGACGCGATCACCGGCCGCCCCATGGCCTGTGGCTCGACGGCTGCGCGCCCGAAGCTCTCGGGCACGGTGGTCGGCAGGATCGCGAAATCGGCCAGCATGTAGGCCGCCGGCATGTCGTCGCAGTGACCGACGATGCGGATCGCGTCGGAAAGGCCGGCCGCCTCGATCGCCTTCCGCACCTCTGCGGGGTAGCCGATCCGCCCCTGGTCGTCGCCGGCGAAGAGAATCAGGAAGTCGCGCCGTCCCTCGGCCGCCAACCGCCGGGCCGCCTCGATGACGGTCAGGTGGCCCTTGATCCGCGTCAGACGCCCAGCCAGCAGGATGCGCGTGCGCGGGTCGTCCGGCGCGATGCCCCACGCGCTGCGCAGGGCGTCGATGCGGGCGGCAGTGACGAAGGCCGGATCGAAGCGGTCGAAGTCGATGCCGCGGGGAATGGTCACCATGCGCGCCGGGTCGACCTGATGCTCGGCCAGCACGTGGTCGCGGGTGTAGTCCGAGTTGGCGATCACCAGGTCGCCGCGGGTCATGACAGCGTTGTACCAGCGCTTGAGTCCGGACTGGGCCTTGTAGACCCCGTGATAGGTCGCGACGAACGGCGTGCGGGTCGCGTGGGCGGCCCAGAGGGCGGAGAAGGCCGGCGCCCGGCTGCGCGCGTGGACGATGCTGACGTTCTCCTGCCGGATCAGCGCCACCAGCCGTGCGGCGTTGCCCAGCATCACCAGCGGGTTCTTGGTCTGCACCGGCATCTGAGCCAGGCGGCCGCCGTCGGCCTCAAGGCGCGAGACCATCCGCCCGCCGCGCGTGGCGACCAGGGCCGTTCCGCCCGCGCGGACCACGGCCTTGGCCACATCGATCGTGCTCTGCTCCGCGCCGCCGGTCTCCAGTTCTGGAATGACCTGCAGCAGCGTGAAATCCGGGGGTAGCGCCACGCGCCCTCTGTAAACTGAGTTGGCCCCCGCTGCTAAGGGGGCTGCTATGAGGCGTGCATGAACGAGATCGAAGGATTCCTCGACCGCCCCGATGGCGCGCGGCTGGCCTGGCGGATGGTGGAAGGCGCGGGCCCGACCGTGGTCTGGCTGGGCGGCTTCATGTCGGACATGACCGGGACCAAGGCCGAGGCGTTGGCCGAGTGGGCGGCCGCGAACGGCCGGGCCTACGTCCGCTTCGACTACTTCGGCCATGGCGCCTCCAGCGGCGAGTTCGCCGACGGCACCATCACGCGCTGGCGTGACGACGCCATCGCGGTGCTGAACGAGCTCACGGCTGGCGACCTGGTGCTGGTGGGGTCGTCCATGGGCGGTTGGATCGCCTGTCTCGCTGCGCTCGCCGCGCCGAAACGGGTGAAGGCGATGGTGCTGATCGCCCCCGCGCCCGACTTCACAGAGAAGCTCATGACCCCCGAGATCCCGCCCGAGGGACACGCCGCGCTAGCCGCCGACGGCGTCTGGATGCGCCCCAGCGCCTACGGAGATCCCTATCCGATCGCCCGCGCGATGCTGGAGGACGGGGCCCGCTGGTCGATCCTGGACGGATCGCCGATCCCGATCGAGGCGCCGGTGCGCATCCTCCAGGGCGGCGAGGATCCGGACGTGCCCTGGCGCCACGCCCTGGAACTGGCCCACGCGCTGAAGTCGGACGACGTGGTCTTCACCCTGATCAAGGACGGCGACCATCGCCTGTCCCGGCCGCAGGACATCGCCCGGCTGCAGGCGGCGGTGGCGGACCTCTAGCCGCCGGCGGCGAGGATCGCCGCCAGACCTTCGCGGTAGGTGGGGTATCCGGGCCGCCAACCCAACTCGGCCTTGGCGAGGGCGTTCGAGACCCGTTTGCTCTCGGCGTAGAACCGCAGGGCGGCGGGAGGCAGCCTGGCATCGGCCAGCGCCACCTCGGGGGGCGGCTCCAGACCCATAAGGCGGGCCGCGTGCGCCACCACCTCGCTGTTGGCCGCCGGCTCGTCGTCGCAGAGATTGTAGCTGGCGCCCGCGCGCGGGCGGGCGATCGAAGCGGCGAGTCCCTCGGCCAGGTCGTCCACGTGGATGCGGGAGAACACCTGTCCCGGCGCGGTGATCCGCCGGGCCCGTCCCTCGCGCAGGCGGTCGAATGTGGAGCGGCCGGGACCGTAGATGCCCGGCAGGCGGAAGGTCGCCACGGTCAGGCCCATGCCGCGCCCGACCTCCAGCCAGTCACGCTCGGCGCTCACCCGGCGCGCGCCCTCGACCGATTGCGCCGCCAGACGGCTGCGTTCGGTGACCCAGCCGCCGCGACGATCGCCATAGACGCCGGTGGTGGAGAGATAGCCGGTCCAGTCGGGAAAGGCGCCGGCCTCGGCCATCGGACCCACCAGCGTGTTCAGCCCGGGGCAGCCCTCGGGGCCTGGCGGCGCGGTGATCAGCAGCGCCTGGACATCGCCCAGGGCCGCGACCAGGGCGGCGCGATCGGCAGGATCGACGGCCAGCCCGCCGTCGGCCTCGATCCCGGCCCGCGCCTCGGGCGTGCGGCCCGAGGCGGCGAAGCGCCAGCCGTCGCGGGCGAGGCGCCTGGCCAGCGCCCGCCCGGAGAAGCCGTAGCCGAAGACGAACAGGCGCATGTGGACGCCTACAGCAGATCCTTGATCGCCTTGCGGGCGTCGTCCGCCAGGTCGGGGCGCGCCAGGGCGAAGGCGACGTTGGCCCGCAGGAGGCCGATCTTGTCGCCGCAGTCGTAGGTGGTCCCCTCGTACTCCAGGGCGTGGAAGTCCTGGACCTTCATCAGGTGGGCCATGCCGTCGGTGAGCTGGATCTCGCCGCCCGCGCCGCGTTCCTGGGTCTCCAGGATCTTGAAGATCTCGGGCTGCAGGATGTAGCGGCCCGAGATGAAGAGGTTCGAGGGCTCCGTGCCGGGCGCAGGCTTCTCGACCATGCCGGTCATGCGGTTCAGGCGGCCGTCCTGCTTCTCCAGGGCGACGATGCCGTACTTGTGGGCCTGGCCCTCGGGGACCGGCTCCACCACCACGATGTTGCCGCCGACCTTGTCGTAGGCGTCCACGGCCTGTTTCAGCGTGGGCGTGCCGGCCATCATCAGCATGTCGGGCAGGACGACCGCGAAGGGCTCGTCGCCGATTACGTGACGCGCGCACCAGACCGCGTGGCCCAGGCCCAGCGGCGCCATCTGGCGGATGAAGCTCATCTCGCCGGGCTCGGGCAGGTCGCGCTGGACGTCGGCCAGGATCTCGACCTTGCCCTTGGCCTCCAGCGCCTGCTCGATCTCGGGGATCTTGTCGAAGTAGTCCTCGATCGCGCCCTGGCCGCGACCGACGATGAAGACGAAGTGCTCGATGCCGGCGGCCCGCGCCTCCTCGACGATGTAGCTGAGGATCGGCCGGTCCACGACGTTCAGCAGGTTCTTGGGCGTCGTCTTCGCGCCCGGCAGCACCCGCGTCCCCAGTCCCGCCACCGGCAGGACAGCCTTCGTCACACGCTTACCCATAAGCACCGTCTCCTCGCACCCCAGATATGCCGACGTTCCCTAAAGCGTTCGCCCGCCTTGGGGCGAGGGTTTTTGTTGGGGCCGGGGTCATCACGACTTTGAGAACGCACGAAGTTGTGTAGGCTTGTCGACGTCGGGGATTCACCCCGAGGGGAGTCAACTCAGATGAAGCTTCGCATTCTGACCGTTGCTACCGCCGGCGTCCTGGCCCTGAGCCTTGCCGCCTGCCAGAAGAAGGAAGAGGCCCCGGCCGCCGACGCCGCTCCGGCTGCTGACGCCGCTGCGACCCCGCCGGCCGACGCCGCCGCCGCGCCGCCGGCTGACGCCGCTGCTGCTCCGCCGGCCGATGCCGCCGCGGCTCCGCCGGCCGCCGATGCGGGCGCGATGACCGCGACCCCGCCGCCGGCCGAGGCGCCCAAGCACTAAGACCTCTTCCGTCACCAGACGGAATGCT
>JBFMGV010000065.1:0-19062 GCA_040752615.1 Pseudomonadota bacterium | reverse complement strand
AACAAGCTCAAGCACTTCAGACGCTTCGCCACCCGATACGACAGGCTCGTCAGCCACTACGCCGCCTTCGTCCACATCGCCGCCGCCATGATCTGGATGCGCTGAATGTCGATTCTACCTAGGCCGCGGGCGCCTGCCCTCAAAAAGGCGCCCGCGCATTTTTGACGCGGATGCAGGTCACGCGGCTTGCCCGTCGCCGGGCCCCCCTCGAAGTTCCCGCCCGATGAACCGGTTTGCGTTGGGGCGGGCGATGGCGTGCGGATCAAACACCTGGCACGGGGCCAGGCCGTTGGCGCCGACGCCGCGCCACTAGTCCGCATGTTCCCGCATTCGAAACGCCTCGCCGGCGTGGCGGCGATGCTTCTGGCCTGCGCCGCGCCGGGCGCGGCGTTCGCGCACGGCGTGTCCGACGCAGCGCGCGAGCGCATGGCGCAGGGCGGCTACGTCGACTTCCTGTGGCTCGGCGCCGAGCACATGGTCACGGGCCTGGACCACCTGTTGTTCCTGCTGGGCGTGATCTTCTTCCTGCGCCGGTTGGGCGACGTGGTGAAGTTCGTGACGGCCTTCACGCTCGGCCATGCCCTGACGCTCATCGGCGCCACCTGGCTCGGCGTTTCAGCCAATCCCTACCTGATCGACGCGGTGATAGCCCTGACGGTGATCTACAGGGGCTTCGAGAACCTAGACGGGTTCCGCAGATGGTTCGGCTTCGCCGCCCCGAACCTGGTCCTGATGGTGTTCCTGTTCGGCCTGATCCACGGCTTCGGGCTGTCGGCGCGCCTGCAGGATCTGATGGCCCCGCACGATCCGCGCATGATCGGCAAGATTCTCGCCTTCAACCTGGGCGTCGAACTGGGGCAGCTCGCGGCGCTGGCGCCTATGGCCGGGCTCGTGGCGCTGTCGCGTCGGACCCGTGCGTGGGAGCCGGTCGCGAAGGTGACCAACACCCTGCTGGTCGCGATCGGTCTCCTGCTTCTCCTGGCTCAACTCCACGCCTACGCGCACGCGGCGCACGCGGAGAGCTTCCCCATCAACCGCGACGACCATGCACACGCGCACGTGGAGATGGAGATCCAGGACCTGACGGGCGACCTGGGACCCGGTGGGGTCCACAGCCACGACGGTGGGCCGCCCCACAGCCACGATGCCGCCGCCGACCACCCCTGATCCCTGCCTCGGACGATGATCATGAAGACCAAGACGCCCCTCCTCGCGTTCGGCATCGGCGCCGCGCTGGCGCTTTCCGCGGTTGCCGCCGGCGCCCACGAGATGTTCCTGAAGCCCGCGAGCTTCTATCTGGCGCCGGGGGCGAAGACGGTGATCGCCCTCTTCAACGGCACGTTCGACAAGAGCGAGAACCCGATCCTCCGCGAGCGGATGCGCAGCGTGTCCGTGATCGCGAACGGCAAGATCTCACATCCCGCGACCAGCCAGTGGCGCGACGACAAGGTGACCTCCTACCTGGATCTCACGGTGGGCGCGACCGGGACCTATGCCGTCGGGGTCTCGACCAATCCGAAGGTGCTGGAACTGCCGGCCGACGAGTTCGAGGAGTACTTGCGCCACGACGGCATTGAGGACGTGCTGAAGGCCCGTCAGGCCGAGAAGCCCCCGCGCACCCCGGTGAAGGAGCGCTACTCCAAGCACGTACGCACGATCCTGCAGGTGGGCCCCACGCTGACGGACGACTACTCGCGACCGTTCGGCTTCCCCGCCGAGGTGCTGCTGCTGAAGAACCCGGCGGCCTTGAAGGTGGGCGACACCCTGAGCTTCCGCGCCCTGATCCGGGGCAAGCCGATGGCCAGCCAGTTGGTCTACGCCAGCTTCGACGGCTTTCACGGGCACAACGCCCAGGGCGGCCACATCAATGCGGTGAAGGTGCGGACGGATGCGGCGGGGAACGGCGCGTTCAAGATAACCCGCGCCGGCAAGTGGTACATCACCCTGATCAACATGCAGAAGACCACCGGCGACGCGATGTACGAGTCCAACTGGTCTACGGTGACGTTCGAGATCCGCTGAGCCGGGAGACGGGAGGGCCGGGGGCGACCCTCCCGAGGCTGGCTACTGCAGCGAGGTGATCTCGTCGCCCTTGGCGTTCAGGGTGAAGGTCACGGACTTGCCGACCTTGGCGGCGGCGACGACGGCCGGGGCGGCCTTGAAGTCCATGGTCATGGCCGGCCACTTCAGCGCCGGGATCGGGGCGTGGTGCAGCTTGATGACGCCGGTCTTGGCGTTGACCGCCTTGACCACGCCCGTGCCCTTGATCGCGCCGGAGGCGGCCGCCGCGGCGGCCGCCGGCGCATGGGCGCCATGACCCTCGTGCTGGGCCAGCGCGGGCGTGGCGAGGCTGGCGATCGCGAGGGCGGCGAGGGCGTACTTCATGAAGACTCCGGGTCACATGCCGCGCCGGAAGGCGTCGGCCTCGGGTTACATACGCGGGGCGGGCGGCCAGCCCTCAGCCCACGAGGCTTGAGGGAAACCGGGCCGGCGGGCGTAGTTATGGCATGCGGCGTCGGGGCCGCGGTTTTCCGGACGGGTCCATGAGTATCCTCGATCGTCGGCGGGTCCTGCGTGGCGGCGGCGCGATCGGCGCGGCGGCGCTGACCAACGGCATGCTGGCGGGCTGGGCGCGCAGCGCGACCCACGGGCTGGCGAGCCCCGGCGTGCTGTCCGGCGAGGACATCCGGCTGACCATCGGCCACAGTCACGTGAAGATCGACGGTCGCCAGGGCCACGCGGTGGCGATCAACGGAACGGTCCCGGGCCCGCTGATCCGGCTGAAGGAGGGCCAGAAGGTCCGCCTGCATGTGACCAACACCCTGGCCGAGGACACCTCGATCCACTGGCACGGCCTGCTGGTGCCGTTCGAGATGGACGGGGTGCCGGGGGTCAGCTTCCCGGGCATCAAGCCGGGTGAGACCTTCGTCTACGAGTTCCCGATCATCCAGAGCGGGACCTACTGGTACCACAGCCACTCGGGCCTGCAGGAGCAGGAGGGCCACTACGCGCCCATCGTCATCGACCCCAGGGGCGCCGACCCCATCGCCTCGGACCGCGAGCATGTTGTCGTGCTTTCGGACTACAGCTTCCTGCATCCCCACAAGTTGTTCGAGAAGCTCAAGCAGCAGGGCGGGATCTTCAACTACCAGAAGCAGACCATCGGCGGCCTGCTCTCGGGCAAGGACCAGACCCTGCAGGAGCGGATCGAGTGGGCGAAGATGCTCATGGATCCCACCGACCTTTCGGACGTGACCGGGGCGGCCTACAAGTTCCTGATCAACGGCCACGGCCCGAACGAGAACTGGACCGGTCTGTTCACGCCGGGCGAGCGCGTGCGGCTGCGCTTCATCAACGCGGCGGCGCAGACGATCTTCAACATCCGCATTCCGGGCCTGAAGCTGACGGTGGTCGCCGCCGACGGCCAGCACGTGCGTCCCGTGACGGTCGACGAGTTCCAGATCGGCAACGCCGAGACCTATGACGTGATCGTCCAGCCGGCGGACGACCGCGCCTACACCCTGGTCGCCGAGTCCATCGACCGATCGGGCATGGGGCGCGCCACCCTGGCGCCTCGCGCCGGGATGAGCGCTGAGGTCCCCCCCGTGCGCAAGCGGCCAATCCTGACCATGAAGGACATGGGCATGGACCACGGCGCCATGACCCAGGGCGGCGCGGCGCCGATGCCGGGGATGGATCACGCCGCCATGGGCCATGGACCCGCCGAAGCGCATCCGCCGGGCATGGCGCCGCCGCGAGCTCGTGGTTCGGACGCGATGGGCGACATGGGCGGCATGGAGATGTCCATGCTGGACCCGCTGAACGCGCCACAGGTGAAGCTGGGGCCGGGCGTGCAGATGATCGCCCCGATGGCGGTCGACCGCACCGGCGAGCCCGGCATCGGCCTGGAGAGCGTCGGCCACCGCGTGCTGACCTATCGCGACCTCATCGCCCTGGAGCCGAACCCGGACACGCGCGCCCCGTCACGGGCGATGGAGATCCGGCTCACCGGCAACATGGAGCGGTTCTGGTGGGGCTTCGACGGGCGGAAGTACTCCGAGAAGCCGCCGCCCTACACGCTGAGGACCGGAGAGCGGGTTCGGATCACCCTGGTGAACGACACCATGATGACCCACCCGATCCACATGCACGGCCACTTCTTCGAGCTGATTCACGGCCCGGTGGGGTACATGCCGCGCAAGCACACCGTGAACGTGATGCCGGGCGGCAAGGTGACCTTCGACGTCACGGGCGAGGCCGGCGACTGGGCCTTCCACTGCCACATGATGTACCACATGCACGCCGGCATGTTTCAGGTGTTCGCCGTGCGCGACGGAGGCCAAGCATGAGCCTCCGGACCCTGATCGCCGTCCTCCCGATCGCGCTGGCGACGCCCGCGCTGGCCCAGCCCGCCGACCCGCACGCCGGCCATCACATGCCCGCGCCCGCGCCGGTTCCGGCGGTCCCTCCCGTCGCCGATCCACATGCCGGTCACGCGATGCCGACCACGCCGCAGACGGCCAAACAGCCCGCGCAGCAGACGGGCGCCGACCTGCCGGTCGGTGAGGCGGCCGCCCCGCAGCCCCCCGCCGTCCCCCTGGCCGACGCGATCTGGGGCAAGGGCCCCATGGACGCCGCCCGAACGGTGCTGCGCACCGAGCACGGAGGCGCGCGGGCCTCTCAGCTGATGCTGGATATCGCCGAGTTCGACCTAGGCTCGAAGGCCTATGAGTGGGAGGGCGAGGCCTGGTTCGGCACGGACGAGCACCGCCTGGTCCTGAAGTCTGAAGGCGAGGGCGCGCGGGGCCATTCGGTGGAAAGCGCCGAGGCCCAGGTGCTCTATTCCCGCCCGATCGGCCTCTACACCGACCTGCAGGCCGGGGTGCGCCAGGACCTGGAGAAGGGCCCGCGCCGGACCTACACCGCGGTCGGGTTCGAGAGCCTGTTCCCCTACTGGTTCGAAGCCGAGGGGACCGTCTTCCTCTCGCACAAGGGCGAGCTTTCGGCGCGGCTGGAGGGCAGCTACGACTTCCGCCTGGCCCAGCGCCTGGTGCTGCAGCCGCGCGGAGAGCTCAATCTCTCGGCCGAGGACGTGCCGTCGCGCGGGATCGGCGCCGGCCTTTCCGACGCGGAGCTGGCCCTGCGCCTGCGCTACGAGATCCGCCGCGAGTTCTCGCCCTATGTCGGCGTCGTGTGGGCCCGCAAGTTCGGCGACACCGCCCGTTTCGCGCGCGCCGAGGGTGATGACGTGGAAGAGACCCGGGTCGTGGCGGGGCTTCGCGCCTGGTTCTGACGCGCTCCGGTTCCCAGCGGGCGGGCGGGCGGCTAGCGTCGTCCGTCCACCGAGGAACACGATGAACGGCGCTGATTCCCTGATCCTGCCGCTGCTGCAGGGCTTCTTCTGGTTCGACGACGGCCTGCAGGCGCATCTGCAGGCCCACGGCTGGACCGAGGTGACGCGCCCGCAGTCGATGGTGATGACCAATGTGGTCATCGGGGTTCAGAAGCCCTCCGACATCGCCCGCAACCTCGGCGTCAGCCGCCAGTCCGTGCACGCCACCATCAACCAGATGGTCGAGAAGGGCATGCTCGAGCTGGTCGACGATCCCGAGGACGGGCGGGCCAAGATCGTGGTGCTGAGCGAGGTGGGGCAGCGCATGCGCGCCGACGCCGACAAGGCGATGGGCGGCATGGTCGACCTGCTGAAACGGCGCATCGGCGCCCGCAACGTCGAGGCCCTGATCCGGGCTTTCCGGGAGGATTGGGGCGAGCCGCCCGTGCCGTCTTCAACCTGACGGCGGCGACGCAACGTCAGTTCAACTGACAAAATTTTCGGATCGAGTTGTCAGATAGATTGACAATTCGCATGGCGACGGCATGCTCGCGGTCAAGCCACAAAGGCATTGATCACGGGGAGGGTTACCCATGTGCGTCCGCACGCGTCTCATCATGTCCGCTGCTGTTTCGGCCTTGGCCCTGGCCGGCGCGACGGCCGCGCAGGCCCAGTCGGCGGAAGCCTCGCAGGTCGAGGAAATCGTCGTCACCGCCCAGAAGCGTGAGCAGAGCCTCCAGGAGGTGCCGCTCGCCGTCTCGGCCTTCGGTTCCGAGCAACTCGAGGCCCAGTCGGTCCAGAGCCTGACCGACCTGTCGGCCAAGGCGCCCAACGTGGTGCTGGCTCCGGTCGGGGCCTACCCCTACGCCAGCGCGTTCTTCATCCGCGGCCTCGGGTTCGCGGACGTGGAGTCGACCTTCGAGCCGGCGGTCGGCGTCGAGATGAACGGCATCTACCTGGCCCGCAACAGCGGCGCGCTGCAGGACTTCTTCGACATCGAGTCGGTGGAGATCCTCCGCGGCCCGCAGGGCACGCTCTACGGCCGCAACACCATCGGCGGCGTGGTCAGCGTCCGCACCAAGCAGGCTCGCCCGGGCGACGCCTTCGGCGGCGCGATCCAGGGCACGGCGGGCGACCACGGCCGTCGCGAGCTGCGGGCCGCGCTGAACATCCCGGTCAACGACATGATCGCGGTGCGGGTGTCGGGCCTCTACAAGAACTACGATGGCTTTGTGCGCAACGTGACGCGCAACGAGACCCAGGGCGACAACGAGACCCTGTCGGGCCGTCTGACCGTCAGCTTCAAGCCCAGCGACAGCTTCGACGCCTCGCTGGTCATCGACGGCGACCGCGAGCGCGGTTCGGGCGCGGCGTTCCGCAACGCCGCCCTGCCGGGCAACGTCTACTACAACTTCAGCCCCGACACCGGCACCTCCACGCCGCTGTTCCCGGCGGGCAGCTCCAACCCGCGCGACCCCTACACGGTCTACGGCAACACCCCGATCTTCGCGAACGTGGACACCTGGGGCGCGGCGCTGACCGCCAACTGGCACACCTCGCTCGGCACCGTGACCAGCGTCACCGGCTACCGGGAGTTCGACGACCGGGTGCTCAGCGACTACGACGCCAGCCCGGTAAACTTCTTCACCGCGCTGCGTGACCAGACGCACGAGCAGTTCAGCCAGGAGCTGCGCATCGCGTCCGGCGGTGAGGGCAAGCTCGACTACGTGCTGGGCGCCTACTACCTCGACCAGAGCTACGACATCACCAACGCCCAGGCCGGCGCGATCTATGGCACGGCGACCCCGGCGCAGATCGCCGGCCAGAAGAACACGGCGTATGCGTTGTTCGGTCAGTTCGACTACCACGTGACCGAGGCCCTGACCCTGATCGCGGGCGGCCGCTACAGCTACGAGAAGAAGACCTTCACCAACCAGCCGCTCTTCTTCCCGGCCAGCCGCACCTACAAGGACCACTGGGACGACTTCTCGCCGAAGTTCGGCGTGAACTACCAGTTCAACGACGACATCATGGGCTACGCCTCGTGGTCGCGCGGCTTCCGCAGCGGCGGCTACAACGGCCGCGCCGCCTCGTTCACCTCGGCCGGTCCGTACGACGCCGAGACGGTGGAGAGCATCGAAGCGGGCCTGAAGACCGAACTGTTCGAGCGCCGCCTGCGCCTGAACGGCGCGATCTTCCACTCGACCTACAAGGACATGCAGGTGGGCTCGCAGGGCCTGACCAGCAGCGGGGTCTACGAGTCGATCGTCACCAACGCGGGCAAGGCCAAGTTCGACGGCGTCGAGGCCGACGCGCTGTGGATCGTAGGCGGCGGCCTGCGGGTCAACGCCAACCTGTCGTACCTGGACGCCCGCTTCGTCAGCAACTTCACGGACTTCACCAGCGACGGCATCGCCAATCCGACTGACAACAGCGACCTGCCGCTGGCCTATGCGCCGAAGTGGTCGGGCAGCCTCGGGATGACTTACACCCGCGAAGTCGCGCTCGGCACGCTGAGCCTCGCCGCCAATGCGGTCTACATGGACGACATCTACACCTCGGGCGGCGTCATCAACCGCACCTCCGACGTCCAGGTCCGCAAGAGCAACACCCTCTTCGACGCCACCCTGGCGCTGGAGAACGAGAAGGGCTGGCGCATCGCGCTCTGGGGCAAGAACCTCGGCGACAAGGCTGTGATCAACAACACCTTCGGCCTCGGCGCCCTCGGCAATCTGCGGGTCTACTCGCCGCCGCGCACGTGGGGCCTGGAAGCCGGGTACAAGTTCTAAGATGGCGCGCGGGTCCAGCGCCGACCGGGATCCCACCGTCGCCGACCGGCGGTGGGCCCTGATCGTCCTTCTGGCCATCTCCACGGTGGCCTTCATCGACCGCTCGATCCTCAACACCGTGGGTCAGGCGATCAAGGACGACCTGAAGGTCTCGGACCTGCAGCTCGGACTGCTGGGCGGGGCGGCGTTCGCCATCCTGCATGGGCTGCTCGGCATCCCCATCGCCCGGCTGGCCGAGCGCAAGAACCGAATGGCCATCATCAGCCTGGCCGTCGCGGTCTGGTCGGCGATGACCGCGCTCAGCGGTTTCGCCGGCAATTTCGCCCACCTGCTGCTGGCCCGCATCGGGGTCGGCATCGGCGAGGCAGGCGCCGGTCCGCCGTCGCAGTCGGTGCTGGCCGACTACTATCCGCCGGAGAAGCGCGCCTCCGCCTTCAGCATCCTCGGCCTGGCCACGCCCCTGGGTATCGTGCTGGGCGGCCTGGGCGGCGCGATCGTCGCGCAGCAGTTCGGCTGGCGCGCCGCGTTCCTCATCGTCGGGGCGCCCGGCCTGCTGATCGCCCTGATCGCATGGCTGACCGTGAAGGAGCCGCCGCGCGGCTTCTCGGAGGGCCGCCGGGACGTCGGCGCGCCTCCGCCGCTGATGGCCGTGGTCAGGCGCCTGGGCGGCAGCCGCACGTTCCGCCACTTCCTCACCTGCGCGGTGATCATCAACTTCGTCGGCTTCAGCGGCATGAGCTTCCTGCACCCCTTCATGGTGCGGACGTTCAACGTCGACTACACGACCGCCGCCTTCGCCTTCGTCATCGTCAACTCGATATCGCTGGCCGGCGGCTATCTGATGGGCGGTCTGATCACCGACCGGCTCGTGAAGCGCGACCTGCGCTGGTACGCCTGGGCGCCGGCCATCGGCATGGCGCTGGCAGCGCCCGCCTACATCGCTGGTTTCATCCAGACCGAGTGGATCGCGGCCATCCTCGTGCTGATCCTCCCGGGGCTGTTCTCCGGTGTGTACTTCGGTCCCACCTTCGCGGTGACGCACAACCTGGTCGAGCCGCGGATGCGCGCCTCGGCCACCGCCCTGCTGTCGGTGGTGATGAGCCTCGTCGGCATGACCACGGGGCCGGTCGTCACCGGCTGGCTGAGTGACCTCTTCGCCGCCCGCGCCTTCGCGCTCGGCGACTACGCGATGTGCTCGGCCAACGGCCGCGCCGCCGACCTGGCCGACGCGTGCCGCGTGGCTTCGGCCGTCGGCATCCGCAACGCCCTGGTGGTGATCGTGACGCTCTTCTGGTGGGCGTCCCTGCACTACCTTCTGGCCGCGCGCAGCATCCGCGCCGAACTGAAGCCCATTTCCGCAGGAGAGACGCCGTGACCGAAGCCGAGATCCGCGACCTGGCGAACCGCTTCTTCGCCGCCATCGAGGGCAGCGACCCGGCGGGCGTCGAGGCCTGCTACGCGCCCGAGGCCGAGATCTGGCACAACTACGATCGCGCGAGCCAGACCCGGGCGGAGAACGTGCTGGTGCTGAACGCCTTCGTCCAGATCACGCGCTCGCGGCGCTACAACGAGCGGGACCTGAAGGTCTATGCGGGCGGCTTCTCGCAACAGCACCTACTGGTGGCGACCAGTCTGGGCGGCGCGGTGCTGGAGCTCCCGGCGGCCCTGTTCTGCGATGTGGCGGACGGGCGCATCACGCGCCTGCGCGAGTACTTCGATCCGGCGCCGGTCGCCGCGTGGCGGGCCCAGCCGAACTTCGACTGAACCCGGAGAGAGCGGCGGCGCCCTCGTACGGCGCCGCGCCCGGCCTCAGCGCTTCGGCGGCGTCGCCGCGCTGAGGAAGTCGGTCGCCTTGAAACCCTCCGGAGCGGCCACCTCGACGATCGGCTCGTCGCGGTTGTCGTACTCCATGCGCAGCGCGCGGGTGATGACCGCGTGCATGGCGTAGAGGGTGGTGATGTAGGTGAACTCGAAGATTTCCTCGTCGCTCCAGAACGTCTTCAGCTTGTCGAAGACCTCCAGCGGGACCCGGCCGTCGGCCATGACGAGATAGTCGGTGTAGGCCAGGACGACCCGCTCCTTCTCGTCGTAGACGTCGGAGACCTCCCAATGGGCGACGGCGGCGATCTTCTCTTGCGACACGCCAAGGCCGCGCAGCGACTTGCAGTGCTGTGAGAAGACGAACTGGCTGGACTTGATCCAGCCGGCGCGGGTCTGGCCCAGTTCGCGCAGCACCGGATCGATCTTGCGATCCGGGTGGCGATAGACCGCGAAGCCGTCGACGGCGTGCTTGAAGATGTCGGGCGCGAGGGCGAACACCGTCCACCAGTCGCCGGGGGTGCCGGTGGCGGTGCCGGGCGTGGCGACCGGATCGACCCCGGGGCCGAACAGGCGATCATAGTAGGCGGTGATGACTTCCGAGGTGACCTCGGAGCGCGGAACCTGGCGGAGCGTGGGCATCTGCGCGTCTCCCCCTAGGCCTTGACGATCATGCCGGCGGCGCGGCTGCCGTCGGCCCGCGCGGGTTCATGGGCCACGTCGGCCGCGGTGAGCGGGCGGTGCCAGGAGGCGAACTCCAGGCAGACGCCGTCGGGATCGAAGAAGTAGACCGAGCGGACGAAGACGTCGTCGGTGACCTCGGCGCTCACCTGCGCCGGAGAGTCGTCGTGGTTCATGATGGCCGAGACGTCGACGCCCTTGGCCTTCAGGCGCGCATAGTACTCGTCGAACTTGTCGGCCGGGACGTTGAAGGCGATGTGGTTCATCGAGCCATGGGCCGAACGCATGTCGCCGCGGCCGGGCAGCGCCCCGGGCGCCGCGACGCCCGGGGCCGCCGCCGGCGCCTCCGGGAACCAGAAGAAGGCGAGGGAGTCGCCGTTGCCGATGTCGAAGAAGAAGTGCTGGCCCATGCCGCCGGGCAGGTCGATCGTCTTGGTCAGCGGCATCCCCAGGATGTCGCGATAGAACTCCACCGTCTTGGCCATGTCGCGGCAGACCAGGGCCAGATGGTTGACCCCCTGGATGTCGAATTCGGGGTTGGTCCGGCTGCTCATCACGTCCTCCATGCCCGGGCGCTCGCGGCCCGTTTTCCTCGTCGCCATGTTTGTCAATCTAACTGACAATATCAAGCGTGAGTGCGCGCACACGCGCATTTGAGACCGTGAGAGGACACGCGGCCCGGGTTTCGGGCAACCGGAAGTCGGCCGCGGGTCAGTTCCGGCCGGCCGCCTTGTCCTTGTTCGCCTGGCTGATGACGTAGTGCCAGATGGCCTCGGATTCGCCGGGCCCGAGCAGCGCTTTGAACGAGACCATGCCCTTGTCGGCCCGGGCTCCGCCCTCGACGATGGCGGTCCAGGCCGTCAGGCTCTGCAGCGTCGTGGAGTAGCGCAGGTCGGGGATCGACTTGTCGGCGATGCCGCCGGCCCCATGGCACCCCGAACAGAGCCGGCCGTACGAAGCCTGGCCGTCGATCACCTGCTCGGTCGTGCCGGTGAGCAGGGGCGGGTTCAGCGTGCGCTGGATGGTGCTGGCCTGCGCCGGCTGGAACGCCGCCAAAGGCAGCTTCGCGCTCCCGCCCAGCCGATACACAAGCAGGCGCGAGTTGTTGGCGCTGTCGGCGCTGGTCCGGACCTGGGCGCCGGGCAGGCCACGCGCGCCGACCAGCACGGCCACGTACTGCTGGCCGTCGAGGGCGTAGGTGGCGGGCGCGGCGACCACCTTGGCCTGAACCGGGGCGGCCCAGAGCCGGTGGCCGGTGCGGGCGTCGTAGGCCGCGAACTCGCCCGCGTGGTTGCCGGAGAACACCAGGTCGCCGGCCGTGGCCAGCACGCCGCTGGCGCCATAGACGGCGTTGTCGACGCGCCAGGCCTCGCGGCGTCGCACCGGGTCCCAGGCCTGCAGGTAGCTCTTCACCGGCCCAGGCTTCGGCGCCCCCGGCCTCGCGTACAGCTTCATGGCGGGGCCGGCGTCGACGCCGGTGTTGAAGGCCTTGGCGTTGACCGTCAGCTCGGCGGCGCTGCCATAGGCGGCGTTGTTCTCGGTCACCGGCAGGTAGACCAGCCCCGTCCGGGGGCTGAACGACCAGGGGTGCCAGTTGTGCGCGCCCAGCGGCCCGGGCGAGACGATCGCCGGCTGGCCGGTCTTGTCGTAGCGGGCGGCGGGGTTCTCCACCGGACGGCCCGTCTTCAGGTCGACCCGTTCGGCCCAGTCGACGGCAGCGAATTTGTCGGCCGACAGCAGTTTCCCGCTGCGCGCGTCGAGCACGTAGAAGAAGCCGTTCTTCGGCGCCTGCATCACCACGCGACGAGCACGGCCGCCGACGGGCAGGGTGGCGACCATGATCGGCTGGGCCGCCGTGTAGTCCCAGGTCTCGCCCGGCGTCGTCTGATAGTGCCAGCGGTAGCGGCCGGTGTCGGGGTCGAGCGCGACGATGGACGAGAGGTAGAGGTTGTCGCCGCCGCCAGGGCTGCGGAACTTCTGGTTCCAGGGCGTGCCGTTGCCGACGCCGATGTAGAGCAGGCCGCTCTCGGTGTCATAGGCCATGCTGTCCCAGACGGTGCCGCCGCCGCCCAGCTTCCACCATTCCCCGGTCCAGGTGGCGGCCGCCTTGCGCAGCTCGGGCGTCTCGAAGCCCTTGGCCGGGTCGCCGGGCACCGTGAAGAACCGCCAGAGCTGGCGGCCGTCTTCCGGATCATAAGCGGTGACGTAGCCCCGGGCGTCGTACTCGGCGCCGCCGTTGCCGATGATCAACTTGCCGCGCACGATCCGTGGCGCGCCGGTGATGGTGTAGGGCTTGGCGGTGTCGGTGGTCTGGATCGACCAGACCTCACGCCCGGTCCTGGCGTCGAGGGCGATCAGCCGCCCGTCCAGCGCGCCCAGATAGATCCGCCCCTTGAACGCCGCGACCCCACGGTTGACCACGTCGCAGCAGGCGATCTGGCCGATCGCGGGATCCACCTTGGGATCGTAGGCCCAGATCAGCCGGCCGGTGCGGGCGTCGTAGGCCTTCACCCGGCTCCAGGCGGTGGTGACGTAGAGCACGCCGTCGACGACGATCGGCGTCGCCTCCTGGCCGCGTTCGCTGTCGATGTCCGCGTACCAGGCGAGGCCCAGGTCCTTCACCGTTCCGGCGTTGATCTGATCGGGCGCGCCGTAGCGCTGTTCGTCGGGGGTCCGAGCCACCGACAGCCATGTCCCGCCATTCGGCGCCGGCGCGAATCCCGCCACCAGCCCGGCGGTCAGCACGACGGCCGCAGCCGCCCCGAACATCGTCTTACGCATAGCCCCTCACGCAACACAGCGGGCCGCCTGTGCCGCGACCCGCCGTCCCCCCAGATCAATTGGCCGCCGCTCGGACCGGCGGTGGCTTCAGATACCCATCATCTCTTCGAAGTTGCGCCGATAGAAGCGGTCGCGATCATCCTCGGACAGTCCCTCGAAGGTCTTCTCGAAGCGGCCGATCGGATCGTTCGTGCCCTCCGGATGCGGGTAGTCGCTGGAAAACAGGAAGAGGTCGGCGCCGGCGTCGCGGATCAGGGCGCCCACCTCCTCGCCCGGGAACGGCGTGAACTTGATGTGCCGGCGGATGTAGTCCGAGGGCTTCATCGTCAGGCCCTGCAGCAGCGGATCGGTGCGGCTGAAGCTCCGGTAGCCCAGGTCCAGCTGGCGCAGGAAACCGGGCACCCAGGCGGCGCCGAACTCGATGACGCCGCCCTTGAGTAGCGGCACGCGGTCGAAGAGGCCGTCGTAGATGAGCGCGGCCAGGAACATCTGGGCCGAGAACGGCAAGACGACGAAGTCCTTGAAGCGCAGATTCTCGCCGCCGCCGTGCAGGTCGGGCGAACGCGGCTTGCCGTTGTTGGAGTACTCGGGCGGCAGCACGCGCGAGCCGGGGCCGATGTGCAGCATGAACGGCGTCTTCGTGTCGGCCAGCAGATGCCAGAACGGGTCAAGGTCGGGGTGGCCGGGCGAGACGCCGCCGGCCGGCGTCGAGGGCACCCAGACGGCGCCGCAGCCCAGGTCGATCGCTTCGGCGGCGATCTCGAGGGCCCGCTGGGGATCGTCGAGCGGGACGAAGGCCACACCGATCAGGCGCGGGTCGGCGCAGAACTGCGCCATGGCCCGGTTGTGGGCGCGGGCGCCGCCATAGACCACGTCCGGATCGCTGGAGGTGCGGAACACGCCCAGCGAAGAGGTGGCGAACACGAGCTGGTGGCTGAACCCGAGCTGGTCCAGCGCATCGCGCCGCTCGTCGGGGTCGAAGGCGCCATAGGCGATCCAGCCCTTGGGGCCGGCGATCATGTTCTCCGCCGCCGCCGCGCTGGCCTCTGCGTCGCCCTTTCGGGCCTGGGCCCTGACGACCTGCTGCGAGATCCGGTCTGGCGTCTGGCGTGGTGTGAGGCGGTTGGCGAGCGAGCCTTCGGCGTGTGGCGTGAGCCAGTCCGAAGGCTCCATCACGTGGCTGTCGGCGTCGTGGATGACGCGGCCCTGAGCGTAAGACATGCGGTCCTCCCTGTGATTTGACGACAACACCAAGAGTGTTGGTTCACCCTTTGGCGCGGGGCGAACTGGAAAGCGTGTCTTCGCCGACACGGCTTCTTGTTCGCGCCGATCGGCATATTGACGTTCAAACCATTATAGGCGCAATAGGGCCGCAACAAACAACATTCCTTAGGGGGGATAAGGATGCGCAGCGCGCTGCTCGCCTCGACGTCTGTGATGATTTTCGCCCTGGCCGGGCCGGCCTTCGCCCAGGAGGGCGATTCGCTCGTCGATGAGCTGGTGGTCACCGCGCAGAAGCGCGTGGAGTCGGTCCAGGACGTCCCGATCGCGGTGTCGGCCTTCAGCCAGGACGCCCTGCGGGCGCAGGGCATCGACGGCGTCGGCAATCTGGTCCAGTCCGTCCCGAACCTGACGTTCCAGCGCCGCTCGTTGCGCACCAACTTCCAGATCCGCGGCGTCGGCGCCCAGCTCATCGCCGCGACTGGCGACGACGGCGTGGGCGTGCACCACAACAACGCGCCGCTGACCGCCAACCGCATCGCCGACGCCGAGTTCTTCGACGTGGAGCGCGTCGAGGTGCTGCGCGGACCGCAGGGCACGCTCTACGGCCGCAACGCCACCGGCGGCGTGGTCAATGTGCTGACCAACAAGCCGACCCAGAGCTTCGACGCCGGAGTCACGGTCGAGTACGGCAACTACGACAGCCTGAAGGCCCAGGCCTTCGTGAACATCCCGCTGGGCGACATGTTTGCCCTGCGCCTGGCCGCTTTCGGCCTCGATCGCGAGGGCTACACCACCAACACGCTGAACGGTCAGAAGGTCGACGGCCGCCAGATCTGGGCCGGCCGGGCGACCCTGGCGTTCGAGCCGACCGACAACTTCCGCGCCTGGGCGCTCTGGGAGTCCTTCGCCGAGGACGACACGCGCGGCGCCCGCAAGGTGCTGTGCGAGAAGGACTCCGGCCTCAGCAGCGTGGGCGGCGTCGCCACCGGCGTGGCCCAGGCCGCGTTCAACCAAGGCTGCCTGCCGACCAACGTCTACGGCGCGAACGCCTATCAGACGACCAACCAGCTCGCGACGTTCCCGGGCATCCTGGGCCGACAGATCGGCCTGCAGACGGTGGACGCTTTCGCGGGCGCGACGGTGTCGCGCAACCTGCGCGAGGTGGAGCTCAACAGCCGGCCGGTCTATCGCCCGCGCACGGATCTCTATGAGCTGAACGTCGAGTGGGACGTCACCGAGGCGCTGAAGCTGACCTCGCTGACCAGCTACAACGAGAACGAAAGCTACTCCCGCGGCGACAACAGCGGCACGCGCGCGACCGTGGCCTTCGGCGTGACCCGTCTGACGCCCACCGGCACGCTGACCGACGGCCAGTTCGGCACGACCGACCGCTTCCAGTCCGAGTCGGGCTCGGCGGGCCACAGCGAGCAGTGGACCCAGGAACTGCGCATTCAGTCCGACTTCGACGGCCCGGTGAACTTCAACGTCGGCGGCATCTACCTCGACTATTCGACCAGCTCGATCACCTACTCGGCGTCCAACGTCACCACCCTGGCCACGCGGGTCCTCGCCCCGAGCGCCTTCGTCGATCCGTCGAACCCGCCGGATTTCACCGGGCACAACTACTTCATCAGCCTGACCGAGTACGACCTGACCTCGAAGGCCCTGTTCGGCGAGGTCTATTGGCAGGCGACCGACACCCTGCGGGTCACCGCCGGCCTGCGCTACACCGACGACAAGAAGAGCACGCGCGGTTCGGGCGCGACGCTGTTGGCGCCCGGCCGTGGCCCGGTCTTCAACGCGCTGCAGAAGGTGCAATTCCAGGAGACCACGGGTCGCCTCAACATCGACTGGTCACCGGACCTGTCGTTCACCGACTCGACCCTGGTCTATGCGTCGTACTCGAAGGGCTACAAGGGCGGCGGCTTCAACCCGCCAGGCGTGGTGACCCTGGGTCTGCAGCCCAACTTCCAGCCCGAGTTCGTGAACGCCTTCGAGATCGGGACCAAGAACACCCTGCTGGACGGGTCGCTGATCCTGAACCTGACGGGCTTCTACTACGACTATAAGGGCTACCAGATCGCCCGCAGCGTGAACCGCTCGATCTACAACGAGAACATCGACGCGACGATCAAGGGCCTGGAGCTCGAGAGCATCTGGGAGCCGGTCCGCCGCCTGCGCCTCAACGCGAACATCGGCTACCTCGACACCCGCATCGACGAGGGCCGGGTGGTCGACACGTTCAATCGCACGCGCGGCGATACGACCTACGTCTACGGCAACTCCACGACAGGCGGCTGCGTGCTGAACGCGGCGGGGGTGGCGGCGGTGCTGCGCACCACGGCCGGCCCGTCGATCCTCTCCACGGTGGCCTGCAGCGGCCCGGCGACGCTGACCTCGCGCCTCACGGCGGCCGGCGTGCCGGCGGCCCAGGCCAGTGCGCTCAGCGCCGGCGTCTACAGCTACGGCTCGAACGTGACGCTGTACTCCAGCGGCGCGGGCGAGGGCGTGATCCAGGACCTGGAAGGCAACCAGCTTCCGGGCGCGCCGAAGTGGACCGTGGCCCTGGGCGCCCAGTACCGCTGGGAGCTGCCGGGCGGCTGGGACGCCACCCTGCGCGGCGACTACTACCGCCAGTCCAAGAGCTTCATGCGCTACAACAACAACGCCTTCGACCGGGTCCGTTCGTGGGAGAACGTCAACGCCACGCTGACGCTCGCCAAGGCCGACAACGATCTGACGGTGCAGTTCTTCGTCAAGAACCTGCTCGATGACGACACCATCGTCGGCTTCGACATCAACGACGAGAACCTCGGCGCGACGCGCAACGTGATCCTGCTGGATCCGCGTCTCTATGGCGTGACCGTCACCAAGGGCTTCTGACCGGTTCTTTCCCAGGCCTTTCCGGCGGCGGCTCCGGCCGTCGCCGGGTCCTTTTCGGGCCGGGCCGGGTTCGCATCGGGCGGCAAAGCCGACTAAAGAGGTCCTGACGACGCGGGGAGGCCGGATTGGCGCCGAGGCAGCGCTTGTCGGCCGAAGTGCGCCGGCGGCAGATCATGGATGCGGCCGCCGCTCTCGTCCTGGCACAGGGCTATCTGCCCTTGTCGCTGGAGAAGCTGGCCGGCCAGGTCGGGGTCTCCAAGGGACTGATCTACGAATACTTTCCGACCCAGGCCGATCTGTTCGCTTCGCTGGTGGGCGACGAGATGGGCGTCCTGGCCGACGCCGGCATCGAGGCCGCCGCCGAAGGTGATCTGGTCGCCGCCGCCCAGGGCGCCGCGGATCTCTACCTTCAGCACATCGCCGCGCGGGGGCCGGTGGCCCACTTCGTCCTGCGCGACAGCTACATGAAGGGCCGTGTCATGCGGACCGAAGTGGCGGTGCGCGATCGCCTGTTCCGGCGCTTCGCCCGCGCGGCGCGACGCGAGCTTCGCCTGCCGCCGGCCGAGGCCACCGCCGCGGTGGTCCTGGTCCTCGCGATTCCGGAGGAGATGGGGCGCCTGGTCTGGCAAGGCGACATGCCGCTGGCGCGCGGGCGCGAACTGGTGAGCCAGCTGGTGGCTTCGGCCATCGCCGCGCTGCGGCCGTCCTAGCCGGGGTCCTTCCCGTCGGCGCGGTAGGCGCGCATCAGGTCGCGGTTGCCGGTCATGGTCATGGCCAGGGTCAGTCGCTCAGCGGCGTCCAGGCTGAGCTTGCCGCCGCCGACCAGACGCCCGGCGCGCAGGCAGATGGCGGTGAGCACGGAGGTCATGGCCCGCGCCACGTCGCGCGGCACGCCATAGGTCTCGGTGAGGTCTCCCATCACCTGGTCGCGGTCGGCGCGCTGGGTGGCGGCGCGCTCGGCGCGCAGGGCCTCGCGCACCTCGGCCGACTGGGTCAGCACCTGGATCAGGGCGCCGCGCTCGGCCGCCTCGCGCAGGTAGGTGATCGTGGAGAGGGCGATCTTCGTATAGCGGTCGTGACCCCGGTCGATCTCGGCGCGGCGGCGGCGCTCCATCGCCGACAGCTCGCGACGGGCCAGATCCACCAGCAGATCGCGCCGCTGGGGGTAATAGTTGTGAGCCTGGGCCTCGCTGATCCCGACGCGGCGGGCGACCGTCTTCATGGTCAGGCCCGAGAGGCCGTCCTCGACGATGATCGCGGCGGCGGCGTCCATGAGCTGTTCGCGGCGTTCCCCGGCGCTGGAGCGGGTCCGACGGCGGCGCGAGGCTGCCCGGCCCGCGCCGATCACGATGGGATCGTCCACGCCCGCCGGAGCCGGCGGCAACCGCGCGCGCTCGGGCGCGCGCCCCGCGGCGGCCTTCGACCAGGAGCCGCGGCCCGGATAGGGGATCAGCAGGCGGTCGCAGATCTTGGACAGGCCGTTGCTGCTCAGCGACAGCTCGGCGGCCACCGAGCTCATCGGGCGGCTCCAGACGAGGTCGTACAGCGCCTGCC
>JBFMGV010000064.1:0-111665 GCA_040752615.1 Pseudomonadota bacterium | reverse complement strand
GGCCGCCGCGGCGGGCGCCTGCGTCGGCTCGGGCTTCGGCTCGGGCGCCGGCGGCGGTTCCGGCGTCAGGGTGATGAGCTGCACCTGGATCGGCGTCGGCTCCTCGGCCGGAGGCGCGCCCGTGTAGAGACCCGCGGCGACCAGCACGGCCAGGCCGTGGCCCGCGACGCTCAGGGTCACGGCCGCGGCGCGCCGCTGACGGTCCATTCGTCGACGGTTCGAAGTCATGGACCGCTCGCGCGCGCCGCGCCCGGACGTCGCCCTAGCTCAGGACGATCAGGACGACGCGCCGGTTCTGCTGGCGGCCATCACGGTTGTCGTTCGGCGCCACGGGGGCGTCCGGACCGTACGAGATCGAGCTCATGCGGTTCAGGGCCACGCCCTTCTGGTTCAGATAGCGACGGACGCTCTCGGCCCGCTCTTCGCCGAGCTTGTAGTTGTGGTCCTTGCCGCCGGTGGCGTCGGTGTGACCCTGGACCTCGACGTAGACGTTCTTGTTCTCGGCCTTCAGGCGTTCGACGAAGGCGTCGAGGCGCGCCGTGGCCTCCGGCGAAAGGTCGGCCTTGTCGATGCCGAACTTCATGCTGTCGTCCGAAAGGACTTCCGAGAACACGAACTTGCCCTCGGCGAGCTTGCCGGCCGAGGTGGCGCGGTCGAGCGCGTCCTTGGCGGTGCCCTCCACCGCCACGACCCGCGTCTCGACGACGTTCACCCGGTCACCGACGACGGCGACCCGTTCCTTGACGTAGCCCTTGGTGGCGCACGCGCCCAGGCTCATCGAACCCACGGCGACCGCGGCCACCAGCAACATTTTCGACCCACGTTGGATCATTCCCAAGTACCTCCAACCCGTTGGTCCCACCCAGCACCTAAGCAACACACGGAAGCTTGATCGGGTTCGATGAGGGCGGATTTCGGGCGCAGCTTGGCCGTGAACTGTGGCGCCTGAGCCGCAGTTCCTGGCCTCGCCGGGGGACTTTAGGGGTCTTAGTGCTGGCTTTCCGGCATGGTGACCCGCAGGCCGTCCAGGTCGTCGCTGACCTTGATCTGGCACGACAGGCGGCTGGCGTCGGTGACGCCCTCGGCGAAGTCCAGCATCGATTCTTCCATCGCCGACTTCGTGCCGGTCTTCGGCAGCCAGGCCTCGTCCACATAGACGTGGCAGGTTGCGCAGGCGCAGGCGCCGCCGCAGTCGGCGTCGATGCCCGGGATGTTGTTCTTCACCGCGCCTTCCATGACCGACAGGCCGGTCTTGACGTCCACCACATGCTCGGTGCCGTCGTGCTCAACGTAGGTGATCTTGGCCATGGCGCGCCCCTCACTGTTGTCGCCGGTCAGGCGGCGACCTCTTTCATGGAAACAGACGTATCGGCAAGCTTCGCGGCGTTCACCGGCTTGCGCGACAGGATGAGGTTCTTCCCCATCATGAACTCGGGCGGCGAATTGATCGCCTCGACCGACTGGATCTGGTCGCCCTTGAGATGGAAGACCGCGAACTTGCCGCTGGACGGCTCGCCGCGGACGATGATGCGGTCCACATCGAAGGCGTAGCCGGCGATCTGGAGCTTCAGGTCGTACTGGTCCGACCACTGCCAGGGGCATTCGCCCGGCGGGCGCGGCTTGCCGACGATGGCCGCGGCGGCCTGCTTGGCCTGCTCCAGGGCGTTCGGCACGCTCTCCATCCGGAACATGCGGTCATAGATCGGCATCGGGCGATGAGCCACGTCGCCGATCGCGAAGACGTTGGAATCGCTGACCGAACGGGCGTCCAGGTCGACCACGACGCCGCGCGCGCACTCCAGGCCCGCGTCCTTGGCCAGTTCGTCGTTCGGATGGGCGCCCACGCCCACCACCGCCGCGTCGCAGGCGATGGTCCGGCCGTCGGCCAGCTTCACGCCGGTCACATGGCCATCCTTGCCCTCGAACGCGGTGACGCTGGCGCCGAGCTCGAAGGCGACCCCGTGCTTCTCGTGATAGCCGGTGAAGAAGTCCGAGAGCGCCGTGCAGGCCACGCGCGCCAGGATGCGGGTCTCACGCTCCAGCACCACCACCTCGGCGCCCAGCGCCCGGCCGGACGCGGCGACCTCCAGGCCGATGTAGCCGCCGCCGACCACGGCCAGCGTCTTGCCCGGGCCCACCGCGGCCTTCAGCGCCTCGGCATGGGCCGCGGTGCGCAGGAAGAGGATGCCCTCCAGCTCGGCGCCCTCGATCGGCAGCGCGATGGCCCGCGCACCCGTCGCCAGGATCAGCACGTCGTAGCCCTCGACCACGCCGTCCGACAGCGTGACGGTCTTGGCGCCGCGGTTGATCTCGGTGGCGGTGACGCCCGGCCGGAAATCGATGTTGGCCTCGGGGTAGAATTCCAGCGGCTTCAGCGCCAGGGAGTCGGCGTCGGCCTCGCCCTTCAGCCAGGCCTTGCTCAGCGGCGGACGCTGGTAGGGCGCGATCGGCTCGTCGCCCACCATCACGATCGGGCCTTCATGGCCGTACTGGCGCAACAGGGCCGCCGCCGTGCCACCCGCGTGGCCCGCGCCGACGATCACCACCTTGGCCTTGAGGTCGCTCATTCCCGTCCGATGCCCAAAAATGACGCCAGCGTCAACTTCAGCCTGCGCCCTGCCTGATTCCGTCCGTGTCGCAATTCAGGTTGCGAAACAGTGTTTGGATAGGCGCCATCCCCTTACGTGACGCACTCGATGCGCCGCGAATAGACGATTTTGGGCGGAGGCGGACCATGGACGACGGCTCGGTGGATTTCAAGGAAGCGGCGGCGGCCCAGGCCTGGGAGGCGCCCCTCGAGACCCTGGACCCGGCTCAGCCCGCGCTGTTCCAGGCCGACGCCATGTGGCCGATCTTCGATCGCCTGCGGAAGGAGGACCCGGTCCACTACACCGCCGAGAGCGAGCACGGTCCGTACTGGTCGATCACCAAGTACAACGACATCATGGCGGTGGACACGAACCATCAGGTGTTCTCGTCCGACTTCATGAAGGGCGGCATCACCATCGCCGGCGGCCAAGCCAACATGGACCCGCTGCCGATGTTCATCGCCATGGACCCGCCCAAGCACGACGTGCAGCGCAAGGCCGTCAGTCCGGCCGTGGCCCCGCCCGCCCTGGCCGCCATGGCCCCGCAGATCCGTGAGCGCGCCGCCGCCATCCTCGACGGCCTGCCGATCGGCGAGGAGTTCGACTGGGTGGACCTGGTCTCGAAGGAGCTGACGGCCATGACCCTGGCCACGCTCTTCGACGCGCCCCAGGCCGACCGCCGCAAGATCACCCACTGGTCCGACGTGGTCACCTGCATCCCGGCGCCGGGCGCCCTGGTCGAGACGTTCGAGGAGAAGATGCAGGTCTTCTCCGAGTACCACGCCTACTTCACCGGCCTCTGGAACCAGAAGGTCAACGCCCCGCCGACGGGCGACATGATCTCGATGCTGGCCCACCACCCGCAGACCCGGAACATGGAGTCGCGCGAGTACTTCGGGAACATCGTGCTGCTGACGGTGGGCGGCAACGACACCACCCGCAACACCATCTCGGGCTCGATCCTGGCGCTGAACCAGAACCCGGATCAGTACCAGAAGCTGCGCGACAACCCCGACCTGATCCCGTCGATGGTCTCCGAGACCATCCGCTGGCAGACGCCGCTGGCCCACATGCGCCGTACGGCCCTCGAGGACATCGAGTTCCAGGGCAAGACCATCAAGGCCGGCGACAAGGTCGTCATGTGGTACGTCTCGGGCAACCGCGACGACGAGGTCATCGAGAACCCGAACGCCTACATCATCGACCGCGAGCGGCCGCGCCAGCACATCTCGTTCGGCTTCGGCATCCACCGCTGCGTGGGCAACCGCCTGGCCGAGCTGCAGCTCACCATCATCTGGGAAGAGATCCTGAAGCGCTTCCCGGAGGTGATCGTCACCGGCCCGCCGAAGCGCAGCTATTCCACCTTCGTGAAGGGCTACGAGACGATGCCGGTGGTGATCCCGCGCCGTAACTAGGCCGGCGTCGAAACCGCACACACTTTTGACCGCCACGCTCTAAAGTCGGCGTCCTGATGTCTGAAGGACGCCGATACCACGTGGGGGATCTGCCCGGCCGGCTGCTGCGCGAGGCGCGCGGGATGCTGGACGAGGGCGGCCTGAAGGCGCTGAACCTGCGCGCCCTGGCGGCGCGCGCCGGCATCACCGCCGGCTCGATGTACCACCACTACGACAGCAAGACCGCGCTGCTGGGCGAACTGGCGGCGAACGGCTTCAAGGAGCTGCGCCTCGACCTCGACCGCGCGTCGCGCGACGCCGGCGAGGGGCGCCGCGTCCGCGCCTGGGCCATGGCTTACGTCGGTTTCGCCCGGCGTGAGCGCGCCCTGTTCGGCCTGATGTTCGACGACGAGATCGCCCAGGCGGCGGCCGTGGCCGAGGCGCGCGCCGCCGCCCTCGACACCCTGCGCCAGCTGGTCAGCGGCTTCGTCGGCGACCGCCAGCTCGACGATGCGACCCTCCAGAACGTCACCACAGCCATCTGGGCCGCCACCCACGGCGCCGCCTCCCTGGCCGGCACGTGGCCCGATCGGCCGGACCTCGTCGACGAGGTGATCGCGGGGCTGGACGCGCTGTTTCGGGGCGCACAGCGGGGGTAGGGCGCGGGCGGATTGCCGCCCTTCCTTTCCCACGCAGTGGGAGAGGGGGACCGCGCCCCGCAGAGGGCGTGGTGGTGAGGGCAAACCTCATCCGCCGAGCGTGCCGCCTGCCCTCTCCACCATCCGCTCTTCGCTGCGCTCGGCGAATGGTCCCCCTCTCCCGCTGCGTGGGAAAAGAGGAGACCGCGCCAATGTCCTCTAGGGTCGGTTTCAGGCGGCGACTCCGAGACGGGAGACGATCCAGCGCCCCCGCCCACCAGCCACAAAAAAGGGGCCGCCGCGGCAGCCCCTTTTCCATCAGCTTGTGAGACCGATCAGACCACCCGGTCCGCCAGCATCTTCTTCACTTCCGAGATCGCCTTGGCGGGGTTGAGACCCTTCGGGCAGACCTGGGCGCAGTTCATGATGGTGTGGCAGCGGTAGAGCTTGAACGGGTCTTCCAGGTCGTCCAGGCGATCGCCGGTGGCCTCGTCGCGGCTGTCGATGATCCAGCGGTAGGCGTGCAGCAGGGCCGCCGGGCCGAGGTACTTCTCCTGGTTCCACCAGTAGCTCGGGCACGAGGTCGAGCAGCAGGCGCAGAGGATGCACTCGTAGAGGCCGTCCAGCTTCTCACGGTCCTCGGGCGACTGGCGCCATTCCTTCTGCGGCTCGGGCGTCTCGGTGTGCAGCCAGGGCTCCACCGAGGCGTACTGCGCGTAGAACAGCGTCAGGTCCGGCACCAGGTCCTTCACCACCGGCATGTGCGGCAGCGGGCTGATCGGGATCTTGTCGCCCGGGCATTCCTCATGCCCGTGGATGCAGGCCAGGGTGTTGCGGCCCGCGATGTTCATGGCGCACGAGCCGCAGATCCCTTCCCGGCACGAGCGCCGGAAGGTCAGGGTCGGGTCCATGTGGTTCTTGATGTAGATCAGCACGTCCAGGACCATCGGCCCGCACTGGGCGAGGTCGACGTCATACGTGTCCCAGCGCGGGTTCTGGCCGCTGTCGGGATCGTACCGATAGATCCGGAAGGTCTTGACCTTCGTGGCTCCGGCCTGGGCCGGATAGTGCTTGCCCGCGGTGATGCGCGAGTTTCGCGGGAGACGGAATTCGACCATCGCTCTCTAAGCCCCTTCCGTCTTCAGTAGACCCGCGCCTTGGGCGGGAACGGCGCGATTTCATTGGTCATGGTGTAGTCGTGCACCGGGCGGAAATCGATTTTGACCTTGCCGGTGGCGTCGTCGAACCACGCCAGGGTGTGCTTCATCCAGGTCTTGTCGTCGCGATCCGGGAAGTCCTCGTGCGCGTGGGCGCCGCGGCTTTCCTTGCGGTTCTCGGCGCCCGTCACGGTGACCAGGGCCTGGCCGATCAGGTTGTCGAGCTCCAGCGTCTCCATCAGGTCCGTGTTCCAGACCATGCTGCGATCGCTGACCTTCAGGTCCGGACGCTTGGCGTTGACCTCGATCATCCGCGACACGCCCGACTTCAGGGCGTCCGAGGTCCGGTAGACCGCGGCGTCCTCCTGCATCGCCATCTGCATCTCGAGGCGCAGGGCGGCGGTGGTCGTGGCGCCGTCGGCGTTGCGGAAGCGGTCCAGGCGGGCGAGGTGCCCGTCGGTCATCGCCGGCTTCAGCTCGGGCTGGGTCGCCCCGGCCTTCACGGTGTCGGCGGCGCGCAGCGCGGCCGAGCGGCCGAACACCACGAGGTCGATCAGCGAGTTCGAGCCCAGGCGGTTGGCGCCGTGCACGCTCACGCAGGCCGCCTCGCCCACGGCCATCAGGCCCGGGACCACCTTGTCGGGGTCCTTGCCGGCCTTGGTCACGACCTCGGAGTAGAAGTTCGTGGGGATGCCGCCCATGTTGTAGTGCACGGTCGGCAGCACCGGGATCGGCTCCTTCGTCACGTCGACGCCGGCGAAGATCTTGGCGCTTTCCGAGATGCCCGGCAGGCGCGCCGCCAGGACCTTCGGGTCCAGGTGGTCGAGGTGCAGGAAGATGTGGTCCTTCTTCGGACCCACCCCGCGACCCTCGCGGATCTCCATGGTCATGGCGCGGCTGACCATGTCGCGCGGCGCCAGGTCCTTCACGGTGGGCGCGTAGCGCTCCATGAAGCGTTCGCCCTCGGAGTTGGTCAGGTAGCCGCCTTCACCGCGGGCCCCCTCGGTGATCAGGCAGCCCGAACCGTAGATCCCGGTCGGGTGGAACTGCACGAACTCCATGTCCTGCAGCGGCAGGCCGGCGCGCAGGGCCATACCGCCGCCGTCGCCGGTGCAGGTGTGGGCCGAGGTGGCCGAGAAGTAGGCGCGGCCATAGCCGCCGGTCGCCAGGATCACGAGCTGCGCCTGGAAGCGGTGCAGGGTGCCGTCGTCCAGCTTCCACGCCGTCACGCCCCGGCACACGCCCTCGTCCATGATCAGGTCGAGGGCGAAGTACTCGATGAAGAACTCGGTCGAGTGGGCCAGCGACTGGCCGTACATCGTGTGCAGCATGGCGTGACCGGTCCGGTCGGCCGCGGCGCAGGTGCGCTGGATCGGGGCCTCGCCGTAGTTCTTGGTCATGCCGCCGAAGGCGCGCTGGTAGATCTTGCCGTCGGCCGTGCGGCTGAACGGAACGCCCCAGTGCTCGAGTTCGTACACGGCGGCCGGCGCGTTGCGGCACAGGTACTCGATGGCGTCCTGGTCGCCCAGCCAGTCCGACCCCTTGACGGTGTCGTACATGTGCCAGCGCCAGTCGTCCTCGCCCATGTTGCCGAGGCTGGCCGAGATGCCGCCCTGCGCGGCCACGGTGTGGCTGCGGGTGGGAAACACCTTGGTGATGCACGCCGTCTTCAGGCCGGCCTGGGCGCAGCCCAGAGCGGCGCGGAGGCCCGAGCCGCCGGCGCCGACGACGACGACGTCGAACTTGTGATCGATGAATTCGTAAGTCGCCATGGGTCCCTACGCGCTCGCCAGCGCGACCTTGAGAATGGAGAAGATGGTCAGCGCGCCCGCCAGGCCGCTGACGAACAGGCTCAGCGCCAGCGCGCCCAGCTTGCCGAGGCGCTCATGCACATAGTCCTCGATCACCACCCGCATGCCGTGATGCATGTGGGCGAAGGCGATCAGGACCGTCAGGACCATGAGGCTGACGTTCACCGGGCCGCGGATCCACTCGACCGCGCCGTAGTAGTCCAGCTGGGCCAGGCGCAGGACGGCGAAGACCAGCCAGAGGGTCAGCGGGATCAGCGCCGCCGACATCAGGCCGGCGCTCAGCCATTCGGCGGCGCCGTGGTGGGCCGAGCCGAGGCCGCGGGCGCGGGACAGCGGCGTGCGGAAATCAGGCTTCGAAGACGACATCAGAGCGCCCCGATCATGGCGGCGATCACCCAGACCGCGACGGTCGCGGCGATCGCGAAGGCGAAGCTGGCCACCGACAGGGCGTTCGCCTGCTGGATCTTCATCCCGTAGCCCAGGTCCCAGATCATGTGCCGGACGCCGGACGCCAGGTGATAGAAGAACGAGACGCTCATCCCGAGCAGCACGAACTTGCCCAGCGGCGAGCCCATCACCAGCTTGAAGGTCCCGTAGGCCTCGGGTCCCGCGGCCAGGCACAGGGCCCAGGCGGCGAGGATCAGGGCGCCGAGATAGAGGCCGACGCCGGTGACGCGAGTGGCGATCGACGCCGCCATGGTCACATGCCAGCGCCACACGGAAAGGTGTGGCGACATCGGGCGGTCAGCGGGCCCGCGTGGAACGATAGTCATGACCTGGCCGTCGCCTCCCCAAAAGCTTGCGGCCCTACGGGTAATAGTCACCTCGCAGGGGGTGTCAACGAACTGCCTGGGCGGCCGGGCCAGTTGCGAATGCTTCGCAATATCTAAAGCCACAGCCACACGGAACCGTTCGCGTGAGCTTAAGTCTCTCTCGCGCGCCGCTTGGTGGCAATGCGTGACTGGTCTAGGTTTCCTTCGTGAAAGGCGAAGGATGCGGTTCGACCTCATTGACCTGCGACTGTTCTGCGACGTGGTAGACGCGGGCTCGATCACCGCCGGGGCCGAGCGCAGCGCCCTTGCCCTCGCGGCAGCCTCGACGCGGATCCGGCACATGGAGGCGGCCCTCGGCGCCGAGCTCCTGACCCGCTCCAGGCAGGGCGTGGCCCCCACGCCGGCCGGGCGGATGCTGCTGAAGCATGCCCGCGGCCTGCTGGCCCAGGCGGCGCGGATGCGCGAGGACCTCTCGGCCTTCGCGGGCGGGCGCTCGGGCGAGGTGCGCCTGCTGGCCAACACCAACGCCCTCACCGAATTCGTGCCCGAGGTGCTGTCGTCGTTCCTGGCCGCCCACCCGCAGGTCAGCGTCGACCTGGAGGAGCGGCTGTCCGACGAGATCGTCGGCCTGATCGCCGAGGGTGTCGGCGACGTCGGCATCGTGGCCGGCACCGTCGACACCGGCGCGCTGCAGACCTTTCCGTTCCGGTCGGACCGCTTCGTGGTGGTGACCGCGCCCGACCACGCCCTGGCCGGCCGCGCGTCGGTCCCGTTCGCCGAGGTCCTGGCCTTCGACCTCGTGGGCCTCGAGCGCTCCAGCTCGATCCAGCGGTTCCTGACCGACAAGGCCGCCCGCGTGGGCCGCCCGCTGCGCGCCCGGGTTCAGCTCCGCAGCTTCGACGCGGTCTGCCGGCTGGTGGAATCGGGGGTCGGCATCGGGGTCGTCCCTCAGAGCATCGCCCGCCGGGCGGCCCACACCATGGCCCTGGCGGTCATCGACCTGGCCGACGACTGGGCGGTCCGCGAACTGATGATCGTGGTGCGCGACACGGACGAGTTGCGACCCTCGGCGCGGGAACTGGTCGAGGCCCTGCGCGCCTAGAGAGCCGACCCGAACCGCTGCTATCCTGGCGCGCGGAACGCCGGCTAGCCGCGAACCGGCCAGTCGGCCTTCACCTGCTCGACCACCGCCGACCAGTCGCCCTGCGTGGCCTGGGTCAGCACCCGCGCCGTGGGATACCAGACGCTGCGCCCGTCGCCGTCGGTGCGCCAGCGCCATTCCGGCGGGCGCTGCTGGTGCAGCACCCACACCGGCTTGCCCATCGCGCCGGCCAGGTGCGCCACCGAGGTGTCGATGCTGATGACCAGGTCCAGGCCAGCAATGATCTCGGCGGTGTCCTGGAAGTCGGCGACGCCGGTGTCCTCCGGGTCCAGCGACATGGCGCCGGGCAGGGCCAGCAGCATCGCGGCGACGTCGCGCGGCAGCGAACGGTTCGGATCGGGCAGGGCGTTGCCGCGCCAGGCGATCCCCACCCGCTTGCCCGTTTCCCTCGGGGCGGCGGAAAGATAGGGCGCGGTCACCAGGTCGCCCCCCGTCCCCAGACAGAGCGGCAATGACAGCGGCAGCGTCCAGTAGTCATAGGCCGGCGCCGCCACCCGGTGGTCGTGGGCGATCAGCCTGGCCGGCAGTTGGGCGAAGAGGCGCAGGAGCTGCGGCATGACCACCATCGTCACGTCCCCGCCCAGCAGCGGCACGTAGCGCATCATGATGATCTGGTCGCCGAACCCCTGTTCGGGCCAGATGAAGAGGCGTTTGCCCGCCAGGTCTTCCCCCCGCCATTCCGGCCCTGTCAGGCCGCGCGCCACCGCTTTCGCCCGCTCGGGCCGCGAATCCAGCGCGCGCCAGCCCTCCTCGAACTGGCCCAGCACCAGCAGGCTGCGCGCCACGCCGAGCTGGGACTCCTCGTCGTCGGGCCGCATGGCGAGTTCGGCGCGGTGCGCCGCCAGGGCCGCCTCGGGCCTCCCGGACACGAAGAGCAGGTTGCCGAGGTTGCGGTTCAGGCCGGGGGTCCCGGGCGCGAGCGCGATGGCCCGGCGCAGCAGCCCCTCCGCCTCGTCCACCCGGCCGCCGCCGCGCAGGATCGAGGCGAGATTGACCAGCGGTGCGAGACGATCCGGATCCGCCGCCAACATCTCGCGGTACAGCCCCGCCGCCTCGGCCAGCTCGCCGGCCCGGTGATGGGCCAGCGCCCGGGCCATGGGGTCCTCCGGCGGCGTCTCCATGCTCAGCGGTCCTGCAGCCAGTCGGCCGAGCGCATTTCCTGCAGACGCGAGGCCGTGCGCTCGAACTCGAAGGCGCCGTCGCCCTCGGGATAGAGCTTGATCGGGTCGGCCTCGGCCAGCACCACCAGCTGGATCCTGGCCTCGTAGAGCGCGTCGATCAGGGTCACGAACCGCCGCGCCTCCTCCCGCCGCTGGGGCGACAGCTTGGGCAGGTCCTCCAGGAACACCGTCTGGAATTTCTCGGCGATGGCGATGTAGTCGTTCGGCCCCAGCGCCACCGAGCACAGGCTGCCGAAGGTGGCGCGCAGCAGGTTGCCGGTGGCGTGCGGGAAGTGGACCTTGCGGCCCAGCACCTCCAGCGTCTCGCCCACCTCGTCCTGCGGCCCCAGCACCTCGCGCCAGAGGGCGTCGAACGACCGCTCGTTGTCGGGATCGATCGGCGAGAACCAGGTGCCCGCCGCCCGCAGCCGGTCCAGCCGGTAGTCGTGCGGCCCGGCGATCGTCACCACCTCGGTGCGGCTCTTCAGCAGGTCGATGAAGGGCAGGAAGAGCTGGCGGTTGATGCCGTTGCGATAGAGGTCGTCCGGCAGGCGGTTCGACGTCGCCACCAGGGTCACGCCCCGGCCGAACAGCGCCTCGAACAGCCGGCCCAGGATCATGGCGTCGGCGATGTCGGTGACCTGGAACTCGTCGAAGCAGAGCAGCCGAGCCTCGGCGGCGACCACGTCGGCCACCGGCGGGATCGGGTCGTCGCCCTTGTGCTGGCCGAACCGGGCCTTGCGGGCCGCCGCGTCGCCCTTGCGCCACGCGTCGATCAGCCGGTGGATCTCGCCCATGAAGACGTGGAAGTGGGTGCGCCGCTTCCTCTCGACCGCCGTGGTCTCGAAGAAGAGGTCCATCAGCATGGTCTTCCCGCGCCCGACCGGGCCGATCATGTAGACGCCGCGATGGCTCTCGGGCCGCTTGCCGAACAGCCGGCCCAGCCCGCCCTTGGGTTCGCTGGCGGCGAGCTCCTCCTGCAGCCGCGCAAGCGGCGCCAGGGCGGCCGCCTGGGCCGGATCAGGGCGGATCGCGCCGTCGCGGACCCGGGCGTCGTAGGCGTCTTGCAGGGCGGAGGCCATCGCCGTTCCGCCTAGCCGCCGTCGTGCCCGAGCGCAAGGAACGGCAGGCCGCCGGCCGGGTTGTCCTCCCACAACGACAAGGAGACGAGCATGGCCGACACCGACCGCACGAACGCGACCGCCACCCCCGCCTCGGGCCGTGGCCGCGCCCCCGGACGCGCCGCCGGCCAGCCTGAACCCCGCGCCTTCGACACGCCCGGGCGGCGCGACGGATGGGGCCTGGACCCGAACCTCGGACGCGACGAGGCCGGCATCCACGCCGTCGAGGGCGACCTCGGCGCCGGCACGCCGGCCAATGTGGACATCCACAAGCTGGGCCAGACCGACCGGCCCGAACAGGACTGGGGCGAGGCGGCCGAGGGAGCGACCTTCTCCTCGAACCACAGCCGCCGGCCCGAGATCGAGCGCGGCCAGGGCGCCAAGACCCGGCAGGCCGCCAAGGACCAGATCAGCCGCCGGGGCTGATATCGGCGGGGTGGGCGCGGCGGCGTCCGGCGGCTAGCTTCGCCGGATGCGCCGCGTCTCCCTCCTGGGCCTGCCCACCGACCAGCACTCCTCGTTCCTGCGTGGACCGGCCAAGGCGCCGCCCGTTATCCGCGAGGCGCTGCACTCCCCGCATGCGCACCTGACGGCCAGCAACGGCCTGGTGCTGGACGACGCCCTGCTGCGCGACCTGGGCGATGCGCCCCTGCGCGAGGACGAAGACGACTTCGGACGGATGGTCGAGGCCGTCCGCGCGGCGTTCGCGGAAGGTCCCGTCGTGGTCCTGGGCGGCGACCACGCGATCACCTATCCGGTGCTGGCCGGCATCGCCGCCGCCGGGATCGCGCCGCCGCAGATCGTGCACATCGACGCGCACTCCGACATCTACGAGGACTTCGAGGGCGATCCGCTGAGCCATGCCTCCCCGTTCGCGCGGATCATGGAACGCGGGCTGGCCGCCGGGCTGACGCAGCTGGGGATCCGCACGCCCAACGCCCACCTGGTCGCCCAGGCCGAGCGCTATGGCGTGAAGGTCTTCGCGCCGCACCAGCACGACGCCGGCCTCGCGGCGCTGCCCGCCGGGCCGACCTACATCTCCATCGACATCGACGGGCTGGACCCGGCCTTCGCGCCGGGGGTCTCGCACCACGAGCCCGGCGGCCTCACGACGCGCGAGGTGCTGGACGTGATCTGGAAGACGCCCGGCCCGGTGATCGGCGGCGACATCGTCGAGCTGAACCCGGACCGCGACGTGAACGGCATGACCGCCACCGTCGCCGCCAAGCTGCTGAAGGAACTGGCGGCCCGGATCAGCGCCGACGCGGGCTGATCCGGCGTCCGGCCGCTACTTCATAGTCGGGATGACGAACGCCGAGTCCTCGACGGCGCCCTCGGGCCAGCGGGCGGTGATGGTCTTGGTCTTGGTGTAGAACCGGACCCCTTCCATGCCGTGCTGGTTTATGTCGCCGAAGGCGCTGCGCTTCCAGCCGCCGAAGGTGTGATAGGCCACCGGCACCGGGATCGGCACATTGATGCCGACCATCCCGACCTGCACCTGGGCGGCGAACTCGCGGGCGGCGCGGCCGTTGCGGGTGAAGATGGCGACGCCGTTCCCGTACTGGTGCGAGCTCGGCAGGTCGAGCGCTTCCTCGAAGGTCTCGGCGCGGACGATCTGCAGCACCGGGCCGAAGATCTCCTCGTTGTAGGTCTTCATGCCCTTCTTCACGCCGTCGAACAGCGAGGGGCCGATGAAGAAGCCCTTCTCGTAGCCCTGGAGCGAGAACCCGCGGCCGTCGGCCACCAGCTCGGCGCCCTCGTCGACACCCATCTGGATGTAGCCGGCGATCTTGTCGCGATGCGCTTGGCTGACCACCGGACCGTACTGGGCCGCCGCGTCGGTGGAGATGCCGACCTTCAGGGTCTCCAGTTCGGCCAGCACGCGCTCGCGCACCTCGTCGGCGGTCTTCCTGCCCACCGGCACGACCACCGGCAGCGCCATGCAGCGTTCCCCGGCCGAGCCGTAGGCGGCGCCGATGATGTCCTTGGTCGCCTGTTCCAGATCGGCGTCGGGCAGGATGATCCCGTGGTTCTTGGCCCCGCCCATGGCCTGCACGCGCTTACCGGCGGCCGTGCCCTTGGAATAGACGTAGTGGGCGATGTCCGAGCTGCCGACGAAGCTGACGGCCTTGATGTCGGCATGGTCCAGGATGGCGTCGACGGCGCTCTTGTCGCCGTGGACCACGTTCAGCACGCCGGCGGGCGCGCCCGCTTCCATCATGAGCTCGGCCAGCTTCACCGGCACCGTCGGATCCTTCTCCGACGGCTTCAGGATGAAGGTGTTGCCCACCGCGATCGAGATGCCGAACATCCACATCGGGATCATGGCCGGGAAGTTGAACGGGGTGATCCCCGCGCAGACGCCCAGCGGCTGGCGCATGGAATAGACGTCGATCCCGGGGCCCGCGCCCTCGGTGTACTCGCCCTTCAGCGCGTGCGGGATGCCACAGGCGAACTCGATGACCTCCAGCCCGCGCTGGATGTCGCCCTTGCTGTCGGCGATCACCTTGCCGTGCTCGGACGACAGGATCTCGGCCAGCACGTTCATGTCGCGCTCGATCAGGCGCTTGAACTCGAACATCACACGCGCGCGGCGCTGGGGGTTCACCAGGGCCCAGGTCTGCTGCGCGCGCAGCGCCGACTGAACGGCCCGGTCGACCTCGGCGTCGGTGGCGAACTGGACGCGCGCCTGCACCTCGCCGGTGTTGGGGTTGAACACGTCGCCGAAGCGGCCGGAAGCGCCGGTGAAACTGGCGCCGTCGATGAAATGGGTGATCTCACGCATGGGCGGGTTTTAGGCGCGCGCGCCCGGATCGCCTAGAGCGCGCCCGCCAGTGACTGACGTTACGGCAACAGCCCCCACTGCAACCGAGGTTTTCGGCCGGATGTAAGGTTTCGTTGGAACCTGCCGCGCATCGATGCGTTGCTGCGCGGGTTGGGGAGTGGACTGCGATTTCGGGTAGGGAACCGCCTGGCGTCGATGCGACGTCCGCGGAGCTCGCGGGCGGCGGCGCCCTCGTGGCCGAGCTGCTGGAGGCGTTTTCCGAGGCGCTGGTCATCTTCGGCTTCGACTGGACGCTGCTCCACTGCAACGCCGCGGCCGAGACCCACTTCCGCTTCCGGCGCGCCGATGTCCTCGGCAAGGTCATCTGGGACCTGGTGCCCGGACGGGGCGGCCGCATCCACGGCTTCCTGCACGCCGCCATGGAGTCGCGACAACCGGCCGAGACCGAGCTGCCGTCCGACGTCCACCCCGGCCACAGCATCGCCATGCGCGTGTTCCCCCTGGAGGTCGGCGTCGGCGTCGGCTTCCGCGACCTGACCGCGCGATACCAGCGCGAGCAGCGGGAACGCGATCAGGCGGCGCGGCTGGCCGAACTGGAGCAGCGGCGGGCGTTCCTGCTGACCCTGTCGGACCGGCTGCGCGACACCGAAGACCCCGGCGAGATCCTGGCGACGGCGTCGCGGATGCTGGCCGAGCGGCTGGGCCTGCTGCGCGCCGGCTACGCCGAGATCAACCCCGACGCGCGCATCTTCGTGATCCGCGGCGACTGGAACAGCGAGGGCGCGGCCAGCGTCGCCGGCCACGAACAGTCGCTCGACGCCTTCGGGCCGACCGCCCTCGAGGTCCTGTCCTCCGGCCAGCCGCTGGTGGCCAACGATGTCCGCACCGATCCGCGCACGGCGGCGTTCGCCGACGCCTACCGGCGCATCGGGGTGGGCGCGACCCTTGACATGCCCCTCATCCGCGGCGGCCGCTTCGACTCGTTCTTCTTCGCCAACGCCCGCGAGCCGAGGGAGTGGACCGAGGAGGACGTCGCCCTGGTCGGCGACGTGGCGGCGCGCACCTGGTCGTCCCTGACGCGCGCCCGGGTCGAGCGGGCGCTGCGCGAGAGCGAGGCGCGTTTCCGCACCATGGCCGACTCGGCCCCGGCGCCGGTCTGGCTGACCAACGCCGCCGGCAATGTGGAATTCCTCAACCGCGCGCTCGGCGAACTGCTGGGCCGCACCACCGAGGAGCTGCTGGGAGACGCCTGGGCGCAGCACATGCATCCGGAAGACCTGATCCGCATGAACGCCTCGCGGACCCAGGCCCGCTCCAGCGGCTACGCGCCCTACAGCTGGATGGCGCGCTTCCGCCGCCATGACGGCGAATGGCGCTGGATGCACGGCACGTCCCAGCCCCGTTTCGACGAGGCCGGCGTCTTTCAGGGCTACATCAGCCTGGCGATGGACGTCACCGAGGCGCGGCGGGCGGAGCGTCGCCAGCAGATGCTCATCAACGAACTGAACCACCGGGTGAAGAACACCCTGGCGACCGTGCAGTCTCTGGCCCACCAGACGCTGCGCCAGGACTCCTCGCGCCAACAGCTCAACGAGCGGCTCTTCGCCCTGTCGGCCGCGCACAACGTCCTGACCCGCCGCAACTGGGAGTCGGGCGGCATCGTCGAGATCGCCAGCGAGGCGGTGCGCCCCTACGACGATCACGAACGGTCGCGCTTCACCCTCTCCGGCCCCGAGGTGTCGCTGCCGCCCAGCGTCTCCCTGGCCGTGTCGATGGCCCTGCACGAACTGGCGACCAACGCGGTGAAGTACGGCGCGCTCTCGGGTCCGGGCGGAAGGGTCGGCGTGACCTGGAACTGGCGCGACGGGGCCATCGACCTGGAATGGCGCGAGACGGGCGGGCCGCCGGTCACCCCCCCGACGCGGCGGGGCTTCGGCTCACGGCTGCTGGGCGCGGGCCTCACGGCCGAACTGGGCAGCCCGGCCGACATCGCCTACGCACCGGAGGGCGTCATCTGCCGCATCCACATCCCCATGCGGGCCGCCGTGACTCCCGTGGGGCTTTCCGATATAGGCGACCCGCTATGACGCGGACCGCGCACCATCACGGCCACCATCACCATCCGACCCTGGCGGGTCCGGAGGGGATGCGCGCGGCCTGACGCGATCCCACCCGAGCCCCGCCGACGCGGACGGGGCTCGAACCTTCAAGCCTCGTCCGTCGCCCTCGAATTCCGAAGAGACGACCGATGAGCACCCCGATCCAGCCCGACGCCCAGACGCCTGATGCCTTGAGTGACGCCGCCGCAGCCGGTAAGCGCCCCGGCATGAGCGAACGTCCTGAAGCCCGTAGCCCCCGCGGTTTTGTCGACCGGCGGGGCCGTGATGTCGTGGCCGAGCGGTCCATCCTGGCCGCCGTGTCCAAGGTCTACGAGGCCTGGGGCTTCGAGCCGCTGGAGACCGGGGCGTTCGAATACGCCGACGCCCTGGGCAAGTTCCTGCCCGACGCCGACCGTCCGAACGAGGGCGTCTTCGCCCTCCAGGACGACGACGAACAGTGGATGGCCCTGCGCTACGACCTGACCGCGCCGCTGGCCCGTTTCGCGGCCCAGAACTGGGAGACCCTGCCCAAGCCGTTCCGCCGCTACGCGTTCGGGCCGGTCTGGCGCAACGAGAAGCCCGGCCCCGGCCGCTTCCGCGAGTTCGTGCAGTGCGACGCCGACACGGTGGGCTCGGCCCGCCCCGAGGCCGACGCCGAGATCATCGCCATGGCCGCCGAGGGCCTGGAGGCCGCGGGCCTTCCCGCCGGCTCGGCGGTCATCAAGATCAACAACCGCAAGCTCCTCAACGGCCTGATGACCGCCATCGGCGTCACCAGCGAGGCCCAGAAGCTCACCGTGCTGCGCGCCGTCGACAAGCTGGACCGCCTGGGTCCCGACGGCGTCCGCCTGCTGCTGGGCGAGGGTCGCAAGGACGAGAGCGGCGACTTCACCAAGGGCGCGGGCCTCAACGCCTCGGGCGCGGAGCGGGTGCTGGCCTTCACCGGCGCCGGCGTCGGCGGCCGGTCCGAGACCCTGGCCAGGCTCGCGGACGTGGTCGGCGGCTCGGCCGAGGGCGACGAGGGCCTCGCCGAACTGGCCGCCATCGACGCGGCGCTGAGCGGCCTGGGCGTCGGCCCCGACCGCGCCGCGTTCGATCCGTCGGTCGTGCGTGGCCTCGAGTATTACACCGGCGCGGTCTTCGAGGCTGAGCTGCTGCTCTCGACCCTGGACGAGAAGGGCCAGCCCATGCGGTTCGGCTCGATCGGCGGCGGCGGGCGCTACGACGATCTCGTGGCGCGCTTCACCGGCGAGCGGACCCCGGCCACCGGCTTCTCGTTCGGCGTCTCGCGCCTGGCCGCCGCCCTGCGCGCCGCCGGCCGGAGCCCGGCCGCGTCCGTGCGGGGCCCCGTCGTGGTGATCGCCTTCTCCCAGGAGCGGATGGCCGACTACTTCGCCATCGCCCGCGAGATCCGCGCCGCCGGCATCGCCGCCGAGGTCTACCTCGGCTCGTCCGGCATGAAGGCGCAGATGAAGTACGCCGACCGCCGGCTCTCGCCCGCGGCGGTGATCGTCGGCGACGACGAGTTGGCCGCCGGCACGGTGACGGTGAAGGACCTCGACCTCGGCCGCGAGCTGGCCTCGAAGGTCACCGACAACGCCCAGTGGCGGGGCGAGCGCCCGGGGCAGCAGACCATCCCGCGCGGCGAGCTGGCGGCCGCGCTGCGTCGCATCCTGGACGCCGGCTGATGCGCGTCGAACCGGTCGTCCCGTCCCAGACCCTGGCGGCCGTCCGCGCGCCGCTGGAGGGCTCCGGCGCTGAGCGTGCGGACGCGCCGCTGCTGCAGCCGCTGAACCTGTTGCTGGACCTGGCCGGCGAGGCGATGCGCGCCCGCCTGTTCACCGTCCAGGCCGAGGGCGGCGCCGAGAGCTGCCTTCGCCCCGACTTCACGGTGGCCATCGCCCGCCAGCATATCGAAGGCGGCCGGGCGGCCGGGCTCTACTGGTATGAAGGTGCCGCGTTCCGCTCGGCCGCCGGCTCGGATCGTCCCGAGGAGTTCGTCCAGATCGGGCTCGAGATGTTCTCGCCCGGCGGCGGCGCGGTCGAACAGGCCGACGCCGAGATCGCCAGCCTGGCCTGGCGCGCGGCCGCGGCGGGCGGACGAAGCGACCTGTCCCTGCTGCTGGGCGACGTGGCGCTGTTCGGCGCCTTCGTGGAATCCCTGGGCCTCGCCGACAGCCTCGCCGCGCGGTTGCGCCGCGTGGCCGGACGCCCCCGCCTGCTGTGGAACGAACTGGCCCGCACCGGCGGCGCCGTCGAAACGGCCGGCGGCACGCTCGCCGGGCTTCTGGCGGGTCTCAGTGAGACCCAGGCGGCCGCCCTGCTGGAAGAGGTCTGGGCCCTCGCCGGGGTCGAGCCCGTGGGCGGCCGCGGCCCCGCCGAGATCGCCGCGCGCCTGGTGCGCAAGGCCGAGGCCGCCGAGGCTCCGGCCCTGACCCAGGCCCAGGCCGAGGCGATCCGCGCCTTCATGGCCATCGACGACACGCCCGCCTATGCCTTCGCCCGCATGCGCGAACTGGCCGGGGGGAACGACGCCGCCCTAAAGGCCGCCCTGACCGGCTGGGAGACGCGCCTGCTGGAGCTCGGTCGCGCCGCGCCCGCCGATCAGGTGCGCTTCACGCCCGCGCTGGGTCACGCCTTCGACTACTACGACGGCCTCACCTTCGAGGTGCGCAGCGCCGCCTTGGGTGCGGAGCGGCCGGTGGCGGTCGGCGGTCGCTACGACGGCCTGCTGCCGCGCCTGGGTGGTCCGGGAGACGCGCGCGCGGTCGGTTGCATGGTGCGCCCGTGGCGCGCCTGGTCCGGGGGGGAAGCATGAGCGGACTGGTCATCGCCATCCCCTCGAAGGGGCGGCTCAAGGAACAGGTCGAGGGTTGGCTGGCCGACAGCGGGCTGAAGCTCGAGGTCACCGGCGGCGCCCGCGGCTACATGGCCAACCTCAAGGGGCTGCCCGGGGCGCAGGTGCGCCTGCTGTCGGCCTCCGACATCGCTGACGCGCTGGACGCCGGCGAGGTCCACCTCGGCGTCACCGGCGAGGACCTCCTGCGCGAGCGGGGCGAGGATCTCGATTCCCGCCTCCTGCTGCTGCGGGCGCTGGGCTTCGGCCGGGCCGACCTGGTCGTCGCCACGCCCAAGAGCTGGCTCGACGTGGACACCATGGCCGACCTGGAGGAGGTGGCGCACGACTATCTCGCCCGCACCGGCCGCAGGATGCGCGTCGCCACCAAGTACCTGACCCAGACGCGGGGCTACTTCGCCCGTCACGGCATCGCCGACTATCGGATCACCGAGTCCGGCGGCGCCACCGAAGGCGCGCCGGCCGCGGGGTCGGCCGAGATCGTGGTCGACATCACCACCACCGGCGCGACCCTGGTCGCCAACGGCCTCAAGGTCCTGTCCGACGGCATTATCCTGAAAAGCCAGGCGCAGCTGGCCGCCAGCCTGCGCGCCGACTGGACCGGCGAGGCCCTGGCGTCCGCCGAACGCCTGCTGCGCATCGTGGAAGCCCGGGCCGCCGCCCTGCGCAGCGCGACCCTGGCCTGGCCCGCGCGCGGCGACGCCGCCGAGGCCGCCATCGTCGATCGACTGGTGTCGGCGGGCGCGTCCCGGCGGCCGAACGGACTGCTGGTCGATTCGACTCAGATCGCGGACGCATCCCTCGACCTGTCCGCTTCAGGTCTGGGCCCTGTGACGGTGTCCCGCCCCGACTTCGTGTTTGACGTGAGTTGCGGGCCCTTTGACACGCTAAAGTCGCGGATAAATTGACGACTACGTCAAAACTTAATCAAAAATTTCCCCTATCTCTCGAAAATCTGATCATCACGACCCTGAAACACTATGACGCGCCGTTGACTCGGGCCGGAAATTGCCGTTTTGTCATCTGGCGAGAGACATGAAGGCGCTAGTCCCGAGGTCTCCGGCGTTTCGGGGAGGAAACGCCCGCTCAATCAGAGCGACTGCTCAAGACGGCCCGCAGCGACTATCCCCCGCTGCGGGCCGAATCTTTTTCCGGACAGCGCAACTTTCGACATTTGAGTCAAAATTGACTCCCGCGCCTTGAGCGGCCGCGATCGCAAGATCGCGACAGCCCGCGCAATCCCGCGACGGCGGCCATGTGCGCCCGGGGACTACGACGGAGGGGCCATCCGGCAAGACCCCTCTGGAGACACCTCCCCATGAAGACCTGGTTCATCACCGGCGCATCCCGCGGTTTCGGCGCCAAGATCGCCGCCCTCGCCCTGGCGCAGGGCGACAACGTCGTCGCCACGGCCCGCAGGCCCGCCGACATCACCGCCCGCCTGGGCGACCACCCCCGCCTGCTCGCCCTGGCCCTGGACGTCACCGACGAGGCCCAGGCCAAGGCCGCGGCGGCCGCCGCCGTGGCGCGTTTCGGCCGCATCGACGTGCTGCTCAACAACGCCGGCTTCGGCCTGCTGGGCGCGGTCGAGGAGGCCAGCGCCGAGGAGGTCGAGCGCCTCTACCGCACCAATGTTTTCGGTCTGCTGGGCGTGACGCGCGCCGTGCTGCCCTACATGCGCGCCCAGCGCGCGGGGCGGATCCTCAACATCTCGTCGATCGGCGGCTATCGCGGCGCGGCGGGCTTCGGCGTCTATTCCTCGACCAAGTTCGCGGTCGAGGGGCTGTCGGAGGCCCTGCACGCCGAGCTCGCGCCGCTCGGCGTCCATGTCACCGTGGTCGAGCCCGGCTACTTCCGCACCGACTTCCTGGACTCCACGTCGCTGGCCGTCAGCCCGGCGCGCATCGACGACTACAACGGCACGGCCGGCTCGGTGCGGATGGTGGCCTCCGACCTCAACCACGGCCAGCCCGGCGATCCGGACCGGCTGGCGCGGGTGCTGGTCCGGTTCGCCGACGCCCCGAACCCGCCGGTGCGCTTGCCGCTGGGCAGCGACACCGTGGCGGCCATCGCGGCCAAGCACGCCTCCGACGCGGCCATCCTGGCCGAATGGCGGCCCGTCTCGGTCTCCACCGACTTCACCGCCGAAGCCGCCTGACGACACCTCCGCCCGGTCCATCCGGCCGCCGCCTCGGCGATCGGATGGACCGGCGCTGCATCCTGGATTGCCGCGCGAAAGCACGCGTGCGCCAGGTTGATTCTCCGATATCAACCTTCACCATAGTGGTTGTGGTGAGGGCGGGGGCTCGAATGGTCGTCAGGATTCTGTGGGGCGGAGCCTTGATGGCGTCGGCCCTGTTGTTCGGCGCGGGCGCACAGGCCGCCGACACCAAGGTGTGGGCCAAGTTCGGCGCCACGCCGGCCGGGATCAAGACACAGTTCGAGCAGTGCCAGGCCCAGGCGGCGACCCTGAAGGCGGACATCCTGTCGGCGGGCCAGCTCGTCGACAACGGGTCGTCCTCGGGGCGGAGGACGCTGCTGGGGACGCCGATCGACCAGGCGTTCTTCAACCACCCCTACCGCAAGGCCGCCGCCCGCCGCTGCATGGTGCGCAACGGCTACGCGCGGCTGCTGCTGACGGCCGAGGAGCAGGTCGCGTTCAAGAAGCAGGGCGAGGATCGCTGGCTGGCGGCCTTCCTGGCCGGTGACATCGGAGCGCGGGTCGACGCGGCGCGGGCTCGCATCGACCCGTTCGACGAGACGCGGACCGCCGCGCCCTTCGGCGCCCTGGCGTTCGACCCGGCCAGCGTGAAGGTGGTCACGGGCGCCCTTCCGGAAGCCCGGCACGCCAACATCGACACGTTCGCCTACGACTTCGACGAGGACAGGCGCTTCAAGGGCGTGGAGCTGGCCACGGCGAAGGTCTCGTATCGCAAGACCGGCCGGGTCGCCGCGCCGTTCTCGATCAAGGACCAGCTCACCATCTCGGTCACCGAGGGGGCGATCGTCTACCAGGTCACCGGCGCGACGGCGGAGGGTCCGAACCAGACCTACTGGTGCGGGCCGTTGACGATCAACACCCTGGTGGGGCCCAAGCCCGGCGGCGGCTGCTTCTGGCGCGATGACGAGGGCCCGGCCCTGCACTTCGCCGACAGGTCCCAGCCCTGGTCGGTGGGCCGCTTCACCGCCCTGGGTTCGCTGTGGCGCGGACGGACGACCGGCGAGCCGGCGGTCACACCCAGCGAGCAGGACCTGATCGGCCCGCTCGATTTCCGCCTGGAGGTCCTCGCCGACAGCGACTCCATCGGGGTTCAGGCGATCCTGGGCAAGGACGGGAAGTCCATCGTGCCGTGGTCGCTGCTGGTCACGGTGAAGGACGGCGAGCCGGTCTACATCCCGATGGCCTACGGCCGGTTCAAGCTGGTCCGCGAGAAGAAGATCCTGACCGCCGAGTTCGAGAAGACGCCCGCGGCCGCGAACTGAGGCCTCAGATCAGCCGGGCCTTCTGGGCCCGCGCGACGGCGTCGGTCCGGTTGACCGCGCCCAGCCAGGCCGTCAGCCGGGCGACGTGGATCTTCACCGTCGCCGGCGAGATGCCGATCCGCTGGGCGATCTCCTTGTTGGTCAGCCCCTCGGCCAGCAGCGCCAGCACCTGCTGCTGGCGGGGCGGCAGGCGGCGGGCCTCCAGCGCCTGCAGTCCCGGCAGCCGGGCGCGGATCGCCTCCATCAGCACCTCGGGCTCGGCGTTCTTGGAGTAGACGCCGGCCACCCCGCACGCGCGCACCTGGTCCAGCAGCCCGGCGTCGGTGAGGCCCGTGATCACCATCACCACCGCGTCCGGCGCGCGCGCCCTGAGGCCGGACAGGCCCTCCACCGGCTCGGCCCCCGGCATGGACAGGTCCACGAGGCAGAAGTCCGGCCGGGCCGTCTCGGCAGCCGCCCAGGCGCCCGGATAGTCCCCCGCCTCGGCCAGGGCCACGTCGGGCCAGCGCTCGCGCATCCCGGCCGCCAGCGCCTCGCGGATCAGCGGGTGGTCGTCACAGATCAGGCCGCGCATCTGACCTCGCCCGACGCGGCCTCCGACGGCAGGCGGATGACGAACGCCGCCCCGCGCGTCACGCCGCCCCGCGCGCCGCAGCTTCCGCCCATCAGCTCCACCAGCCCCAGGGTCGAGGCCAGACCCAGGCCGAAACCGCCGGCCGGCCCCACGCGCCCGCCCTGCTGGAACGGCTCGAAGATGCGCGTCTCGTCGCCCGGCGCCAGGCCCCGGCCGTCGTCGGCCACCCAGATCTCCACATGGTCGCGGCGGGCCCGCGCGCCCATCACCACGCGCCGCCCGCCCGAGTGCCGGATCGCATTGGCCACCAGGTTCTCCACCGCCCGCGCCAGCAGCAGCGGATCGGCGTGGATCGCCGCCCCGCCGCCCGCCACCGACACCCGGATGCCCGCCGCCTCGGCCGCCGGCCCCTGGGTCAGCAGCACGCGGTCGAACAGCTCCCGCGCCGGGAACCGCGCCGGGTCGGGGCGCACCTGGCCGCCCTCCAGCTTCAGGTGCTCCAGCATCGCCTCCACCAGGGTGCGGGCGACGGCGAGCGAGCGCTTCACCCCGCCCAGGGGCGAGGCCGGGTCGCCCCCCCGCGCGCCCGGCTTCACCCGGTCGAGGAACAGCGCCGCCGCCTGCAGCGGCTGTTGCAGGTCGTGCGAGGCGGCGCGGATGAACTGGGTCTTGGCGTCGCGCTCGCGCTCCAGGCTCACCAGGGCCGCGGCCAGCTCCCGGCGCGAGGCGTCGGCCGCCGCCTGGGCCGTGGTCGCCTTCACCACCGCCTGGCGCACGAAGCGGCGGATCGCGATCAGGGCGCCTCCGAACAGCGCCAGGAACAGCGCCAGCGTCAGGGCGTGCGGCGGCCGCGCTGCCAGCAGCCAGGCGGCCAGCGAGCCGAACGTCAGCAGCACCGCGCCGCCCAGCACCTGGGTCGCCTCGGTCGCCGCCGCGAACTGCATGATCAGGAACCAGGCGTAGAGCACGATCAGCAGCGCCCGCAGCTCGGGCCCCGCCGCCGGCATGAACACCCACACGCTGCCGGCCGTCACCCCATTGCAGACCAGCATGGCCAGCCGCGCGCCCGGGATCCATCGCGCCAGGATCGCCGCGTCCGACGGCGGACGCACCAGGAAGCCGACCCAGGCGCACAGCCACGCCGCCAGCAGCGACCCCATCGCCCCGCCCCAGAGCAGGAAGCCCGCCCGATCGGCCGTCGGCGCGAACTCGAAGGCCGCGAACGCCGTCGCCACGGCCAGCACGACCCACGCCGCGATGCTGCCCTTCAGCTCCGTCCGCGCCTCGTTGACGAGGATCTGGTCCCGGTACGCAGGATCCAACACGCCGCCGCTCCCCCCATTGCCCCGACGATCCGAGCGCCCGCTTTCCCTGTCAAGCGAAGCACTTAGCGCCGACTCCCGTTTTGTGGCGCCCCCGGGATAGACCATCCGGCCTAATGGCCGCCCCCGCCCGCGGGCCCTAGCCTCCTGACCGTGCCGGGCGCGCGCGCCGGCGGCGGCGAGCGGGGTGCACGCCATTCGTCGAACGTCACGCGCGCGCCCGGCCGCCCGCCCGGGCCACCCGCCCCAGCCAACCGGGCCAGTCAACCGGGCCACCCGGCGATTGTCCCCTCCCCGGCTTTGCCGATACTAGGTTCCCATGCCGGTGGTCGCTCAGGGGACGCGAGGATGATCCACGCCGATGGCGGGCTGGGCCGCGCGCCCGACGCGCTCGGGCGGATCCTCGACCGCGCGCCGCCGGTGCTGGACGCGGCCCTGCGCGACCAGACCGCCCTCACCAACCAGTGGGGCCACGGCGCGCTGCACGACTACCTCGACGGCATGGAAGGCCATGTCATCATCACCTACTACGGCCAGCCGCAGGAGATCGTCTGGAAGGTCGAGGGCCGGCGCCTGGCCTCCACCACCCGCTCGGGCTCGATCACCATCATCCCCGAGGCGCACGACGGCCGCTGGGACATCGCCGGCCCGATCGGCGTCTCGCACGTCTTCCTCTCCAACGCCCGCCTGCAGGCCTGCGCCGAACAGATCGCTGGCGGTCGCCCGATCGAGCTCCTGGCCCGGGTCGGCTTCGACGACCCCATGGCGTCGCGCGTGATGGAGATGCTGGGCCGCGAGCCGATGAACGCCGACCCCTCGTCCCGTCTCTTCGCCGAACAGGCCGTCGACCTGCTCTGCACCCAGCTCGTGCGAGGCCACTCCTCCTTCGCCGCCCTCCAGCCCCCGGCCCCGCGCCGGGGCCTCGCCGAGTGGCAGGTGCGCAAGGTCGCCGCCTACATGCGCGAAAACCTGGACCAGCCGATCGGCCTCGACACCCTGGCCGACCTCGCCGGCCTCTCGCGCTTCCACTTCTGCACGGCCTTCCGCTTCGCCACCGGCAAGACCCCGCACGAATACCTGGTGGATCTGCGCATGGAGCGCGCCCGCCAGCTCCTCTGCCTCCCCGGCATGCCCATCACCGAGATCGGCCTCGCCGTCGGCTACGGCACCCCCTCCGCCTTCGCCGCCAGCTTCCGCAAGGCGACGGGGGTGACGCCGTCGGCGTTTCGGCAGGGGGTTTAGGGGGCGACGCTTTGGCCAATGGCCAGTGCGCGACGCGAGCAGGTAGATCTTGCTCTTAGGCAAGCGAGGTTAGTCGACCCGTACATCGTCGCGCCCGAGCAACCCCATGCTGCGGTGTAGCGCACCCCCTTGATGCGTGCAGACAAGAACTTGCCGAGCTCTCCCAGCGACGCCCCGACCGCCGCAGCAAAGTCGGGAATTTCCGACTCCGCTTGCTAGGCCGCCACGAACACGTACCTCCCTACGACCTCAAGCGGCCCTTTTGGGTCGTAGTTCTTTTGCCCTTCGTCGGCGCAGGGTCTGGGAGATCGAGAGTATTCTGGGTCTGGGCACCGTTGCGCTCTAGGCGTTCCACGCGCTGGGTCAGGGTCATGAGCCCCTCCCACACATCCTCAAGACGCATGTCGCTGCGAGGTTTGGAAATCGGAGCGGTCGTACGTTCTTCGCGCACAAACTCCCGCCGCGCCGGCGTCTGAGCTAAGGCGGCGTCAGCGCGGTTCTGAGCGAAGGAAGCTGAAACTCCCGGAAGGAGCTCCACCGAAATAGTACGAGCAGCCATGCCACGGACTTCAACGCGATGGCCATTTCGGCCGGGGCCGAGCCAACGGATGAGCTCATCAAATGAGATGTCAGCACTCGGCTTCGCCTCGAGATCTGAACTTCCGAGAAGAGCCTTAGCAATGATCCGCCCTAGGCCTTGTTGATCGTTCAACACACGCGAGGGTGCCCAAGCCCCAGCGAAGGCTCCAAGCCAGACCGGCGACAAAGGGTGGCGACTACTATAGCGCCGCAGTAGGTCAGGCATAACGGCCGCGCCTGGGTCCACGAAGCTCGCTCCCAGTCCCAGGAGCGCATCACTCCCGGGAGCAGTCGGACCTCTGGCCAGTCGCTCCGCAAGGCGGTCGAGAGCACGCACGCGATCGGATTGTGGACCGCGAGCACAGTCTGTCAGCTCCGGAAGGTCGAAGTGGTCGGTGGCTTCGACCGAAACCGCTGCAAGAATTTCCGGCACATCGGCACCCGGACTCATCCTTAGAGCTGAACTGAAGATAAGCTTGAACGGCTCAAGGTCTCCGCTCTTTGCGCCCTGAGGAGGCGCCTCAAGCGCGTTGGCCAGCACATTCCAAAGCGGCACCAGCGCAGCAGCGGAGATGCGTCTCGATCCTTCGCGCATCCGATTGCTGAGTTCGTCATGCCGTTGCGCGAGATCATTGAGCGGCGCAGCGGTGCCCCAAAGCGCGGCGGCACGTCCTGCTGCATAACTAGCGGTCGAGAGAGCTGCAGATCCTGGCAACTCCTTGAGGTTGACCGCACCATCCGACTGAACGCTGCACTCCGCCATGATTGCGCCGACCCAAGGAGAAAGCCATGGGCCAAGGCTGACAGATCGATCGGCCGCCGCAATTGCCTCCACTTGGTCGAGGCTGAGGAAGCGGCACCACTGTGTAAGCGGTGTAATCGCCGCAAAGTAGGCTGACAGCCAAGCAAGCGTGTCGCTGCGGTCCTCAGCACGCACAACCATCAAATCTGGAAGCGGATCACCGATCCTGACACCCCACTGACCAACCAAGCAGCCCCTCTGCGGGATCTCCGCCTTAGCGATATCGCTCCAAGTGAACTCAGTGAGCTTCTGGCGGTCGAGCTGGGTTAGGCTCGCCGGCATGCCTTCGCGGGTTAAAATGGCGCCATAGAGCGCGCTCTGCATGTCGGTTCTCAAAATAGCGAATCTAGGTTGGTCGGGAGCGCCCCGCTCGGAGGCACCATATGATTGGCCAACGGAGCCACATGGTACAGCATCACTTCCGTCTTAGCCCGGGTGACGGCCGTGAAGGCGAGTTCTCGGTTGCCTTGCTTGTAGGCCTCAGCCTCTAACAGGTGGACTGCTCGAAATTCAGACCCCTTTGACGAGTGGACTGTCATGACCCGGATCCGGCTGTCGGCACCGAACGCCTGATAGTTGTTCTCCTGCTGGCGCATCGCGATTGCGTTGAGCTCACCATCATTTCGAAGCGCATCCCAAAAGGCATCGCGGACTGATCGACTGGGCGCTAGCACGCCGATAGGTTCATCCACGATGTAGCGAATTTGCTCCTTCAGCCGGGCCAAGCACTCCTCATAGGTGTCAGCCGCGGAGGCCCCCTTCACCGCATCGACAGACGAAGACCGGACTTCTTCAGCGTAGTTGCAGCCATCCGTTAGCGGCATCGTGCCCTCCGATGGAGGAAGGATGCGGTCGGCAAACTGGCAAATCTTCAGCCCGATCCGGTAGTGCTTCTCAAGCGTGACGGTCTTTGAGGTCAACGCCGAAGCCGCGACGAGCCCTTCCCGATGGTTGAAGATCCGCTGACGGGAGTCGCCGGCCGTGTTCATTCGGCTCGCCAATCTACGGATCAAGTCAAGCTCGCGCGTACGAAGATCCTGCACCTCATCGACGAAGGCGAAGTCGTACAGATCGCGAAGACCGCGCTCCTGAACGACCTTCTCCAGCGCCGCGATCGTGTTCAGCCTTGTCTCCTCGAAGTCAGATCCTTTCTCCGGGGCCTCTCCACCGTTCGACCAGATCACTTCGCCAGCCCACCCCATAAAGGTCTTGATGTCGCCAGGCTGAATTTGGTCTGCCCGACCGACGCTGGCTCCGGAGCGGAGGAACTCCGCCAGGGTACGCGTGAAGGTCAGAAACAGGGTCTTAGGGCCGACATGGCGCACATAGTTGGCGCGCAACAGGAGCAGGTTGGTCTTCCCCGAACCCGGAGGGCCGAGGATCAGAAGTTCGCTCTCAGGCGGCTCAACGAGGATGGCCAGCTGTTTGTCATCCAGGTCGGATTGCTTGACCCACCACGTCTCATTCATGCCCCGTCCCCAGACTGGCTGTTGAGCGCTGCCTGGGCCAGGTCGAGCGCGTATAGGTATTGAGCTGCAATCGCAGTGGGAATGTCGGCGGGGGGAAGATCTACGCCAACGCCGCTGATCTCGAGCACCGGAGTGGGCACGGGCGGGTTGCTATCGCTGACCACCTCAAGGGTGAGCGTTCTTCCGGTTCTGACCGCCTGAACGAAGACGGCGGTTTCAACATTGGCAAACTCGACCCGCCATCGCAGAGCACCAGGGACCTTCTCTTCCTTGATCAGGGTCGCCCCCAGGGCACCGACCTCAAGCCTGGCAGCCGAGCCGATCCATCCGCGGATGGCGGTCTTCCAGACATCCATGCTCGGTGCAGGTTGAACTTGTTCGGCGCCACCGCCTACGAGCCGACGCCTCAACGCGTCCGGCGGGTCAGCATCAGCGAGAAAGTCGCGAAGCTCGACTCTTGCAATCCGCTCCCGGGCTTCCTTCCCTAAGGCAGCCTGGCAAAGCGTCACCAATCGCACCGGAACGCCAGCGCTAGCCACCCGCGGCTTCTTCTCGGTCACCGCCTTGTAGACGATGTACTTGTTCTCAGTCGCGGCTTCCGCGCCGAAAAGCGGCTCCTTCATGATCAAGTCGTGAAGAACAGCTCCCACTTGATATACGTTTATGGCCGAGAAGCCGTCGATTCCAGGAAGTTCTTCACGCGCCAAGAATTCCGGCGGGCTGTACTGGGCAGTTGCAATGAAGCGACGGGCCTCATCGTCGTCGGTACCGTTTCCTTCGTCCGGGCCAATCTTTCTAAGCACCCCAAGATCGAGAAGTTTGATTTCTCCAAAATCTTCCGACACCGCAATGTTCGCCGGCTTAATATCTCGATGCACGTACCCGGGATTGAGTCCTTCCAGGAAGAGGACGGCACAGGTCAATTGCTTGATGAGGAGGTGCACCTTGTCGTCGGGAACCATGCTGAGCCGCTGATCCAGCGAGGGCCACGGGCAATACTCCATGAGGAGGTACCAAGTTCCCTCCGCCTCGACCTCGCCGACGTCGATCACGTCGATCAAGTTCGGATGTCCATGGCCCTGCAACCCCGCCTGGAGTTCGCAACGGCGCGCTTCGATCAGCGCATTTTCACCTTCAAAGAACCTGGGGTCGTAGATCTTAAGTGCCGCCGGACCTTCGCCCGGGCGTAGGACCTTGTAGACCGCCGCCGACGCGCCGTTCGCAATATACGTTGGCTCGCCCCAGCCTCTGGAAGAACAGAAACGTTGGGCGATTTCGTTCGTACGTTTCAGATCCAAGCAACCCGACCTTCGACACCTACCTTCACCTCAAGGTATGGCGACAACGACACGTCGTCGACTGGATTCACAACCAAGTGGAGCGGCGCAATCTATAGTTGTATCTTCGCGCCCAGTAGTTCATGAGCCGGGGCTGGATATGGCTCAGATGAGCCAATCCGCCCCCACCACCGCAATCCCGCAACACTCGCCGCAAGCCCCGAACGGCCGGCCCCCACACCCCTCGGTACATCTCTCTCCATCAGCGGCGGGCAGCGCCGCACCCCAACAGACGGAGAGACGACCATGACCCCCAAGACCATCCTGATCACCGGCGCGGGCTCGGGCTTCGGCAAGGGCGCCGCCATCGGCATGGCCCGGAACGGCCACAGCATCATCGCCACCGTGCAGGTCTCGTCCCAGGTGACGCCGCTGCGCGAAGAGGTGAAGGCCCTGGGCCTGGACCATCTGGTCCGCGTCGAGCGCCTGGACCTGACCGATCCCTACGACATCGCCCAGGCGCAGACGTGGGACTTCGACGTCCTCTGGAACAACGCCGGCATGGGCGAGGCCGGCCCGGTCTGGGAGATCCCGGTCGACCTGGTCCGCAGGAACTATGAAATCAACGTCTTCCTGCCGCTGGTGCTGACGCAGGGCGTCGTCCAGCGCTGGGTCCGCGAGGGCAAGGCCCAAGGCAAGAAGGTGGTGTTCACCTCGTCGATGGGCGGCCTGTTCACCCCGGCCAACTGGGGGACCTACGTCTCCACCAAGCACGCCCTGGAGGCCTTCGCCGAGGCGATGCAGCAGGAGCTGGCCGGCTACGGCATCAAGGTCCAGACGATCAATCCGGGCGCCTATTACACCGGCTACAACGAGACGATGGCCGACAACCCGTTCCGCTGGCTGGACGATACGAAGAACTTCACCAAGCGCGCCGACCTGCGGAAGGGCTTCGACGACTTCTTCGCCACCCCCGAGGGCAAGATGGACGCCCAGGAGATGATCGACGTGATGATCGAGGTCGTCCCGGCCGACACCGGCAAGTTCCGGAACGTCATGCCCAAGGCGATCGAGGACATGCTGAAGGCCCACCAGCTGGCCGCCTGGGAAAACCGGATCTGAGCCCCGGCCGGATCGTCTGAACTCTGCCCCTGACGCCGCGGCGCGCGCCTCCCCCGCGCCGCGGCTCCCCCAAATCCCGCACCTAAAGGAACGGTCCCATGACCCTGTCCTATGCCCAGGCGGCCGCCGTGATCGCCGCCGCCGCCCGCGCCGCCGACGAGATCGGCGTGCCCATGAACATCGCCGTGCTGGACGCCGGCGCCCACGAGAAGGCCTTCGCCCGGATGGACGGCGCCCTGCTGGGCTCCATCGACATCGCCCTGGGCAAGGCCCGCACCGCCGCCCTCTTCGGCCTCAACACCGAGGTGGTGGGCGAGTTCTCCAAGCCCGGCGGCACCTCACCTGGCCTGGAGCAGACCAACGGCGGCCTGGTCGTCTTCGCCGGCGGCATCCCGCTGCGCGACGCGGCCGGCGAGCTGCTGGGCGCCGTCGGCGTCTCGGGTGGCTCGGTCGCCCAGGATTTCCAGGTGGCCCAGGCGGCCGCCGCGGCCCTGGCCTGAGAGGAGGACGAGATGCGCGACACGACACATCCCACTGCCCGCCGCGCCACCCAGCGCACGGCGATCGGGATCGCCCTGATCTCGGCCCTGACCGGCTTCTTCCTGCTGGCGCCCCACGCCCAGGCCCAGACCCGGGCCCAGACCCAGGCGGCCCACGGCCCCGACGCCGACCGCATCGCGATCGCCCGGGCCTTCGAGGCCTGGCGCAACGGGACGGGCGGGCCCTACGACCTCCTGGCCGACGACGCCCGCTGGACGATCACCGGCAACTCGCTGGCGGCGAAGACCTATCCCAGCCGCGAGGCCTTCATGAGCGAGGTGATCCGGCCCTTCAACGCCCGGATGGCCACGCCGCTGAAGCCCACCGTCCGCCGGCTCTACGCCGAGGGCGACACGGTGATCGCGTTCTTCGACGCGGCCGGGACGGCGCGGGACGGCAAGCCCTACGCCAACACCTATGCCTGGTTCCTGCGGATGAAGGACGGGCGGATCGTGGAGGCGCACGCCTTCTTCGACAGCCTGGCCTTCGACGACTTCTGGCGGCGGGTCACCCCCGCCCCCTGATCAGGCCGTCGTCGGCCCAGGATGCTCCGCCTTACCTAGGCGGCTCCGGTCGACCCGAAACCGCCCGCGCCCCGGGCGGTTTCGTCCAGGCTCTGCACCTCGGCCCAGCGGGCCTGCACCACCGGCGCGATCACCAGTTGGGCGATGCGGTCGCCGCGGCGGATGACGAAGTCCTCGGCGCCCAGGTTGGCCAGGATCACCTTCACCTCGCCCCGGTAGTCGGCGTCGACCGTGCCCGGCGAGTTCAGGCAGGTGATCCCCGATTTCAGCGCCAGGCCCGAGCGCGGCCGCACCTGGGCCTCGTAGCCCTCGGGCAGGGCGAAGGCGTAGCCGGTCGGCACGGCGTGGCGGGCGCCCGGCCGCAGGATGAAGGGCTCGTCGTCGGGCACGGCGGCCCGCAGGTCCATCCCGGCCGCCTGCGCCGTCTCATAGGCCGGCAGCGGCAGGCCCTCGGCATGGGGCAGGCGCTGGATCGGAACGGTCGGGGCGGTCACTTCGCGAACTCCTCGGCCATGCGTTCGGCCAGCCGGCGGGCGACTTCACCCTTGGGCAGCCGGTCCCATCGCTCGATTCCACCCCCGGTGACGATGGCGATGGCGTTGTCGTCGCCGCCCATGGTGCCGGCGATGCTGACGTCGTTGGCGACGATCCAGTCGCAGCCCTTCTTCGCCAGCTTCGCGCGGGCATGGTCCTCGACGTCGTTGGTCTCGGCGGCGAAACCGACCACCAGCTTCGGGCGCTTCGGCGCTTTCGACAGGGTCGCCAGGATGTCCGGGTTTTCCACCAGGCGGATCGGCGGCGGGCCGTCGGGGCCCTTCTTGATCTTGCGCTCGCCCTCGCTCTCGGGGCGCCAGTCGGCGACGGCCGCCACGCAGACGGCGATGTCGGCCGGCAGGGCCGCCTCGCAGGCCGCCAGCATCTCGCGCGCGGTCTCGACGTCGACGCGCTTGACCCCAGCCGGCGCCGGCAGGGCCGTGGGGCCGCTCACCAGGGTCACCTCGGCGCCCAGGGCGGCCAGGGCGGCGGCGATGGCATAGCCCTGCTTGCCGGACGAGCGGTTGGTCAGCAGGCGCACGGGGTCGATGGGCTCGGCGGTGGGGCCGGCGGTGACGATGGCGCGCCGGCCGGCCAGCGGGCGGGCGCCCGACAGCGCCGCCAGGATCGCCTCCAGGATCGCGGGCGGCTCGGCCATGCGGCCGGGGCCGTACTCGCCGCACGCCATGGCGCCCTCGTCGGGGCCCACGAACCGCACGCCGTCGGCCTTGAGCTGCGCCAGGTTCCGCCGGGTGGCCGGGTGCTCCCACATGCGCACGTTCATGGCCGGGGCCATCAGCACCGGCTTGTCGGTGGCCAGCAGGGTGGTGGAGGCCAGGTCGCCGGCGAGGCCGTTCGCGGCCTTGGCCATCAGGTCGGCGGTGGCGGGCGCGACGACCACCAGGTCGGCCGAGCGCGAGAGCTGGATGTGGCCCATCTCGGCCTCGTCGGTGAGGCTGAACAGCTCGGAATAGACCCGGTCCTCGGCCAGGGCCGCGAGGCTCAGCGGGGTGACGAACTCGGCGCCGGCCTTGGTCAGGATCGGCCGCACGCCGACGCCCGCCTTGCGCAGCAGCCGCGTCAGTTCCAGCGCCTTGTAGGCCGCGATCCCGCCGCCGACGATGAGGAGAACTCGCTTGTCCGACACGCGTACGCCCCGCCTTGAGAGGGCTCCGATGTAGGTCATTGGCGGGGACTCGACAAACCCTCGGGCTTGTGTTCTTTCTTTGTTCCAGCTCAACCATAGGACGGAATTCGAGCATGGCTGGAACCAGGATTGTGCTGCTGATGGCGGCGGCGGCTTTGGCGCTGGCGGCGTGCGACAACGGTCCCTCGGCCGTCGCCCCGAAGCAGGCCGCCGGAACCCAGATGGCCGACAGCGCGCCCACGGGCGAGGCGGCCGATACGAACGCGCGCGTCGACCGCCGCGACGCGCCGGTGGCGCTGGTCGACGGCAAGCCCATGTGGTCCGCCAGCCGCCGCTTCTCGGCCGAGGAGAACGCCCAGCGCGCCTTCGACCGCAACGGCCGCGATTTCGGCGCCCGCGACGTCGACGACTTCGTCGCCAAGGCCCACGCCTTCGTCGCCCGCCCGCCCCGGGACGTGCAGACTCTGACCCGCGCCAATGGCGACCGGCTCTTCTACTCCGCCGAGGCCAACGTCTTCGCCGTCGCCAGCAAGGCCGGCGCGCCCCGCACCATGTTCAAGCCCCGCGAAGGCTCGGCCTACTGGGAGGAGCAGAAAGCCCGCGAAGCCCGTCGCCAGGCCACCCGCCGCGCCCGCGACGACGACGAGGCGTAGCCGGGATCAGCCCAGCCAGATGCCCAGCAGGAACGCGACGCCGGACGCCAGCGCCCCCAGGGCGAACCAGAGCAAGGCGCCGGACTCGCGCTCGGTCTCCAGCGCGGGCGTCGGGGCCGGGCCCTGGGTCAGGGCGGCGATGTTGCGGACCGCCGTCTCGAACTCGCCGGCGAACCGCTTGATCCGGGTGGCCGGCGAGAGCTCGCGGGCGATCCAGCGGCGGACCACCGGCTCGGACGCGGCCCAGATGTCGTGCTCGGGGTCTATGCGGCGGGCGACGCCCTCCACCGTCATCATCGTCTTCTGCAGCAGCACCAGCTCGGGCCGCAGGCGCATCTCGAAGAGGGCGGTGATCTCGAAGAGCTGGGTCAGCACCCGGCTCATGGCGATGGTGCTGGCGGACCGGCCGAACACCGGCTCGCCCACCGCCCGCAGCGCCTGGGCGAAGGCCGCCACGCTGTGGCGCCTGGGCACGTAGCCGGCGTCGAAGTGGACCTGCGCCACCTGTTCGTAGTCCCGCCGCAGGAAGCCCCAGAGGATCTCGGCCAGATAGCGCCGCTCGGTCGGCCCCAGCCGCCCGATGATGCCGAAGTCCACCGCCTGCAGCCGGTCGGGCGCGGCCGCGAACAGGTTCCCCTCGTGCAGGTCGGCGTGGAAGACGCCGTGGTCCAGCGCCTGGGCCAGGAAGGCGCGGGTCAGGTTGTCGGCCAGCGCCTTGCGATCCAGGCCGGGCTGCTCCAGCGCCGCGTCCTGCGACAGGGGCACGCCCTCGGCCCACTCCAGCGTCAGGACCCGCTTGCCGACGCCCTCCCAGGCCACCTTCGGCGCCGACATGTAGCCGTCCAGCGCCATCACCTCGGACAGCTCGTCCGCGCCGGCGGCCTCCATCCGCAGGTCCAGCTCCAGCTCGGTCGCGCGGACGACCGTGGCCGCGAACGCCGCGGGCTCGAGCCGGCGCGCGGGCGGCGCCCAGCGCTCGATCAGCGCCCCGGCCAGCTTCAGCACCTCGGAGTCGGCGGCGACACGCCGGTCGATCCCGGGCCGCAGCACCTTCACCGCCACGCGGCGGCCGTCCGGCAGCACGGCGTCGTGCGCCTGGGCCAGCGAGGCGGCGGCCACCGGGTCGCCGAACGCCGCGAAGAGCGCGCCGATCGGCCGCCCGAGCTCCTGCTCCACCAGCGCCCGCGCCTGGGCGGTCGGGAACGGCGGCAGCTTGTCCTTCAGGCGGCTCAGGTCCTCGGCGAAGGTCCGGCCGAAGATGTCGGCGCGCGTGGACAGAAGCTGACCCAGCTTGATCGCCACGGGCCCCAGCCGCTCCAGCGACCGCGCCAGCCGCTCGCCGGGCCGTCCGGACTTCTCGCTGGCGAAGACGCGCAGCACGCCGGCGACCGTGCGGACGCCGTTCGAATAGTAGTCGTCCAGTTCGCGCGGCAGCAGGGCGTCGTTCCGGACCAGCGTCCAGCCGGCTCCGATCAGCCGCAGGAAGGCGCCAACCGAGGCCATCGGCGCCTCAGATCGCCCGGCCTGTGTGCAGGGCCGCGACCCCGCCCGAGTAGTTGGTGAAGCCCACCTGGCTGAACCCCGCGTCGCGGATCATGCCGGCGAAGGTCCGCTGGTCAGGAAACCGGCGGATGCTTTCGACCAGGTACTGGTACGACTCCCGGTCGTTGGCCACCCGGGCGCCGATCTCGGGGATCACCTTGAAGGAATAGGCGTCGTACGCGGCGCGCAGGGCCTCTGTGACCGGGCGCGAGAACTCCAGGCACAGGAACCGCCCGCCCGGCTTCAGCACGCGCCGCGCCTCGCGCAGGGCCGCCGACACGTCCGTCACGTTGCGGATTCCGAAGCTGATCGAATAGGCGTCGGCGCTGGCGTCCGGCAGCGGCAGCCGCTGGGCGTCGCCGACGGCCCAGCACAGCTCGGGCAGGCCGCCCCGCTCGATGCCGGCGGCGATCATCTCGGCGTTGTAGTCGACCACGAAGATCTTCGCGTCCTCGCCGCCCCGGCGCTCCTGGGCGCGGCGGGCCATCTTGGCGAAGCGCCGCGCCATGTCGCCCGTGCCGCCGGCGCAATCGACGATGGTCTCGCCGGGCTGGGGGTTGAGGCGCGCGGCGACGGCGTCCTTCCAGAGCCGGTGCACGCCCGCGCTCATCAGGTCGTTCATCAGGTCGTAGCGGCTGGCGACACGATCGAAGACCCCGCGCACGAGCGAGGGCTTCTCGGCGGCGTCCACGTCGCGGAAGCCGAAGGTGGCGGAAGGTCCCGTCATGAGGCTGCTCATAGCCTCCAACCCCTTGGCGCGCCAGCGATGCCGTGCCAAGCCAGCGCCCATGCCCGAGTTGCCCGAAGTCGAGACAGTGCGGCGCGGCCTTGCGCCCGTGCTGGAAGGCCAGCGGCTGGCCCGCGTCGAGGCGCGCCGGCCCGACCTGCGCTTCCCCCTGCCGCCCAACTTCGTCCAGGTGCTGACGGGTGCGCGGATCGAGCGGCTGGAGCGGCGCGCCAAGTATCTGTTCGCGCGCCTGGATCGCGAGGACACGCTGGTGATGCACCTGGGCATGAGCGGGCGCTTCGAGATCGGCCGGCCCGAGGGCGAGACCCGCCCCGGTCAGTTCCACTACGCGCCCGACCCGGACCCCAAGCACGCCCATGTGGTGTTCGAGACGGAGGCCGGGCCGAAGGTCACCTACTACGACCCGCGCCGCTTCGGTTACATGGCGCTGGTGAACACCGCGACGCTGGACCTGCACCCATGGTTCGCCGGGCTTGGGCCCGAGCCGCTGTCCGACGCGTTCGACGCAGCGCGCCTCAAGGCCGCCTTCGCGGACCGCAAGCAGGGGCCGAAGACCTTGCTGCTCGACCAGCGGGTCGTCGCCGGCCTGGGCAACATCTATGTGTGCGAGGCGCTGAACCGGGCCCGTATCTCGCCGTTCAAGCCCGCCGGAGACATCTCGGGGCCCCGCCTGGAAAAGCTGGTCCCGATCATCAAGGACGTGCTGGGCGAGGCGATCGAGGCCGGAGGGTCCTCGTTGCGCGACTTCGCCCAGGCCGACGGCGCGCTGGGCTACTTCCAGCACCGCTTCCGCACCTACGACCGCGAAGGCCAGCCCTGCAGGAACGACGGCTGCAAGGGCGTGATCGACCGTGAGGTCCAGGCCGGACGCTCCACCTTCTTTTGCCCGGTATGCCAGACGTGAAGATCCTCGCCGCCGCCCTGCTCGCCGCCCTCGCCCTCGCCGCGCCGGCGCGCGCCGAGCCTCCGGTCTGGATCGTCCGCGACGCCGACTCCGAGATCCTGCTGTTCGGATCGATCCACGTGCTGCCGCCTGGGCTGAACTGGCGGCCCAAGGCCCTGGACCGCGCCCTGGCCGAGGCGCAGGACCTCTGGTTCGAGCTGCCGGGCGGTCCGGCGACCGAGGCGGAGGTGGCGCGCCTGGCCGGCACATTGGGCATCCTGCCTCCTGGCCAGTCGCTGTTCCGCCTGCTGCCGCCCCAGGACTCGGCCCTCATGATGAAGGTTGCGCGGGCGTACGGCGTCGAACCGTCCAACCTGGACCGGCTGGAACCCTGGCTGGCCGAGGTGGCCCTGGCCGGCGCCGCCTACCGCAAGGCCGGGGCGGCGACCGAGAACGGGGTCGAGGCCCAGGTCAGCGGCTCGGCGCCCGAAGCCATCCGCCGCGAGGCCTTCGAGACCCCCGCCCAACAGATCCGCCTCTTCGATGAGGCTCCGCTGCCCGAACAGCTCGCCTCGTTGCGCGAGACCCTGCGCGAGCTCGACACCGACCCCGAGGCTTACGCCAAGCTGGTCCGCGCCTGGATGGCGGGCGACGTGAAGGGTCTCGACGAGGAGGCGCTCCAACCGTTGCGCCAGGCCTCGCCGGGCGTGTTCCGCCGGCTGGTCAGCGATCGCAACGCCCGCTGGGTCGAGGCGCTGGACCTGCGCCTGAAGGGCCGCGGCAAGACCGTGGTGGTGGTGGGCGTCGGACATCTGGTCGGCGACCAGGGACTGCCGGCGCGCCTGCGGGCGCTTGGCTATTCGGTCACGGGGCCGTAAGTCCGCTGCGCAAGAGCGTGATAGCCAAAAGTGCGAGCGGTTTTGGCGCCCATCACGTCCCCCAAGTCCGGGAGAGCGGAGCGCCCCATGAGCTATGAGACCCTGATCGTCGAAAGCCCCAGCGCGGGCGTCACCCTGATCCGGCTGAACCGGCCCGAGGCGCTGAACGCGCTGAACAGCCAGTTGCTGGGCGAGCTGTCGGCCGCCCTGGACGCCGCCGAGGCCGACGACAGCGTGCGTTGCCTGGTGATCACCGGCTCGGACCGCGCCTTCGCCGCCGGCGCCGACATCAAGGAGATGTCCGAGAAGTCGTACGCCGAGATGTTCAGCTCCGACTTCTTCGGCGGTCCCGCCCGGCGCATCGAGCAGTTCCGCAAGCCGATCATCGCGGCGGTGGCCGGCTATGCCTTGGGCGGCGGCTGCGAGCTGGCGATGCTGTGCGACTTCATCATCGCGGCCGAGACGGCCAAGTTCGGCCAGCCCGAGATCAACCTCGGCGTCATGCCGGGGATCGGCGGCACCCAGCGCCTGCCGCGCGCGGTGGGCAAGGCCAAGGCCATGGACCTGATCCTGACGGCCCGGATGATGGACGCGGCCGAGGCCGAACGCGCCGGGCTGGTCAGCCGCGTGGTCGCCGCCGACAAGCTGCTGGAGGAGGCCCTGGCCGCCGCGGCCAAGATCGCCAGCCAGTCGCCGCTGGCCGTGGCCCTCAACAAGGAGCTGGTGAACGCCGCCTTCGAGACCACCCTGGCGACCGGCGTCACCATGGAGCGGCGGCTGTTCCACTCGCTCTTCGCCTTCGAGGATCAGAAGGAAGGGATGGCCGCTTTCGTCGGGAAGCGGAAGCCTGACTTCAAGGGGCGCTGAGAGTCGCATCCTGCGCCATTGACCGCCGGGGCCCGTTTCAGTATATCCGCGCCTCCAATTTCGTCCGCCCGGCGCAAACCGGGCGTGCTGTCCGTTTGAGAGCTTTATCGCATGGCCAATACGCCCGGCGCCAAGAAGGCGGTTCGCAAGATCGCCCGCCGCACCGCAGTCAACACCGCCCGCCGTTCGCGCGTGCGCACCTTCCTGCGCAAGTTCGAGGAGGCTCTGGCCTCTGGCGACGCCGGCGCCGCGAAGGCCGCCTTCGTGACCGCCCAGTCGGAACTGATGCGGGCCGTCTCCAAGGGCGTCGTCCATAAGAACACCGGCTCGCGGAAGGTCTCGCGCCTGGCCGCCCAGCTGAAGAAGATGTCGGCCGCCTGATCAGGCGCTTGCGGAGACGTCGTTCTCCGCAATTCCGGCATGGCTTAGGGGGACTCGTTCCCCGTCTTCGCCTCTAGGATATCGTATTGCGGCGCCCCCTTCGGGGCGCTGCTTTTTTGTGCGGCAAAATAGCCGTTCAAAGGCGGGTTCTGGGCCCCAAAAGCTCAGCTTCCAAACCCGCTTTTCGGGCTTTCCCTTGGACCGAAAAGGGTCCTTGGCGAGTCAACAGAAATATCGCTCGACGGGCCTAAGAATCACCGTTGACCGGGCATCGCCCCCCACTAGTGTTGGGGGTCTTACAGGTTCTTTTTCTTGATCCCGGGTCGAACCGGGGCGACCGGCGTAGCATACGTGTTCGCCGAATAAGGATCTGTTTGTGTTGAAGAAATCGCTCGGTCGGGGGGTTCGGGGCCCTGGCTTATCGAAATGGTTTAATGGGGTTTCGAGGGATGACGAGCGGGGGGGCTGCGGGAGCTATGGCGAGCGCGCCGGCATTGGCCGTGTGGAGCAAGACCTGCCAGGTTCTCAAGCGCGAACTGGGTGATGCGACCTTCGGGTCGTGGCTGGGCCAGGCCGCGCTGCGCGAGTCCGGGGACGAGGTGTGTGTTGTCGCCGCCACTGGCGTCGCTCGCGACTGGATCCGGAACAATGCGTGGCGTCGGATCGGCGAACTGTGGGCCCAGAACGACCCGCTGGGCCGTCGCCTGGATCTGAAGAGCCGGATGGAGGTGGAGAGTGCGCCGCTGGCGGTCGTCCCGCCCGTGCCCGCCAACTCCCCCGGCATCGCCCCGAAGGCCCCCGTCATGTCCGCCCAAGTTTTCGAGATCGAAGCCGAAGCCGTGGCGCCCGTCGCCGCCCGCCAGGGCCGCCTGCAGGGCCTGCAGGAGCGCTATACCTTCGACAGCTTCGTGTCGGGCCCGGCCAATGAGTTCGCCTTCGCCGTGGCGCGCCGCGTCGCGTCGTGGGCCGACGGCCACTTCAATCCCGTCGTCTTCCACGGCCCCTACGGCTTCGGGAAGACCCACCTGCTGAACGCCATCGCCTGGGAAGCCCTGCGCTCGGCGCCCGGCAAGCGCGTGGTCTACCTCTCCGCCGAACGGTTCACCTCGACCTTCGTCAACGCCCTGCAGACCCGCCAGACGGCGGCCTTCAAGGAGGAGCTGCGCAACGCCGACCTGCTGCTGATCGACGACGTCCACTTCGTCGCCGGCAAGACCCAGACGCAGGAAGAGCTGTTCCACACCCTGATCGCCCTGGTCGAGGATGGCCGCCGGGTCGTGCTGTCGGCCGACCGCTCGCCCACCGAGATCTCCGAGATGGAGCCGCGGCTGCGCTCGCACCTGCAGGCCGGCCTCGTGTGCGGCATCGAACCCGCCGACCGAAACCTGCGCCTGGGCATCCTGGAGCGGAAGCTGAACACCCTGGCGAACGCCGGCGGCTTCCACCCGGCGGCCCGCGCCGAGGTCATGCAGTTCCTCTCCGACCGCTTCACAGACAGCGTCCGCGAGCTCGAGGGGGCGCTGAACACCCTGGTGGCCCGCGTGGGCGGCGAGATCGCCCGCCTGGGCCTGGACGAGGCCCAGGGCATCCTGCGGCCGCACCTGAGCGTCAACGAGCGCAAGGTGACCGTCGACATGATCCAAAAGGCAGTGGCCGAACACTACGCCCTGAAGCAGGCCGACCTGATCTCGGAGCGCCGGGCGCGCGCCGTGGCCCGTCCGCGTCAGGTCGCCATGTGGCTGGCCAAGCAGATCACCACCCGCTCGCTGCCCGACATCGGCCGTCGCTTCGGCGGGCGCGACCACACCACCGTCCTGCACGCCGTGCGTCGCATCGACGCGCTTAAGGTCGAGGACCCGGCCATCGCCCGGGACGTCGACGTGCTGATGCGCAAGCTGCGCGGCTGATCGCCCCACAGGGCCGCCGTGAAGGGCCCGCCGCGAGGCGGGCCTTTTTCGTGTCCGGCGCAGCTTTCCTGAAGGGGCGTCGCGATTTTATGATGGTCATCATATGAAAGTATGAGTCGGCCGGCCTTGAGGTCTGCCGGGGTCCGTTTCCATGTTTCCGTCAGCGGCCGATGATCCCTCCCGCCGCCTGGAGACGAGACATGAGCAACACGACTTCCAAGGGCGCGGCCCTGGTCACCGGCGCCTCCAGCGGCATCGGGGCGGTCTACGCGGACCGGTTGGCCAAGCGCGGCTACGACCTGATCCTGGCGGCACGCGATGTGGGTCGGCTGGAATCCCTCGCCGAGCGCCTGCGCGCCAGCGCCGGGGTGAAGGTGGACGTGGTGAAGGCCGACCTGACCGATCGCGCCGACCTGAAGGCGCTGGAAGCCCGTCTGCGGACCGACCCGTCCATCACCCTGCTGGTCAACAACGCCGGAGCCGCCCTGTCCGGCAGCTTCACCGAGGCCGACCCCGACAAGCTTGAGAACCTGATCCAGCTGAACGTCGTCGCCGTCACCCGCCTCGCCAACGCCGCGGCGGCCGCCTTCGCGCCGCGCGGCGCCGGCACGGTCATCAACATCGGCTCTGTCGTGGGTCTCGCGCCCGAGATGTTCGCGGGCTCGGTCTACGGCGCCACCAAGGCCTTCGTGCTCTACCTCACCCAGACCCTGCACGCCGAACTGGCCCCGAAGGGGCTGACACTGCAGGCCGTGCTGCCGGGCGCCACGCGCACCGAGATCTGGGACCGCTCGGGCACGGGGCTCCAGAACGTTCCGTCGGAAATCCTGATGGGTGTGGACGACCTGGTGGACGCCGCGCTTGCCGGTCTGGACCAGGGCGAACTCGTCACCGTGCCGTCCCTCCCCGAAAAGGCCGACTGGGAGGCCTTCCAGGCCGCACGGGCAGTCCTGGCCCCCAACCTCTCCCGATCCCGCCCGGCGGCCCGCTACGGGCTTCCTGAGGCCCTGGAGACGGCCTGAAAGCAAAAGGGCGGCCGGATCGCTCCGGCCGCCCTCTCGTTGGTTTGCTGAGGCTGCGGTCGCTTACGCGTCCGCGGCTTCCTCGGCCTTCTGCGACAGGTCTTCGCCCGTTTCCTGGTCGACGATCTTCATCGACAGGCGGGTCTTGCCGCGGTCATCGAAGCCCAGGAGCTTCACCTTGACCTGCTGACCTTCGGTCAGGACGTCCGAGACCTTCGCCACGCGCTCGTTCGAGATCTGCGAGACGTGGACCAGGCCGTCCTTGGCGCCGAAGAAGTTCACGAAGGCGCCGAAGTCGACGATCTTCACGACCTTGCCGGTGTAGATCGTGCCGATCTCCGGCTCCGAGGCGATCGACTTGATCCAGTCGCGGGCCGCATCGATCTTCGACTGGTCGGCGGCCGCGATCTTGATCGTGCCGTCTTCGCCGATATCGACCTTGGCGCCGGTCTCGGCGGTGATCTCGCGGATCACCTTGCCGCCCGAACCGATCACTTCACGGATCTTGTCGACCGGGATCTTGATGGTCTCGATCTTCGGCGCGAACTCGCCCAGTTCGGCGCGCGGCGCCTCCATGGCCTTGTTCATCTCGCCGAGGATGTGGTCACGGCCGCCCTTCGCCTGAGCGAGGGCCTGCTTCATGATCTCCTCGGTGATGCCGGCGATCTTGATGTCCATCTGCAGCGACGTGATGCCGTCGGCGGTGCCGGCGACCTTGAAGTCCATGTCGCCGAGGTGGTCTTCGTCGCCCAGGATGTCCGAGAGAACGGCGAAGCCGTCGCTCTCCAGGATCAGGCCCATGGCGATGCCCGAGACCGGCTTCTTCAGCGGAACACCGGCGTCCATCAGGGCCAGCGACGAGCCGCAGACCGAGGCCATCGACGACGAGCCGTTCGACTCGAAGATCTCCGACACCAGGCGGATCGTGTACGGGAAGTCCGCGTAGTCCGGCAGCATCGGACGGATCGCGCGCCAGGCCAGCTTGCCGTGGCCGACTTCACGACGGCCCGGGGCGCCCATGCGGCCCGTCTCGCCCACCGAGAAGGGCGGGAAGTTGTAGTGCAGCATGAACTTCTCGAAGTACTTGCCTTCGAGCGCGTCGATCAGCTGCTCGTCGTCGCCGGTTCCCAGGGTGGCCACGACCAGGGCCTGGGTCTCACCGCGCGTGAACAGGGCCGAGCCGTGGGCGCGGGGCAGGACGCCCACTTCACCAACGATCTGACGGACCTGATCGACCTTGCGGCCGTCGATGCGGATGCCGGTGTCGAGGATCGAGCGACGGACCACGTCCGCTTCCAGTTCCTTGAACACGCCGCCCAGCTTGTCGGCTGGGTAGCCGGCCGGGTTCGTATCGGACTTGGCGAACTTGGCGACGGCCTTTTCCTTCGCCGCGGTCAGGGCGGCGTGCCGCTCGGTCTTCGCGGTGATCTTGTAGGCGGCGGCCAGGTCCTTGCCGACGGCCTTCTTCACTTCGGCCTTGATGGCGTCGGTGTCGTCCGGCTGGAAGTCGAAGGGCTCCTTTGCGGAGTGTTCGGCCAGCTCGATGATCGCGTCGATCACCGACTGCATGCCCTTATGAGCGAAGGTGACGCCGCCCAGGACTTCCTCTTCCGAGAGCTCCTGGATTTCGGACTCCACCATCATCACGGCGTCCTGGGTGCCGGCGACGACGAGGTCCATCTTGGACTCCTTCATCTCGTCGAGCGTCGGGTTCAGGACGTATTCGCCATTCACAAAGCCGACGCGCGCGGCGCCGATCGGGCCCATGAAGGGGGCGCCCGAAATCACCAGGGCGGCCGAGGCGGCGACCATGGCGACGATGTCGGGATCGTTCTCGAGGTCGTGCGCCAGCACCGTGGTGACGACCTGGACCTCGTTCTTGAAGCCCTTCACGAACAGCGGGCGGATCGGACGGTCGATCAGGCGGCTGGTGAGGGTTTCCTTCTGCGAGGGCGCGCCCTCACGACGGGGGAAGCTGCCGGGGATCTTGCCCGCGGCGTAGAACTTCTCCTGATAGTTCACGGTGAGCGGGAAGAAGTCCTGACCGGGCTTCGCGCTCTTGGCGTAGACGGCGGTCGCCAGGACCATGGTCTCGCCGTAGGTGGCCAGGACGGCGCCGTCGGCCTGACGCGCCATGCGGCCGGTTTCGAGCGTGAGGGTCTTGCCCCCCCACTCGATGGTCTTTTTCTTAATGTCGAACATTTCGCTTCTTTCTCAGCCCTCGGGCGTATTCCCGGGGCACGGACAGGGGATCGGTCTTCCGAAATCCTCTCCAGTTGGCACAGGCGGTGAGGATTTCTGTGGAACCCTCGGCGTTTGGTTTGGGCGGGCGCACTAGCCCGGCCCGGCGCCGCATCGGCCCCCCGGCCTGTGACGGAGGAGCGGCCTTCGAAAATGAAACGGACCCGGTCCCCTGCTGGGAAACGGGTCCGTCGGAAACCTTAGCGGCGCAGGCCGAGCTTCTCGATCAGAGCCTGATAGCGAGCCTCGTCGGACTTCTTCAGGTGGTCGAGGAGCGAACGACGGGCGGAGACCAGCTTCAGCAGGCCCCGGCGCGAGTGGTTGTCCTTCTTGTGCGTCTTGAAGTGCTCGGTGAGGTTCGCGATCCGTTCGGACATGATCGCCACCTGGACTTCGGCGCTGCCCGTGTCCGCGTCGCCGCGGGCATGGGACTTGATGACTTCGGCTTTACGTTCGGCCGTGATCGACATCGGGTTTCTCCGCTCTGATCAAAGGTTGAAGACGCGCGAGGGTTCGAGCCGTCCCGCACGCATCTCGCAGAGCGCCACCATCACACCCTCCGACATTGCGGAAACGACGCGAGAGCCCGGCTTGAGCCTGGCCTTCACAGCTTCCACCTGTCGGGGAACGAGAACGATCGATCGTCCCTGCTTCAATCTAAAGGCGTCTTCGTCGGTCACGGCCAACGCCGGGATGTCGTCCAGCGCGGTCTCGACCGGAAGCAGCGCCTCCGATTGGCGGGCCTTATGCCCTAAATCCTCAAGAGAATCCAGCGAGACCGCGGATTGCTCGGTGAACGCCCCCACACGCGTGCGGCGAAGCGCGCTGACATGCCCGCACGCGCCGAGCGCATCGGCGATGTCACGGACCAGGGCGCGGACGTAGGTGCCCTTGCCGCAGTCGATGTCGAGGGTGACGTGATCCTCGTCAGGCGCGTCCACCACGCGGGCGTCGAAGATCGTCACCTTGCGCGACGCCAGCTCCACCGTCTCGCCCGCGCGCGCCAGATCGTAGGCGCGTTCTCCGTCCACCTTGATCGCCGAATAGGCGGGCGGAACCTGGTCGATCTCGCCGATGAAGCGCGGCAGGACGGCGGCCACCTGGGCCGGGGTCGGTCGCACGTCGGACTGGGCGAGGGTCTCGCCCTCGCGGTCATAGGTCGCGGTCGTGCGGCCCCACGCGATGGTGAAGCGATACGACTTGTCGGCGTCCACCAGGAACGGGACCGTCTTGGTCGCCTCGCCCAGGGCGATCGGCAGCACGCCGGTGGCCAGCGGGTCCAGCGTGCCGGCGTGACCGCCCTTCTGGGCGTCGAAGATCCGCCGGATGCGGCTGACCGCGTGGGTCGAGGTCAGGTCGTAGGGCTTGTCGAGGTTGATCCAGCCCGAGATCGCCTGGCCCTTCTTGCGGCGGCCCATCAGTCCTCGTCCTTCCACGAATCCGACGGGGGCCGCGGCGTCAGGTCCTGGCGCACGCGCGGGTCGTCGAACAGCCGCGCCATCCGGGCGGCTTCGTTGAAGGTCTCGTCGTGGCGGAAGTGCAGGTCGGGCGTGAAGCGCATGTCGATCATCCGGCCCAGGTGGCCACGGACGAACTTCGAGTGCTTGTTCAGCGCCTTGACCACCTCGTCGGCGTTCTCGCCGCCCAAGGGCTCGACATAGACCGTGGCGTGGCGCAGGTCCGGGTTCACCCGCACCTCGGTGACGGTGACCGGGACGCCGGCCAGCGCCGGATCGTTGATCTCTTCCTCACGGAGGATGTCGACCAGGGCGTGGCGCACCAGCTCGCCGGCGCGGAGCTGGCGCTGGGTCGGGCCGGCCGGGGCCGGACGACCTTTGGATTGGGGACGTTTCATGGAGCTTCTGACCTCTGACCCTGGCGGGCGGATCGGACGCCCGTGCAGGAAAGCGGCGGCTTCTAGTGCCAGAGGCGTCGGAAGTCCAGCCGAGCCGGTCCCGATCGTCGCCGGGAAGCCCTAGGCGCCCGTCCGATCGCGGAAGAACTGGATCACCCGCTGCTCGGCGGCCTTGGTCGGACCGTCCTCCTTCAGGTGCAGGGTCAGCACCGAGTGGGGCGGGATGATCGCCTCCGCGGCATCCTCGTCCTTCAGCTCGATGGCCTCGAAGCGGTCGCCGAACTCACGGCGATAGGTGTCGAAACGCGCATCGGGCACCAGTTTGTCGGAGGTGAAGCGCAGGCCGATCACCGACAGGTCCTCCGCCTCCAGCCGGCCCTTCACGCAGGCGATCTCCTCGCGCGAGGCGCCGATGCTGTTCGCCCCGGCCTTGCCGATCGGCAGCGACGGCTGGGAGAGCACGGGGGCGACTACGCTGGGGTCGGTCATCATCGCCAGGGCGAAGCCGCCGGTGAAGCACATGCCGACCGCGCCGACGCCCTTGCCGCCGCACTCGCCGTGGGCCTGGCGCGCCAACGCCCGCAGCCAGTCGACGACCGGGCTCGAGCGGTCCCCGCGCCAGACATTGAATTCACGCCGCACGCAGATGACGCCCAGCGCCGTGGCCAGGGTATAGCCGCGCGACACCGGCTTGCCGGGCTTTCCGAACAGGCTGGGACAAAAGACCGTCATGCCGGCGGCCGCCACACGGTCGGCGAAGCGGACCACCAGCGGGTGGAGACCCGGCATTTCGTGCATGATCACCACGGCGGGGCCGGAGCCCTTGCGGTAGACGGGGAAGGTCCGCCCCTCGTGCGTGAAGCCGAACTTCGTGTAGCCGGCCAGCGCCGCCTCGTATCCCATGCCCTGCTCCCCCTGCTCGGAGGGAAGCTTAAGCGCATCATCCCTTGATGCGCAGCATGGAAAGGTCGCCCTCGAAGCCGGACAGCTTCCAGCGGCCGTCCGGGGCCTCGGTGAACATCAGGAGGCAGGGGCCGTCCTTCTTGGTCACCGCGCAGACGCGGCCATCGGGCACGCGGCGCAACAGGGTCGAGATCGCCACGGGGCCGGGGATCTTCGTGAGCGCGTCGTAGCCGTAGTACTCGGCGACGGCGCGGAAGACGCCGGGCCGCACCACGGTCTCACCGGCCAGCTCGGCGAGGCCAGGGGCGAGCACGGCGGCCAGGGCGGCGGGAATGCGGTTGTCCTTGCGCGCCTCGGCCATCAGCCGCCCCTGGATCTCGCGCTTCAGCGCCGGGCGATCGACCAGGCTGTCGAACGTGGCCTCGTCGCCGTCGCGGATCGAGATCAGCAGCGCATGGACATCGCTGGCGGCGTCCAGCTTCTCGACGGTGGCGCAGGCCGACATCGACAGAGCGGCAAGGGCGATCAACAGGGCGCGCACGTCAGTTCTCCCATCCAAGCTCGGCCATGATCCGCCTCGCAACCCGAACCGCAGATGAACGGCCGAAGCGGTCCCGGGATGCGAAAAGGCCTCCCCCGTCGCCGGAGGAGGCCTGATCGTTTCGACGGTGCGAAGCCCTTACAGGCTGCGCTTGACCTCTTCGAGCGTGAAGCACTCGATGGTGTCGCCCGGCTTGATGTCCTGGAAGCCCTGGAAGGCCATGCCGCACTCCTGGCCGGACGGGACCTCGTTGACCTCGTCCTTGAAGCGCTTGAGCGTCTGCAGGACGCCGAGCTCCAGGATGACCACGTTGTCGCGGACGATCCGGACGCGCGCGCCCTTGCGGACGACGCCCTCGGTGACCTTACAGCCGGCGACACGGCCGACCTTCGTGATGTCGAAGGCCTGCAGCACCTCGGCGTTGCCCAGGAAGGTTTCGCGCTGGATCGGCGCCAGCATGCCCGAGAGCACGCCTTTGATGTCGTCCAGCAGGTCGTAGATGATCGAGTAGTAGCGGATCTCCACGCCCTCGCGCTCGGCGAGGTCGCGGGCCTGCTTCGAGGCGCGGACGTTGAAGCCCAGGATCGGGGCTCCGGCGCCCTTGGCCAGCATCACGTCGCTTTCGCTGATCGCGCCGGCGCCCGACAGGATGATCCGCGCGCGGACCTCGTCGGTGCCCATCTTGTCCAGCGACCCGACGATCGCCTCGGCCGAGCCCTGCACGTCCGCCTTGATGATCACCGGAAGCTCCGAGACCTTCTTGTCGGTGATGCGGGCCATCATGTCGGCCAGCGAGGCGCCCTGGACCGAAGCCCCGGTCTTCTCGCGCTTCAGGCGGACGCGGTACTCGGTCAGCTCGCGGGCGCGGGCGTCGTTCTCCACCACGGCGAAGGCCTCGCCCGGATCGGGCGTGCCGTCCAGGCCGAGGATCTCGACCGGAACCGACGGGCCGGCGGCGTCGAGCTGCTCGCCCCGTTCGTTCAGCAGCGCGCGGACGCGGCCGAAGTTCGGGCCGGCCACCACGATGTCGCCGCGCTTCAGCGTGCCGCGCTTCACCAGCACGGTCGCCACGGCGCCACGGCCCTTGTCGAGCTTGGACTCGATGACGATGCCGTCGGCGGTGCGGTCGGGGTTGGCCTTCAGGTCGAGGACCTCGGCCTGCAGCAGGATGCCCTCGATCAGGTCGTCCAGGCCCATCTTCTGGGTCGCGGAGACCTCGATCGCCTGGGTGTCGCCGCCCAGGCTTTCGACGACGATCTCGTGCTGCAGCAGCTCGTTGATCACGCGCGTCGGGTCGGCGCCCGGCTTATCGATCTTGTTGATCGCCACGATGATCGGCGCGCCGGCCGCCTTGGCGTGATTGATGGCTTCCACCGTCTGCGGCATCACGCCGTCGTCGGCCGCTACCACCAGGACGACGATGTCCGTGACGTTGGCGCCGCGCATGCGCATGGCCGAGAAGGCGGCGTGGCCGGGCGTGTCCAGGAAGGTCACGCGCTGGCCGTTCTCCAGGCGAACCTGGTAGGCGCCGATGTGCTGGGTGATGCCGCCGTGTTCGCCGGCCACCACGTCGGTGGCCCGCAGCGCGTCGAGCAGCGAGGTCTTGCCGTGGTCGACGTGACCCATGACGGTGACCACCGGGGGCCGCGACTCCAGGTGATCGTCCTGGTCCTCGGCGCCGATGAAGCCTTCTTCGACGTCGGCTTCGGACACGCGCTTCACGGTGTGACCGAACTCGGTCGCCACCAGCTCGGCGGTGTCGTTGTCGATGACGTCGTTGATCTTGAGCATCACGCCCTGACGCATCAGGAACTTGATGATCTCCACGCCGCGGGTGGCCATGCGGTTGGCCAGCTCGCCCACGGTGATGACGTCGGGAATGACCACTTCACGGGCCACGCGGGCCTGTTCGACGGCGCCGCCCTTGCGCTTTTCGCGCTCGCGTTCGCGAGCCCGGCGCACGGAGGCGAGCGAGCGCATCCGCTCGGCGCCCTCGGCGTCACCGGCGACGGTCTGGATGGTCAGGCGGCCTTCGCGGCGCACCGGCGCGCCCTTGGCGCGGCTGATGGCCTTGCCGGGGCCGGCGTCGCGACGACGGTCATCGTCGTCAGGACGGCGATCCATGACGGCGCCGCCGGGCCGCGGGGCCTGGCGAGCGGCGCGCTGGACTTCGGGCGTCGCCGGCGGGGCGGCCGGACCGATGCGCGGACCACCGGGGCCGCGCGGGCCACCGGGACCACGCGGGCCGCCCGGCGCGGGACGCGGCGCGAGGGCCGAGTAGCGCACGGTGCCGCCTTCGGGGCGCGGCGCGCCGCCTTGCGGGCGGTCGTCGCGACGCGGCGGGCCGCGATCGTCGTCGCGGCGCGGCGGACGCGGACGATCATCGTCACGACGCGGCGCACGCTGGTTGAAGGTCGCCCCTTCGAACCGCGCGCCGGCCTGCGGACGCTCGGGACGGTAGGTCGTGGTGGAAGCGCGGTCGTCCCGGCGATCGGGCGACGGCTGATAGGTGCGGGTCTGGCCCGAGCTCGGCGGCCGCGAGTCGTGTTGCGGCGGACGGGGGGCCGGAGCCTGGGCCTGGACCGGACGGGCAGCCGGCGCAGCCGGCGGCGGCGCGATGGGAGCCGCAGGCGCCGGGGGGGCCACAGGCTGAGGAGCGGCGGCCTGAGGCGGAGCGGCCTGCGGAGCCGGGGCCTGGGGCGCGACGGACGGCGGAGCCGGTGGCGGCGCGGCGGCCTTCTCAGCGGCGGCGGCCGCTGCGGCGGCAGCGGCGCGAGCAGCCTCGGCCTCGGCGCGGGCGCGATCCTCACGGGCGCGGCGATCGACTTCCTGCTGCGCCTGCTGGGCGCGCGCGGCTTCGATCACGCGCTGGCGGGCGGCGCGCTCCTCGGCGGAAAGGCCGTCGTTCGGCTGCGCTGCGGGGCGCTGACCCTGCGGCTGTTGCGGGGCGGACGGGCGCGGCGGATCGAACACACGACGTTCGGCTGCGGAGGGGGCGGCCAGGTTGCCGCCGCCCGGGCCGTGAGGCCGGGTCCGCTTGGTCTCGACGACCACCGTCTTCGTCCGGCCGTGGCTGAAGCTCTGCTTCACCGTGCCCGAGCTGACCGACCCGCCGGTGCGGGGCTTCAGGGTCAGGGGCTTACGGCCGTTGTTGTCGTTCTCGCTCATTCGCTCGCTTTACTCGTCGACCGGGCGGATCCCAGCCTCATGCATCAACATCGAAGGGCGGAAAGCCTCACGGCTCCCGCTTGGCCTCGACAGGCTCCTCGCGCCAATCCTCAGGAAGGAGCGGACTAAATCCCTCCAGGCGGCGGACATCCTCAACCCAACGCCCGGCGGCTCGCCCCGCAAGGAAGGCGGTGTGTATCACATTCTCCAGGCCCAAGGCCAAACCCAATTCGGACGACGCGAATACGCCGACCACGCCGAGGGGCGGAGTCTGTTTGCGGGCCTGCGACAGAATCTTGCGCCGGCCGTCCGCGGCGCCGTCGGACGCCTCGATCACCCACGCGGCCTTGCCGCCGAGGATGGCGGCGGAAACCTTCTCGAACCCCGAGGTAAGTTCTCCGGCGCGCCGCGCAAGGCCCAGACCAGACAAAAGCCGGGCGCGCAGCAGCGCCGCGACCTGATCCGGCAGGTCCGGCGCGGCCTTCAACTGAGCCTTGGCCGAGCGCGCGAAGAGGCCCTTCTTGGCCGCCGTCGCGACCGAGGCCCTGTCCGCGGCGACCCAGATCCCGCGCCCTGGCAGCTTGCGCGCCAGGTCGGGGACCACGAGGCCGTCCGGCCCCGCCACGAAACGGATCAGCCGCGCCTCTTCCATCACCTCGCCCGAGACGACGTCGCGACGCTCGCGGGACGCCTCGGCGAGGGTGGCGGGGGCCTTAGCGGCTGAGTTCTCCATGGCGGGTCACCGTCCCAGCCTTAGGAGTCTTGAGCTTCGCCGGCGGCTTCCGCCTCGGCGAGATGCTCTTCGGTGGGCTCGGCGGCTTCGGCGTCGGCGGAGGCCTCGACCTCGGCTTCGACTTCGGCCTCCTCGAAGACTTCCGGCTCTTCCGGAGCCTCGACCCAGCCCATGGCGATCCGGGCGCGCATGATCAGCAGCTCGGCGTCGGCGGGATCCATGCCGAAGCTCTCGAGGATGCCGGCTTCGCGCACGCGCTCGCCGTTCTTGGTCTCGAACCACCCGCGCAGGTCGTCGGGGACCAGGCCGGCGAGATCCTCGACCGACTTCACGTCGCCTTCGCCCAGGGCCACGGCCATCGGCAGGGTGACGCCCTCGATCTCGAGCAGCGCGTCCTCGACGCCCAGCTCCTTGCGCTTGGCGTCGTACTCGGCGGCTTCCTTGTCCAGGTACTCGCGGGCGCGGGTCTGGATCTCGTCGGCGGTGTCCTCGTCGAAGCCCTCGATGGCCGCGACTTCCGAGGAGTCGACGTAGGCCACGTCCTCGACGCTGGCGAAGCCCTCGGTGACCAGCAGCTGGGCGATGACCTCGTCCACATCCAGGGCTTCCTGGAACAGGGCCGTGCGCTCGGTGAACTCGCGCTGACGGCGCTCGCTCTCCTGGCTCTCGGTCATGATGTCGATCTGCCAGCCGCTGAGCTGCGAGGCGAGACGCACGTTCTGACCACGGCGGCCGATGGCCAGCGACAGCTGCTCATCCGGCACCACGACTTCGACGCGCTCGTCCTCCTCGTCCATCACGACCTTGGAGACTTCGGCCGGGGCCAGCGCGTTCACGATGAACGTGGCCTCGTCCTGGCTCCACTGGATGATGTCGATCTTCTCGCCCTGCAGTTCGGCCACGACCGCCTGCACGCGCGAGCCGCGCATGCCGACGCAGGCGCCCACGGGGTCGATGGAGCTGTCGTTCGAGATGACGGCCATCTTGGCGCGGCTGCCCGGGTCGCGGGCCACGGCGCGGATCTCGATGACGCCGTCGTACACTTCAGGCACTTCCTGCGCGAACAGCTTGGCCATGAAGCCGCCGTGCGCGCGGCTCAGCAGGATCTGCGGGCCCTTGGTCTCGCGACGGACGTCGTAGATGTAGCAGCGGATCCGATCGCCGATGTTGAAGTTCTCGCGCGGGATCGACTGGTCGCGCCGCATGATGCCTTCGCCACGGCCCAGGTCGACGACCACGTTGCCGTATTCGACCCGCTTGACCGTGCCGTTGACGATCTCGCCCACGCGGTCCTTGTACTCTTCGTACTGGCGCTCGCGCTCGGCGTCGCGGACCTTACCCATCACCACCTGACGGGCCATCTGGGTCTGGACGCGGCCGAACTCGAACGGCGGCAGCAGCTCTTCGTAGATCTTGCCGACCACCGCCTCCTTGTCGCGACGCTTGGCGTCGGCGAGGCGCAGGATGCCCGGCGGCTCCTCGAACGGGAGTTCCTCACCGGTCTCGGGATTGACGCCACCGCCGAAGACGGCGTCGTCGGCCACCACGGTGACCACGCGCTTGATGGTGGTCTCGCCGGTCTTGGGATCGATGTGGACCCGGATGTCGTGTTCGGCGCCGTAGCGCGAGCGCGCGCCCTTCTGGATCGCCTCTTCGATCGCCTCGATGACGATCTCCTTGTCGATCGACTTCTCGCGGGCCACGGCCTCGGCGATCTGAAGGAGTTCGAGGCGGTTGGCGGAAATGCCCGTCACGCTCATGGGTGGTTCCTCTAGTCGGAAGTCTGTTGTTCTTCAGCCGCGAGACGGGCCGCGCGGGTCTCGGCGCCCTTCTTCATCAGCTCGTCGTTCAGCACCAGCTTGGCCTCGATGATCCAGGCGAACGGCACCAGGGCCGTCTCTTCCTCACCCTCCAGGTCGATGGCGATCTGGTCGCCCTCCACGCCGACCAGCACGCCGCGGAAACGCTTGCGGCCCTCGGCCAGGCGATCCAGCTCCAGACGCGCCTCGTAGCCCTGGAAGGCCTCGAAGTCGGACAGTCGGGTCAGGGGGCGGTCGATGCCGGGGGACGAGACCTCCAGCAGGTACTCGCCCGCGATGGGGTCGGCGGCGTCCAGCACCTCGGAGATGGCCCGCGACAGGCGCGCGCAGTCCTCGACGTTCATGTCGTGGTCCGACGGCCGCTCGGCCATCACCTGCAGCTTGCGCCGCTCGGCGCCGCCCATCAGGCGCAGCCGCACGATCTCGTAGCCCGTGGCCTCGGCCACCGGGTCGAGCATCTCGATCAGCTTCAGGTCTTCAGCAGTCTTCCCACGCATGGGAACCCTGGCCTCCGGCAAAGAAAAAAGCGGTCGGGCCGGAGCCCGCCGCTTGAAAGCGCCATCCAGCGCTATCAGCGATGTTGCAGCGATATATAGCGGGCCGGCGGGCGGTTGTCACGGGGGGCGATTCTGACGCGCCTCAACGGCGGCGCGTGGGTGAAGGGGCTTCCCTTGCGCCGCTTCATGGGCCACAGAGCGCGCCACCTTTCTGTGTGTCTTAGGAAGATACCCTCCCCATGGACCTCTCCAAGATTCCCGTCGGCGAGAACCCGCCGTACGACGTCAACGCCGTCATCGAGATCCCGCAAGGCGGCGAGCCGGTGAAGTACGAGCTGGACAAGGACTCCGGCGCGATCTTCGTCGACCGTTTCCTGCACACGGCGATGTTCTATCCCGGCAACTACGGTTTCATCCCGCACACCCTGGCCGACGACGGCGACCCGATGGACATCATCGTGGTGGGTCCGACCCCGGTCGTGCCGGGCGCCATCATCCGGGCCCGCCCGGTGGGCGCGCTGATCATGCGCGACGAGGCCGGCGGCGACGAGAAGATCCTGGCCGTGCCGGTCGACAAGCTGCACCCCTTCTACGTGGGCGTGGACTCCTGGCGCTCGCTGCCGGCGATCCTGACCGAGCAGATCGCCCACTTCTTCAAGCACTACAAGGACCTGGAGAAGGGAAAGTCGGTCGAGATCGTGCGTTGGGCCGACGCCGCCGAGGCGGCCGAGCTCATCAAGGAATCGATCGAGCGACACAACGCCAAGCAAGGCTGAGACGATCGAGGGGAGCCCATCGGCTCCCCTTTTTCGTGGGCGGAGGTCCCGCTCAGGTCCTGATGAAATCGAGGAACGCCGGCGGGCAGTCGCCGAGCCGCTTTTCCTCATATCGCGTGGTGACGTGATCCGCAGGCGGCGCGCGCCAGTCGTCCGCGCGGCTCGCGGTCCAGCGGAAGTCGGGGCTGGCGATGAACCGCTCCAGAGCCCAGTCCACATAGTCCGCCCAGTCGCTGGCGAAGCGCAGAGCGCCGCCCGGCTTCAGCACCCGCGCCAGCTCGGCGATGGTGTCGGCCTGCACCAGGCGACGCTTGTGATGGCGCGCCTTGGGCCAGGGATCCGGGAAGAGGATGAACACCCGCGCGAGGCACGCGTCGGGCAACCGCGCGATCATCTCGCGCACGTCCCCGTCGTGCACGCGGACGTTGCCGAGCCCCTGCTCGTCGATGTGGCGCACGGCGCTGGCCACACCGTTGGTGAAGGGCTCGGCGCCCAGGATCAGCACGTCGCGATGACGCCCCGCCTGTGCCGCCATGTGCTCGCCGCCGCCGAAGCCGATCTCCAGCCAGGTCTCACGCGCTCCGGGCATGATCTCCGCCGGGTCCAGCGGTCCGGCTGGCACGCGCAGCTCGGGCAGGCGCGTGTCCATCAGCGCGGCCTGGCGCGGCTTGATGGGGCGCGACTTCAGGCGGCCGTACGAGCGGAGCAGCGGATGGTCGGTCATTCCAGGATCACTACACCAAAACGCAGACGGCGCCGCCGAAGCGACGCCGCTGGATAGGGTCAAACGGTCCCGACGCCCGGCGCCGGGACCTCGCAACGGCCGATCAGGCCAGCTTGCGCAGCTCGTCGGCCAGATCGGTCCGCTCCCACGAGAAGCCGCCTTCGTTGTCGGGCTGGCGACCGAAGTGGCCGTAGGCCGCCGTGCGGGCGTAGATCGGGCGGTTCAGCTGCAGGTGCTCGCGGATGGCCCGCGGCGTGGCGCCGCCGATCATCTCGGGCAGGGCCAGTTCCAGCTTCGCCGGATCGATCTCGCCCGTGCCGTGGGTGTCGACATAGAACGACAGCGGGTCGGCCACGCCGATCGCGTAGCTGATCTGGATGGTGCACTTCCTGGCTAGGCCCGCGGCGACCACGTTCTTGGCCAGGTAGCGGCAGGCGTAGGCGGCCGAACGGTCGACCTTGGTCGGGTCCTTGCCCGAGAACGCGCCGCCGCCGTGCGGAGCCGCGCCGCCGTAGGTGTCGACGATGATCTTGCGGCCGGTGAGGCCGGCGTCGCCGTCCGGGCCCCCGATCTCGAAGCGTCCGGTGGGGTTCACCAGCCACTTGGTCTTCTTGGTGATCAGGCCCGCCGGGATGACCTGTTCGATCAGCGGCTGGATCACGCCCTGCAGGCGCTTGGAGTTCACCGTCTGCAGGCCGATGCGCTTCTTGTGCTGGTGCGAGACGACGATCTTGAGGATCTCGACCGGCTGGCCGTTCTCGTAGCGGATCGTCACCTGGCTCTTGGCGTCGGGTTCCAGCACCGGGCACTCGCCCGAGTGACGGGCCTCGGCCAGGCGCTTCAGGATGTCGTGCGAGTACTGGAGCGTCGCCGGCATCAGCGACGGGGTTTCGTCGCTGGCGTAACCGAACATGATGCCCTGGTCGCCGGCGCCTTCGTCCTTCTTGTCGGTGGCGTCGACGCCCTGCGCGATGTGAGCCGACTGCTCATGCAGGTGACAGGCGAACTTCGCCTTGTTCCAGTGGAAGCCCTTCTGCTCGTAGCCGATGTCCTTGATGGCCTCGCGGACCTTGGGCTCCAGGCTGCGGACGATCTCCTTGGTGAGGGCCTTGTTCTCGGCCTTCGACGCGCCCGGCTTGCCGGCGCGAACTTCGCCGGCGAGGACCACGCGGTTTGTGGTGACCAGCGTTTCGCACGCCACCCGGGCCTGCGGCTCGACGCTCAGGAAGGCGTCGACGACGGTGTCCGAAATCCGGTCGGCGACCTTGTCGGGGTGGCCTTCGGACACGCTCTCGCTGGTGAAGATGTAGCTGGAACGGCTCAAGTCAGGGCTCCGGAAGTGGGTCTGGGGACCAATAGGCCTCGAAGTCGGACCAAAGCCTATAAAGAAATCCTTATATGCTGCCAAGCGGGCGTCTAAGCGACCTCGGGACGCGGGCGCCGCCGCTTGCCGGCGAACCAGCTCACCGCGGACAGCAGCAGCAGGCCCGCGAACGGTCCATCGCCCCAACGGCTGTAGAGCGTCGGCGCGGCCGCCTCGGGCAGCCGCACGTCGATCACCCCGAACTCGCCGAGGCCGAGCTGCGCGCCGCGCACGATGCGGCCCTTGGCGTCGATCACAGCAGAGACGCCGGTGGGCGTGGCGCGCACCACCGGCAGGCCCTGTTCGATCGCGCGGTAGCTGGCGATGTTGAGGTGCTGCCAGGGGCCGCTGGTCCTGCCGAACCAGGCGTCGTTGGAGACATTCAGCAGCCAGGACGGACGCTCGGCCGCGCCCGCGCCGAAGCCCGGGAACAGCGCCTCGTAGCAGATCAGCACCTGCAGCGGCGGGACGCCCTCGGCCTTCAGGGGCTGGGGCGGCGGCCCGGCGGTGAAGTCGTCCGGCATGTGGACCAGGGCGCGGATGCCCAGCTTCCCGGCCAGGTCGCCCAGCGGCATGAACTCGCCGAACGGCACGAGCCGGTGCTTGTCGTAGACCCCGGTCACCCGCAGCGCCGCCGGGTCGCGCCGGAACGCCACGAGGGTGTTGTAGAAGCGATACCCCCCCTCGCCGTCCGAGGTGGCGCGGTTGGCCCCCATCATCAAGGTCTGGCCGGGCCGCAGCGCGTCACGCAGGCGGGGAGCGTAGGGCGAACCGGGGGCGATCAGGTCGTCGATCACGGCGGGCAGGGCGCCCTCCGGCCAGATGACCACGTCCGGCGCCGGTCCCGTCGCCGGACGGGTGGTCAGGTCGACGTAGGCGTCGAAGACCAGGCCGAGGTTCTCGGGCTTCCACTTGTCCTTCTGGTCGATGTTGGCCTGAACGACCCGAAGGAGCGGGCGATGCGCGAGGGCGTCCGACGGCGTGACCTGCACCAGCCGGCCGATGCCGCCGGCGTAGAGGCAGACGAGGCCCGCCATGCCGGCGACCAGCATTCCGGCCTGGGCCGTGCGACGCACGGGCAACATCAGGACGGCCGGCGCGGCGGCGATCGCCAAGGTGATCCAGGTGAGCCCGTACGCGCCGACCAGGGCCGCCGCTTGCGACGGCGCGCTGCCCGCACGCCAGCTCTCACCGACGAGGTTCCAGGGAAAGCCGGTCAGGACGTGCCCGCGCAGCCACTCGGCCAGGGCGAAGACGCCGGCGAACACCAGCGGCTTCCAGGCGCTGCGCGGCCGCAGGGCTCGGTAGGCCAGGCCCGCCAAGCCCCAGAAGAGCGCCAGACCGCCCCCCATCAGGACCACCGCGAACGGCGCCATCCAGCCGTGGACCTCGGGCTCCACCAGGAAGGGCTCGGCGATCCACCAGGTGGAAAGGCCGAAATAGCCCAGCCCCGCCAGCCAGCCGACCCCGAACGCGGCGCGCAGCGGCCGCTCGGTGGGCAGCGTCTCCAGGCGCAGGAGCAGGACGGAGTAGCCCAACAGGCCGACGATCAGCCCGAACGGCGGATGCGCGAGTCCCGCGGCGAGACCCGCCGCCAGGGCCGTCAGCGGCGCATACCAGCGGGGACGGCGCACTAGGCCTCGGCGGACGCTTCTGCGGGCGCCGCCCGGCGCACGCGCACGCGCTTCACCCGCCGCGGATCGGCCGCCAGCACCTCCAGCATGTAGCCGTCGGGATGGGCGATCAGCTCACGCTTCTGCGGCACCCGGCCGGCCAGGGCGTTGACGAGGCCCGCGACGGTGTCGATCTCCTCGTCCATGTCCTCGGGCGCCAGGTCGGCGCCGTCGCCGATGGCGTTCTCCAGCTCTTCCAGCGGCGCGCGGCCATCCACGATCCAGCCGTCGTCATCGGCCAGGATCGGTGTGTAGGCCTGGTCCGACTCCTCGTCGTGTTCGTCCGAGATATCGCCGACCAGGGTCTCGAGCAGGTCCTCCAGCGTGACCAGACCGTCGGTCCCGCCGAACTCGTCGATCACCAGGGCCATATGGATGCGCTTGGCGCGCATGGTGGTGAGAAGCTGGGTCGCCGCCATCGACGGCGGCACGTATAGCACCTCGCGCACCAGGTGACGGCGGCCGGCCAGGACACGATCGTCCGGCTTCGGCTGGCGCGTGCGGCTGGCGAGCAGCTTGAAGATGTCCTTCACGTGGACGACCCCCACGGGCTCGTCCAGCGTCTCCTTGTAGACCGGCATCCGGCTGTGCTCGGCCTCGATGAAGCGGGCGATCACTTCCTCGAACGTCGCGCTCTTCTCGATGGCGACGATGTCGGTACGCGGCTTCATCATGTCGACGACCCTCAGGTCCTCGAAGGCGCGCGCATGGCTGACCAGGTCGCCGCCCGTTTCCGTCCGCGGTTCAGGGATCTCGTCGGCGGCCGCCTCGGCCGTGCGCCTGAAGAGATCGAAAAGCCCCATGAGCCCGCGCCGCTGTCGGCCCGGGCTCCGTCGACTGGGAGGTTCAGAGTCGGTCATGTTCTCCTTCACCGGTCGCATACGGGTCAGGGACCCCCAGACCGGCCAGCACCGAACGTTCGAGGCTTTCCATCGCCTCGGCTTCATCATCGCTGATGTGATCGTATCCGAGAAGATGCAGAACGCCGTGGACCACCAGATGCATCAGGTGGTGTTCCAGCGACTTGCCCTGCTCGGCCGCCTCGCGCACGCAGACGCCATAGGCCAGGGCGATGTCGCCCAGGTGCCGCTCGGGATTGCGAGGCGCCGGGAACGACAACACGTTGGTGGGCGTGTCCTTATGGCGGAACTGGGCGTTCAGCTCGCGCACCGACTCGTCGTCGGTCAGAAGGATGGTCACGCCCTCGTGGCCAGCCTCCTCCGCGTCCAGCGCCGCCAGGCCCGCGCCGCGCGCGAACATCTCGGCCTTGGGCAGCGCCGTCGCCCAGGCTTCGTCCTCGATCTCGATGTCGATCACACCGTGCGTCCGTGTCTGGCGGCGTCGGCGTCGTAGGCGCGGACGATCCGCTCGACCAGCGGGTGACGCACCACGTCCTCGGACGAGAAGCGGACGACGCCGATCCCCTTCACGTCTTCCAGCAGGCTCACGGCATGGGCGAGGCCGGAATCGCGCGGCGACGGCAGGTCGATCTGGGTCGGATCGCCCGTGACCGCCATGCGCGAGCCCTCGCCCAGGCGGGTCAGCACCATCTTCATCTGCGCGCGGCTGGCGTTCTGCGCCTCGTCGACGATGACGAACGCCTGGCTGAGCGTGCGCCCGCGCAGAAACGCGATGGGCGCGACCTCGATCTCACCCTTCTCGCGCCGGCGGCGAAGCTGCTCGGCGCCCAGGATGTCGGTCAGGGCCTCCCAGACGGGGGCCATGTAGGGATCCACCTTCTCGTTCATGTCGCCCGGCAGGAAGCCCAGGCGCTCGCCCGCCTCCACGGCCGGCCGCGAGACGATCAGCCGGTCCACCGCGCCGCGCAACAGCATCCCCGCGCCGTGCGCGACGGCCAGGAAGGTCTTGCCGGTGCCGGCCGGCCCGAGGCCGAACACCAGTTCGCAGTCGGACAGCGCCTTCAGGTACTCGGCCTGAGTGCGGGTCTTGGGGGCCACCTGACCGCGGCGGCCGACAGGCAGGCTCACGCCGGCGCCGGCGCCGGCGCCACGGGTCGTCGCGCCCGAGCGCGCCTCGCCGATCGCCACGCGCACGTCCGCCTCGCTGACCTCCAGGCCCTGGTCGGCGCGGTCGGCCAGGCTCTGGATCGCCTTCTTCGCCTGGGCGCGCGACTTGGCGTCGCCCGACAGCGAGACGCCGCCGCCGGGGGTTTCCATCAGCACGCCGAACGCGTCTTCCAGCAGCGCCGCATGGCGGCTGCCCGCGCCGGACACCGCGCGCAGGGCAGTGTCGGACAGGGCGATGAACTCGGGGGCTCGGCTCAAGCCGTCTCCATTTCCAGCACGCCGGCCAGGCTGTTCTGACCGCCGCTCTCGATCTTCACGGGAACGATCTGTCCCAGCATCCGATCCGGCGCCGAGACGAACACCGCCTGTAGATAGGGGCTCTTGCCCACGAGTTGACCGGGGTGGCGGCCGGCTTTCTCGAACAGCACCGGCAGGACGCGGCCGGCCTGCGCGGCGTTGAACACCAGCCGTTGCTCGTCCAGCAGGGCGTTCAGCCGCGTCAGGCGCTCGTTCTTCACCTCTTCGGCGATCTGACCGGGCATGGCGGCGGCCGGCGTGCCGGGGCGGCGCGAGTACTTGAACGAGAAGCAGCTCGCATAGCCCACCTCGCGCACCAGCTGCAGCGTCGCCTCGAAGTCGGAGTCGCGCTCGCCCGGGAAGCCCACGATGAAGTCGCCGCTGATCGCGATGTCGGGCCGCGCCGCGCGGATCCGCTCGATCACCCGCAGGTAGCTCTCGGCGGTGTGGTCGCGGTTCATGGCCTTGAGGATCTTGTCCGAGCCCGCCTGCACCGGCAGATGCAGATAGGGCATCAGCGCGTCGACCTCGCCGTGGGCGGCGATCAGGGCGTCGTCCATGTCGCGTGGGTGGCTGGTGGTGTAGCGGATGCGGTCCAGGCCCTCGATCGTCGCCAGCCGCTTCACCAGCGCGGCGAGCCCGCCCTCGCCCTCATAGGCATTGACGTTCTGACCCAGCAGGGTGACCTCGCGCACGCCCTTGGACGCCAGGTCGCGGGCCTCGGCCTCGATGGTGTCGGCCGGACGGCTCCATTCGCCGCCGCGCGTGTAGGGCACCACGCAGAACGTGCAGAACTTGTCGCAACCCTCTTGCACCGTGAGGAAGGCGCTGACGCCGGTCGGCCGCCGCTCGGCGGTCAGGGCGTCGAACTTCTCGTCGGGCGCGAAGTCGGCGGCCAGGCGTTCGCCACGGGCCCGATGGGCTCGGGCGATCAGCTCGGGAAGCTGGTGATAGGCCTGCGGCCCGACCACGAGGTCGACGGCCGGCTGGCGCCGCATGATCTCCTCGCCCTCGGCCTGGGCCACGCAGCCCGCCACGGCGATGGTCATCCGCGCGCCGCCGTCAGCGAGGCGGTCGTCCCGCATCTCGCGCAGCTTTCCCAGTTCGGAATAGACCTTCTCGGTCGCCTTCTCGCGGATGTGGCAGGTGTTCAGCACCACCAGGTCGGCGTCGGCCGGCTCGTCGGTCATGCCATACCCCAGCGGCGCAAGGACATCGGCCATGCGCTCGCTGTCGTAGACGTTCATCTGACAGCCGTAGGTCTTGATATAGAGGCGCTTTTGGGGCGCGGTCTCGGACATGCCCGGCGTTATGGGGTCGGGGAGAGGCCGGCGCAAGTTTCCCTCCCCTTCATGGGGAGGGTGGCGAGCGCAGCGAGACGGGTGTGGCTGTGTGGATCGAGCGCGGCGGCATGCCGCCTCCTCCCCACCCCGCGCGCCTGCGGCGCGTCGAGCCTCCCCATGAAGGGGAGGGAAATCCGGCCTACTCCTCCAGCGGCATCCCGTAGAGCTCGAGCCGGTGATCCACCAGCCTGTAGCCGAGCTTGCGGGCGATGGCCTCCTGCAGGGCCTCGATCTCCGGGTCCACGAACTCGACGACCTTGCCGGTCTTCATGTCGATCAGGTGGTCATGGTGCTCGTCGGTATGCTCTTCATAGCGCGAGCGGCCGTCACGGAAGTCGAGGCGGTCGATGATCCCCGCCTCCTCGAACAGGCGCACCGTCCGATAGACGGTGGCGATCGAGATGTGCGGGTCCACCGCGTGGGCGCGGCGGTGCAGTTCTTCCACGTCCGGGTGGTCCGAAGCCTGCGAGAGCACGCGCGCGATGACGCGGCGCTGCTCGGTCATGCGCATGTTCTTCTCGAGGCAGAGCTTCTCGATGCGGTCCGACACAGGCCGTCTCTCCGTTATTCCCTTAGGATAGGTCTAGCCGCGCCCGGATGTAAGGTCGAGACGCATGACCAATGCATCGGCGCGGCCCGCCGCGCCACGGTCGTAGTAGCCCCGGCGCAGGCCCGCCCGCGTGAAGCCCAATTGCTCGTAGAGCGCGATGGCCGAGCGGTTCGCCACGTCGACCTCCAGGAACATCTCGCCCGCGCCGGTCGCGCGGGCCGCGCCGATCGCGGCGGTCATCAACGCCAGCCCGACCCCCTTGCGGCGGGCCCAGGGCGCCACGCCGACCGTGAGGATCTCGGCCTCGCCGCCCACCGAGCGGCAGATCAGCACACCCGCGGGATCCTCGCCGCGCACCACGAAGCCGAAGACTCCCGGGCTGTCGAGCAGGTCCTCGAAGTCCATCGTGTCCCACGGGCTGTCGAAGGCCTGGGCGTGGGCCGAGGCCATGGCGGGCGCGTCGGCGGGCAGGGCGGGGCTGAGCTTCAAGGGTCGCGACCGCCGGGCAGCTTGGCGTCGGGCGCGCGCAGATAGAGCGGGCGGATGGGCGCCGCGGCCCGCGCCGCCGCCAGCCGCGCCACGTGCCGCGCATCGCAGCCCTCGGGCGTCAACACCACCGCGCCCGGCGCGACATCGGCCAGCAGGGGCGCGCCCGACCCCACCAGGGTCAGCGGCCGGCCCATCGCCAGTTCGGCCAGACGCGCGGCCGCCGTGCCCGTCGGCAGGACGTCCGGCGCCATCAGGGCGTGACCGTCCTCGAAGACCTGCAGATAGGCCTGGTCGCGGCGGGCGTCGATCACCGCGGCGACCAGGCCGCGCGCCTCGGCCGCGAGCGCCTCCAGTGAGCCGACGCCGACCGCCGGGACGCCCAGCGCCGAACCCAGTCCCTTGGCGAAGGCGACGCCGACCCGAAGACCCGTGAACGAGCCCGGGCCGACGGTCGCGCCGATCCGCTCCACCCGGTCGAACGACAGTCCCGCCTCGGCCATCACCGCCTGCGCCATCGGGGCCAAGCGCTCCTGATGGCCGCGCGCCATCGCCTCGGACGCGTGCGCGAGCACGGTCTCGCCGTCGAGCACGGCGACCGAGCAGGCGTTGAGACAGGTATCGAGCCCGAGGACGATCATCGTTCCCGGGGTAGCCGGTTCGCGTGCGCCGTCAAAGCGCCTGTTCGACGCGGGTCACTTCCGGGACGTAGTGCTTCAGCATGTTCTCGACGCCCTGCTTCAGCGTCGCCGAGGACGAAGGACAGCCCGAACAGGCGCCGCGCATGTTCAGCCACACCACACCGGTGTCCGGCTCGAAGCGGTTGAACAGGATGTCGCCGCCGTCCTGGGCCACGGCCGGACGGATGCGGGTGTCGAGCAGGTCTTTGATCTCGGCGACGATCTGGGCGATGTCGCCCTCATAGACGCCCTCGTCGTGACCGCCGGCGTCCGCGTCACCCTCGGCCAGCAGCGGCCGGCCCGAGGTGAAATGGTCCATGATGGCCGCCAGGATCGGCGCCTTCAGCAGCGGCCAGTCCACCGAGGCGTGCTTGCCGACGGTGATGAAGTCGGGCCCGAAGAACACCCGGGTCACCCCGGTGATCTCGAACAGTTCCGCCGCCAGCGGCGAGGCGGCGGCCTCTTCCGGCTCGCGGAAGTCGCGCGTGCCCTCGCCCAGCACGGCCTTGCCGGGCAGGAACTTCAGGACTTCCGGGTTCGGGGTCGCTTCGGTCTGGATGAACATGCGCCAGATGTGGCGGCTGGAACCGCCCGGCGCAAGCGCGGCGATGTCACGCCAGCTCGTCGATCTCGGCGTCCGTCAGGTCGCCGGGGACGATGGTGATCGGCACCTTGCGATCGCCCCACTTCACGCCCTCCTTGGCGATGGAGCTGACCAGGGGCCCTGGCCCGCGCCCGCCGACCGCGGCGGCCAGCACCAGGATCTTGATGTCGGCGTCCTCGGTCAGCACCTGCTTCAGGGCGACCCGCGCGGAGTCGGCCTCTTTGATCAGGAACTCGGGCGGCAACCCCGTCTCGGCCTGGACCAGTTCCGCGGTCTGCTGGAGGGCGCTCTCGGCCTCCTGCCGCTGCTGGCGCGCGATCTCCTCGCGCACGCCGGACCAGTGCTCGAACACCGCCGGCTCGATCACCCGCAGCAGCGCCACATAGCCGCCGGTCGAGCGCGCGCGGCGACAGGCGAACCGCAACGCGGCCCCGAACTCCGGAGAGTCGTCCGCCACCACCAGGAACTTGCGCCGGCTCGTCGTCATGGGCGGAACGTGCGCCGGGCCGCGACACAAGGCAACTCCACTTGACGGTGGCGGATCCGGGATAAATATTACGTGTGTAGCAATGAGGTCGCCATGGCCCTGATCGATGCGCGCGACGCGCCGGACGGCAGCGAGATCGAGGCCGACATCGTGATCATCGGCGGGGGCGTCGCCGGCGCCGTCCTCGGTCGGGAGCTCGCGGGTTCGACCCTGCGCGTCGCCATCCTCGAGGGTGGCGGGCGCACCGCCGACCCCGCCTCGCAGGAGCTCTACAAGGGCGCCGGGGTCCTCACCTCGCCCGACGGCAGCGAGCGGCGCATCGACGCCTTCCTGACCGACAGCCGGGCCCGGATGCTGGGCGGAACCGGCAACATCTGGGGCGGGCGCTGCATTCCGCTGACGCCCGCCGACTTCCGTCGCAATCCCTGGACCCCGAACAGCGGATGGCCCCTGAGCCGCAGGACGCTGGATCCGTTCTATGCGCGCGCCTGCGACCACCTCAGCGTGCCACGCTTCGCCGCCGGCAGCGCCGGCCTGCCGACCTACGAGGTCTCGTCCGACTTCTGGTCGCAGCCGGGCTACTGGTCGCCCTGCACCGGCAATCGCGATCGCGGCCTCTTCGACACCTTCCGCGCGGGTCACGCCGAGGCCGTGAATATCGACATCTGGATCAACGCGAACGTCCGCGAGATCGTCCTCGACGCCGCGAGCGACACGATCGACCACCTCGAAATCGCCTGCCTGAATGGCCGACGCCACACGGCCCGGGCGCGCGCCTATGTGCTGGCGACGGGCGGGATCGAGAACGCGCGGCTTCTGCTGGCGTCCAACCGTGTACGGTCCGAAGGGCTGGCCAACCGCCAGGGCCTGGTCGGGCGCTACTTTCAGGGCCACGTCGCCTACATCGCGCGCGCCAAGGCCGACGAGACGACGTCGATGCTGATGACCGCCGGCGGCGACCTGACGCCCTACGACTTTCCGACCGACCGGCGCGCGCACCTCACGCTCGCGACCACGGAGAAGGGCAGGAAGCGGCTCAGGACCGGCGGCTTCGACGTCAACATCTACCGCCGCTACAAGATCGACCCGACCCCGGCCGCGAGCGCCGTGACCGACATGGCGCGCCGGCTGGACGGCGGCGCGGGCGACCCGGTCCATCACGTCATCGGCGTGCAGGCCGAGCAGCCGCCCGTTCCCGAGAGCCGGGTCGTTCTCGGCCGTGACGCCGACGCCCTGGGCATGCCCCGGGTCGAGCTGCAGTGGCGGCTGCCCGCCAGTCATTGGGACACGCTGGAACGATCAGTCGACGCCCTCGGCCACGGCCTCGGCGCGAGCGGACGTGGCCGCCTGTGCTGGCCGTTCGAGCGCGCCCGCTACAGTGAGATCTCGGTGCTCGCCCGGCATCACATCGGCACGACGCGGATGAGCCGGGACCCCGAGCACGGTGTGGTCGACGCGGACTGCCGCGCGCACGACGTCGCCAACCTCTACGTCGCCGGCAGCTCGGTGTTCCCCACCTCGGGGATCGCCAATCCGACGCTGACCCTGGTCGCGCTGGCGATCCGGCTGGCGGATCATCTCAAGCGCGACAGGAGAGTCCGCCGATGAGCGTCCGGCGCCGAGATATCATGCTGGCCCTCGCCGCGCTGGGCCTCACGCCGACCGGCGCCGTGGCCGGGGACCCGGCGGGCGAGCGGGCGATCGGACAGGCCTACCGCGCCGTCCGACCCGCGACGGCGTCAGCGGACCGCCTCGCCGCCGAGCTGCTGCCCGGCGGCTGGACACCGGCCAACGCGGCGCGGCTGCGGGCGCGCGTCGCGGCGGACTACCGCGCGGGCAGGACGTTCGTCTTCCGGGGTTGGCGCCTGTCGGACACCGAGGGCGCGCTGTTCGCGGCCCTCGGCTGAGGGTCTAGGCGCCCCAGAAACCGACCAGCTTCTTCACCTCGGCGAGCGTCGGCGCGGCGATCGCCTGGGCGCGCTCGGCGCCATCGGCCAGGACGCGGTCGATTTCGGCGGTGTCCGCCAGCAGCCGGCGCATCTCGGTCCCGATCGGAGCCATCACCGACACCGCCAGATCAGCCAGCTTCGGCTTGAACGCGCCAAAGCCCTGGCCGGCGAACTCCTTCAGCACGTCGGCCTCGGGCACGCCGGCCAGCGCGGCGTAGATGGCCACCAGGTTCCTGGCCTCGGCGCGGCCCTCCAGGCCTTCGGCCGTCTCCGGCAGCGGGTCGGGATCGGTGCGCGCCTTGCGGACCTTGTTGGCGATGGCGTCGGCGTCGTCGGTCAGGTTGATGCGCGACTGGTCCGACGGGTCGGACTTGCTCATCTTGGCCGCGCCGTCGCGCAGGCTCATCACCCGCGCGCCGGGGCCCTGGGTCAGCGGATCGGGCAACGGGAAGAAGCCGGGCGCGGAGAAGTCGTTGTTGAACTTCTGGGCAATGTCGCGGGTCAGCTCCAGGTGCTGCTTCTGGTCGTCGCCGACCGGCACCTTGGTGGCCTTGTAGACCAGGATGTCGGCCGCCTGGAGCACCGGGTAGGTGTACAGCCCGACGCTGGACCGCTCCTTGTGCTTGCCGCTCTTCTCCTTGAACTGGGTCATCCGGTCGAGCCAGCCGAGGCGGGCGACGCAGTTGAAGATCCAGGCCAGCTCGGCGTGCTGCGGCACGCCCGACTGGGCGAAGATGGTGGCGACCTTCGGGTCGAGGCCGGTGGCGAGATAGGCGGCGGCGATCTCGCGCACCTGCTGCTTCAGCTTCGCCGGCTCCTGCCACACCGTGATGGCGTGATAGTCGGCCACGAAGATGAAGGTCGGAATCTCGTGCTGCAGGGTCGCGAACTTCTTCAGGGCGCCCAGGTAGTTGCCCAGGTGCAGATCGCCCGACGGCTGGACGCCGGAGAGCACGCGTTCGGGACCCACGTAGGGGGTCGGAGCTTGGTCGGTCATGAGGCTGGCTTCTCTAGGATACGGACAGGCGGGCGCAAGCCCGGTTCAGTGGGTTCGGGCGGTCAGCGCCATCGCCAAGTGTTGCGTCCTGAGGCCATGGCCGGCGGGATAGACCGGCCGACAGCTCAGGACAAGTCCGACGCCACGGGAGCCGGGTCGCTTTTCCGCCGGCGCAGGGCCGCCCGGGCCTCGGCCGGCGTGACCCCGCCGAACGCGAACAGCAGCACGGGGTAGAGCGCCAGCCCGACGACGCAGACGCCGAGGATGGACACCTCTTTCACGCCGTGCGGGAGGACCTGGCCCACCACACTCTCGATCTGCGGTCGGAACAGGTTGGCCAGGAACAGCACCCCGCCCAAGGCGGCGCTGGCGATGGCGACGCGGGTGATCTTCGACGCCGCGCGCGGGGTCGGACGCCAGACGCCTCGGCGGGTGAGGGCGAACCACATCTGCAGCACGCTGATCCAGGCCGCCAGGCTGGTGGCGATCGCCACGCCCGGGAAGCCAATGGCGAAGAACAGCGCCACCCCCGCCACGATGTTCACCGCCACCGAGATCAGCGAGAACCGCATCGGGGTCCTGGTGTCCTGCCGCGCGAAGAAGGCGGGCTGCAGGATCCTCAGCAGCACGAACGCGGGCACGCCCCAGCCGTAGTGGAACAGCAGCTGGCCGGTCGCCAGCGCGTCGGCCGAAGTGAACTGGTCGCGCGTGAACAGGCCGTCGATCAGATAGACGGGCAGAGCCATCAGCGCCGCCGCCGCCGGAAGGCTGAGCGCCAGCGAGAAGACGATGCCCTGATCCATGGCCGCCTGGGCGTCGTCATGGTCGTCACGCTGGAGGGCCTGTGACAGACGCGGCAGCAGGGCCACCCCGATCGCCACGCCCACCAGGCTCATGGGCAGTTGGTAGAGACGGTCGGCGACGTTCATCCACACCCGCATCCCGGCGATCTGCGAAGCGAGGATGCCGGAGATGAAGATGTTGATCTGGGTGGCGCTGTTGGCGATGGCGGCCGGGATCGCCAGCTTCACCAGCGACTTCATCTCGGGCGTCAGCCGAGGCCGCACCGCGCCGATCTTCGCCCCCGTGCGCCGCGCGCCCCACCAACAGATGCCCGCCTGACCGATGCCCGCGATGACGACGCCGATCGAAGCCCACCACGCCGCCTTGACCGGATCGGTCTGGGGCAGGACGACGATCAGCATCACGATGTTGAGGATGGTCGGATACGCGGCCGAGACGATGAACCGTCCCCGCGCGTTCAGCACCCCCGAGAACAGCGCCGCCAGCGCCATGCACGGCAGGTAGGGCATGGTGAGCTGGGTCAGCATCCACGCCAGCCGGAACTTCTCGGGCTCGTCCACATAGCCGGGGTTGATCACGTACATCAGCCACGGCATCGCCAGCTGGGCGACCAGCATGACGGCGACGGTGGCCACGCCCACCGTGGCGGCGGCGTCGGCGGCGAAGCGGTCGGCGGCGTCCTCACCCTCCCCCGCCAGCTTGCGCGAGTAGGTCGGCACGAAGGCCGCCGCGAAGGCGCCCTCTGCGAAGATGCGGCGGAACAGGTTCGGGAAGGCCAGGGCCGTGTAGTAGGCGTCGGCCGCTATGGTCTGGCTGGCCCCCAGGCGGGCCGTGACCACCAGGTCGCGGATCAGGCCCATGAAGCGGCTGACCAGCGTCAGGCCCGAGAAGATCGCGGACGAGCGGAGCAGACCGCCCTTCTTGGCGGGCGCGGCGGCGGGCGTATCGGTCACGGGGCGTTGGTCGGCTGCGTCGGGCGGGCCGTCAACCTAGCCGCTCGACGCGCCGCAGGCGTGTGCTTTCTTGATGCAGGGTCAGCGCGCGACGCTGGCGCGGGCGCGCTGCAGGTTGCCGCGCCGTGCGCTCTCGGCCTCGCTGTCGGCCAGGGCGGCCAGCAGGGCGGACTTCAGGGCGTTGCCCTTGCGCGCGTCGGTGACCTTCCCGCCCGTCTCGTCGACCACGTAGAAGGCGTCCACCGCCCGTTCGCCGTAGCCGTCGATGTGGGCCGAGGTGATCGACAGGCCGGCGTCAGACAGCGTCCGCGCCAGCCGCGCCAGCAGGCCCGGCCGGTCGCGCCCGGAGGCCTCCACCACCGTCGAGGCTTCCGACGCGTCGTTGTCCAGCATCACCGCCGGCGTGATGGCGAAGGCGGCCGTCCGGCCCAGGTCGGCCCGCCGCGCTTCCCGCGCCTGGACCTCGCCCCGCGCGGCGCCCGACAGGCTCTCGGCCAGCCGTGGCAGCAACCGCGTGTCCTGGCCGCCATAGGGCTGGCCGGTGGCGTCCTGGATGTAGAAGACGTCGAGCGCCGCGCCGGCGCTGGACGTGAACACGCGGGCGCCGACCACGTTGGCTCCGGCGGCGGTGATCGCCTCGGCCAGGTCCACGAAGAGGCGGGGGCGGTCAGCGGCGGCCACCACCACCTCCGATGCATTCAGGTCGCCGCGCACCCGCCCCTCGGCCGCCGCGCCGCCGGCCTCGGCGGCCCGTACGGCCAGCCGCGCGTGGGTCAGCACCTCGGCGTCGGCGAAGGCGGTGAAATAGGCGTCCTCCATGCCGTCGCTCCAGCCTTCCGCGGCCGGCTCGGCCTTGGCGAGGCGGACGCGCGCGTCATAGGCGGCGTTCTCCTGGTAGCGCTTCATCGCCGCGGCGGCGTCCGAGCCGCGACCGCCGCGGAACACCGCCTCGGTGGCGGCGTACAGTTCGCGCATGAGCTGGCCCTTCCAGCCGTTCCAGACGCCCGGCCCCACGGCGCGGATGTCGGCAACGGTCAGCACCAGCAGCAGGCGCAGGCGTTCGGGGCTCTGAACGATGGCGGCGAAGTCGGCCACGGTGCGAGGGTCGGAGACGTCGCGCTTCTGAGCGTAGTCGCTCATGACCAGGTGGTGCTCCACCAGCCAGGCGACCAGCTCGATCTTGGACCGTTCCAGGCCCAGGCGCTCGCAGGCCTGGCGCGCGGCGCGGGCCCCGGCCACCTCCTGGCCGCCGGCCCCGCCCTTGCCCGTGTCATGCAGCAGCATGGCCAGGAACAGCGCCTCGCGATCGGCGATCAGCGGCATGATCTGCACCGCCAGCGGATGGTCGTCGGCCAGCCGCCCCGCCGCGATATCGGCGATGACGCCCACCGCCCGCAGGGTGTGCTCGTCCACCGTGTACGAGTGGTACATGTTGAACTGCATCTGCGCGACGATGCGGCCCCATTCGGGCAGGTAGCGGCCCAGGACGCCGGCTTCGTTCATCAGCGTCAGGGTCGTGCGCGGGTCGCGCCCCCGGGCCAGGATGTCCAGGAACACCTTGGCCGCGTGCCGGTCACGGCGCAGCGCCGGCGTGATCAGATTGATCGAGCGCGAGGCGGCGGTGAACGCGTCCGGGTGCAGGTCCAGGTTCCGCGCGTCGGCGATCTTGAACAGCCGCAGCAGATTGACCGGGTCGCGCTCGAAGATGTCGGGATCGACGTCCAGGCGGCCGCCCACCTCGTGGAAGCCCGGCTCGGCCAGCGGCTTGCGCTTGACGGTCCGGCCCGGGATGAAACGGCTGATGCCCTTGGGCTGGGTCTTGACCTGCTCGGCCTCCAGCTTGGCGGCGAACACCCGCGTCAGGGCGCCGACATCCTTGGCGATCAGGAAGTAGCGCCGCATGTAGCGCTCGACGGCCGGCGCGTCGCCCCGGTCGCCATAGCCCATCCGCCGGGCGATCTCGGGCTGCAGGTCGAACGACAGCCGCTCCTCGGGACGCCCGGTGGCGAAGTGCAGGTGCGACCGCGTCGCCCACAGGAAGTCGAAGGCGACGATGAACGCCCGCACCTCGCGGCGATCGAACATCTCCAGCTGCATCACCCGCTCCAGGCTCTCGCCGGGGTGCAGGTACTGGGCGATCCAGAAGAGGGTGTTCAGGTCGCGCAGGCCGCCCTTTCCCTCCTTCACGTTCGGTTCGACCATGTACCGGCTGGCGCCGGCGCGGGCATGGCGCTCGTCGCGCTCCTTGAGCTTGGCGGCGACGAATTCGGCGCCCGTGCCCTTCACCACCTCGGCGCGGAAGCGGCGGATCAGGTCCCCGGCCAGCTGTTCGTCGCCGGTCAGGCGCCGCGCTTCCAGGATCGAGGTCCGGATCGTGAAGTCCTCGCGCGAAAGCTTGATGCACTCCTCGACCGTCCGCGAGGCGTGGCCGACTTTGAAGCCCAGGTCCCAGAGGGCGTAGAGCATGTACTCGATCACGCTCTCGGCGTGGGCGGTCTGCTTGTAGGGCCGCACGAACAGCAGATCGATGTCGCTGTAGGGCGCCAGCGTGCCCCGGCCGTAGCCGCCGACCGCCATCAGCGCCAGCCGCTCACCCTCGGTGGGATTGCGGGCGCGGAAGATGTGCACCGTCGTGAAATCGTAGAGCGCCGAGACCACCTCGTCGGTGACCCCCGAGAGCAGGCGCGCGGTCTCGATACCGCCGGCGCCGTTCTCCAACCGCTCCTTGGCGATCATCCGCCCCCGGAACAGGGCGGCCTTCAGCACGTCCAGCGCGGCCTTACGCTGGGCCTGCTCGTCGCCCAGGTTCTCGAGCGCCGCGGCGGTGAGCTGCGAACGCAGACGCACGCCGTCGACGACGTATTCCAGGCGGGTGGGCTTCAGGCGCGTGGGCATGGCTGGATAGCCATATAGGCGAGTTCGTTAACAGGCGCAGGAGGGCGCCGCTTTTCCCGTGCGCCAGCCTGCGGCTCAGGGCTGCAGATAGTAGCGCTTTCCGTCGGGGGTGTAGATCCAGAAGCCGTCCTCGGCCTGGCGGCCGCGGGCCACCTGGGCGCCGGCGGCGTCGAGGTAGCGCTGCTCGCGGAAGTCGCCCTCGATCCGTACGGCCTTGGCGAAGCCGCCCATGGCCGCGCAGCCCCCGGCGGCCAGCGTCGCGTGATCGTCGGTCTGGGTCAGCTTGATCGTGCAGACCTGCTTGCCCTCGTAGGTCATCACGCGGAGCGGTCGGGCGACGCCGTTCCCGTCGATGCTGCCCACCATGTAGCCGGGGCTGACGGCCATCAGGGCCAGGACGAACGGAAGGGCCATCGCGGTGCTCCGACTGGGACTGTTACGCGGCGCCGAAACTAGCGCGCGGAATGCGGCCGGCGAAGACGTCGACAAACCCGATTCGGGTTTTGCGCGTGACGGCCGTCACGCTCATCACCTTTCTGGATGGGGCAATCTCTCCTCGCCGTGTCCACAGGCAAGGCGTTCGGCGGCGAGGGGTGCTCGGCCGCGGATGCTCTGGGCGCTCCATCCTCCCGTCTCCCGCGGCATGGATGGAGCGCCTGTCAGGCCATCAGACCTTTCAGGCGATAAAGGGCGTCCAGCGCCTCGCGCGGGCTCATGCCGTCGACGTCGAGGACGGTCAGCGCCTCCTCCACCTTGCTGGGGCCGTACTTGGCCTCGGGCTCGGCGACGGCGGCGAACAGCGGCAGGTCGTCGAGGTTGGCCGGGCCCGCGGCCTCCTTCTCCAGACGTTCCAGCACCTGTCGAGCCCGGGCCACCACCGGCGCGGGCACACCCGCCAGCTTGGCCACCTGCACCCCGTACGACCGGTCCGCCGGACCCGGCCCCGCCTCGTGGAGGAAGATCAGGTCGCCGTTCCACTCCTTGGCCTTGAGGCTCAGGTTGGAGACGTAGGGCAGCCGGTCCTCGAGCACCGCCAGCTCGTGATAGTGCGTGGCGAAGAGGGCGCGGCAGCGGTTGGTCTCGTGCAGGGCCTCGGCGCAGGCCCAGGCGATGGCCAGGCCGTCGTAGGTGGCCGTGCCCCGGCCGATCTCGTCCAGGATCACCAGGCTGCGCGGCGTGGCCTGACTGAGGATGGCGGCCGTCTCCACCATCTCCATCATGAAGGTCGAGCGGCCCCGGGCCAGATCGTCGCCCGCGCCCACGCGGCTGAACAGGCGGTCGACGACGCCGAGCCGCAGTCTCCGGGCGGGCACGAAGCAGCCCGACTGCGCCAACACGGCCAGGATGGCGTTCTGGCGGAGGAAGGTCGACTTACCGGCCATGTTCGGACCGGTGACGATGGAGAGGCGCGCCGAGCCGACGCCCGCGCCGTCCAGCCGACAGTCATTGGGCGTGAAGGCCTCGCCCGCCTTGCGCACGGCGGTCTCGACAACCGGGTGGCGCGCCGCCTCGGCCTCGAAGGCCTGCGAACGGTCGACGACCGGCCGCACCGCCCCCACATCGTCGGCCCATTCGGCGAGGGCCGAGGCCACATCCAGCGCCGCGGCCGCCTGGGCCGCCGCCTGGATCGGCCCGGCGACACCTGTCGCCGCGTCACGCCACGCCTCGAACGTCTCGATCTCGATGGCCAGGGCGCGCTCGGCCGCCTGGGCGATCTTGGCGTCCAGCTCGGCCAGTTCCACGGTGGTGAAGCGGACCTGGTTGGCCAGGGTCTGCCGGTGAATGAAGGTGGCGTTCAGCGGCGCCTGCATCAGCGGCTCGGCCGCCTTGGCGGTGCACTCGACGAAGTAGCCAAGCACCGCGTTGTGCCGGATCTTCAGCGCCACGCCGCTCTCGCCGGCCAGCCGCGCTTCCAGGGCAGCGACCACCCGGCGGCTGTCGTCGCGCAGGGCGCGCGCCTGATCCAGCTCGGGGCGGACACCGTCGGCGACGAAGCCGCCGTCGCGCGCCAGGGCGGGCAGGTCGACGCCCAGGCCCTCGGTCAACAGCGCCAGGAACCCGGCGAGGTCGCAATGCAGCGACAGTGTCAGCGCCTGCAGCGCCTGGGTCAGCTCCTCGGGCGGAGCGACCAGCGGATCGCGCAGGGCGGCGAAGATCCCGGTCACGGCCTCGCCGGCCGACAGGCCGTCGCGCAGGGCGCCCAGGTCACGGGGGCCGCCGCGACCCAACGCCAGGCGCGACAGGGCGCGGGCCATGTCCGGCAGACCCTTCAGCGTCTCGCGCAGCCGCTGGCGCTGCCCGCGCTGGGCGCAGAACCAGGCGACGGCGTCCAGGCGGGCGTCGATCGCGGCGGGATCCAGCAGCGGCCGCGCCAGCCGGGCGGCCAGCAGACGCGCTCCCGGCGCTGTGACCGTGCGGTCGATGGCCGCCAGCAATGAGCCGTCACGGCCGCCGGTCGTGGTCTTCTCGATCTCCAGGCTGGTGCGCGTGGCCGGGTCGATGACCATCACATCGGCCTCGCCCGCGCGGCGCGGCGGCGACAGGGCCGGCAGCTTGCCCGCCTGGGTGGTTTCGAGGTGAGCCGCGATCAGTCCCAAGGCAGAGACCTCGGCGCCCGAGAGCTGGCCGAAGCCGTCCAGGGTCTCGACGCCGTACAGCCGCTTCAGCCGCGCCTCCGAGGCGCCGGGCTCGGCCAGGGCGCTGGCCATCGGCTGGACGAAGCCGCCAGCGGCCTTCAGGGCGTTCGATACCGCCTCGTCGGCGAACAGCCGGTCGGGAACCAGGATCTCGGACGGGCCCAGGGCCGCCAGCGCCGAGGCCAGACCCGCGACGGTGATCGCCAGGCACTCCACCTCGCCGGTGGAGAGCTCGACGGTCGCCACGGCCGCGCCGCCGGCCCGCACGGACACGGCAGCCAGCCGGTTGGCGCCCCGCGCGTCCAGCAGGCCGTCCTCGGTCAGGGTGCCCGGCGTGACCACGCGCACCACGTCGCGGCGCACCACCGACTTGGAGCCGCGCTTCTTGGCCTCGGCGGGATCCTCCATCTGCTCGCAGAGGGCGACCTTGAAGCCGGCGCGGACCAGCTTGGCGAGGTAGGCCTCCATGGCGTGCGCCGGAACCCCGGCCATGGGGATCGGCTGCCCCGCGTGCTGGCCCCGGGCCGTCAGCGTGATGCCCAGCGCCGCGGCGGCCTTCTGCGCGTCCTCGAAGAACAGCTCGTAGAAGTCGCCCATGCGGAAGAACACCAGGGCGTCCGGCTGGCGGGCCTTGGCGTCGAAGTACTGGGCCATGACCGGCGAGGCGCCGGCGGCGTCGGGGGTCTGGCTCGGGGTCGGGGCGTTCATGAAGCGCCGGACGTTAACGGCTGGGGACGAATCCCGCACCCCCTTGAACGCCGGGAGGCGAACGCCAAGCTGTGGATGGATGGCTTATGGCGGCGTTCAATCCGGGTTTGTGCTCTTCCCAGCCGGGCCGGCGGACGCCGATGCCCTGGCTCACGTGCACGTCACGGCCTGGCGCGAGACCTATCGTGGCCTGCTGCCCGACGCCTATCTCGCGCGGATGTCCGAGCCCAGCCACGCGCGGCGCTTCGCCCGTCGGCTGCTGCAGCCCGGGCCTGACGACGTCACCCTGGCCGTGGCCGACCGCGAGGGGATCGTCGGATACGCCGAGGGCGGCCCGTCCCGGCGCCGTGTTCCGGCCGAGGCCGAGGTGGCTACGCTGTACTTGCTGCGCTCGGCCCAGGGGCGGGGGCTGGGCCGCCAGCTGTTGGCGGCGGCGGCGCGATCGCTGGCCGCTCACGGCGCGAAATCGCTAGTGATCTCGGTCCTGCGCGACAACATCCCGGCGCGCCACTTCTACGAAAGGCTGGGCGGGCGACCCGAACCGCCCCGCATGGAGCCGGGCCCAGGCAGCGCGCTGCTGCCCGAGGTGGCGTACGGGTGGAAGGACATATCCGACCTCGCGCGTTGACCCGCGCGCGGGCCGGCTGGCCAAGGCATGGCCACGTCCGGTAGAGCTGGGCGATGGACGCCAAGCCCGCCCTGATGATCCAGTTGTCCGGCCTGCTGTTCTGGTTCGACGAGTCGCTGCAGGCGAGCCTTGGCGCCGCCGGATACGACCCGATCACGCGCTCGCAGTCGATGTTCCTGCTCTGCCTCGCGGCGGGGGAAAACCGGCCGTCACGGATCGCCACGCTGCTGGGCATCAGCCGGCAGGCGATCAGCCACATCATCGCCGAACTGAGCCGCCGCGGACTGATCCGGCTGGCGGTCGATCCCGAGGACGCGCGCGGGCGGATCGTCGAGTACGAGTTCGACGCTCAGGACCTGCGGCGGGCGGCGCATGAGATCGTGTCCCGCCTCGAGAGCCTGCTCGAGGAGCGCATCGGGGCCGAGACGTTCCAGAGTCTTCAGAAGGGCCTCGGGAACGACTGGGGCGCGCCCGCCGTGATCGACCTTGCCGCGCCCCCCGCCAAAGGCGCGCGCTGAGACCCGCTCAGGCCGCCTGCGTGTAGAGGCCCGGGTCGCCGGGGTACTCGCCGCCGACATCCTCGCCGACCTCCCGCGCCACCAGGGCGTTGATCATCGCGTTCAGCCGCATGACCGTCTCGCGCTGCGCCAGATCGTGCGCCAGGTTGGTCTGCTCGCCCGGGTCCGCCAGGGTGTCGTACAGTTCCAGATCGTTCAGGCGTTCCAGCGTCGCCCAGTCCAGGGGCGTGTGATGCTGGGCCGGCGCGAAGTATCGGGCGAACTTCCACCGCCCGTCGTGGACCCCGCGATGCAGCCGGCGCTTGGAGAGGTCATAGATCTCGTCGTAGCCCGCGCCGCGCGACCGGTCGCGCCCAAGGAAGCGGGGCTCCCACATATAGGCCACGGCATAGTTGAACAGGTGCCCGCGAAGATCGCGCTCCGACGGTGACGACGGATCGGCGATCATGGCCGAGAGATCGACCCCGGGGAGCCCCGGAAACCGGCTCGCGGCTTCGATGGGCGTCACGCCGGCCAGTCCCATCAGGGTGGGGGCGAGGTCGATGGCGCTCATCAGCCGCTCGGTGCGGCGCCCGCCCGGCAAGTCGGGATGGACGACGATCATCGGCACGTTCACCCCCTCGCGGTACATGGTGCCCGCCTTCTGGCGCATGCCGTGCGCCCCGGCGCGTTCGCCGTGGTCCGAGGAGTAGATGATGATGGTGTCGTCCATCTGGCCGCTCTCTTTCAGCGCCCACAGGATCTGACCCAGCCGGCGATCCACATCGCGGATACAGTTGGCGTAGTAGTTCACGAACCGCCGCCACGAGGCTTCGTCCTCGCGATCCATTCGCCCGTAGAAGAGGTCGTTCAACCGCACGATCGCCCGGTGCGCTTCGGGCTTGGTGCTCAGGTCGTCGCGATAGAAGCTTTCGGGAAGGTCGAAGCCGTGGTCGGTCTCGTAGATCGGATCGCCCGGCTCGCGGCGCAGGGGACCCAACAGGTCGGGAACCTGCCGGTCCTGCGACTGCCGGCCGGTGGCGTCGTAGAACATGATGTCGTGCGGGTTCACCAATCCGACCGCGAGGCACCAGGGTTTCCCACCCGCCTTGCCGGTCTGCGCGAAGTCCAGGATCGATCTCGCCGCGTCGGCGGCGGTCAGCACATCCGAACGGTAGCCGTCCCAGGTCAGCCCCACCGCCTCGCCGTCGAACCCGTAGTCGTGGAAGCCGTACCGCTCCATCGCCCGTTCGGTGTTGGGATAGATCCCGCCGGGAACCTGGTTCCAGTTCCGCTCACGATTGATCTGCGACAGGTGCCACTTGCCCTTGTAGCTCGTGAAGTAGCCCGCCGCCTGCATCATGCTCCCGAGCGTCGGCATCGTCTCGGCGAGCACCGGGTTGGGGGGCGTGTCGGTGTTCAGGTACACCCCCGTCTGCTGGGTGTGACGCCCCGAGAAGATCGTCGAGCGCGACGGACTGCAAGGCGTGGTCTGCACGTGATAGTTCTCGACCAGCAGCCCCCGCTCCAGCAGCTCCCGATGCGCGGGCAACATGTCCAGCAGGCCCTTCGGCCAACTTGAGAGGCTTTGCTCCTGATCGGTCATCACCATCAGGACGTTCAGCCGCCGGCCGCCACGGGCGACAGCGGAGGCAGCGGGACTGTTCGGGCTGGTCAACGACACGACGGCTCCTTGCGGGCGCGGCTCCGCCCGACCGTGAGGGGAGCCTCCAGCCTATTGCCGGCGTCAGTTTAATACAATTATTGTATTATATACCGTGCGTCGGCGCGGTCAGGCCGCGCTGACGGCGTCCTCGGTTGAGGAGGTCAGCGAGACGAACACGTCCTCGAGGTCGGGGTCCTCGGTGGAGATGTCCTTGATGTGCAGCCCGGCGGCGCGCACGGCGGCCAGCACCTGTTCCACGCTGGAATGGCCGGTGCGGTAGCTGACCGAGAAGCCACCGGACTTCAGCAGCCTGGTCTCGAAACCCGCCAGCGTCGGCGCCGCCTGCAGCGGCTCCTCGGGCGTCACCAGCACGTTGCGGGTGTCCATCCGGCGCAGGAGCGTGGTCGTGGGCTCGCAGGCGACCACCTGGCCGCGATTGACGATGGCGATCTGGTCGCAGAGTTCCTGGGCCTCCTCCAGGTAGTGCGTGGTCAGCACGATGGTCACGCCACGGCGGTTCAGCTCCAGCACATAGTTCCAGAGCTGCTTGCGCAGCTCGACGTCCACGCCGGCGGTCGGCTCGTCCAGGATCAGCACCGGCGGGTTGTGCACCATCGCCTTGGCCACCATCAGCCGCCGCTTCATGCCGCCGGAGAGCTGGCGGACATAGGCGCTGGCCTTGTCGGCGAGGCCCAGGGCGGCGAGCAGCTCGTCGGTGCGGCGCTCGGATTTCGGCACGGCGTACATGCCGGCCGCCACCTCCAGCGCCTCGCGCGGGGTGAAGAAGGGGTCGGCGGCGATCTCCTGCGGCACCACACCGATGGCGGCGCGCGCGTCACGCGGCTCACGGTCGATGTCCCGGCCCCAGATCTTCACCTCGCCCGTCGATTTGCGGCAGAGGCCCGCCAGGATGTTGATGAAGGTCGACTTGCCCGCGCCGTTCGGACCCAGCAGGCCGAAGATCGAGCCCCGGGGGATGGCCAGGTCGATCCCGCGGATCGCCTTCATCTCGGGCGTCGTCTTCGTGGCCGCGTAGGTCTTGGTCAGGCCCTTGGCCTCGATGGCGAATTCGGGAAGGTCCATGGGGTCCTGTCGTTGACGCGCGGAGGCCGCCTCGCATACCTAGGCGCGCTCCGCCCCAACGCCAAGCCGGGGCGGCATGAGGTTTCAGATGGCTACCAAGGTCCGCAAGACGTCCAAGACCGAGCCCGCGGCGGCCAAGCCGGCCGTGACGCCGGTCCACGCCGCCCCCGAGACGATCCGCGTCCATTCGGGCCGCATCGCCTGCGACGGCGTCGGCGGCGCCCTGGGCCACCCGCGCGTGTGGCTGGAGATGGGCGAGGCCGACTTCGTCGAATGCCCCTACTGCGACCGTCGCTTCGTGAAGGCCGGCGAGGGCCACGAGGACGAACTTACCGCGCCGGGTGTCTACGAAGGCCCGCACGGCCACTGACGGCGGCGCGTCACCCCACGATGGCGTGGGGGATGAAGCGCGACATGTTCTTGGTCACCCGGCTGCGGTCTTCCCGCACGCCGATGCCGGCCGGCTCGTCCCCGACGATCCAGGCGCCCACGACGGGATAGTTGCGGTCGAAGGCGGTCAGCGGGTGCAGCCCCTGGCGGATCCAGCCTTCCTCGCCATAGCCCTGGTCCAGCACTCGCGCCTTCCGGCCGTCCTGCACCAGTTCGATGTTGGCGCCCTCGCGCGAGAACAGCGGCTTGCGCACGTACGAGCGGCCCAGCTCCGCCGCCTTCGGATCGTCCTCGAAGTACGCCGGCAAAAGGTTCGGGTGGCCCGCGTTGCGCGACCACAGCAGCGGCAGCATCCCCTTGTTCGACAGGATCGCCTTCCAGGCAGGCTCGATGAAGCGCGTCTTCGAGGCGGCGATGTTGGCCGCGTAGTCCTCGCGGAACATCTCTTCCCAGGGGTACAGCTTGAACAGCGCCTGGATGATGTAGTTGTCCTGGTCGACGAACCGGCCGTCGGCGTCGAGGCCGATCTCGGCCAGGGGCGCGAACTTAGGCTCCAGCCCCGCCTGGGCGGCGATGTCCTCCAGGTACTTCACGTTCTGGCGGTCCTCGATCGAGTCCGCGTCCGCCGCGAAGTGCACGAAGCCGCCGCCCGGGAAGATCGCGCGGAAGCGGGCCTCCAGCTTCTCGTGCAGGCTGTTGAACTGGTCGGCGTCGGGCGGCAGCGCGCCCGACGCGATCAGATCCTCCAGCCAAACCCACTGGAAGGCCGCGCTTTCATAGATGCTGGTCGGCGTGTCGGCGTTGTACTCGAAGAGCTTCGCCGGCCCCGCGCCGTCATAGGCGAAGTCGAAACGGCCGTAGAGCGACGGATCACGCCGCGCCCAGCTGTCGGCCACCAGGTCGCGCGCGGCCTCGGGGATCGCCAGGCGCGCCATCAACTCCTCGCTCTTCACCACGTCGGCGACGAGGTCCAGGCAGAGGGCGTGCAGTTCGGCTGCGGGCGCCTCGATCTCATCCTCCACCTCATCCAGGGTGAAGGCGTAGTAGGCCCGCTCGTCCCAGTAGCGCGCGCCGTCGAGGTGGCGCCACGTGAAGCCGAGCGCCTCGGCCTTGTCATCCCAGCCGGGGCGCTCGGTCGTCCTGATGCGTTTCACGGCGAGGTCAGCCGTTCCCGCGCTCGCCGCGTTCCACGGGCTGGGCCTCGATCTGCAGGCGCGGGGCCTCCAGGGCGATCGGCTCCTGGGCCGGCGCCTTCAGGCGGGCCAGGATGTCGTCGGCGTTGCTGTGCCCCGGCAGGATGCCCGCGGCGGCCAGCTTGGCGTCGAGGTCGGCGCCGGTGCGGCGGTCCTCCAGCTCGGCGGCGGCGCGGAACTTCTCGTCCTGGATCGCCTGGCGTTCCTTGATCCGCTTCAGGCTGTCGGCGGCCGAGCCCAGGCTGGCCTGGGCCGAGCCGCCGCGCGAGGCAACGGCCGCCTGGGCGCGCTGGACGCTGTCGTTGACCTTCACCACGTCGATCTCGCGGCGCAGGTTCTCGACCTTCTGCTGGGTCTGGGCGATGGTCTGGTGCAGGCGCTCCTCGGCCACGCGCATGTCGGCGAGCTGGGGCGTCTTGGTCCCGATCTCGGTCTCGAGCTCCGAGATCCGCTGGGCCACTTCGCGGGCCAGGGCTTCGTCACCCTTCGAAAGGGCGGCGCGCGCCGAGCCCTCGTAGCGCGCCGACTGGTCGCGCAGGGCCTGCAGCTCCTTTTCCACCATCCGCCGCTTGGCGACGAGGGTGGCGAGGTCGTCCCGGGCGCGGCCCAGGGCATTGTCGGCGTCGCGGATTTCCTGATCCAGGATGCGCAGGGCGTTGGCGTCCACCACCGCGGCGCCCGCCTCGTAGGAAGCGCCACGGAAGAGCGTGATGAGTTTTGCGAAGATCGACATGAAGCCCTCGTCCTCAGGCGGCCGAAGCGAAGTTGTCGCGCAGCTCGTCGGCGGCGCGGATGGCGTTGTCGGCCAGGGTGCGCAGCTCGATGACCACCGTCTGCAGGGTCGTCTTGCACGAAAGCTCGCCGAACAGCTCGTAGTAGTCGCGGCCGCCCACGGTGGTGATGCCGAAGTTGGACAGCGGCACCAGCTTCTGGGCCTTCAGCAGGAAGACGTTGAACGCCGCCTGGTCCTTCTGTTCGTCGACCGGCCACAGCAGGGCCGAGACCACGATCTGGTCGGCGCCGACCGACAGGAAGATCGGCAGGTCGCCGAACTCGTGCATGGTGATCTGCAGCACCGGCTCCGCGCCCTCGAGGACGCGCGCGGTGAGCTCGTCCTCGCGCAGCAGGCGGCTCTCGCCGAGCGCCGAGCCGAGACTCTTCACCGACCAATCGGTGTCGATGACGTGGTCCATCTGGAAGGATCCCTGCGGAGCGTCGGGGAGGGTCGACAGCGCCGGTCCGCGGCTGGACGCTGTGATGATCGCCTTGGCGGCGGCCTGGATGTCGGTGCGGGCGGCGGGGGGAACCCAGAGCTCCAGCTTCACGAGTCCGAGCCGCTGGCGCTCCTTGCGCCAGAGCCGGGTCCGCTCCGCGGGGCTGAGGCCCGCCACCTTGTCCGAAGTCTGCGACATGTGTGTTCGTGTATATATACGCGTATGTTGACAGGCCGCAAGGCCACGGTATGCTCCCACCTCATATAAGGCCTCAAAACGTGGTGTTCCGGAAACTCTTCGGCGGCGGACGCGATGCGGATGATACGCCCGCCATACCGGTGGTGCGCAACGTCACGATCGGGCGCAGCGTGCGATTGGATCCGCTGGCCTGGCGCCGCCTGGGCTCGGAGACCGCCTTCCGCATCGACACCGACGTTCTGGACATCGTGGCCCAGGGGCGGATCAACCTGGGCGCCGACGGTTACGTCCACCGCTTCTACACGAACGAAGACGTCATGCTGCAGATGGTCAGCCCCGATCCCGAGGGACAGCAGGCCGACGACTTCACGCTGTTCACGCCCTGGGGCAGCGCCTATCCGCCCGACAGCGCCGCGCGCCGGCGCTGGGGCGACCAGCTCCGGGCCCGCACCTTCCAGGAGGACGGCCTGCCCGTCTTCCGCCGGTTCTGGTTCGGTGACGAGGACGAACGGCAGGACCCGGTCAGCTTCTGGGAGACGGTCTACGACGACCGCTCCGGAACCACCTTCCGCAAGATCTACCAGACCTGCATGCTGTTCGCCCGCGACCTGCCGGGCGAGGGCCGCGAACTGCTGCTGGCCATCGAGATGGAGCCTGAGGGCGGCGATCTGACCCACGAGATCATGGTCGGCGTCCCCCTGAACGTTGGAGAATTCGAGGCATGATCTTCGACCCCTACGCCTTCGGGGCGGGCGCGCTGAACTTCGCCCTGGCTTTCCTGGCCGCCGGCGGCTTCACCCTGATCTTCAAGGCGCTCTACCGGTGGATCACGCCCCACGACGAGGGCGCGCTGATCCGCGCCGGCAACCCGGCCGCCGCGGTGGCGCTGGGCGGCGCCCTGGTCGGCTACGTGCTCCCCCTGGCCTCGGCCCTGGCGCACACCGCCAGCCTGCCCGAGTTCGTCGCCTGGGCGATCCTGGCCGGCGTGATCCAGATCGCCACCTTCTGGATCGTCCGGCGCGTGGCCATGCCCGACGTCTCGGCGCGTATCGAGCGCGGCGACATGGCGGCGGCGCTCTACCTGCTCTCCATCTCGCTGGCGGTCGGCATCCTCAACGCCGCCTGCATGACGGCCTGACTCCGATGAAGCGTTCGCGCAAACTGGCGCTGACGTCGCTGATGGCGGCGGGCGGCGTCTCGCTCACGGCCTGCGGCGATGGCCCGGCCGACAATGTGCGCATCGAGAACCCGGGCGCGAACTCGACCGACGCCTACGCCTATCAGACCCTGCAGGAGTGCCTGGACCGCAACGAGGTCCCCGACGACGCCTGCCAGACCGCCGAGAAGAACGCCGTCGACGACGACAAGAAGTCCGCCAACTGGACCGATCAGGCCAGCTGCGAGGACGTCTACGGCCAGGGCCAGTGCGTGCCACGCCAGAGCGCTGGCGGCGGCGGCTCGTTCTGGGGCCCGCTGATCACCGGCTTCGTGGTCGGGCGGATGCTGGACGGCGGCTGGGGCGGCCGCGGCCTCTACCGCGACTGGCGCGACGGCGGCTACTACACCAGCGGCGGCGGCCGGGTCTGGACCGACTACTCCACCGGCCGCACGCGGATCGACTCCAAGAGCTTCGATGCGCCGGACGTGATGCGTCCGCCGCCGAAGATGCAGACCCGCAGCTCGGTCATCAGCCGGGGCGGCTTCGGCGGACGCATGTCCAGCCGCAGCTACGGCGGCAAGTGGGGCGGCTGACGCCGGCCCGACGCCCACAAGCGGGATGACACCCGCGCCATCATCGTCCAAAAACCGCGCCGAACGAGGGAGAACGCCACGTGGCCGACGACTACAAGATGCCGACCGGAACCCTGATGAAGGGCAAGCGCGGCGTCGTCACCGGGGTCGCCAATCACCAGTCGATCGCCTGGGGCATCGCTAGCCAGCTGGCCGCCCAGGGCGCCGAGATCGCCTTCCTGCACCTGCCCGGGATGGAACGCCGCGTCGAGCCGCTGGCCGAGAGCATCGGCGTGAAGGTGATTGCGCCAGTCGACGTCACCGACGACGCCTCGATGGACGCCGGCTTCAAGGTCGTCGAGGACGCCTTCGGCCAGATCGACTTCTTCGTCCACGCCATCGCCTTCGCCAACAAGGACGAGCTGAAGGGCAGCTTCGTGGACAACACCACCCGCGAAGGCTTCCTGCGGGCGATGAACATCTCGGCCTTCAGCTTCGTGGACTGCGCGCGCCGCGCCGCGGCCATGATGCCCGAGACCGGCGGCTCGATCCTGACGCTCACCTACATGGGCTCGGAACGCGCCATCCCGAACTACAACACCATGGGCGTCGCCAAGGCGGCGCTGGAGGCGGCCGTCCGCTACGCCGCCCGTGACCTGGGGCCGAAGGGCATCCGTGTGAACGCCCTGTCGCCCGGCGCCATGAAGACGCTGTCGCTGGCCGGCATCTCCGGCGGCCGCGGCATGCTGGCCAAGGGCCGCTCGCTGTCGGCCATGAAGGAAGACACCGCCATGGAGGGCGTCGCCGGCGCAGCCCTGTGGCTGCTGTCGGACCTCGGCCTCTCCACCACGGGCGAGTGCATCCACGTGGACGCCGGCTTCCACATCATGGGCTTCTCGGACGACGAGGAGGGCTGAGCCCTTAGCGGGGCCTCTGGCCCAGCGCCTTGAGCTGTTCCTGATAGGCGGCCTGGTCGCGGGCGTACTGCTCCTGGGCCGCCTTCACCCGCGCCGCTTCGGCTTCGTAGGCGGCCTTGTCCTTCTCGAACTTCTCGGCAGCGGCCTTGTAGGCGGCCTCCTTGGCTGCATAGGCCTCGGCGGTCGCCTTGTTGCGGGCGTCGACCGCCGCCGCGCGAGCGGCCACCTCCTCGTTCAGCTTGGCGGTCCTGGCGGCTTCGGCCGCCTCCGCCGCGCGGGCGCTCTCGGCCTCGATCCGCGCCTTCTCCGCGCGCTCCTCCGGCGTCGGCCCCTTTGGTGTGGTCGCGGGCTTCGGTGCGTCAGCCTTGGCCGAAGGCGTCTTGGCGGGCGGCGGCAGCGGCGCGGGCTTTCCAGCCGAAGCCTTCGGCCCCGCCAGTGGTTGACCTGTCGCGGCATCCCAGAGGCGCGCCGTGCCGTCCTCCGATCCCGACGCCACGACCTGGCCGTCCGGCGAGAACGCCACGCTCAGCGCCCGCCGCTGATGCCCCGACATCTGCGCCAGGATCTGGCCCGTGTTCGCGTCCCAGACCGTCACCGCCTTGTTCATATGGCCGCTCACGACTTTCCGGCCATCTGGCGAGAAGGCCACGTCGTCGATCACCCCCGACCCGAAACGGACCAGCTGGCGGCCGCTGGCGACGTCCCAGATCGCGATGCCGTTGTCGCCGCCGACCGCGAGGCGTCCGCCATCGGGCGAAAACTCCGCCGAGCGGTGTGCGTCCGGCGCATTGATCGTCACCGCCGTGCGACCGGACGACAGGTCCCAGATGCGGATCTCCAGCCCCGGCTTGTTCCCCAGGGTCGCCGCCAGTCTCCCGTTCGGTGAGAACACGGTGTCGTCCAACGCGTGGGTGTGCGGGTCCATGAGCGTGACCTTGCGCGCCAGCGCGGCGCTGCCGGGGTCGAGCTGCCACACCACCCAGCCGCCGCGCGGGTCGTCGTAAAGCTCCTGCGCACCGTTGGCGAAGAGGCCGCCGGCCGTGAACGCCATGTCGCTGAGCAGCGACTTGTGCAGGTTCTCTGCCAGCTTCTGGCCCGAGCGCGCGTCCCACATGATCACCCGCTGGCTGTCTCCGCCGGCGATACGCGCGCCGTCGGGCGACCAGGCGATGCTGTAGGGTGACGGCGAAAGGCCGGCCAGCGTCCGCACCAGGCGACCGGTCCGCACCTCCCAGACCATCACCGCGCCGTCGCCGTAGCTCAGGGTCGCGATCTGACGACCGTCGGGCGAGAAGGCCAGATCGGTCACATAGCGATTGTTCTGCAGCACGATACCCGCGCCGCCGGCCTCGCCCACGGGCTCGTTCTTCAGGATCGTGAGGGGCAGGGTGTCGCTGTTGCAGCCCCAGACGTTGTTGGGCGTCGGCCTGCCGTTGCTGCGCCTGGACGCCTCGCGCTGGGCGATCGCGTCGGCCTCGGCCTGCGTGCGGCCGACGCCCCAGCCGTAGGCGTCGCCGTCCCGGGGCGCGACAGTGCGATACGCGCCGCAACCGGCGCCCGACCACACCAGCACCACGCTGGGCTCGCCACCTCGCTTGCGCGCCTCCTCCAGCGCCCTGCGCTCGGCTTCCGCCCGGGTCGCATGGTCGTAGGCGAAGCCGAAAGCGAATGATCTGGCGCGGTCGACGGCCAGCGCCCCGAACTTCGGCGCGGGCTGCGCCCCCGCCGAAACCGCGGTCAGCAACACCGCCGCCACGGCGCAGATCCAACTCACGAAGCGCACGCCAAGCCCCCCGACCGAACAGGCCGGCAGCTTAGCCCGCCGAACGTCACTCGTCAGTTCGGTGCGTAGGCTCGCATGAAGCGGGCCGACGCCTCGTCGGCGATCCTGCCCTTGCCCTCGTCGTCGAGGTTGCGTTCGACGCCCAGCAGGGCGGCGGTCTGGTAAGAGCCCAGCACCATGCCGGCGAAGAACTCGGCCGCCTCGGCCGGGTCGGGACAGGCGAGGCGCCCAGCCTCGGTCTCCAGCGCCAGGAAGTCGGCCAGGGAGCGTCGCGTGGTGCGCGGCCCCGCCTCGTAGATCGCCGCCGCCACCTCGGGCATTTCCAACGCGCCCAGCATCGCCATGCGCATGAACGCGGCGCTGCGCGGGGCGGTGATCGACATCAGCATCCGCCGCGCGAACCCGGCCAGGGCCTCGCCCGGATGCTCCACCGCCTCGGGCGCTTCCAGGCTGGCGACGATCTCGTGCACCCGCCGCGCGGTGACCGCCCGCATCAGGTCCGCCTTCGAGCCGTAGTGATTGTAGATCGTCTGTTTCGAGACGCAGGCGCGCCGGGCGATGTCCTCCATCGGCGCCGTGACGCCACGCTCGGCCAGCACCTCGACGGCGGCGTCGAGGATCGCCTCGCTCTTGGACAGGTCGATCTGACCGACAACCCGCGCCATCAGTGCCCCCCGCCCATCTGCGGCGCGCCGCCCGGCGGCGTCTTCGGCGGCTTCACCAGGAAGCTGAGGCCCAGCGCCGCCCAACAGCCCATGGCCAGGACGGCGAAGGCGTCGCCGAACGCCAGCACCGAGGCCTGGCGATGGATCATCAGGCTCATGGCCTTGCGCGCGCCGCCCTCGGGGTCGGCCATCCCGCCGGCGGTCATCATCTGGGTCAGGCCATCCAGCATCCCCGCGCTGGTGGCGTTGGCCATGCTGGCGGCGCTGGACAGGTCCATGACGTGGATCGCGGTCTGATGGCTCAGCACGGTGGTCAGCACGGCCAGGCCGATCGCGCCCGCCACGTTACGCACCAGGTTGATCAGCCCCGAGGCGTCCTTCATCAAGCTCACCGGCAAGGAGGCGACGCTCATCTGCTGGGCGGCGATCATGGCGATCATGGTGCCCAGCCCCCGCACCGCCTGCAGCACGAAGAACTCGTTGAAGCCCCATTGGTCGGTCACCCGCACGCCGAGCTGGATCGCCCAGGCGGCCATGGTGAAGCCCACCACCATCGAGATGCGCGGATCCATCGCCCGCACGATCCGCCCGGCGATCGGCGCCGACAGGAACATGGACAGGCCCGAGACCAACATCGTCGTGCCCACCTCGGCCGACGAGAAGCCCCGGACCTGGCCCAGGAACACCGGCAGGAGGAAGGTGCCCCCGAAGAGGCTGACCCCCGTCACGAAGGTCATGATGATGCCGATGGTGAAGTTGGAATCCCTGAAGGGCGCCAGCGACACGATCGGCTGCCAGTAGGTCAGCTGCCGCCAGATGAACGAGACGCCGCTCAGGACGGCCAGGACCGTCAGCCACAGGATCAGCGCGTCGTCGAACCAGCCCTCGCTGTGGCCTTCCTCAAGCACGTACTGCATCGACAGGAGGAAGACGGTCATGAGGCCGAGGCCCCACCAGTCGATGCCCTTGGACAGGCTGGGATCGCCCTTGTCGAAGTCGGCGTAGCGGCTGACCAGAAAGACGACCAGGGCGCCCACCGGCACATTGATGAAGAACAACCAGCGCCAGCTCAGCAGGTCGGTGAGGTGTCCTCCCAGCGTCGGCCCGACCGTCGGCGCCAGGGTCACGATCAGGCCGACGATGACATTGGCGGTCAGCCGCCGCTCAGGCGGGAAGACGGTCATGGCGGTGGCGAAGATCGGCGGGATCATCGCCCCGGCGAAGATGCCCTGTAGGGCGCGGAACACGATCATCATCCCGACCGACGACGACAGCCCCACCGCCACCGAGGTGATCACGAACCCGATCACCGCGACCACGTAGAACGACCGCGTGCCCCACATCTTCGTCAGGTACGCGGTGAGGGGCATGATCACCACCTCGGCCAGCAGGTAGATGGTCTGAACCCAGCTGATCTCGTCGCTGGTGGCGCCGATTCCCGACTGGATCTGCACCAGCGAGCTGGCGACGATCTGGATGTCCAGCATGGCCATGAACTGGCCGATGACCATCCCGCCGAACCCCAGGAAGACCTTTATCCAGTCCACGTGCGCGCCGTCGGACCCCAGCGCCACGGGCGTGTGGGGCTGGCGGGCCTGCTGGCTGTCGGGATGGAGGACCGTGTCGGTCACGGGAGCGGCGCCGTCACGCGGTCAGGGCTGGCCGCCCTGGGCCAGGTGGGTCGGAGCGGCGGCCGCGCCCGACTCGGCGAACGAAGGGCCGGTGTCGCGCGTCACGTCCACCTTCACCTTCAGCGACAGGCCGGGGCGCAGGCCGCCGGCCAGCTTCTGGTCGCGGTCGATGGCGATGCGGACCGGCAGGCGCTGGGTGATCTTTGTGAAGTTGCCGACCGCGTTCTCCACCGGGATCAGGGCGAACTCGGCGCCGGTGGCGGGCGCGAAGGACTCGACCTTGCCGCGGATGACCTCGTCGCCGAACGCGTCGGCATGGATCTCCACCGCCTGGCCGATACGCAGGCGCGAGACCTGCGTCTCCTTGAAGTTGGCGACCACATAGGCCTGCTGCAGGGGCACCAGGCTCATCAGCGCGCCGCCCGGGCGGACGTACTGACCGACCCGCACGCTGCGCGCGCCGACCACGCCGGCGCCCGGCGCGCGGATCTCGGTGCGGGTCAGGTCGATGCGGATCTGTTCGGCGGCGGCGCGGGCCGCCGCGGCCTGGGCCACGCTCTGGTCCCGCGCCGAGCCGAGCGATTGCGCCACGCGCCGCTCGGCCTCCAGCGCCGCCTTGGCCTGGGAGACCCCGGCCACGGCCTGGTCCTGGGCGTTGCGGGCGTTCTGGGCGCGCTGCGGCGAGACCCAGCCCGACCCGGCCAACTGGCCATACCGGTTCATCTCGGACGCCGCCCACCGCGCCTGGGCGTCGGCGCTGGCCACGGCCGCGGCCCGCTGGGCGATCAGGGCCTGTTCCAGCCGCACCTTGTCGTCGACCTGAGTGATCGCCGCCTCCAGGGCGGAGGCATTGGCCTCGGCCTGAGCCAGTCGCGCCTTGACCGTCGCGGGATCGATGCGCACCAGGACCTGGCCGGGCGCCACGGCCTGGTTGTCCTCGACCAGCACCTCGGCCACGTAGCCGTCCACCAACGGCGCGATGGTCACCTTGTCGGCAGCCACGAAGGCGTTGTCGGTGCTCTCGAACTTCTGGCGATCGATCCACCACAGGCTGCCGCCCACGACGACGGCGACCGCGGCGACCCCGCCCGCGGCCAGCGGGACGATGCGCCCTTTCGGCAAACCGGCCATTCGAAAACTCCAGCCCAGCCTGAAACTTGGACTCTGCGGTCCATCAGCCCGTCAGATAAGTCCCGGCGAGCGTTACCGGCAAGTGAAAGATGGACGCATGCGTCCAGTTTTCGGCCATCCGCGACGTCTGGACGCGCCGTGGGATTTGGCGCAACACGGCGGCCATGAGCGAAGGCTTCGACGCGGACGTCATCATCGCCGGCGCGGGCGTCGCCGGCGCCACCCTGGCCCTCGGGCTGGCGCAGGCCGGGCTGAAGCCGGTGCTGGTCGATCCGGTCCCGTTCGAGAGTCAGCTCGCCCCCACCTTCGACGGCCGCGCCTGGGCGATCGCCTACGCGGCCTACCGCCAGTGGCGAGCCCTAGGCCTGGCCCCTGCCCTCGACCCGCACGCTCAGAGGATCGAGCAGATCCTGGTCACCGACGGTCGAACGCCCGGCGCCGCCACGGCCGGCCAGACCCCGTTCTTCCTGCGCTTCGACTCGGACGAGATCTCGGACCGCTCCGACGGCGAACCGCTGGGCTACCTGCTGGAGAACCGCCATGTCCGCGCCGCCGTCTCGGCCGCGCTGACCGATGCCGGCGTCCAGGTCCTGGCCCCGGCCAAGGTCGCCTCGCTCGCCATCGACCCCCGGGCCGCCACCGTGACCCTGGCCGACGGCCGGGCGCTGTCCGCCCCGCTGGTCGTCGGCGCCGAGGGCCGGGGATCGGTCGTTCGCGAACAGGCCGGCATCGGCGCGATCGGCTGGGACTACAAGCAGGCCGGGGTCGTCGCGACCGTACGCATGGCCCGCCCGCACGAGGGCGTCGCCCACGAGTACTTCCTGCCCAGCGGGCCCTTCGCCATCCTGCCGCTCACCGACGACCGCGCCAGCCTGGTCTGGACCGAGAGCGCGGCGCGCGGCGCGGCGCTGAAGACGGCCCGGCCCGAGATCTTCCAGGCGCACCTGGAGCGACGCTTCGGCGACTTCCTGGGCGACGTCACCGTCGAGGGGCCGGTCTTCTCCTACCCGCTCAGCCTGCAGCTCGCCGAGCGACTGACCGCGCCGCGCGTGGCCCTGCTGGGCGACGCCGCTCACGGCGTGCACCCCATTGCCGGCCAGGGCCTGAACCTGGGCCTCAAGGGCGCGGCCGCCCTCGCGGAGGTCGTCGCCGACGCCGCCCGCCTGGGCGAGGACATCGGCTCGGAGGTGGTGCTGGAGCGCTACGCAGCCTGGCGCCGCTTCGACACGGTGATGCTGTCGGCCGGCATGGACGCCTTTGTCCATCTCTTCTCGAACGACAACCCGCTGCTGCGCCTTGGCCGCGGGATCGGCATGGCGGCCGTGAACCGCATCGGTCCCGCCCGCAGGTTCTTCATGCAGGAAGCCGGCGGGGCCGTGGGCGACCTTCCCCGGCTGCTGCGCGGCGAGGCGCTGTAGGTTCCGACATCCCTCCCCTTCAGGGGAGGGTGGACGAGGCGCAGCCTCGAACGGGTGGGGATGCGTGGGCCAAGCCGGACGCCCGTCGCCTGACGCCGTCTCCCCACCCTGGCCGCTTGGCGGCCTGTCCCTCCCCTGAAGGGGAGGGATGATGGTGGAACCGTCGTCCGCCTACTCGCCTTCGCCCAGGGCGCGGGCTTCCTCGGGCAGCATGATCGGCACGCCGTCGCGGATGGGATAGGCCAACCGCGCGCCGCGGCTCACCAGTTCGTCCTTCTGGCGGTCGTACTCCAGCGGCCCGCGGGTGACCGGACAGACCAGGATCTCGAGCAGGCGGGGATCGACTTCGGCGTGGGCTTCGCTCATGGCGCCCTCCTACTGCAGCGAGGGCCGCTCGTCATCCGGATCGGTGGCGTCGATCTCGAGCAGGGTGGTCAAGGTGTCGAACCGGGCCGGCAGGTCGGCGGCCTCGAGGAAGGCCTGCTTCTCGGCCGGCTCGAACGGCAGGCCCATGCAGAGGCTGTTCACCAGCGCCTCCAGCGGCGCCGAACTGGCCGTCTCCCAGTCGATGTCGAGCTCGCGCTGGTTGAGGTAGCGCTTGAGCGCCGTGGCGAAGCGCCCGCGCGCCTCCTGGCCGACCTCGATCTCCTCGTCCCGGGCCAGGTCGCCGGCGAAGCGCTCGTAGCTGGCGCGGACCTGGCGATAGGGCATCCGCAGGTCCAGCTCCTCGCCGGCGTCGAACCGGCAGACCCCGGTCAGGGTGATCAGGTAGCGGCCGTCCGACGTCTCGGCGTAGCTGGTGATCCGGCCGAGGCAGCCCACGTGCTCCAGGATCGGCCGGGCGCGCGAACCGCCCCGCGTCTGGATCATGCCGATCACCCGGTCGCCCGCCATCGCGTCGTCCACCATGTTCAGGTAGCGCGGCTCGAAGATCTGCAGCGGCAGTTCGCCGCCCGGCAGCAGGAGCGCTCCGCCCAGCGGAAACACCGGGATGAGTTGCGGCAGGTCTGATGTCTGGCGGTACGGCGCCATGGGCCTCACTTAGCTGAAGAGTATGGCAGACAGTTTGCGGCGCCCCTGCTTGGCGACGTCGGACATCGGGCCGGCCGCCTCGAAGATGGTCAGCAGTTGCTTGCGCGCCGCCTGCTCGTTCCACTCGCGGTCGCGGCCGATGCTCTCGATGAGCTGGTCCACCGCCTCCATCATCCGGTTCTGGCCGGCGAGCGCCTTGGCGAACTCCAGCCGCGCCTCGTGGTCGTCGGGGTCGGCGGCCAGGCGGCGTTCGAACTCGGCCGTCTCGGACGGAGCGCTCTCGGCGAGGCTGAGCGCGGCGCGCACGGCGTCGATGTCCGCGTCCTTGGCGTTCTCGGGCGCCATGGCCAGCACCTCCCGGGCGGCCTCCAGGTCGCCTTCCTGCTGGTAGAGCCGCGCGAGGCCGCCGATGGCCTTCACATTGGTCGGGTCCATCTGCAGCGCCTGGGCGAACGCCTGAGCCGCCCCGCCGGTGTCGCCCAGTTCAAGGGACTCCTTGGCCAGGCCCAGCAGTTCGTCCACCGGCGAGCCGCCGCCTTCACCGCCCATCTTGGCGATGCGGTCGATGAACTGCTTCACCTGGCTGTCGGGCAGCGCGCCCATGAAGCCGTCCACCGGCCGGCCGTCCACGAAGGCGAAGACCGCGGGGATCGACTGCACGCGCAACTGGCCCGCGTAGCCGGGGTTGGCGTCGATATCGACCTTCACCAGCTTCACCTTGCCGCCGGCCGCTGCGACGGCCTTCTCCAGCGAGGGGCCGAGCTGGCGGCACGGGCCGCACCACGTGGCCCAGAAGTCCACGATCACCGGCGTCTCGCGCGACGCCTCGACCACGTCGGCCATGAAGCTCTGGTCGGTGGCGTCCTTGATCAGGTCGGCCTTGTTGACGGCCGGTTGGCCTTGGGTTTCCCCGATGAGGGTCATGCCCGTTCGTTCCTTGTCGCGTGAAGTGTCAAACGTCTTGCCGCCAAGATGGTCCCAACCGGGCCGCGCTTCAACGCACAGCCGGCTCGATCACCGTCATGGCCTCGAAATCCACCACCATCGGCTCGACCCCGAGGGCGGCGAGAAAGCGCCGGAATCCCTCCCCGCTCACGGTGGTCGTACCGGTGTTGACCAGCGGGTGGAAGTTCACCTGTTCGGCCTCGGCCAGGGTCCGGTCCAGCACGAAACGCACCCGCCCCCCGGTGTCGTTGATCAAGCCGAAGGCGGTGACCGAGCCCGGCGTGACGCCCAGGGTCTCGACCATCAGGTCCGGATTGCCGAATGACAGCCGCGCCGAGCCGATCACCGTGTGCAGCCGCTTCAGGTCGATGCTGGCGTGCCCCTCGGCCGAGATCAGCCAAAGCTGGCCCTTCGCGTCCTTCAGGAACAGGTTCTTGGTGTGGGCGCCGGGGATGCGCGCCTTGATGTCCTCGCCTTCCCCGACCGTGAAGACGGCGGGATGGTCGTGGGTGGTCTGGTCGATGGCGTGGGCGGCCAGGAAGGCCAGCAGGTCGTCTCGGCGTTTCATTCCGCCCTGATAGCGGCACACAGCGTGTCACGCGAGGTCAAGCGGCGCCGTACCCGTTCCAGGAGAATCGATTCGGCGAACGCTGTACGGCGTAAGAAAGGTTAACGCGACGGTCCGAAGGGCCGCTATCGGGGAAACGCCTATGACCAAGACCATCCTCGCCGCCGCCGTGGGCGCTGCGGCCCTGCTGGGCGCGGGCGCCGCCAGCGCCGGTGTGAACGTTCTCGCGGTCGAGAACTGGAACCTGGACGGCGCGCTGCAGTACGGCCAGTCCAACATTCAGAACTACGACGATCCGCTCGCGGCCGGCTTCGCCTACGTGGGCGACAACGCCTACGGCCCCGCGGCCACGACCTATGTGCGTTCGGGCGGCCACCTGCCGGGCGAAACCGCCCCGCCGCCGGTGCTCAAGGCCGGCGCCGATCCGCTGAACCCGGCTCCCAGCGACATCCTGTACGAGTCCACCGAGTATCAGACGGTCGAGAACGGCGGACTGGCCTCGATCGAGGTGCTGAACAACCAGTACTTCACGACCTTCAGCCTCTATATGGGCTCGCCGGACTGGTACAACCACATCTCCTTCCGGCTGTTCAGCGGCAACGACCTGCTGGAAACGCTCTCGGGCGAGGACATCTGGAACGGCCAGGATCCCGACGAGGACAACGGCGCCCAGACCTGGGGCAAGCGCATCTACTACTCGTTCGGCAACGCCAAGGTGACCAAGATCGAGTTCACCTCGACGGGCGGCAACTCGTTCGAGTTCGACGGCCTGGCGGCCACCACCGCCGCGATCCCGGAACCGGGCGCCTGGACGCTGATGATCCTGGGCTTCGGCGCGGCGGGCGCCATGCTCCGCGGCCAGCGCCGCCGCCTGGCCGGGGCCTGACCGACCCGCACCCCTGACCGACTTGCAGGCCCCGGATCGCGCACGCGGTCCGGGGCTTTTGCTTGTGCGCTTTACGCCGCCCGCGCGCCGCGCTTAGAGGGTCTGGCAGAGTTCAGCGCAGGCGAGACCCATGGAACTGGAGTGCTTCCCCACCACCGAACGGCCCCCGGAGCTGGTACCCGGCCGGCCACAGCGGGCGTGGATGGATCGTTTCGCCTCACGCCACCCTTATCGCTGCCTGCCGCTGTCGATGGCCAACAGCTCGGGCTGGGAACTGCTGTGCCCCACCTCGTTCACCGCCGAGTGGAACGGGGGCAACATGCAGACCGACATCACCCTCAAGCCTGACAATCCGAACCCGGACTTCCACAAGCTGGCGACCAGCCACTTCAGCCACGGCGTGCTGACCTTCCACTCGGGCTACCTGTTCCGCACGCCGCCCGGCTGGTCGATGTGGGTCATGGGCCCGCCCAACCACGTCAAGGACGGCATCCAGCCCCTGGCGGGGGTGGTCGAGACCGACTGGCTGCCGTTCCCCTTCACGATGAACTGGATGTTCACCCGCCCAGGGCGCGTGCGCTTCGAGAAGGGCGAACCCTTCTGCTTCATCACCCTGCTGCAGGATCACACCCTGCACGAGATCCAGCCGGTGATCCGCCGCATGGATTCCGACCCCGAGCTGCGCCACCAGTACGACGTCTGGGAAAAGCACCGCAGCGAGTTCAACCAGAAGATCTTCCGCGGCGACCCGGAGGCCACCAAGGAGGCCTGGCAGCGGTACTACTTCAAGGGCGAATTCCCCGAGGAAGCCAACACGCCGAACCCGGAAGGGCACGTGAACAAGCGGCGTCTGAAGACCCCGAAATTCCGCTGAAAAATTCTCGCCGAGGGGCGCTTGCAAAGCCAGAGGTCGTCTGTCATAAGGCCGCCTCTCGCAGTTGGGGGCCCACAAAACCCCCTTCGGAGCGCGGGCGTAGCTCAGGGGTAGAGCACAACCTTGCCAAGGTTGGGGTCGGGCGTTCGAATCGCCTCGCCCGCTCCATTTTGCGAGAAACCAAGCCAGACGCCGTCCTTCGGGGCGGCGTTTTGCTTTTGAGGCCTTTCCCCGCTTCCCGGGCCTTGCTTCCACGCCCCCTCACCCAGGGGGAGGCGCGCCCGCCGCGATGCGCCGTGCCGATGGCGCGGGCGTCGAAAGACGGCTAGGTCCCTCTGCAAAGCAACTCGACGCCAGGGGAACGACCATGAAGACGCGCATCACCGAAATGCTGGGCATCCAGCATCCGATCGTCCAGGGCGGCATGCACTACGTGGGCTTCGCCGAGATGGCGGCGGCCGTGTCGAACGCGGGCGGCCTCGGCATCATCACCGGCCTGACCCAGGGCACGCCCGAAAAGCTGCGCGCCGAGATCGACAAGTGCCGCGCGCTCACCGACAAACCGTTCGGTGTGAACCTGACCTTCCTGCCGGCGGTCACGCCGCCCGACTATCCGGGCCTGGTGCAGGTGATCGTCGAGAGCGGCGTGAAGGTGGTCGAGACCGCCGGCAACAACCCGCAGAAGTACCTGCCGGCCCTGAAGGACGCCGGGATCAAGGTGATCCACAAGTGCACCTCGGTCCGCCACGCCCTCAAGGCCGAGGCCATCGGCTGCGACGCGGTCAGCGTCGACGGCTTCGAGTGCGGCGGCCACCCGGGCGAGGACGACGTGCCGAACTTCATCCTGCTGCCGCGCGCCGGCGAAGAGCTGAAGGTGCCGTTCCTGGCCTCGGGCGGGATGGCCGACGGCCGCAGCCTGGTGGCCGCGCTCGCCATGGGCGCCGACGGCATGAACATGGGCACCCGCTTCATCGCCACGAAGGAAGCGCCGGTGCATGAGAACGTGAAGCAGGCCCTGGTCGCCGCCTCCGAACTCGACACCCGCCTGATCATGCGCCCGCTGCGCAACACCGAGCGCGTGCTGAACAACGCCGGCGTCGAGCGTCTGCTGGAGAAGGAACGCACCCTCGGCGACAAGCTGACCTTCGCGGACATTGCCCCGGAAGTGGCGGGCGTCTATCCGAAGATCCTGCGCGACGGCGAGATGGACGCCGGCGGTTGGTCGTGCGGTCAGGTCGTGGGCCTGATCCACGACGTTCCGACCGTGAAGGAACTGATCGACCGCATCATGGCCCAGGCTGACGAGATCATCCGCCAGCGCCTCGCCGCCTTCGCGGGCTGACGGCCGCCAGCGATCTGGCGCTGGGGATCAGCCCCAGCGCCAGGTCGTCAGCATCGCGTAGAAGCGGTTTTCCTTGAGCTGCGCGGCCTGGATGTCGGTCATCAGCGCGCCCAATCGACCCTTGCCGTTGTCGCGCGCGGCGATGACCGACTGGTTGTAGGCGCGGATGTTCGTCGGGCCCTGCACGGCCGGTGGGGGCGGCGGAGCCTTGGGGGCCGCGGCGGCCTTGCCCTTGCCCTTCCCGCCCGCGGCGGCGGTCTGCACCGGGGCGGCCGGCGCCGAGCCGGGCGGACCCACCTCGGCGGCGCGAACGTAGCCGGTCTCGCCACCCACCTCGACTTCCCACCAGCCGCCGTCGGCCTGGCCGGCCTTGGCCTGGATCGACGTGCCCACGGGCAGGTTCTTGACCAGCGGCGCGGAGGCCGCCGGTCCCGAGCGCAGGGCCGCGGCGCGGACCGCAACGAGGGCCGGGGGCGGCGCGGCGGCCGGCGCCGACGCCTGCTGGGCCTGGCCGCCCGCCGGCGCCGCGCCCTTGGGCATCGACACGCGGGTCGTGGCGGCGGCGGTGGCGTAGGCCGGAGTCTGACCGCCCAGCACGTCGGCTTCCGACGAGCCGTCGGTCATGGCGCGACCCTGGGTGAAGGTCTTGGCCATGTTGGTGTGCTGGTCCACCACGCCGCCGGTGACGTCGATGTCCTTCTTGAGCGCGCCGACCAGTTCGGTCCGCTCGCGGCGGATCGCCTTGCGGTCCTTGTCGTTGGTCGCGCCGGCCAGCCGGGTGTTGATGTCGTTCAGCTGGGTCGCGCGGCACTCCACCAGGGCGTTGCCGGAGTCGACGATCTCCCGCGTGACCGCCAGCTGGCGCGAGGCGTCCTGGTCGATGTTGAACGAGGCCTTCTTCAGGTCGCCGCCGGCTTCCTGTTCCTTCAGCTTCGCGTAGGCGTCGGCGGTGGCCACGATGGCCACCAGGACCGCCAGCGCCGCATAGGCCTTGCCGTCGCCGCCGGCGCTGAAGCCGCCGTAGCTGCTGACGCCGGGCACGTAGAGGCCCGAGGCGCCCGACAGCATGTCGGGACCGAAGAGCATGCCGGCCGGCGACGCGGGAGCGGGGCCGCCCGCCTGCTGCTGGGCGGCGCTCTGCATCGCCATGCCGCCGACGGCGCCCATCAGGCTGCCCATCCCGCCCATGCCGCCGAAGCCGCCACCGTAGCCGCCGCCGCTGCCCGGCAGGCGGATGTTGCCGCTGGCCACGCCCTTGGCGAGCACCATGGCGCCGGTCTTGAGCCCCTCGCCGATGGCCTGGCTCATCTTCGAGCGCTTGAGGTCGTCGTATTCCTTGTCGAGCTTCACCAGCGGCGCGCGCTGCGCCTCGCACGCGTTGAGGACCGAGTCCTTCTTCTGCGCCAGCACAGGCTGGGCCGTGACGCCCATGAGCGCCAGGGCGCTCACCGCCACCCTCAGCCGCCGATTGTTGCCGAGCCCGATCATCTCTCTCCCCCCAACCCCTCGCCTCAGCTCACGCCAAGACGCTCCAGTTCGCTTCGCGCGCTATCGTCGCCGGCCTGAGCGGCCTTGCGGTAATAGTCGATCGCCTTCTTCCGGTCGGCGCGCACGCCCTGGCCGGTCTCGTACATGATGCCCAGGTTGCGCATCGCCGCGGCGCTGCCCCGGTCGGCCGCCGACTGGAAGAGGCGCACGGCCTCCGCCGGGTTCGCGCGGACGCCCGCGCCACGCGCGGTCATGCTGCCTAGGCCCAGGTAGCCACGGGCGTCACCCGCATTTGCGGCCAACCGGTAGTATTCTGCGGCACGCGTGTAGTCCTGCGGGAGGCCGGAGCCGTTCTCCAGCATCACAGCCAGGCTCGACATGCCCTCGCTGTTCCCCGCCTCGGCGGCGCGCTGGTACCAGGTGGCCGCCTGGACCTCGTCCTTGTTGATCGCCTCGCCGTCCTCGTAGGCGTAGCCGAGGCGCACCATCGCATCGGTGTCGCCCGCCACGGCGGCGCGCTCGAACAGGTCGAAGGCGCGCTTTGTATCCCGCGAAACCCCCTCACCCCGCTCGTACAGATCCGCGAGCTGCAGGATCGACGGCCCGTCGCCGGCGTCCACGGCCTTTTGCAGCCAGCCAGCGGCGGCGCGCGGGTCGGTCGGCGCGCCTCGGCCGCGCAGATAGGCCTCGGCCAGCATGCCCATGCCGGTGGCCGAGCCCTTGCCCGCCGCCTGCTGCAGCCAGCGGAAGCCCTCGCCCTCGTTCTTGGCCGTGCCGAAGCCGTTGAGGAGGCAGAGCGCCCAGTTCACCATCCCGCCGGAATGGCCGGCGTCGGCGGAGGACTTGAACCAGCGGGCGGCGGCCGCCGCGTCCTTGGTCACGCCCTTGCCTGTCAGGGCCATGACCCCGAGGTTGTACATGGCCGCGCCGTTGCCGGCCTCGGCGGCCGAGGTCCAGTCGCGGGCGGCGGTCTTGTAGTCCCCGCGCCCGAAGGCTTCGCGCGCCGAGGTCACCAGTTCCTGGCCCGGCGTGGCCGAGCGCGACGCCACCTGGAACGAGCCCGGCGGCAGCTTCTCCAGCGCCCGGATACGGTTCGAGGCCAGGCGGCGGAACGAGCCGGTGATCTCGCCGCGGTCCTGCGCCTCCATGTAGGCCTTGAAGTCGGCCGGATCGTCCGAGTCCTTCACGGACTGCCAGAACGCCTGGTCCTTCTCCCATTTGATCTTGGTGAGATCGGCGGCCGGCGCCTGGGCCAGCTTGGCCGGACCGTTGGGGTCGAAGCTCCAGTGCACATTGGGCCAGATGCCCTGCAGGTCCGGGGTCTGCTGGCCCTCGGTCATCCGCTCGACCTCGGCCTGCACGTAGCTGGGCAGCTCGCCGACGGTGATGCCGGGCCGCGTGAGGCCTTGGGTCAGGGCGATGGCGAAGGGGCTGTTCCCGCCCGCGCCATCCTGAGCCACCTCGCCCGGTCCGGCGGCCATCAGGGTGACCACCTGCACGCTGGTGGGGCCGGCTTCGCGGGTCAGCCCGCGCGAGCCCCCGCCGATGCTGCGCGTGGCGGTCGGGTTGTTGCGGCAGGCGTCCAGGATGATCAGGCGCACCGCCTTGGCCCCGCTCATCGACGCGCCCAGGCGGGCCGACTCCACGGCGCTGCCGGTCAGGGCCGACTTGGTGGTGGCGATGGCGTCCTTCGGCAGGAGGTAGTTCACCCCCTCGATCATCGCGCCGTGGCCGGCGTAGTAGATCACCGCGGCGTCCGCGCCGGCGGCGGCCTGCTCGAACTCGCCAAGGCCCTCGATGAGCTGCGAGCGGTTCGGATCGGTGAGGACCTTCACCTCGAAGCCCAGCTTCTGCAGCGTCTGCTGCACGAGTCTGGCGTCCTTGGACGGATTGGCGAGCGCCGGCACCTTCTCGTACTTCGAGACGCCGACCACGAGGGCGACGCGGTTGGCGGCCCACGCCGCCGGAACCGCCGCAGCGTTCAGCACCACGGCCACCACCACCGCCTTCCAGCGGAAGCCGGTCTGCAGCCGATCCTTGGGCGGCACCCTACGCATCAAACGAACCCCTCAACCGCACGCGGACAGAATACCTCAAAAAAACCAAGCCTGACCATGCGGGGCGCAATCAATCCTGCGATGACGGCCGAGCTTGGAAATCCCCCGAACGGGGGTCCAATTCTCTATTCGATCCGAGGGCCACCTTGGACGCGTCGGGGCAAGCCTTGCCGTTAACCCAGTGTTGGGCGCTGAGGGCGTACCCAGATGCCGGGGTGAGCGCCGGGGGGAGCTCTTGTTCGGTAAGCTTTTCGACGAGAGGTTCGCCAGGTCGGCGGCTGGAATCTGCGCCTATTCGGCGGTGCGGGTCGTCCTGCTGGCCGCGGTCACGGCCTTTGTCGGCATGGGCGTCGGCTGGACCGTCGCCGCGCTGTGGGCCGGCGCGGCCCTGCTGGCGGAGGTCGCGGTCGTCATCGCCACCCGCCAGGCCGCGCGCACCACGATCGGCCCCGTCACGACGGGTTGGACCTGCTCGGCGGTCTATATGCTGTCGGCCCTCACCTGGAGCATGGCCGGCGTCCTGCTGTGGAGCGCCGACAACACGGCCTGCCAGGTGGCCGCCGCCGCCTTCTTCGCCGCGCACCTGATGTACATCCAGTCCCGGCATGGCCAGTCACCGGGCGCGGCGCTGCCGGTGCTGCCATCGGTGATCCTGCCCGCCGCCGTGCCGCTGGCCCTGCCCCACTTCCAGGGACCGGACCAGGTCCTGGTCTGCCTCGCGATGCTGGTCGTCGCCCTGCACACCCTGATCAGCATGTGGATGAGCCTTCGCACCTCCAGCGACCTGCTGAGGGCGCAGAACGCGGTGGCCGCCGCCAGCGACGCCAAGAGCGAGTTCCTGGCGCGGATGAGCCACGAGATCCGCACGCCCCTCAACGGCGTGCTCGGCATGGCCCAGGCCCTGGCGGCCGAGCCCGACCTGAAGCCCGCCCACCAGCGCAGCCTTTCGGTCATCCGCCAGTCTGGCGAGAGCCTGCTGGTGATCCTGAACGACATCCTCGACCTGTCGAAGGTGGAGGCCGGCCGGCTCGAGCTGGAGAAGATCCCCTTCGACCTGGGCGAGACCGTGCGCGGCGCGCAGGAGACGTTCGCCGGCCAGGCGTCGGCGAAGGGCGTCGGCTTCCGCCTCGACCTCGACCCCCGCGCGGTGGGCACCTATCTCGGCGACCCCACGCGCGTGCGCCAGATCCTCTACAACCTTCTGTCCAACGCCGTGAAATTCACCGAGCGCGGCCAGATCGAGCTGAGCATCGCCTGGCGCAACGAGGTGCTGGAGATGGTGGTGGCGGACAGCGGCGTCGGCATCGCGCCTCAGGACCTGCCGCGCCTGTTCAGCCGCTTCCAGCAGGTGGATTCGTCCACCACCCGGCGCTACGGCGGCACGGGCCTCGGCCTGTCCATCTGCCGCGAGCTGGCGGAGCTGATGGGGGGCGCGATCGAGGTCGAGAGCACACCGGGGGTCGGCGCGCGGTTCACCGTGCTGCTGCCCCTGCGCCGCCTGGGCGATCCCGAAACCCCGCTGCTGGAGCCGGAAACGGTCGAGGAGCGTTCGGCCGCGGCCCTCGCCGAGGGTGGCCTGCCGCTGCGCGTGCTGGTGGCCGAGGACAATCCGGTGAACCAGCTGGTCGTGCAGACCCTGTTGGACCAGATCGGCATCCACCCGGACCTCGTCGCCGACGGCGCGATGGCCGTGGAGGCCTGGCGGGGCGCGCCCTACGACATGATCCTGATGGACGTGCAGATGCCGATCATGGACGGCGTCTCGGCGGCGCGGGCCATCCGCCTGGCCGAATTGGCCGAGGGTCGGCCGCGCACGCCGATCCTGGCGCTGACGGCCAACGCCATGCAGCACCAGGTGGCGGAGTATCTGGCCGCCGGCTTCGACGGGCATGTGGCCAAGCCCATCGACGCCACGCGGCTCTACGAGACCCTGGCGGCCGCCGCGCCGGCGCCGCCCGCGCATCGCCCCGAGACGATCGAGGCGGACCGGACCGAGGCGGCCTGAAGGGCCTTACTTCGGCGGGGCCGGATACTGGATCCGGGGCTTCAGGTTCTCGATCACGCCGCGCGCGTCGAACGCGCGGATATCGCCCTGGGGCTTCGGACCCTTGTTCATGACGATCTCAGCCGAGGCCTCGAACCGCTCGACCGTGCGCACGTCCACGCGGTCGGCCCAGAAGGGGTCGCCCCAGAAGGGATCCCAGCCGCGCCAGCCGTAGCCGCGGCCGTAGTAGCGCCACGACGGGCGCCAGAAGCCGTAGCTGCCGTACCAGGGCCGGTAGAACGGATCCTGGTCGACGTAGGTCTGGGTCTTCTTGTCGGTGTCGCGGTCCGCCACCGAGAACCAGTCATAGCCGCTCTGCACCGTCAGCTCGGCGGCGCGGAACAGCAGGTAGGCCTCGACGGTCTCGCGGCTGGTCAGAGAGTTGCCGGCGAAGGTCACGCGGTAGCGGTCGTTCTCCAGCCGCAGGTCCGAGTAGCCGCCCGACGTGGACGACCCCTTCACCGCGGGCTGGTAGGGCGTGGGCGTGGCGCACGCCGCGAGCCCCGCCGCGAGGGCGAGGGCAGCGGCGGCGACGACAGATTTCCTGGACATCGTACGATCTCGAACTCGGGCGTCCCCCGGTACGGGAGAGGTAAGCCTCACAACACTCCGTCGCAATTGTGGTTGCCTTAGGTCAAGCTTGCGTCAGGAACACCACATAGACGATCCGCCCCAGCGATCCGAACAGCAGCACGGCCACGGCCAGCGCCTGGACCAGGAAGCCGAGCTCCCGCTTGGACGGGTCGCGCACGTAGCCGACCTGGTACATCACGCGCCCGACGATCCAGATCAGGCCGAGGATCGCGGCGACCAGATCGCTCCAGTAGATCGCGAACAGCCACAGCGGGACCAGGAAAAGCGGCAGCCATTCCAAGGTGTTGTAGTGGGCGCGGATCGACCGCTCCAGGACCGGGTCTCCCGTCATGGCCGGCGGCTGGATCCCGCACTTGGCGCGGGCCCGGCCGACCTGAAGTCCCATCCAGAAGTAGACGAGCAACGCCAACAGGCTGACGATGGCGACATAGGCGTGAGACTGCATCGGGCTCCCCTTCATTTGATTGGCGAGTAAGCTTCGCCTTGTGGGAGACCTTGGCGCCTATCGCGGCTCGGGGGAACCAAGCCGCTCAGTTCACGCGTTTCAGAGGCGAACATCCGCGGCGAGGAGCACGGCCGATGGAAGTGGACTCAACGGCCATCCAGGCCATCGACTACGACGCGCACCACGGAAAGCTGCTCATCCGCTTCGTCAGCGGCGAGCGCTACATCTACGTCGGCGTACCCGGCGAGGTGCACCGGTCGTTCGTGGACGCGGAGTCGAAGGGCAGCTTCTTCCAGGCGGAGATCCGGGACCAGTACCCGTACAACCGCCTGGAAGCCTGAGCCGGATCTAGCGGCGGTCGCGCTTGGCGGCCACGCGCAGGCGAAGCGCGTTCAGATTGATGAAGCCGGCCGCGTCGCGGTGATCGTAGGCGACCTTGCCTTCCTCGAAGGTGACCAGCTCCTGGTCGTACAGCGAGTAGGGCGAGGTGCGGCCGATGACGGTGACGTTCCCCTTGTACAGCTTCACCCGCACCTGGCCCGAGACCTTCTGTTGCGACAGGTCGATGGCGGCCTGCAGCATCTCGCGCTCGGGCGCGAACCAGAACCCGTTGTAGATGAGCGACGCGTACTTCGGCATCAGCTCGTCCTTCAGGTGCATCGCGCCGCGGTCGAGGGTGATGCTCTCGATGCCGCGGTGGGCGTGCAGCAGGATCGTGCCGCCGGGGGTCTCGTACACGCCGCGCGACTTCATGCCGACGTAGCGGTTCTCCACCAGGTCCAGGCGCCCGATGCCGTTGTCGCGGCCCAGCTCGTTCAGCTTGGTCAGCAGGGCGGCGGGCGACAGCTTCTGGCCGTCGATGGCGACCGGGTCGCCCTTCTCGAAGTCGATCGTGATGACGGTCGGGGTGTCGGGCGCGGCCTCGGGCGAGATGGTGCGCATGTGCACGAACTCGGGGGCCTCGACCGCCGGGTCCTCCAGCACCTTACCCTCGGACGAGGAGTGCAGCAGGTTGGCGTCGACGCTGAAGGGCGCCTCGCCGCGCTTGTCCTTGGTGATCGGAATCTGGTGCTTCTCGGCGAAGTCCAGCAGGGCCTCGCGGCTCTTGAAGTCCCATTCGCGCCAGGGGGCGACGACGCGGATGTCGGGCTCCAGGGCGTAGTAGGCGATCTCGAAGCGGACCTGGTCGTTGCCCTTGCCCGTCGCGCCGTGGGCGACGGCGTCGGCGCCGATCTTCCGGGCGATCTCGATCTGCTTCTTGGCGATCAGCGGACGCGCGATCGAGGTGCCCAGCAGGTACTGGCCCTCGTACACCGTGTTGGCGCGGAACATCGGGAAGACGTAGTCGCGCACGAACTCCTCGCGCACGTCCTCGACGAAGGCGTACTCGGGCTTCACGCCCAGGGTGATGGCCTTGTGGCGGGCCGGCTCGATCTCCTCACCCTGGCCCAGGTCAGCCGTGAAGGTCGCCACCTCGGCGCCCAGCTCGGTCTGCAGCCACTTGACGATGGTGGAGCTATCCAGGCCGCCGGAATAGGCGAGGACGACCTTCTTGGGCTTGGTGGCCATGACGGGGGGAGCCTTCGGACGAGGGGTGGATCGGTCGCGCGCCTTTAAGGACAGGCGCGCCGCGGGTTCAAGGCTTAAGCGCGCCTTCGGCCTCGAGCGTTCGCAGCGCCGCGCGCATCCAGAGCATGTGGCCCAGGATGAACAGCGGCGCGGTGGCGACCCGCACGAGGAAGAGGATGGTCAGCTGATCGGCCGCCAGCCCCGGCGCCCGCGCCAGGCCGGAGAGGACCAGGCCGAAGACCAGAGGGAAGCCGACGGTGATCGCCAGCGCCAGCGGCTTGCCCGCGCGCCACGTCGGCTTGCGGTCCACGCCCCACTGCATCGGCAGACGCGCGTCGGCCGCCAGACGGGCCCAGGCGGCGCGCGTGGCCGAGGCGATCATGGACATCGCCACGATCCAGACCGCGTCGCCGAGGATGGAGAGCACGTTCAGCGGCACGTCAGACCGTCACCTGCGCGCCCATCTCGACCACGCGGCCGGGTGGGATCTTGTAGAAGTCGGTCGGGTTCGCCGCGTTTCGCATCAGGAAGATGAAGAGCTTGTCCTGCCACAGCGGCATGCCCGACTGGGCCGAGGGCACCACCGAGCGGCGGCCGAGGAAGAACGACGTCGCCATGATGTCGAACTTGAGCCCCTGCTTGCGGCAGAGCCCCAGCGCCTTGGGCACGTTCGGGCTCTCCATGAAGCCGTAGTTGATGATGACCTTCTTGAAGTCGTCGTTCACCGGCTCGATGCGCACCCGGTTCGCCTCGGAGACGCGCGGCGTCTCGGCGGTGGCCACCGACAGGATGATGTTCTTCTCGTGCAGCACCTTGTTGTGCTTGAGATTGTGCATCAGCGCGACCGGCGAGGTGTCGGGGTCGGAGGTGAGGAAGATCGCCGTGCCGGGCGCCCGGTGCGGGGCCCGCGCCTTCAGGATGTCGGCCAGTTCGGAGAGGGGCACGCTGTCGCGACGGGTCTTGTCGGACAGGATCGCCGCGCCCCGGTTCCAGGTCCACATGACCAGCACCAGGCAGCCGCCCATCGCCAGCGGCAGCCAGGCGCCGTGGAAGAACTTCAGCAGGTTCGAGGTGATGAACACCACGTCCAGCGCGCCGAAGATCATCGAGGCCGCCGCCGCCTGCCAGACCGGCCGCTTCCACATGTAGCGGACGATGTAGAAGAACAGCAGCGTGTCGACGAACATCGAGCCCGTCACGGCGATGCCGTAGGCCGAGGCCAGGTTCGACGAGTTGCGGAACATGAAGATCAGCACCAGCACGCCGATCAGCAGCATGGTGTTGACCTGCGGCACATAGATCTGACCGGCCTGGGTCTCGGACGTCCGGCGGATGTCGATCCGCGGGAACAGACCCAGCGACACCGCCTGCTGGGTCATCGAGAAGGCGCCGGTGATCACCGCCTGGCTCGCGATCACGGCCGCCACGGTGGCGAGCGTCAGGATCGGCCAGTAGGCAACCTCGGGGATCATGCGGAAGAACGGGTTCTCCCGCGCGGTCGGGTCGTCCAGCACCATGGCGCCCTGGCCGAAGTAGTTCAGCACCAGGGACGGCAGCACCAGCGCCAGCCAGGCGAACTGGATCGGCTTCTTCCCGAAGTGGCCCATGTCCGCGTAGAGCGCCTCGGCGCCGGTCACCGCCAGGAACACCGAGCCCAGGATGACGAAGCCCAGGAAGCCGTTGTCGATCAGGAACATGACCCCGTAGTGCGGCGACAGCGCGCGCAGGATCGAGAGGTCGTCCGAGATGTGCAGCAGACCCAGGCCCGCCAGGGTCAGGAACCACAGGGCGGTGATCGGGCCGAAGAACTTCGCCACCATGGCCGTCCCGCGCGACTGCACGAGGAAGAGGCCGATCAGGATGCCGGCCGAGATGGCCTGGACCATGCCCTGGTCCAGCCTGGGCCCGACCCCCGGGGCCAGTTTCAGCCCCTCGACCGCGCCCATCACCGACACCGCCGGGGTGATGATGCCGTCGCCGTAGAACAGCGCCGCGCCCAGCACCCCCAGGAAGAAGATGATCCGCGAGCGGCCGCCGGGGCTGACCCGCTGGGCCAGCGCCATGAGCGCGAGCGTGCCGCCCTCGCCCTTGTTGTCCGCGCGCATGAGGAAGACGACGTACTTGATCGTGACGATCAGGATCAGCGCCCAGGTGATCAGCGAGACCACGCCCAGCACGGCCATCTCACCGCCGCCGCCGCCGCGCGCATGGCCCAGGGCCTCGCGCATGGCGTAGAGCGGACTCGTCCCGATGTCGCCGAACACCACGCCGACGGACCCGAGCGCCAGCGCCCAGAATCCTTCCTTGTGGCCCGAATGCGACGCGTCTCCGTTCGCCTTGTCGGCGTCGACGGCCGTATCAGCCATCCAATGTCTCCGAAGGGCCGGGAGGAACCCTTATGGCGGCCCTATGCCGTCGCGGCGGGCGCGAATACACCCAAAGCTTACCCTGTTCAATCGCACGACGCCTGCCGGGCGTATCGGTCGCAAGCGTAGCCTTGAACAGATTTCCGCACGCCGTAGTTTCTTGGCATCGCACTGTGGAGGCGGGATGGACCGCAAACTCGCCCTCGTCACGGGCGCCTCGGCCGGCATCGGGGCGGCGTTCGCCCGCATTCTGGCCAGCCACGGCTACGACCTGGCCCTGACGGCCCGGCGCGTCGAGCGGCTGGACGCCCTCGCCGAGGAAGTGCGCCTGCGTTACGGCGTCGAGACCCTCACCGTCGCCGCCGACCTCGCCGAGCCCGAGGCGCCCGGCACGATCCTGGACCACCTCACCGCGCACGGCCGCACCGTCGACTGTCTGGTCAACAATGCGGGCTACGGCCTGCCGGGGCCCTATGGCGAGACCCTCTGGCGCGAGCAGGCGGCGTTCCTGCAGGTGATGGTCAACGCACCCTGCGAACTGGCCCACCGGGTGCTGGCCGGCATGCAGCAGCGCAGGTTCGGCCGCATCGTCAACGTGGCGTCGCTGGCCGGACTGATCCCCGGCGCGGCCGGACACACCCTCTACGCCGCGTCCAAGGCGTTCATGGTCAAGTTCTCCCAGAGCCTGCACCTCGAGAACGCCGCCGACGGCGTCCACGTCACCGCGCTCTGCCCGGGTTTCACCTGGTCCGAGTTCCATGACGTCAACGGCACCCGCGCCCTGGCCAGTTCCTCCACGCCCGAATGGCTGTGGATGGGCGCGGACGAGGTGGCCGGCGCCGGCTACGAGGCGATGGAGGCGAACCGGCCGGTCTGCGTGCCGGGGGCGCCCAACAAGGCGATCGCCGCGATCGTGAAGGCCATCCCCGACGAATGGGCGCTGGCCCTGATGGCGTCGCAAGGCGGGCGGTTCAGGAAGGTGTAGCTCCATTGCTCCCCATCGGGGGAGCTGTCGGCGAATGCCGACTGAGGGGGTCCTCAACGACCTTTTGAGCGGACCCCCTCCGTCGCCTGCGGCGACACCTCCCCCGAAAGGGGAGGAATTAAGCGGGTCAGTGCCCGTAAGGGTTCGCGATCGAGGGCCGGATGAAGCCGCTGGTGCTCTCCGCCAGGCCCGAGAGAATGAACTGCACCGCCAGGGCGCAGAGGATCAGGCCCAGGACCCGCACCACGATGCTGAGGCCGATGCGGCCCAGGATCTTCGACAGGATCGGCGTGGCCAGGAACGACAGCAGGGTCGCCAGGGCCACCGCCCCGATCACCCCGACGCCGATCGCCGCGCCCTGCAGGCCGAACTGCCGCGCCTGGCTGGCGTAGATCACCACGCTGGAGATCGCGCCCGGACCGATCAGCAGCGGCATGGCGAACGGCACGATCATCCGCTCGAACCGCTTGCGGACGTAGGCCCGGCCCGAGCCGCCCGGCGCGTCACCCGCCGCCTCGGTGAAGGTGGCCGTGAAGTCGTCGCGGGCCATTTCGAGGCCCAGCAGGAACAGGATTACCCCGCCGGCGATGCGGAACGCGGCCAGCGAGATGCCGAAGAACTCCAGCAGCGACAGGCCCGAGAAGTAGAAGAAGGTCAGGAAGCCGAAGGCGAAGAGCGCGATGTAGACCGCGATCCAGGCGCGGTCGCGCGAACGGGCGCCCGCGGTCGCGGCGGCGAACAGCGGCACGTTGCCCACCGGGTCCAGCAGGGCGAACAGGGCGACGAAGAAGTTGACCGCGAACTCGGCCTGGCTCATGCAGCGCACTTAGCCTTATTCGAACCTCGCGGACCACCCCGCCCACGGAGCCACGCCATGGCCGCCGCCGATCTTGCGCAACCCGCCGTCAAAGCCGACCCGCGGCTGATCATTCCTTTGGACCTGCCCACCGTCGCCGAGGCGCGGGCCATGATCGAGACGCTGGGCGACGCCGTCAGCTTCTACAAGGTCGGGCTCGAGCTGTTCGCCGGCGGCGAGGGCATGACCCTGGCCCGGGAGCTCAAGGCCGCCGGCAAGCAGGTGTTCCTGGACTGGAAGCTGCACGACATCGGGACCACGGTGCAGCGCGCGGCGGCCGTGCTGGCCGGCTCGGGCTGTGACTTCCTGACCGTCCACGGCGAGCCGCAGGTGATGGCTTCGGCGGTGCGCGGCAAGGGCGCCTCGAACCTGAAGATCCTGGCCGTGACGGTGCTGACCAGCCTGACCGACGCCGACCTCGAGGAGACCGGCTACCACGAGACCGCCCGCCAGTTGGTCGAACGGCGCATCCACCAGGCCATCGCCACCGGCTGTGACGGGGTGATCGCCAGCCCGCACGAGGCCGAACTGGCCCGCAAGCTGGGCGGCAAGGACTTCCTGGTCGTGACGCCGGGCGTGCGCCCCGACTGGTCGGCCAAGAACGATCAGGCCCGCGCCGCCACCCCGGCCGACGCCCTGAAGTCCGGCGCCAGCCACATCGTCTGCGGCCGCCCGATCACCGCCGCGAACGACCCGCAGGCCGCCGCGCGCCGGGTGG
>JBFMGV010000063.1:0-4552 GCA_040752615.1 Pseudomonadota bacterium | reverse complement strand
GGCGCCGGCCGCAGCCGATGGAAGAGTCTCATTCGTCCACTCGCGTTACGCGAGCGGATGCCCGATTAAATTGAAATACTGCACTGCAGCGTCTTCCATCCGACACATCAGGGCGGCTATAGGGGGTGTACGTCGGGGGACGGTAACCACAGTTGGAGTCGCATGTTCCCCCGTAAAGCTTACCGGTTCGCCGCAGCGGCTCTCGCCGCCGCCGCAACCTTCTCCGCCCTTCCCGCCGCCGCGGCGACGCTCATCTTCACCGTCGGCGACGTGACCTCCGGGTCCTTCGGCAACGCCAAGATCAAGAAGGGCGGCTTCACCGACGTCCTGCAGTTCGTCCTGGACGAGGCCGGCGACTTCAGCGCCAGCATCACCAGCACGGCCACGAAGCTGGGCAAGAACGGCGACCTCGATTTCACGAGCGTCGTGCTGACCGGCGCGGGCGGCCCGTTCAACTTCACCATCCTCAACAACGACGGTCCGACCGGCCTGGTGGACAGCGCCTCGCTGAGCACCTTCCTGGCCGCCGGCGCCTACACCCTGACCGTGACCGGCAACTCGTTCGGCAACGGCCAGTTCGGCGGCAACACCACCGTCACGGCGACCTCCGCCGCGCCGGAGCCCGCCAGCTGGGGTCTGATGATCCTGGGCTTCCTCGGCGCCGGCTCGGTCGTGCGCATGCGTCGCGGCGTTCACGCCGCGGCCTGATTTTCCGGTATCCGGCCTGTCCCTCGCGAGGGGCGGGCCGACACCCGCGCATCACGCCGTTCTACTGCGGCGGAACAGCGCAGCTTGGCCCTCCGGCCCCCCATTTTAACCCTGACGCAACGCCGCGCCGACGATCAGCCTCGGGCGTGCGGCGCTCAGGATTGCCTGTCGTCACTCCCCCAGACGCCGTTGTCCTGGGTGTCGCACGTACGGGTCCCCCGGCGGGGCGCCCGGCGTGACACCCGTCCCGCACAGTCTCCGCCACGCCCGCGCCGCCTGAGGCGCAAGAGAGAGAAAACTCGACGTGGTCCGACTGACGCGCCCCCTGACTGCCCTGTTGCTGCTCGCCGCCCCGACGCTCGCCCCCGCCATCGCCCACGCCGCCGACGCCCCCGTCTGGAAGGTCAGCGGCTCGATGCGCGTGCGCTACGAGACCGTGAACAACCAGGTCCGCCCGAACCTCAACAACCACGACGAAGTCGTCAGCCTGCGCACGACGCTGGCCGCCGAGGGCAAGTTCGGCGACGTCCGCATCGGCGGCGAGATCTACGACAGCCGCATCTGGGGCGCGAACCGCCGCTCGCCCGTCAGCACCAACGAAGTGAACATCTTCGAGCCGGTGCAGGCCTACATCGCCATCGACAAGAAGACCGAGGACTTCGGCAAGGTCACCCTGACCGCCGGCCGCTACATGCTGAACCTCGGCTCGCGCCGGCTGGTCGCCGCCGACGACTACCGCAACACCACCAACGGCTACACCGGCCTGCGACTCGACGCGGCCCCCGCCGGCTTCAAGACCACCCTCATCTACGTCATGCCGCAGATGCGTCGGCCCGACGATCTGACCGGCGTGCTCGACAACAAGCAGGCCCTGGACAAGGAAAGCCAGGACGCGGTGCTCTGGGGCGGCGTGGTCGCCAAGCCCAAGGCCATCGGCGACGCCATGCTGGAAGCCTCCTACTTCCGCTTCGACGAGAAGGACGCCCCGCGCCGTCCGACCCGCAACCGCCACCTCGACACCTTCAGCGTCCGGATCATCCGCGATCCGAAGCCCGGCGTCTGGGACTATGAGGTCGAGGCCATCGGCCAGACCGGCAAGATCCGCCGCGGGACCGGCGCCGCCGACCCGCAGCTCGACGTCCGCGCCGGCTTCATCCACGCCGACGCCGGCTACACCTTCGTCCACGACTGGAAGCCGCGCCTGTCGGCCGAGATCGACTACGCCACCGGCGACAAGGCGGGTGGTGACTACACGCGCTTCGACACCCTGTTCGGGATGCGCCGCGCCGACTTCGGTCCCTCGGGCATCTTCGCCGCCATCCACCGCACCAACATCGTGACGCCGGGCCTGCGCCTGGAAGTCGCGCCGTCGCCGCGCTGGGAAGCCTTCGTGCTGGGCCGCGCCATGTGGCTGGAAGAGGCCGACGACTCCTTCGCCACCACCAGCGTCCGCGACGCCCGTGGCGCGTCGGGCAAGTACGCCGGCGCCATGTACGAGGGCCGCGTCCGCTACTGGGTCGTCCCCAGCAAGCTGCGCTTCGAGGGCAACGCCCTGCTGCTCGACAAGGGCCGCTTCCTGCGTGAGGCCCCCAACGCGCCGAAGTCCGGCGACGAGACCTACGCCTCGCTGAACCTCACCGCGTCGTTCTGACCACTAGGGCGCGGCGTCGCGCCGGCGCGCGACGGCTCAGGCCGTCGCGACACCCCGCCGTCGCAACGCCGCCCCCGCTCCCCCGAGGCCGAGGATCATCAGCGCCCAGGCATCGGGTTCCGGGACGCCGGTGTTCCTCACCGTCGGTGACAGCTTCAACGCCAGCGACCGGGCGCGCATCCGCAGCTTCATGACGTGCCCCACCCGCCGCACCTGTTCGGAAGGAGGGTGTGTCGCGGAACGTCGGTACGCCATCCATCCAGAAGTACGGGTCGGCCCGAAATCGTCGCACCTGCGCCGCGCGGTCGCCCGTCGCGGCGTCAGCGGTTAAACAGCGGCCTCCTCCGACCCGGCTCGCCCAACGGACGCCCTGATCTTTGGCGATGCGCGGGCGCCCATGCTCGAGACGAGGCCCCCGATGCGTATCCTTCTCGCGGCCGCCGCCTGCTCCGTCGCCGCCGGCCTGCCGGCCCTGGCCCGCGCCGAGGGGCTGCCGCCCGAGGTCGCCCGGATGATCACCGCCGCCGCCGAGACGGGCCAGCTCGGCCCGGTCGCCGACGTGGCGCGCCGCACCTGGCCCGAGGCGCGCGACGAGATCGACGCCCAGGTCGCGGCCCTGACCTCGCGCGCCGACGCCGAGCGGATCGAGCGCCTCACCGCCCAGCGCTTCCGCGAGGGCTGGAAGGGCGAGGTCCAGGCGGGCGCGTTCATCAGCTCGGGCAACACCCGCGACATCGGCGGCTCGGCGGGTCTGAACCTCACCAAGGAGACCCTGCGCTGGCGTCACGAGGCGCGGGGCAACGCCGAGTATCAGGAGTCCGCCGGCCGGGCTTCGAAGGAGCGCTACTTCGCCGGCTATGCCGGACAGTGGAAACTGGGCGGGCGCACCTTCGTCTCGCTCGCCGCCTCGGCCGAGCGCGACCGCTTCGCCGGCGTGCGCAGCCGCTTCACCGAGAGCGTCGGCGTCGGCTACCGCTTCGTCCAGCGCCCCGACCTGCGGGTCGACCTCCAGGCCGGCCCGGCCCTGCGCCAGGTGGACTACTACCAGACGGGCGACGAGATCGCCTTCGCCGCGCGGTTCGGCTCCGACCTCGCCTGGACCATCCGGCCGGATCTGGTGTTCACCCAGAACACCGCCGTGTTCCTCGATTCCGTCAGCTCCACCGTCACCGCCACCACGGCCCTGACCACCAAGCTGCGCAGCGACCTGTCGGCCCGCACCGCCTTCGACCTGCGCTACGAGAGCGAGCCGCCGCCAGGACGCAAGAACACCGACACCACCCTCAGGACCAGCCTGGTCTACAGCTTCTGAGGGCGATCGCGGGCCTCCCCGGCCCGCGCGGCGGTGTCCGCCCAGCCCCGCCGTCCATGGCCAAGCCGGTCAACCTCCCGATTTCGGCAGGCGCCCATCGCGGGCCGGCCGCGGTTCACTGGGCCCGACCGCCGAGCACGGGCGGCCCCAGCCCGCGTCGGAGATCCGGATGACCCTGCCCACGAAGCTCGCGGCGGCCCTGGCCGCCCTCTCGCTCGCCACCGTCGCCGGCGCGGCGCAGGCCGCCACGACCGTCATCGACATCTCGTCCCTGAACGGCGACGGCACGACGGCCGCGCTGGCGGCCGGCGACTACACCATCGCCTTCATCGGCGTGGCCGAGGGCGGCGCCTACGAGGGTTACAGCCCCTGGGGCGGGTTCAGCGGCTGCGACGGTGCGGGCATGAACTGCAGCACCGGATACATCGCCAACCTGGCGATCGACTTCGGCCACGGGTCGGGGACCTTCGACCGGCAGGACGGCTACCAGCACGGCATGGCGTCGATCCCCGGCAACAACTTCATCTTCGCCACAGGCGCCCAGGCGCGGGCGGCGATCAACGCCGGCCCGATCATCCGCGCCGCGCTGCCGCAGTACGCGAATCCGGCCGCCTACAGCGTCACGACGAACCCGATCAGCTTCACCCTCGCCGCTGCCCAGTCGGTGAACTTCTTCATCATCGACTATCCGTACGGCGACAATTCGGGCGGCATCTCGATCCGGCTGACGCGGGTGGAGGAGCCCGGCCCCGGCGGCGTGCCGGAACCTTCGACCTGGGCCCTGATGATCCTGGGGTTCGGCGCGGCGGGGGCCGGCCTGCGCCGCCGTCGGGCGGCCCTGGCCTGAGCCAGGGCCTCCGTCGCCGGGATCAGGCGAAGAC
>JBFMGV010000062.1:0-14876 GCA_040752615.1 Pseudomonadota bacterium | reverse complement strand
GGCGGTTTTGGGCTCGGCCTTGGCCTTGGTCGCCTTCGCGGCCTTGGCCGGCTTCTTCTTGCCGCCGCCCTTGGCCTCGCGCTCGGCGATCAGCGCCACCGCCTGTTCCAGGGTCACCGACAGCGGGTCGGCGCCGCGCGGCACATTGGCGTTGGTGGAGCCGTGCTTGATGTAGGGGCCGTAGCGTCCCGACAGCACGCGGATCGGCTGGCCGTCCACGGGGTGGGCACCCAGTTCCTTGAGCGCCGCGGCCTCGGCCCCGCCACGACGGCCCGCCCGCTTGGTGGCGATCAGGTCGACGGCGCGGTTCAGGCCCACGTCGAACACCTCGTCGGCGTTCGGCAGGTTGGCGTAGGTGCCCTCGTGCAGGACGAACGGGCCGAAGCGGCCGATGCCGGCCAGGATCGGCTTGCCGTCCTCGGGGTGCTTGCCCACCTCGCGCGGCAGGCGCAGCAGCCTCAGGCCCTTCTCCAGGTCCATGTCGGGCGCCGACCAGCCCTTGGGCAGGCTCGACCGTTTGGGCTTCTCGCCTTCGCCCAGCTGGACGTAGACGCCGAAGCGGCCGGTCTTCAGGAACACGGTCTCGCCGGTCACCGGGTCGACGCCCAGTTCACGGTCGCCGCTGGCGCCGTCCTCGCCGTCCTCGGCCACGGCCAGCGGCCGGGTGTGACGGCACTCCGGATAGTTCGAGCAGCCCAGGAAGGGGCCGAACCGGCTCGACTTCAGGCCCATCCGGCCCGAGTTGCACACCGGGCAGGCGCGCGGGTCCGAGCCGTCGGGCTTGTCGGGGAACAGGTGCGGGCCCAGCGTGGCGTCCAGCGCGGTCAGCACGTCGCTGATGCGCAGCTCGGCCGTCTCACCGATCTTCGCGTTGAAGTCGTTCCAGAACTCGCGGAGCAGGACCTTCCAGTCCAGGTCGCCGGCCGACACCAGGTCGAGGCGCTCCTCCAGCCCGGCGGTGAAGTCGTACTCCACGTAACGGGCGAAGTACTCCTCCAGGAAGCCGATCAGCAGGCGGCCCTTGTCCTCGGGGACGAAGCGCTGCTTCTCCATCCGCACATAGGCGCGGTCGCGCAGCACGGTCAGGATCGAGGCGTAGGTGGACGGCCGGCCGATGCCGAGCTCTTCCATCTTCTTGACGAGGCTGGCTTCGGAGTAGCGCGGCGGCGGCTCGGTGAAGTGCTGGTCGGCCTTGGCCGAGCGCACCTTGGCCTCGGCGCCTTCCTGCACCTGGGGCAGGCGGCCGCCTTCCTCGTCCTCGGGGTCGTCCTGGCCTTCCTCGTAGACGGCGAGATAGCCGGGGAAGGTCACGACCTGGCCGGTGGCGCGCAGGCCGGTCCGGCCGTCGGCGCTCTCCAGATCGATCGTCGTCCGCTCGATGCGGGCGCTTTCCATCTGCGAGGCGATCATCCGCTTCCAGATCAGCTCGTAAAGCCGGCCGAGATCGCCCTCCAGGCGCAGCTTGCCGGGGTTTCGGGCCAGGCTGGTCGGCCGGATCGCTTCGTGGGCTTCCTGGGCGTTCTTGGCCTTGGTCGAATAGAAGCGCGGCTTCTCCGGCACATACTCCTTGCCGTACAGCCCGCCGATCACGACGCGCGCCTCGTCCAGCGCCTCGGGCGCGGTCTGGACGCCGTCGGTCCGCATGTAGGTGATGAGACCCACGGTCTCGCCGCCGATGTCGACGCCCTCGTACAGCTTCTGAGCCGTCTGCATGGTGCGCTGGGCGTTGAAGCCGAGCTTGCGGGCGGCTTCCTGCTGCAGGCTGGAGGTGGTGAAGGGCGGGGGCGGGGACCGGCGGCCGGGCTTGCGCTCCAGGGCCGCGACCTTGAACGTCCCGGCCTTGACCGCGTCGCGCGCCGCGAAGGCGCTGGTCTCGTTGGCCAGGTCGAACTTGGTCAGCCGCTTGCCGTCGTGCTTCACGAGGCGGGCGGTGAAAGGATCGCTGCCGGCCGACACCTCGGCTTCGACGGTCCAGTACTCCTGGGTCTTGAAACGCTCGATCTCGACCTCGCGGTCGACGATGACCCGCAGGGCCACCGACTGCACGCGGCCGGCCGACTTCGCGCCCGGCAGCTTGCGCCACAACACCGGCGAGAGCGTGAAGCCCACCAGATAGTCCAGCGCGCGGCGGGCCAGGTAGGCCTCGACCAGCTCCATGTCGAGGTCGCGCGGATTGGCCATCGCCTCGGTGACGGCGTTCTTGGTGATGGCGTTGAAGACGACGCGCTGGACCGTCTTGTCCTTCAGCGCCTTCTTCTTCTGCAGCACCTCCAGCACGTGCCACGAGATGGCCTCGCCCTCGCGATCCGGGTCGGTGGCCAGGATCAGGCGGTCGGCGCCCTTGGCGGCGTCGGCGATCTCGGCGAGGCGCTTGGACGCCTTGGCGTCGACCTCCCAGGACATGTCGAAGTCTTCGTCCGGGCGCACCGAGCCGTCCTTCGCCGGCAGGTCGCGGACGTGGCCGTACGAGGCCAGCACCTTGAAGTCAGAGCCAAGGTACTTGTTGATGGTCTTGGCCTTGGCCGGGCTCTCGACGATGACGACGTTCATGTAAGGCGTAGCGGCTCCCAAAGAGCGCGGAAGCTGGGGCGGCCCGGCAGGCGTGTCAACGGCCCGGATTCGCGCAGGGTCGCCGAGCCCCCTAAGGGGGCTCAGCCGCTGACCACCATTCCGCCCGGCAACAGCTCCGCCCGTCCGGCGAGCGCCAGCTCGGTCAGGGCGGCCATCACCGCCCCCGCCGGAGCGCCCGAAGCGCGCACCAGTTCGTCCCGTGAGACGGGGGTGGGCGACAGCAGGTCGGCGATGCGGTCGCGCAGGGCATCGTCGGCATCCATCGGCGGCGGGCGATAGGGCGTGCGCTCGGGCTCGCGGAAGCCGCCCAGGCCCTCGATCGCCCGCAGCACGTCGTCGACGCCCTCGCAGATCGCCGCGCCCTGGCGCAGCAGGTCGTTGGTGCCCTTGGCGCGGGGATCCAGGGGCGAGCCGGGGACGGCCAGGACCTCGCGGCTCTGTTCGTTGGCCAGCCTTGCGGTGATCAGCGACCCAGACCGCAGCTCGGCCTCGACCACCACCACGGCGCGCGACAGGCCGGCGATGATGCGGTTGCGGCGCGGGAAGTCACGGGCCACGGCCGTCCGGCCCGGCTGGTTCTCCGACACCACGCAACCCTGGGCGACGATCCTGGCGTAGAGGTCGCGGTGTTCGGGCGGATAGACGTCGTCGATCCCGCCGCCCAGCACGGCGACGGTCCCCGTGGGCAGCGAGCCCTCGTGCGCCGCGCCGTCGATGCCCCGGGCCAACCCGGAAACCACCACGCAGCCGGCCGCGCCCAGTTCAGCGGCCAGGCCCCGGGCGAAGCGCTGTCCGGCGGCCGAGGCCACCCGCGCGCCGACGATCGCCACCGTCCGGCGGTCCAGCAGGCCGGCGTCACCGCGCGCCCAGATCAGCGGAGGCGGCGGATCCAGGGCGGCCAGGGCCTGCGGGAAGTCGGGCTCGCAGGCCGCGATGAGCCGCGCGCCCAGCGCCGCCCCGGCGGCCAGCTCCTGGTCGGCTTCCGCTTCGGTGGTGACCTTCAGGCCCGCCAGCCGTCCGCCGCGCCGGGCAAGGTCGGGCAGGGCGGCCAGCGCCAGCGACGGCTCGCCATAGCGTCCGATCAGCTGGTCGAAGGTGACGGGCCCGACGTTCTCCGTGCGCGCCAGCCGCAGCCAGTCGCGCCGCTGGGCCTCGGAGAGCGTGCGGATCACCCCTCGGCGCTCTCGGCCTTCTTGCCGCCGATGCGGGGCTCCTGGCCCTTCAGGAGGCGGCGGATGTTCTCGGCGTGGCGCACATAGACCAGCAGCGCCATGAAGAGGGCCAGCAGGGCGATGGCGTGGGGGCGACCCAGCAGCAGGGCGGCGGCCGGTGCGATCGCCACGGCCAACAGGGCCGCCAGGGACGAGATCCGGAAGAGGAAGGCCACCAGCAGCCAGGTCGCGCCCGCCACGAGGCCCACGGGCCAGGCGGCGGCCAGCAGGGTGCCGAAGAACGTCGCCACGCCCTTGCCGCCCTTGAAGCCCAGCCAGACTGGGAAGAGGTGGCCCAGGAAGGCCGAGCCCGCCGCCAGCGCCACGACCACCGCCTGGCGCTCGACGCCCGCGTCCCGGGTCGCCAGCCAGGCCAGCAGCACGGCCACCGCGCCCTTGCCGCCGTCGCCCAGCAGGGTGAGGAAGGCCAGGCCCTTCTTGCCGCTGCGCAGGACGTTGGTCGCGCCGATGTTTCCGGAGCCGATCGCCCGGGGATCGCCCGCGCCCGCGGCGCGCATCACCAGCACGCCGAAGGGGATGGACCCCAGGAGGTAGCCGCCGACGACCGCGGCGGTGAAGAGGATGAAACTGTCGGACATGGAGCTCCCCAGCGCAGCCCTGATTCCTAGCGCGTCACGGGCGTTCCCGGAATGGCCTGGCTGAGTCTGCGCGCGACGGTTGCGAAGGTCGCGCGGGCGGTCCGAAGGTAGAGTCTATGTCTTTGTTGTTCCAATAAAACATGACTAGGTGATCGCAATTCAGTTATCCGCGGGCGTTTCTTGAAAATAATTCGCAGGAACGGCCGTCGGGCCGCCCTTGATTTAGCCCTGGTTAAGCTTCGCACCGTCAAACGACGTTCAGGTAACGCGATCACACCGTGGGGGGTGCGGTACGCGGGCGTTCTTTCAAGGGGGTTCTTATGAAACTGTTCGCCAGCGGGTCGGCCACCCGGAGGGCTGAAGCCGCGCATCTGCGCAATCTGGAAGGCATGGTGGCGGCGATCGAGCGATCGCAGGCCGTCATCGAGTTCGAACTGGATGGCACCATCCTGCGGGCCAACCGCAACTTCCTCGCCACCCTGGGCTACAGCGAGGGCGAAGTGGTCGGTCGCAAGCACGCGATGTTCGTCGATCCGGAAGAGGCGGGCAACGCCGCCTATCGCGACTTCTGGGCCACGCTGAACCGTGGTGAGTTCGTCGCCGCCAAGTTCCGCCGCCTCGGGAAAGGCGGCCGCGAGGTCTGGATTCAGGCCTCCTACAACCCGGTCATGGACGAGACCGGCAAGCCGGTGAAGGTCGTCAAGTTCGCCACCGACATCACGGCGACCGAGCACGAGCGGATGCGCAACGACGCCGAACGCGCCGCTTCGGAAAAGGAACAGAACGACGTCGTCACCGCCCTGGCCGACGGCCTGAAGCGCCTGTCCGAGGGCGACCTGACCGCCGACATCAACGCCGACTTCAAGGGCGGTTACCTGCGTATCCGCGACGACTTCAACGCCACGACCGCCAGCCTGCGCACGGCGATCAGTTCGGTGATGCACACCACCGGCGCGATCCGGGGCGGGGCCGATGAGATCTCGAGCGCGTCCGACGACCTGTCGCGCCGCACCGAGCAGCAGGCGGCCAGCCTGGAGGAGACCGCCGCGGCTCTCGACGAGATCACCGCTACGGTGAAGCGCAGCGCCCAGGGCGCCCAGGAAGCCTCGGGCGTCGCTTCCGACGCGCGTGCCGAGGCCGAGCGTTCGGGTGCGGTGGTGCGCGAGGCCGTCTCGGCCATCCACGACATCCAGGAGAGCTCGGCGAAGATCTCCAACATCATCGGTGTGATTGACGAGATCGCCTTCCAGACCAACCTGCTGGCCCTGAACGCGGGTGTCGAAGCCGCCCGCGCCGGCGACGCCGGCAAGGGCTTCGCGGTCGTCGCCTCGGAAGTGCGGGCCCTGGCCCAGCGCTCGGCCGAAGCGGCCAAGGAGATCAAGACCCTGATCTCGGCCTCGTCGGCCCAGGTCGACCGCGGCGTGGGCCTGGTGACCGACACCGGCAAGGCGCTGGAGGCCATCGTCGAGCGCGTGGCCAACATCGACGGTCTGGTTTCCGAGATCGCCACCTCGGCCCAGGAGCAGTCCACCGGCCTCGGCCAGGTGAACACCGCGGTGAATCAGATGGATCAGGTGACGCAGCAGAACGCCGCCATGGTGGAGGAGGCGACCGCCGCCGCCGCCCAGCTCAAGCGTGAAGCCGTGGAGCTGGCCCAGCTGGTCGCCCGCTTCGAGGTCGGCGGCCAGGGCGTGGCCGTCTCGCGCCCGGCGCCCCGCGCGTCGGTCCGCGGCGACGCGCCGGCCCTGCAGCGCAAGCTGCGCGTCGCGGTCGGCGGCGGCGACAGCGACTGGGGCGAGTTCTGACGACCCCGGCCCGGGCGCTCATGTCGTCCGGGTAGAATTCTGGATGCGGACGGGGCCGGACGGTATAGTCCGGCCCCGTTCTGCTTTGTGGCGTAGGCGATGGACCTGACCGTGCTTGGCCCGCCGCCGCCCCATCGGCCCGGCGAGATCCGCGTCTGCGCGATGGTGCGCGACGAGGCCGTGCGGCTGCCGTCGTTCCTGCGCCACCACCGGGCGCTGGGCGCCGATCGCTTCATCATCGTCGACGACGGTTCGACCGACGGGACCGTCGAGCTGCTGGCCGCCCAGCCCGACGTCCACGTGGTGCGCTCCAGCGCCGGCTTCGCCGACCGCCACGGCCCGGTGGACTGGATCAGCCACGTCCTCGACGCCTTCTGCGACGGCTACTGGACCCTGACCGTGGACGCCGACGAGCTGTTCGTCTTCCCAGGCTGCGAACGGATCGGCCTGCGCGCCGCCTGCGAGCACTTCGACGCCGTGGGCGCGGAGGGCGTCATGGCGCTGATGATCGACATGTATGGCCCAGGCGAGGTGTCGGCGACCGCGCACGATCCTGACGCCCGGTTGCTGGACACGTGCCCGTACTTCGATCCCGGCCCTTATCGCGCTGTCCGGACGGGCCTGTTCCCCAACGTTCATTTCCACGGCGGACCGCGGATGCGGCTGTTCGACTTCTCGCCCTATCAGGAACGCCCGCCGGTGCTGACCAAGGCTCCGCTGGTGAAGTGGGAGAGGGGGCGGCAGTACCTGCTCTCGACCCACGCGGTCACGCCGCTGCGCCTCTACCCCATGCTGGCGGGGCTGCTGCACTTCAAGTTCCTGAGCGATTTCCACGACCGGGCGATCCAGGCCGTGGCCACCGGCCGTCACTACGGCGGCTCCAGCGAGTACCGCGCCTACAAGGATGTGATGGATCGCGGCGGCGCGCTTCGCCCGCGCGACGACCATTCGGTGCGTTACCTGGGGACCGACCAGCTGGTCCGGCTGGAGCTGATGTACGCCGATGCGGCCTTCGACGCCCTGGTGGCGGGGCGGGCCGCCGCTCAGGCCTGATAGACCGTCCGGCCGTCCACGACGGTGCGCAGCACCTTGCCCTGCAGCCGGCGGCCGTCGAAGGGCGAGTTCTTCGACTTCGAGACCAGCTTGTCGGCGTCGATCACCACCGGGGCGTTCAGGTCGCACAGCACGAGGTCGGCCGGCGCGCCCTTGGCGATGCGCCCCGCCGACAGCCCCAGCAGGTTCGCCGGCGCCGAGGTCACCGTCCGGATCAGGTCGATCAGCGGGATGCGGCCGTCGTGGTGGAACGCCAGCAGGGCCGGTAGCAGGGTCTGCAACCCGACCGCGCCCGGCGCCGCCTCGTCATAGGGCAGGCGCTTGTCCTCGGCCGGGGCCGGGGCGTGCGCCGAGACCACCACCTGGATCAGGCCCGAGGCGATGGCGTCGATCACCGCCTGGCGGTCGTCCTCTGAACGCAGCGGCGGGTCCACCTTGCAGAAGGTGCGATAGTCGCCGATGTCGATCTCGTTGAACGACAGGTGGTTGATCGAGGTGGTGGCCGTCACCGGCAGGCCGCGATCCAGTCCGCGCTTCAGGCTCTCGAGCGCGCCCGCGGTGGTGACCTGGTCGACGATCAGCCGCGCGCCGGTCACCTCGACCAGCGCCAGGTCGCGTTCAAGCATGATCCGTTCGGCGATAGCCGCCACGCTGGGCAACCCCATGCGGGCCGCGAACTCGCCCGAGGTCGCCGCCGCGCCGGCGGACAGCCACGGATCGGCCGGCCGGTGCGCCACCGGGGTGTCGAACGCCTTGGCGTAGCTCAGCACCCGCTGGAACACCTTGGAATCGACGATCGGCCGGTCGGCATCGGTCACATAGAGGCAGCCGGCCTCATGCATCAGGCCGATCTCGGCCATCCGCTTGCCCTCGGCGCCCTTGGTGGCGGCGCCGGCGGGGTAGACGTTGACCAGCTCGATGTCCCGCGCGCGGCGCAGGATGAAGTCCACCACCGACGGTTCGTCCATCACGGGGTGGGTGTCGGGCTGCACCACCATGGTGGTCACGCCGCCCGCCGCCGCGGCCATCGCCGCCGACTTGAGCGTCTCCTTGGGTTCCGCGCCGGGCTCGCCGGTCTTGACCCGAATGTCCACGAGGCCCGGGATCAGCAGCGCGCCGCCGGCGTCCACGACCTCGACGTCCGAGGACAGCGCGCCCAGGGTCGGCGCGTGCGTCACGTCGGCGATGACGCCCTCGGTGACCACCACCGCGCCGGGGCCGTCATAGCCGCTGGCCGGATCGACCAGCCGCACGTTCGTGAAGGCGACGGGCCGCATCAGCGTTCGTTCTCCAGGCGGGCCGACAGCGAGGTCAGCACGGCCATGCGGGCGGCGACGCCCATCTCCACCTGGTCCTGGATCAGGCTGACCGACAGGTCGTCGGCGACCTCGGAGTCGATCTCCACGCCGCGGTTCATCGGCCCGGGGTGCATCACCCGCACGTTGTCCGACGCCAGGGCCAGCTTCTCGCGGTCCAGGCCGTAGAAGCGGAAGTACTCGCGCTGGGACGGAGCCATCACGCCGTCCATGCGCTCCAGTTGCAGGCGCAGCATCATCACCACGTCGCAGCCGGCGATGCCCTTGCGCATGTCGTGGAAGATCTCGACGTTCCAGCGGTCGGCGGCGGGCGGGATCAGGGTCGGCGGCCCGACCAGCCGCACGTGCGCGCCCAGCATCTGCAGCATGGCGATGTTCGAGCGCGCCACGCGGCTGTGCATGACGTCGCCGCAGATGGCGACCCTCAGCCCCGCGATGCGGCCGAACGCGCGGCGCATGGACAGGGCGTCCAGCAGCGCCTGGGTCGGATGCTCGTGCTGGCCGTCGCCGGCGTTGACCACCGAACAGCCCACCTTCTGCGACAGCAGCGAGGCCGCGCCCGACGAGGCGTGCCGCACCACCAGCAGATCGGGCTGCATGGCGTTCAGCGTCACCGCCGTGTCGATCAGGGTCTCGCCCTTCGAGATCGACGACGAGCGCGGGCTCATGTTGACCACGTCGGCGCCCAGCCGCTTGCCGGCGAGCTCGAACGAGCTCTGCGTGCGGGTGGAGTTCTCGAAGAACAGGTTCATCAGCGTCCTGCCCTTGAGCAGGTCAAGCTTCTTCGAGGTCTGCCGGTTGAGGCTGACGAAGCCGTCGGCGAGATCCAGCAGATTGGCTACCTCGACCTCATTGAGGTCGGTCGCCGACAGGAAATGCCGCTTGGGGAAGGAGAAGGTCCGGTTGAGGACCTCGTTCAGGCCGGGGGGCGCGCCGTTCATTAAAGCGCCCTCTTAGGTGACCTCGCCCGGCAAGCCAAGCGGTGGCTTGGCATGATCCCCAGGTTCCTGCGTCGGCGCCATTGCGGCGCTTCGCCCGCGATCCCTATCTGCGAACGGTGGTCGCTTCGCCGGCGGCCGCCGCCATCAAGGGGGAGACATCCATGGCCACCGGCCTCATCACGTTCATCGATCTCTATTCCAAGGGGCTCGCCACCCTCGACAATCTTCTGACCAAGGGTGCGGCCTTCGCCAAGGCCCAGGGCGTGTCGGAGGCCGACATGTTCGAGTGGCGGCTGATCGACGACATGCACCCGCTGCGTTTCCAGGCCAACGTCGCGCTGAACTTCGCCCGCCAGTGGCCGGCGCGGGTGCTGGGGGTCGAGATTCCGCCCGACGCGGCGGGCGACCTGGACGTCGCGGGCTACAAGGCCGCCATCGCCGAGGCCAAGGCTTATCTGGCCGCGATCAAGGCCGAACAGCTCGACGCCCGGGCCGACGCGCCGGTCAGCTTCAACCTCGGCCAGTTCGAGCCGACGTTCCCGGCCAGCCAGTGGCTGACGGGCTTCGCGACCACGAACTTCTATTTCCACCTGTCGATGGCCTACGCGATCCTGCGCCACAAGGGCGTCCAGATCGGCAAGCCCGACCTCTTCGCCGGTGGGCTCTAGACGTTCCGCAGCCGGTCCAGCGCGCCCTGGAGGATCCAGCCGGCCGCGGCGCGGTCGACCACCTCGGCGCGCTTCGACCGGCTGATGTCCGCCTCGTCGATCAGCATCCGATTGACGGCCATCGAGCTCATCCGCTCGTCCCAGAAGGCGATCGGCAGTTCGGGCCGGAGGCGCAGCAGGTTGCGGGCGAAGGCGCGGCTGGACTGGCAGCGGGGCCCCTCGGTCCCGTCCATGTTCACCGGCAGGCCGATGACGATGCCGGCCGCCTCGCGTCCCTGCATGATCTTGAAGAGGGCGTTGGCGTCGTCGGTGAACTTGCCCTTGCGCAGGGTCTCCAGCGGCGAGGCCACCGTCCGCGTGGCGTCCGAGACGGCGACGCCGATGGTTTTCTCGCCCAGGTCCAGCCCCACCAGCGGGGCGTAGCGGGGCAGGGCGGCGGGCAGTTCGGTGAGGTCCAGAACGGGCATTGGCGTCCCTATAGCTTGCAAAGCAGGCCCTCGCACGGCTAACCCACGCCTTCGAACGCAGGAGGGCCCCATGGCCATCGACGCCGCGACCGTGCGCAAGGTCGCGAGGCTGGCGCGCATTGCCGAGCCGGAAGACAAGCTGGAGCCGCTCGCCAAGGAGCTGAACGGCATCATGAGCTGGATCGAACAGCTCAATGAGGTCGACACCGATGGCGTCGAGCCCATGACCACCTCCGTGGCCATGGCCCTGCCGATGCGCGACGACGTGGTCACCGACGGCGGCGACCCGGCCAAGGTGCTGGCCAACGCGCCGAAGACCGCCCGCGACTTCTTCATCGTGCCGAAGGTGGTGGAATAGCCATGTCCGACCTCACCGGCCTGACCCTGAAGGCCGCCCTCGACGGGCTGGCCGCCAAGACCTTCTCCTCCGAGGAGCTGACCCGCGCCCATGTCGCGGCGGTGGAAGCCGCCCGCGCCCTGAATGCCTTCGTCGTCGAGACGCCCGACAAGGCGATCGACATGGCCCGCGCCTCCGACGCCCGCCGGGCGAAGGGCGAAGCCGGCCCGCTGGACGGCGCGCCCCTGGGCATCAAGGACCTGTTCTGCACCGAGGGCGTGGAGTCGACCGCCGCCTCGAAGATCCTGCGGGGCTTCAAGCCCACCTACGAGAGCACGGTCACCTCGAACCTCTGGCGCGACGGCGCCGTGATGCTCGGCAAGCTGAACATGGACGAGTTCGCCATGGGCTCGTCGAACGAGACCTCGGCGTGGGGCCCGGTGGCCAACCCGTGGCGGGCGGAGGGCGGCAACGCCAACCTGACCCCCGGCGGCTCGTCGGGCGGCTCGGCCGCCGCGGTGGCGGCGGAACTCTGCCTGGGCGCCACGGCGACGGACACCGGCGGCTCGATCCGCCAGCCGGCGGCCTTCACCGGCACGGTCGGCATCAAGCCGACCTACGGCCGCTGCTCGCGTTGGGGCGTCGTGGCCTTCGCCTCCTCGCTGGACCAGGCCGGGCCGATGGCGCGCACGGTCGAGGACAGCGCCATCCTGCTGCGCTCCATGTGCGGCCACGACCCCAAGGACTCCACCAGCATCGACGTGGAAGTCCCTGATTTCGCCAGCTTCTGCGGGAAGTCGGTGAAGGGCCTTCGGGTCGGCATTCCCAAGGAGTATCGCGTCGACGGCATGCCGCCCGAGATCGAGAAACTGTGGGAGCAGGGGATCGCCTGGCTGAAGGAAGCCGGCTGCGAGATCGTCGAGGTGAGCCTGCCGCACACCAAGTACGCCCTGCCGGCCTACTACATCATCGCGCCCGCCGAGGCCTCGTCGAACCTCGCCCGCTACGACGGCATGCGCTACGGCCTCCGCGTCGACGGCGGCAACCTGGCCGAGACCTATGAGAACAGCCGCGCCGAGGGCTTCGGCTCCGAGGTGAAGCGCCGGATCCTGATCGGCACCTATGTGCTGTCGGCCGGCTACTACGACGCCTACTACCTGAAGGCCTTGAAGGTCCGCCGTCGCATCGCCGACGATTTCGACCAGGCCTGGGAGAAGGTCGACGCGCTGTTGACCCCGACCGCGCCCTCCGCCGCCTTCGCCCTGGGCGAGAAGTCGGACGACCCGGTGGCGATGTACCTGAACGACATCTTCACCGTGACGGTGAACCTCGCCGGCCTGCCGGGCATGAGCGTTCCGGCCGGCGTCGACGCGAACGGTCTGCCGCTGGGCCTGCAGCTCATCGGCCGCAACCTGGACGAAGGCACGCTCTTCTCGCTGGGCAGCGCCATCGAGAAAGCCGCGGACTTCAAGGCCAAGCCGAAGAAGTGGTGGTGAGATAGAAATCATCCCTCCCCTTCAGGGGAGGGGTAGCTCGCCGCAGGCGAGCGGGGTGGGGAGTAGTGGAGTGGGCTCAGCGCCCGGTCGTGACTTCCCCACCCTGGCCGCGTTGCGGCCTGTCCCTCCCCATGAAGGGGAGGGAAAAATCCTACAGCTTGTCGAACTCGGCCTGGATTTCCTTCAGCTTGGCGTCGTCGATGGCGCCTTGGCTCATCGGGGCGATCTGCGTCAGGGTCATGGTGGCGATCTGGTCGTAGAACTGCGGGATGGTCGGCAGCGCCTTCTCGAGCGCGGCCTTGGCCTTCTCGTTCTTCACGATGTCGCCGATCGGCGTGGTCTCGACCGACAGCTTGCCGGCGGCGGGCGCGGCGGCCGGGGCGTGGTTGGAATGATCCTGCGCGAAGGCAGGCGCGGAAACCGCGGCCACGGCGAGCGCGGCGGCGAATGCGATGGTCTTCATTTGGGTGTTCCTCAATCCCCGGTCTGAGCGCCGTTAAGACGCGCGCAACCTTGAGGCCAATTTGGGGCGTTTCCGCAAGAGGCCGCACGCGCGCGCTTCCGATTTCCCGCGGACGGCGGTAGGACGCAAGCCATGAACGACGTCGCCAATTCCAAGGTCATCCAGGGCCGAACCGGTCCGTGGGAACTCGTGCTCGGCCTCGAGATCCACGCCCAGGTCGCCTCGAACGCCAAGCTGTTCTCCGGCGCCGCCGTCGGCGCGGGCGCCGCGCCCAATACCCAGGTCAGCCTCGTGGACGCGGCCATGCCCGGCATGCTGCCGGTGATCAATCGCCACTGCGTGGAGCAGGCGATCAAGACCGGCCTCGGCCTCAAGGCCCAGATCAACGAGTGGTCGCGGTTCGACCGGAAGAACTACTTCTATCCGGACCTGCCGCAGGGCTATCAGATCAGCCAGTTCAAGGACCCGATCGTCGGCGAGGGCGAGGTGCTCGTCGAGCGTGACGACGGCTCGACCTTCACCGTGCGCATCGAGCGGCTGCACCTCGAGCAGGACGCCGGCAAGCTGCTGCACGACCAGGATCCCAACTACACCTACGCGGACCTGAACCGCGCCGGCACCGCCCTGATGGAGATCGTCTCGCGGCCCGACATGCGCACCTCGGAAGAGGCGGCGGCCTATGTGAAGAAGCTGCGCACGATTCTCGTCTACCTGGGCACCTGCGACGGCGACATGGAGAAGGGCAACCTGCGCGCCGACGTGAACGTCTCGGTCTGCCGTCCCGGCGCCTATGAGAAGTTCCGCGAGACCGGCGACTTTAGCCACCTGGGCACGCGCTGCGAGATCAAGAACGTCAACTCGTTCCGCTTCATCCAGCAGGCGATCGAATACGAGGCGCGCCGGCAGATCGAGATCCTCGAGGACGGCGGCAAGATCGACCAGGAGACCCGCCTGTTCGACCCGAACAAGGGCGAGACGCGGTCCATGCGCTCCAAGGAGGACGCCATGGACTATCGCTACTTCCCCGACCCGGACCTGATCCCGCTGGTGCTGGATCCGGCGTGGATCAAGCGCATCGAGGCGGACCTGCCCGAACTGCCCGACGCCAAGAAGGCGCGGCTGCAGTCGCAGTACGGCCTGTCGGCCTATGACGCCGGCGTGCTGATCACCGAACAGGCCCGCGCCGACTTCTACGAGGCGGCGGCGAAGGGCCGCGACGCCAAGCTGGTCTCCAACTGGGTCACCAACGACCTGGCCGCGCGCCTCACCGCGGGCGGTATCGAGATCGCCGACAGCCCGATCAGCCCGGCCGCCATCGCCGATCTGGTGCAACTGATCGAGGAAGGCGTCATCTCGTCCAAGATCGCCAAGGACGTCTTCGAGCGCATGTGGGCGGGCGAGGGCGCCGCGGGCGAGATCGTCGAGAAGCAGGGCCTGAAGCAGGTCAGCGACACCGGGGCGCTGGAAAAGATCATCGACGACCTGATCGCCGGCAATCCGGGCCAGGCCGCCCAGGTGAAGGAAAAGCCGCAGGCCATCGGCTGGTTCGTCGGCCAGGTCATGAAGGCCACGGGCGGCAAGGCCAACCCGGGCGTGATCAACCAGCTGCTGAAGGCGAAGCTGGAGGGCTGAGCCGCCCTCTAGCGGACCCGGTCGAAGATCTGGCCGTCGTCCAGCGAGATCAGCGCGAATCCGTCACCCATGCGCACCCAGGCGTAGCCGTGGGGCGGTGGGCGCAGGCGATAGCGCCGGAAATCCTCCACCACAGGCCCGCGATAGGCCTGGGGCGCGAAGCCGCGCTGGCGGGCGGCGGGGGCGGGCGCGTCATACCCACGGCGCGCGGCGGCGCGCGGCGGCTCGTCGTCGTCCCACCGGCCGCCCCGGCGCTCGTCGCGGTTACGGCGCTCGTAGCCGAAGGCCGGGCGGGTGTCGCGCTGGCGCGCCTCGTC
>JBFMGV010000061.1:0-8929 GCA_040752615.1 Pseudomonadota bacterium | reverse complement strand
CGCGGCAAAGGGGCACGCAAAGGTCTTGGCGGCGCACACCTGGCCGAACCGCATCGCCCAGATCATCGCCGCGGGCGACGCCGTCCGCGCGTAAGTTCGGTCTCGCCGCCATGTCGGTCTCGCGCCAGCTGCCGAACTTCGCACCAGCCCCCCATGCAACCCCTGAACGCGCGTCGGTGCATCTGAACGCACGTTGGCGAACCTCCCCGCGGGGGACCACCTCCGGTAGATCGACGGCCTTCTCGTTCTCGCCGCAGGGGAATTCATGGCGATCGATCCGGCCCGCGCGCAGTTGCAGTCCACGCCCGCCCCGCGCCTCTACCCGCGTCCCTTCCCGCCGCATGGCGCGCGTCCGGTGGCGGAGGGCCGGCGCGCGCCGGTGGAGCAGGCCCGGTCGTGGAGCCCGCCCCCAACTCTACCCCCGTCTCGGCCCGCCTCCGCGCCGCGCCCCTCCGCGCGCTCCTCTGCGCCGGTGTCCGCGCGCGCGCCTGCTTCCACTCACGCCCCCGCCCCCGAGCCGCCGCTGGCGGCGCTGCCGGGCTGGTGGGTGACGGCCGGCTGGTGGGACCGCGAGACCGTGGAGGACTGGCACGTCCGCCGGCGCTGACCGCCCTCCTCCTCCGTCCACCCTCCTTCGCCCATCCCCTCCACGTCCCCGCGCCCCGCGCGGTCGCACCTGGCCCCCTCCGCTCGCCCCAGATATTCTCTATCGAGAATATCATTCGGCATGGCGAAAATGCCTTGGTCCTCCCTGCCGCCGGGCACATGATGTCCGCAAAAATAAGGGAGGATCCGCATGCAGCCGTTCGATCTGGTGGTGCGTGGCGGGACGGTCTTCGACGGCACGGGCGGCGCGCCCTTCGTCGCGGACGTCGGCATCAAGGACGGGCGCATCGTCGCCGTGGGCCAGGGCCTGGCGGGCGGCGGGCGCGAGATCGACGCCGCCGGCCTGATGGTCACCCCCGGCTGGGTCGACATCCACACCCATTATGACGGCCAGATCACCTGGGACTCGCGGATGACCCCGTCCTCGACCCTGGGCGCGACCACGGTGGTGGCCGGCAACTGCGGCGTCGGCTTCGCCCCCGTGCGCAAGGGCGACGAGGACACCCTGATCCGGCTGATGGAGGGGGTGGAGGACATCCCCGGCGCCGCCCTGCACGAAGGCCTCTCCTGGGCCTGGGAGAGCTTCGACGAATACATGACCGCGGTGGAGAGCCTGCCCCACGACATCGACGTGGCGGTCCAGGTGCCGCACGGCGCCCTGCGCGTCTATGTGATGGGCGAGCGCGGCGCCAACCGCGACCCGGCCACGCCGGAGGAGAACGCGCGCATGCGCGAGCTGACCCGCGACGCCATCAAGGCGGGGGCGCTGGGCTTCTCCACCACCCGCACCATGGTCCACCGCACCGCCGACGGCGACCTGACCCCCACCGTGGGCGCCGCGCGCGCCGAGATGGAGGCCATCGCCCAGGGGCTGGCCGACGCCGGCTCGGGCGTCCTGCAGTGGGTCAGCGACTTCCAGGACATGGACGGCGAGTTCCAGCTGATCCGCGACCTGACCCGCATCGCCGGCCAGCCGCTCAGCTTCTCCATGGTCCAGGCCGACGTGATCCCCGACCAGTGGCGCGAGCTGACCCGCCGGCTGGACGAGGCGGTGGAGGAGGGCTTCCCGCTGAAGGCGCAGATCGCCGGCCGGCCGGTGGGCCTGATGCTGGGGCTGCAGGGCTCGGCCCATCCCTTCATCAGCCGCCCCTCGTACCAGGAGATCGCCGACCTGCCGCTGGCCGGCAAGGTGGCCGCCATGCGCGACCCGGCCTTCCGCGCCCGGCTGATCGCCGAGGCGCCGGCCAAGGGCCACCCGTTCATCAACTCGCTCGCCGGCGCCTATCACAAGATGTACGCCATCGAGGGCGACGCGGTGGACTACGAGCCCGATCCGGCGGAGAGCCTGGGCGCCAAGGCCAAGGCCCTGGGCGTGCACCCGGACGAGCTGATCTACGACGCCCTGATCGCCGACGAGGGCCGGGCGTTCCTCTTCTTCCCCATGCACAACTACGTGGAGGGCAACCTCGACAACGTGCGGGCGATGATCGCCAACCCGAACACCCTCTCGGGCCTGTCGGACGGCGGCGCCCACGTGGGCGCGATCTGCGACGTCAGCCTGCCCACCTTCATGCTCACCTACTGGTGCCGCGACCGGGTGAAGGGGCCGGGCTTCGGCCTGGCCGAGACGATCCGCGCCCAGACCCGGGACACCGCCGAGGCCGTGGGCCTGAACGACCGGGGCGTCATCGCGCCGGGCTACCTGGCCGACCTCAACATCATCGACTTCGAGCGGCTGCGGCTGAAGGCGCCCTACATGGTCTACGACCTGCCCACCGGCGCGCGCCGGCTGATGCAGGACGCCGAGGGCTATGTCGCCACCATCAAGTCGGGCGAGGTGATCTACCAGGAGGGCCAGCCCACGGGCGCCCTGCCCGGCAAGCTGGTGCGCGGCCGCCAGCCGGCGCCCCAGCGGCTGGCGGCGGAGTAGTGGACCCGCTGATCATCGAGGCGGCGCTGAACGGCGGCACGTCCAAGCGGCGCAATCCCAACACGCCGAAGACGCCGGACGAGATCGCGGCCGACGCCTTCGCCTGCCTCGACGCCGGGGCCACGGTGATCCACACCCACCTGGAGGGCCTGCGCCAGACCGGCGACGAGGCGGCGGGCGCCTATCTGGCCGGCTGGGCGCCGGTGCTGGCCGCGCGGCCCGACACCATCATCTACGGCACCGTGGCCGAGGGCCGCGACGTGGAGACCCGCTTCGGCCACTACCGCCCGCTGGCCGCCGCCGGGATGCGGATGGGCGCCTTCGACCCCGGCTCGGTCAATCTCGCGACCCACGGGCCGGACGGGCTGCCGGGGCCGGTGTCGTTCGTCTACCAGACCTCGTTCAAGGACATCGCGGCCCTGGCCGAACTCCTGACCGAGACGCGGCTCGGCCCGGCGATCGCCATCTACGAGCCCGGCTGGCTGCGCGCGACCCTGGCCTACGAGAAGGCCGGCCGCCTGCCCGCCGGCGCCTTCGTGAAGCTGTACCTGGCCGGCGACTACAACTTCCTGGACGGGCAGAAGAGCGACATCACCTTCGGCCTGCCGCCGACGGAGAAGGCCCTCGACGCCTATCTGGAGATGCTGGAGGGCTCGTCCCTGCCCTGGGCCGCCTCGGTGATCGGCGGGTGCGTGGCGAGGACCGGTCTCGCGCGGCTGGCCATCGAGCGCGGCGGCCACGTGCGCGTGGGGCTCGAGGACTACGGCGGCGAGGACACACCCTCGAACGCGGCCCTGGTGGCCGAGGTGGCGCGGATCGCCCGCGAGTGCGGCCGGCCCATCGCCACGTCCGCCCAGGCCGCCGAGATCCTGGGCCTGCCGCGATGAACGCCCTGCTGCCGGTGATCGATGGGGCGCGGGCCGAGCTGGCCAAGCCGGTGGGCGCGGTGACCTCGGCGCTGCAGATCCTGCGCTGCCTGGGCCGCCACGGCGAGCCGCAGCGCCTCTCCGACATCGTGCGCGAGCTGGGGCTGAATCCCTCCACCACGCTCAACATCCTGCGCACCCTGGAGCACGAAGGGCTGGTGGCCTTCGACCGGGGCGCCAAGCGCTACAGCCTGGCGATGGGCCTCGTGGACCTGGCCGCGCCGCTGCTCAGCCGCGACGACCCGGCCCACCGCTTCGCCCGCGCCCTCGACGCCGCCGCCGCCGAGCTGGGCGCCACGGTGGCCCTCTGGCGCCGCGTGGGCGAGGAGGTCGAGCTGGCGCAGGTGGCCGAGTCCGCCGCCGTCATGCGCATCGCCTTCACCGTCGGCCGCCGGCTGCCGATGTTCCTGGGCGCCATGGGGCGCGTGGTGGCCGGGCGCGGCGCGTTCTCGCCCCAGGCGCTGGAGGACGGCTTCCGGCGCGTGCCCTGGACCAGCCCGCCCGCCTACGACCAGTGGCTGGCCGAGGTGGCCAGCGCCCGCGACACCGGCGTCGGCGTCGACCGGGGCCACGTGAACCGCGGCGTCGTCGGCGTCGCCGTCCCGGTCGAGCCCGAGGGCCCGCCCACCCACATCATCGCCGCGGCCATGTTCGAGACCGACCAGGGCCCCGACCTTCCCACCCTCGTCCACCGCCTGCAGGCCGTCGCCGCCCACGCGGCCGAAGCCATCCGGAGCTGACCATGCACGACCTCATCATCCGCAACGGCGTCATCGTCGACGGCACGGGCGCCCCGCGCTTCCAGGGCGACGTGGCGGTGGACGGCGGGATCATCAGCGCCGTGGGCCAGGTCTCGGGCCCGGCCCGCCGCGTGCTGGACGCCGAGGGCGCGGTGGTCACCCCGGGCTTCGTGGACATCCACACCCACTACGACGGCCAAGTCTCGTGGGACCAGGTCCTGGCGCCCTCCTCGATCAACGGCGTCACCTCGGCGGCCATGGGCAACTGCGGCGTCGGCTTCGCCCCGGCCCACAGCGACAAGCACGCCTGGCTGATCCAGCTGCTGGAGGGGGTGGAGGACATTCCCGGGACCGCCCTCGCCGAGGGCCTGACCTGGGACTGGGAGAGCTTCCCCGACTACCTCGACGCCCTCGGCCGCCGGACCTACACCATGGACCTCGGCGCCCACATGCCCCACGCGGCCCTGCGCGCCTACGTCATGGGCGACCGCGGCGGCGACCATCTGGAGACGCCCACCGACGGCGAGATCGAGCGGATGGCCCGGCTCACCGGCGAGGCGCTGGAGGCCGGCGCCCTCGGCTTCTCCACCTCCCGCACCCACGCCCACCGCAGCCGCGACGGCGCCAACATCGGCACTCTCACCGCCGGCGAGGCCGAGCTGCTAGGCATCGCCGGCGCCCTGCGCACCGCCGGCAAGGGCGTGATCCAGCTGATCTCCGACGCCTACCTCACCGCCGACGACGACTTCGCCAGGGCCGAGCTGGCCCTGATCCGCCGCATGGCGCAGACCAGCGGCCGGCGCCTCTCCTTCACGGTCCAGCAGTCCGACGACGCCCCCGACCGCTGGAAGCACATCTACGCCGAGCTCGACGCCATGGCCGCCGAAGGCCTCAGCGTCCGCGCCCAGGTCGCCCCCCGCGCCATCGGCGTCCTGCTGTCTTTCGCCTCGACCTCGAACCCCTTCATGCTGACCCCGACCTGGCGGCGCATCGCCGCCGGCGCGGCCACGCTCGACGACCGCCTCGCCGCCCTCGCCGACCCGCAGGTCCGCGCCGCCATCCTGGCCGAGCACGACGGCATCCGCCCCACCAGCGGCTTCGCCGCCGTCCTCACCCACGGCTACACCCGCATGTACCGGATGAGCGACCCGGTGGACTACGAGCCCGACGCCTCCCAGTCGCTGGGCGCCCAGGCCGCCCGCGCCGGCCAGGACGCCGCCGCCTTCACCTACGACGCCATGCTGGAGGAGGGCGGCCGCCGCCTGCTCTACATGCCGCTGATCAACTACGTCCGGGGCAACCTCGACGACGTCCACGGCATGATGAGCGGCCCGCACACCCTCTTCGGCCTCTCCGACGGCGGCGCCCACTGCGGCACCATCTGCGACGGCAGCTTCCCCACCACCACGATCGGCCTCTGGGCCAGGGGCAGCAAGTCGGGCCTCAGCCTGCCGCTGGAACAGCTCGTCCACGGCTACACCCAGCGCAACGCCCAGCACGTGGGCTGGCATGACCGGGGCGTCGTCGCCCCCGGCTACCTCGCCGACTTCAACGTCATCGACATGGACGCCCTCGCCCTCAGCCCGCCCCGCATCGTCCAGGACCTGCCGGCCGGCGGCACCCGCCTGCTGCAGACCGCCCGCGGCTACCGCTACACGGTCAAGTCCGGCGCCGTGACCTTCGAGGCCGGCGCCTGGACCGGCGAGACCCCCGGCCGCCTGCTGCGCGGCGAGGTCCAGAGGGCCGCCGTCCCGGCCTGATCTGCGACCTCAGGCGCGCCCGCCTCGCGCCCTCCGCCACCGCCCGCCACTCAGCGCCCGCGCCCGCGGCCGCCCGGCATGGGGATGGTCTCCTCGCCGCCGGGCGGGCGCCAGCCGGGCGTGTCCTCGCGCTCCACCTGGCCGGTGAAGGGGTTGGGGCAATAGGCCACCACCGTCTTCTCGCCGCTCACCGGGTCCTCCTCGACCTCGAAGTGGCGCACCAGGATGTTGGTGGTCTCGGGCGGGCTGTCGGTCTCGGGCGCCTTGGCCTTGAACCTGCGCGGCGCCAGCACCCCCGCCCACCAGCGCAGGTGCGCCAGCCGCACGAAGGTCAGGTAGGCGGTCTTCGGATCGGCCTCCATCGCCAACTCCCAGCCCTCGTCGGCCAGCCGCTCGGCGAAGATCCGCTGCCCCAGCCGCACCGCCGCGTCGAACGGCGCCTTGTCCTTGCGCCAGGTGAACAGCGTCGACAGCGACGGCATCGTCGGGTCGGCCCCGATGGCGGTCAGGCTCTCCCCGTCGCACAGCCGCTCGAACACCTCGTCCGCCACGGCCTGGCTCCACACCGATACCCCTCCCCCGCACGGCCGCCCGCTGGCCACGCGCGCCGCCCGCAGCTTCTCCCGCACCTGCGGCCGCGCCTGCGCCCACATCCTCACGCTCTGCGGCGTCGGCATCCCGGGCTCGCGGCAGATCCGATAGAACAGCTCCCCCGCCTCGATCCGCGCGCACAGCGCGTCGACCACCTTCGCCGAATACTTCACCCCCGCCGGCCGCCGAGACCCCTTCGCCGGCCCCGTCTTCCGACCGGGCCGGCGCCCCGTGGCCCCGACCCAGCCCGCGTCCGCGCCCGCACCCGCGCCGTCCCCCGCCGACACCCTACCGTCCACGCACGGCAAATCCCCGCACGACAAGCCACCCGGCCCCGCGTCCGCCATCCCCCGCTCCATGTCCGCAGAATCTCGGCCGCCGCGCCCCTCAGGCGCAAGGCTCGACCTCAGCTTAGACCCTCGCAGAAACGCGCGCGAACGTCAAGAACAAAAGAAGAACAATAAGCGCCACCCTTCACCTCCCCCGCGCAGCGGCGGGAGGGGTACCGACCGCCGAGCCGCAGGCGAAGAGCGGTTGGTGGAGGGGGCGAGCGTCAAGCTCCGAGGAACGATCGGCGGCGGCCAGCGCGGTGCGCGGGGCTCGTCCCCTCCACCCCGCGCTCTACGGCCAGCTACGCCGGCCTCGGCCGGGTCAAACACCACGCCTCACCGTCGCCGAAGCCGCCGCGCCAGATGTTCGGTCGCCACGGTTGCTGGCGCGACACCCGCTCATGGTGCAGCTTGCCGGCATGACCCTTCGCCGAAACCCATCCGGCTGGTCCCTCTGGTGGGCTATGCACCAGGACAAGGTCCGCGCCATCGGGATCGGCGCGCTCTTCATCGCCGCCCTCATCCTGCTCGGCGTATGGCTGCGCGGCGGCGGAACGGTCACGGGCCACGTCGTCCGTTTCGGCATGCGCGAGACCGATCTAGGCACGTTCCCCGTCGCGGTCGTCCAGCTCGAAGACCGCCTCACCACGGTGAAACTCACCCGCACCCACAACTGCCGCATCGGCGACAGCATCACCATCCGCCGCCGGGGCCAGGGACTCGTCGGCCGCTACAACCAGCCCTGCACGCCGCCGGGCGACGGCTGAGTCTTCACCTCCCCCGCGAAGCGGCGGGAGGTGAAGACCCGCGCGCCCCGCGCGCACTCCACCCTAGGTCCACGGCAGCCCAGCGGCTCAGGAGCCGGCCCCAAACACCCCCGGTTGCTTCACACCGCCAATCGTTCCCTTTATGTTCCGCACATGCCCCAGATCGACCGCATCGGGCGCCTTCGTGGCCCCTTGCGCATCACCTGCAGCCGCTGCGGCAACTCCCGCGTCTGGACGCCCCAGCAAGCCCTGCGCCTCTTCGGCGGCGACTGCACCACCATCGCCGCCAAGCGCCGGCTCGTCTGCTCGGTCTGCGGCGAGCGGCGCAGCTACATGTTCGAGTTCTCGGCCCGCTAGGCGACCGCCCGCACAACCGAAAGGCGCTAGGCGCCGCCCGCACCCGGCTCCACCCTGCCGGCATGTGCAATCTCTACACCCTCGACGATCGCACCATCGCCCACTGGGCCGAGGTCTTCGAAACCTACTTCGGAGAGCCCCTGGTGCTGAGCGCCGGCGCCGCCACCCTGTCGAACCAGCCGTGGGCGCCCACCATGTACCCCAAGTACCAGGGCCTCTTCATCCGGCCGATCAACGCCGCCGACCCGCACGGCGGCGCCGGCTACGAGCCTGCCGTCGGCCGCTGGGGCGTGGTGCCTTTCTTCCACAAGGGTCCGGCCAAGGCCTGGAAGTTCCCCACCAACAACTGCCGCTCGGAAGACATGCACGCCAAGCCGTCGTTCCGCGACGCGCTGAAGTCCCGCCGCTGCCTGGTCCCCGCCAACGCCATCTGCGAATGGACCGGCCCCACGGGCAAGAAGACCCGCCACACCATCTCCCGCGCAGACGGCGCCCCGCTCTTCCTCGCGGGCCTCTGGGCCGACCACACCCACGAGGGCGAACACACCCAGAGCTACACCATGGTGATGATGGACACCGCGCCGGGCGACGACATGCACCCCTTCCACAACCGCCAGCCCGTCATCCTCGACCGGAGCGCGGCGCGTGCCTGGCTGGACCCGAAGGCGGACTACCGCGACGTCCTGCGCGCGCCAGCGGCCGGGACGCTGGTGGCCGATCCGCCGGACTCGGTTGGAGTGGAGTGAAGAACTAGGGACAACTGCGGGCGCGGTGCGCGTGGGCGCGTCGACTATGGGCCGATACCGTTGAAAAAGGCTGCGCCTGAGCCGGCGCCGGCGCGGGTGCGATGGCGCTCTCCGCTCCTCAGGCGGTTGCTGGCGCTGGGGGCGGGATGAGCTTGGCGAGTTTGCGCAGGTTCTGGG
>JBFMGV010000060.1:0-13718 GCA_040752615.1 Pseudomonadota bacterium | reverse complement strand
TCGACCCGCAGGCGTCAGACGGGCATTCTTATGGACGTTCATCCGGGGCCTCCCGGTTAGAGGTTGGAGCTTCGCAACCCCACTCTCTCAACCCGACCCCGGGTGAACAACCTTCGTAGCTTCGACAGCTAGGCCGCGCGGCGGGCGCCGGACGCTTCGGGCGCGTATCAGAGCGCTCGACCGTGACCTGGTGCGGATAGGGGAAGCTGAGACCGCGCGCGTCGAAGGCTTCCTTGATCTGCTTGGTCAGGTCGAACTTGGCGTCCATCCAGTCGTCGGGCGTCGCCCAGCAACGCAGGGTGACGTTGACGGCGCTGTCGGCGGTGGCGGTCACCTTGGCCCACGGCGGCGGTGACTTCAGGACGCGCGCGTCGGCCTCGGCCAGTTCCAGCATGGTCGAGAGCGCCAGATCGAGGTCGTCCTCGTAGTCCACGCCGAAGGTCAGCTCGATGCGGCGCCGGCCGGCCTGGCTGATGTTGACGATCATGTCGCCGAACACCTTGCCGTTGGGCATGAAGAGCGTGAGCCCGTCGTAGTCCAGCAGCTTGGTGTTGAAGAGGTCCATGCCGACCACCTTGCCCTGACGTCCGCTGAGCTCGACCCGGTCGCCGGCGCGATAGGGGCGCAGCAGCAGGATCATCACCCCGGCGGCGACGTTGCCCAGCGTGCCCTGCAGGGCGAGGCCGATGGCCAGCGACGCGGCGCCCAGCACCGCCAGGACTGACGTGGTCTTCACCCCGAGCTGCTGCAGCACGGCCACCAGACCGACCGCGATGACCACGTACTTGACGAAGGTGGAGACGAAGTTGGCCAGCGTCTCATCGCCGGGATGATGTCGGGGCAGGCCCTGAAGGCCCTTGCGCGCGACGCCGCCCAGCCGCTTGGCCAGCCACAGGGTGACCAGCAGGATCAGCGCGGCGACCAGCAGGCGCACCGAGAACGCGCCCAGGGTGGCCGCGAGGCTGCGGAGCATCACAGGGTCGCCGGAGAAGGCCATGCCCACCATCTCGAAGAAGGGGGTGACCGGGTCGGCGGGCGGCGGTGCGGCGGCGGTGGACTGCAAGCGGGCTCCTCGGGCTTTGGCCCCGCTTCACAACTCCGTGGACGGCGATCCGATCCGCCTAGGCCCCCGGCCGAACCAGCGCCAGCCCCTGGTCGGTCAGCGGGAATACCGCGCCCGGGATGTAGAGCACGATCGGCCTCACCTCGTAGACAGCGCCGGGATTGGCCGCCTGAAGCTCCAACGCGGTCCGGATCGCCCCGTTCATGTCGGGCGCGTCGGTGACGTAGAGGCCCAGCAGGTGCTCCTTGGTCTCGGCGAAGGGGCCGTCGGTCACGACGCCGCCGCGGATCGTCGCCGCCAGGGCCGTCGCGCCCAGCCGCGCGGCGGGACCCAGCCGTCCGGCGTCCACAAGTCCGTCATGCACCCGGATGAGACCCTCCATCAGGGTGTCGTCCTCGGGCTCGCTCCAGCCCTGAACGACCTCCTCCTCGTGATAGGCCAGGATGGCGTAGAGCATGGGCTTCCTCCCCCGCGAGCGCGCGCTGTTCGAAACTATGACGTGCGGGCCGCGCCGAAGCCGACATTTTTCCGTGTGCCAAGGTGGCGCTTGATGCGAGGCGCCCCATCTTGCTGGCTCACGCCACGCTTGGAGTACGTCTCATGGTCTCGCTCTACGACGCCGCCATCCCCGGCTATCTGCGCATGCTCAGGAACGTCGCGTCGTTCCTGGAAAAGGCCGAGGCGCACGCCAAGGCGAACGGGGTCGATCCGCAGAGCTATCTGGCGGTGCGCGTGTCCGAGGACATGCACCCGCTGCTGAACCAGCTCCAGATGATCAGCGACGGGGCCAAGGGCGGGGCCGCGCGCCTGGCCGCCATCGATCCGCCCAGCTACGCCGACGACGAGACCACCTGGGCGCAAGCCAAGGAGCGCATCGCCAAGACCATCGCCTTCGTCGAGACGATCAAGCCCGAACAGGTCTCGGACGACGAGAGCCGGATCATCACCCTGAAGTTCCCGAACGGGGCGATGAACTTCACCGCCCGCGATTTCGTCTTCCAGTTCTCGCTGCCGAACTTCCAGTTCCACGTGGTCACCGCCTACGGCCTGCTGCGGAAGGCCGGCGTGCCGCTGGGCAAGATGGACTACCTGGCCGGCGCGACCCTGCAGCCCGCCTGATCTCCGGAGGTCCGCGCTCGCCGCAATCGCGGCGGGCGGGGGCTAGTAGCTGCCGACCCGGGAGTCGAGCTGGATCTTGTTGGTGTGGTCGCGGGCTTCCTCGCGCCGCCGCTCGAACTCGGCGCGATCCATGCAGCGCCGCGTCGGGATCTTGGACCCGATGATGGGATCGTTGAAGCAGACCCGCTTGGACTTCAGCGTGCCCTTGCCCTCGCGCAGGCCGTAGCGGATCGGCGCCTCGATCTCGGCCGGAGCGACCACGGTCGGCCGGCTGGGTTCGGCGCGCTGGAAGATCGCCGCGGAAGGGTCGGGAATGCTGGGCGAGGCCGATTGCAGCGCACTGGCCAGGAGCAACGACAGGAACATGGCGCCCTCCACGAGGCCTGATGCGGCGGACGACGCCTAGGCCCGCCATCCTGCGCGCGATCGGTGTCCCGGCCAAGCCGTAACCTGCGTGATACCGCGCCAGCGACGCCCCGGGTCATGCCTTTGGCGCCTCCGGGCATGGGACGCCGCCGCAAACACCCTAGAGCTGGGATCCCCAGTGACCGGAGTCCCCTATGCTGTCCGCGCTCTTTCATTCGGCGGTGGCGATCCACGTGATCGGCGGCGGCGTGGGCATCGTCAGCGGCTTCGCGGCGCTTGCGGTGCGAAAGGGAGGTCGGTCGCACCGGCGGATCGGCACGATCTTCTTCGCGGCCATGCTGGCGATGGCCGGTGTCGCGGCAGTGCTGGCGAGCCTTGGCCTGCAGCGGGTGAACGCCCTGGCAGGCCTGTTCACCCTGTACCTGATCGGAACGGCATGGATGGTGGTGCGCCAACCGCCGGGACGTCTCAGCCGGTTCGAACGCTGGGCGCCGCTGGGCGCGCTGGTCATCGCGGCGGCCGCCCTGGGCTTCGGCCTGCAGGCCGCCAGCCCGGCGGGCCTGCAGGACGGCGACCCCACGTCGGGCAATGCGCCGGACATCTACTTCGCCATCGCCGGCCTCTCGGCGCTGTCGGCGGCGCTGGACCTGCAGGTGATCCGCAAGGGCGGGGTGATCGGGACCGATCGCATGGCGCGCCACCTGTGGCGGATGTGCCTGGCGCTGTTCGTGGCGGCGGGCTCGTTCTTCTTCGGCCAGGCCGACGAGATTCCGGCAGCTCTGCGCGGTCCGCACCTGGCGATCCCGCCCCTGGCCGCCCTGTTGGCGCTGTTCTTCTGGCTCGCCAAGGTGCGGTGGGACGGCTGGCGGCGCGCCCGGATGGTGGCCTAGGCGCCGCAACTGCGAAAAAGCAGAGCCGTCATGCGAACTCACCGATCCCCGCGATTCAGCGGCTCTGCTATCTGATGATCGTCCACACGGACAACGCCGCTCCCCACGGCGTTCCTCCCCCAGACGCCAAGGCCCCAGAGATGTCGTTCCCCAAGCTCCAGTCGCTGATCCACCGCGCCGCGCCCCCCGTCCTGATGACGGCGATGTTCGGCCTGGTGTGCATGTTCGCGACGGTCGGGATGGTCGGCGTGGCCTGAGGCCGCGAAGCGCCTTCCAAGACCGTACGGACCGGGGCCCTCGCGGGCCCTTTTTCGTGCCCGCATGTCCGGCGTCTCATACCAAGGTTTGGGGGCGGCGCCCCGCGCGTAGAATTGGCCCGCGCCCCCATCGGAGCGATCCTCTCCTCATCGGCCGACGCCCTCCCCCCTGAGCGGCCGACGTGATGGAGAGAGGCGCGCCATGGACCTGCCCGAAGAACCCCACTTCGTCGCCGTCGCGACGTCTCTCTCCATTGCCCCCGCGGACCTTCAGGTCCGGCCCCTGGACCTGCTGCTGGACGCGGCGGGGGAAGACAGCTTCCCAGCCAGTGATCCCGTCGCCTTCATCGTCCGCCGCAACTGATCGGAGACCGCCATGACCATCATGCTTATCCACGGCGCCTGGCTGAACTCGCGCAGTTTCGAGGGCTTCAAGGCCCGCTACGAGGCCGCCGGCCACAAGGTGGTCACGCCCGACTGGCCGTATGACGATCGCTCGCCCGAGGAACTCCGCAACTTCCCCGACCCGAAGCTGGCCGGAGTGGGGCAGGTGGCCCTGTTCGACCACTACGAGGCCGAGATCCGCAAGCTGTCCGAGGTTCCGATCCTGATCGGCCATTCGTTGGGCGGGGTGATCGTCCAGCATCTGCTGGATCGCGGGCTGGGCTCGGTGGGCGTGGCGATCAACCCGGCGCCGACGCCGGGCGTGCCGCTGGGGCCGCACGCCATCGTCTCGGCCCTGCCGGCCTTCCTGGCGCCGGCCAGCTGGCGCAAGTCACTGACCATGAGCCGCAAGCATTTCCGCACCCGCTTCGCCTCGTCGGTGAAGCGGGAGGACGCCGATGCTCTGTACGACCGCTACATCGTGCCGACGCCGGGCAAGGTTTACTGGGACGGCGTCACCGGCGCGTCGGGCAAGATCCGCTGGGACAATCCGCGGCGTGCGCCCCTGCTGCTGATCGGCGGCGAGAAGGACCTGATCGCCGACGCCAGCATGACCCGCGCCATCTACGCCAAGCAGAAGCGCGCGCCGTCGACGACGGAGCTCAAGGTCTTCCCGGGCCGCACCCACTGGACCGGCATCGAGCCGGGCTGGGAGCAGGTCGCCGACTACGCCCTGGACTGGGCGATCAACCACCAACGCCGGCCGACGCTGGCGAGCGCCGCCTGACGTGGCTCAGCGCGACCCCTGGCCGTCGTCGACCTTGATGCAGGTGCCCGTCACCGCGTCCGAGGCCGGCGAGACCAGGTAGAGCAGGGTGCTGTCGAGCTGCGCGGGGTCGCCGATCCGCTTGCGCGGGAAGCCCTGCGAGATGTCGCCGACGCGGGACAGCATCCCGTCCATCATTTCGGATGCGAAGGCGCCCGGCGCGATGGCGTTGACGTTGATGTTGAAGCGCGACCACTCGACCGCCAGCGCCTCGGTCATTCGCACCACGCCCATCTTGGTAACCGAGTAGAGCGCCGCGCCGCCGCCGCCGTAGTTGAAGGCCGCCACCGAGGCGATGTTGACGATCCGGCCCGGCTGCCCCGCGTCGATCAGACGGCGCGCCACCTCGACCGACAGCAGCCAGGGCGCGCGCAGGTTGACGTCGATCACCCTGTCCGTGAGCTCCAACGACATCTTGTGGGCGCGCTGGGCGTCGGGGATGCCCGCGTTGTTCACCAGGATGTCGACCGTGCCGAACGCCTTCTCGGCCTCGTCCACGGCGTTGGCGATCTGACCTGCGTCCGTGACGTCCAGCTCGATGGGCAGGGCCTCGCCGCCCGCGTTGCGGATCTCCGCGGCCAGGGTTTCGAGCCGGTCCGCGCGACGGGCGGCGATGGCCACCTTGGCCCCGCAGGCCGCCAGCACCTTGGCGAAGCGCAACCCCAGGCCGGACGAGGCCCCGGTCACCAGCGCGACGCGCCCCTTCAGGTCGGTGGACACGTTGGGCAGGGAATAGGTCATCGTTGCTCCTCCTCGTTTTGCCGCAGCAAAGCCCGGCTGCCCCGCCGGAAGGGAAGAGGATGGTTCAGACCGCCGCCGCGGCCTGCAAGGCGACGGGATCGGCCCGCAGGCGCTGGGCGTCGCGAGCCGGGGGCGCGCCGAACAGGCGGGCGTACTCACGGCTGAACTGCGAGGCGCTCTCGTAGCCGACAGCGAAGCCGGCGCGGGCGGCGTCGTGGTCGCCCAGCAGCAGCCGGCGGGCCTGCTGCAGGCGCAGGCTCTTCTGGAACTGCACCGGGCTCATGGCCGTGGCGGCCTTGAAGTGGCGGTGGAAGGCGGCGGGGCTCATGCCGGCCAGGCTGGCCAGATGCTCGACCCGCAGCGGTTCGGCGAAGTGGTCGCGGATCCAGGCGATGGCGCGTCGCACCTGCGACAGGCGGCTGTCGGCGAGGGCGATCTGGCGGATCATGCCCGCCTGCGGCCCCTGGAGCAGGCGATAGAGAATCTCGCGCTCCAGCATCGGCGCCATCACCGGCGCGTCGTCAGGCCGCTCGACCAGGCGCAGGAGACGCAGCCAGGCGTCGGCGTGGTCGGGTTCGATGGGGCTGACGGCGAAGCCGGGCGGCGCGGGCGGGGCGCGCAGGCGCGGCGGCAGCTCGGGGATGAGGCCGGCCAGGGCCTCGCGATCCAGCGACAGCGTCGCGGCGAGGTAGGGCTTGTGGTGGCTGGCCTCCGAGATGCGGCCCGAGACCGCCAGTTCGACCGTCGCGATGGCGTAGCATCCGGCGCCGTAGGCCAGACGCGCCTCGCCCATCATCACCTCCTTGGCCCCCTGGAGGACGACACAAACCATCGGCTCCAGCAGGCCCGGCTGCAGCTCGGTAGGCTCGCAGCCCTGGTGCAGCAGGAGCCGCGGCACGGGGGTAGGGGTGCGCACGCCCCGGGCATGGCGGCCCGCCAGGGCGCAGAGTTCAGCCAGCGTATCCATGGCGCATATGATCGGATCGCCCAATCGCGTGAGCAAGTGCGCGCGCCCACCCGCGAGACCGTCTGAGAGGATCAGGCAAGACTTCGAGACGATCCGGCGCGCGGGCGGCGCGGCCGTGTCCCAGATCATCGCCAGGACAAGACCCCTGATTGAAGGATTGTGGGATGACCCAGGTGTTTGGCGCGAAATCGACGACCGACGAGGTGCTGGCCGGCGTGAATCTGTCGGGCAAGCGCGTGCTGGTGACCGGCGTCTCGGCCGGCCTCGGCGTGGAGACGGCGAGGACCCTGGTGGCGCATGGCGCCCAGGTGGTGGGCGCGGCCCGCGACCTGGCGAAGGCCGAGCGCGCCACAGCGCCGGTGCGGGAGGCCGCGGCCGCGGGCGGCGGCTTCGAGCTGCTGGAACTGGACCTCGCCGACCTCGCCAGTGTGCGGGCCGCGTCGGACCGGCTGATGGCCGACGGCCGCAAGTTCGACCTGGTGATCGCCAACGCCGGCGTCATGGCCACCCCGTTCGGAAAGACCAAGGACGGCTTCGAGACCCAGTTCGGCACGAACCACCTGGGCCACTTCCTGTTCGTGAACCGGATCGCCGCGCTGTTCGCCCCCGGTTCGCGGCTGGTGAACCTGTCTTCGGCCGGCCACCGGTACTCCGACGTGGACCTGGAGGACCCGAACTTCGACCGAACCGAGTACGCCGAGTTCATCGCCTACGGCCGCTCGAAGACCGCCAACATCCTGTTCGCGGTGGAGTTCGACCGCCGGCACAGGGATCGCGGCGTGCGCGCCACGGCGGTGCACCCGGGCGGTATCCAGACCGAGCTGTCGCGGCATATGAACCCCGGCGCGCTGCAGGCCCTGGTCGACCAGATCAACGCGGCCACCCCGGCCGGCGCGCCCGCCTTCGAGTTCAAGTCGATCCCCCAAGGCGCCGCGACCAGCGTCTGGGCGGGCGTCGTGGCCCCGGCGGACGAGGTCGGCGGCCGTTACTGCGAGGACTGCCACGTGGCCGAGTTCGCGGAAGGCTCGGAACTGCGCGGCGGCGTGCGCGCCTACGCCCTCGACGCCGACAACGCCAAGGCGCTGTGGGCCAGGAGCGAGGAGATGGTCGGCGAGACCTTCTGACCCGCCGAGGGCCGGGGCCGAACCTGACGCGAAGATGAACGCACCCCTCCGATTGGGTTCAGGCCCGGCCCCTTAGGTTCAGTCTCAACATCGCCGGCAAAGGCGCCCCACGCCCCCGGCCTGAAAGGAGATTTGAGCCATGACGAACAAGCTGATGAAGGTTGCGATGGCCCTGACGGTCGCGGGCGCAGTGGCCCTGCCGGCCAGCCAGGCGGCGGCCGCGTCCAAGACCGAAAGCGCCCTGCTGGGCGCGGTGCTGGGCGGCGTGGCCGGCGCGGCCATAGGTGACGGCAAGGGTGAGGCGGTGGCGCTGGGCGCGGTCGCCGGCGCGGCCCTCGGCGCCGCCGTCAACGACGGCAACAAGGACCGCCGCTACTACCGCAACGGCTACAGCTATCGCTCCAGCCAACCCTACTACCGCGACAGCCGCTATCGCGCGTACGACCGTCGCGACTACGGCCGGGGCTACGACAGCCGCTACCGGTACAGCAACGACCGCTACGGCTATCGCTACTAACCCGAGCTAACTGCCGAACGGCGGGAGGCGCCTGCGAAAGCGGGCGCCTCTTCGTTTGCGGGCCTTGCAGAAACGCATAGCGGTCAGGCGAAATCGCTGATCTATGCAACGTTCAGATGATGCTATCTAAACGGTGTCCAGACGGACGGCCCCGCTCCCCCGGGGTTCCCCTCGAAACCTCAAGGTGTGTGTCATGACCCTCTCCCGCATCGAAGCTTCCTTCGACAAGTTCGCCCCGGTGTTCCTGATGGCCCTCGGCCTCTTCGCCGCCTTCGCGACGGCCGGCATCGGCGCCTGAGCCGATCCGCATCCCTGTCGACGGAGAAGGGCCCCTCGCGGGCCCTTTTTCGTGCCTCGGCCTCAGGCGTCGCCCCAGACCCCGTCCCATTCGGGGCCGGGCGGCGCGCGTTCCAGGCTGCGGGCGCGGGTCAGCATCACCGCCGAGGGCCCGTCCGCAGGCGCGATCGCCAGGGCTGCTTCGAACGCTGACGCCGCCTCGGGCCAGCGCCGCGCGGCCAGATGGGCGCGCCCGTCGGCGTAGGCGGCCAGGGCGGCCTTCGGCAGGGCTCCATCCTCGGCCAGCACCTGGAAGATGCGGCCTGAGTTCCGCCGTCCGCGCACCCGCACGACGTCCACCTCCCGCAGCAGGTGGGAGTTCCCGGCCAGGGCGGCGGCCGTCGCCTCGCAGACCAGGATCGGCGCGCGGTAGACCTTGGTGAGTTGCTCGAGGCGCGAGGCCAGGTTCACGGAGTCGCCGATCACCGTGTAGTCCATGCGCTTGGGCGAGCCGATGGCGCCGGCGATGACGTCGCCCGTGGCGATCCCCATGCCCAGCCGCAGCTCGGCCAGCCCCTGGGCGCGTCGGCGGGCGTTCAGCACCTCGGCCAGGGCCAGCATCTGCACGGCGCAGTCGACGGCGTTCAGCGGGTCGCGCTGCGAGGCGATCGGCGCGCCCCAGTGGGCCATGATCGCGTCGCCCAGGAACTTGTCGAGCACACCGTTCGAGGCCGCCACCGCCTCAAAGAGCTCGGTGTAGATCTCGTTCAGCATCTCGACGGTGGCGCGCGGGCTCAGCGTCTCGGCCAGGGTGGTGAAGTTGCGGATGTCGGCGAACAGCACGCTGGCCCGGCAGGCGTCGCCGAACAGCAGGTCGTCGTGCGCCAGCACCTGGTCCACGACCTCCTGGGTCATGTAGCGGCTCATGGTGCCCTGCAGCCGCTTCCGGTCGGTGATGTCCTCGATGAGGATCAGCAGGCCCACCGGCTCGCCGTCGGCCACCAGCGGCACGATCGAGAGATTGGCGGCGATCTTGCCGCCGTCGCCGGTGACGAGGTCGGCGTCCAGCAGGGTCTTGGCCTGGCCGCGGCGCGAGACGCCGTCGATCTCGTCCAGCAGCCACGGATTGCTCGACGCCAGCAAGGCGCGGGAGTCGGCGCCGGCCAGCCGCTCGGCCGGAACGCCCAGGATGCGGCAGGCGGCCTCGTTCAGCTTAGCGACGCGGGCGTCGGGGGCGAGGGTCACCACGCCGTTCGACATCGAGCGCAGGATGCTCTCGTTGTAGTTCCGTTCGGACGCCACCTCGGTGAAGAGGGTGGCGTTGTCGATGGCGATGGCCGCCTGGGCGGCGAACGCGCCCATCCGCTCCACGTCGCCGTCCGAGAAGTGCGGACGGTCCTGCCGGTTCAGGGCCTGCATCACGCCCAGGCGGCGGCCGTCGCGCGCGGTCACCGGAATGGTGAGCACGCTGGAGGTCTTGTAGCCGGTGATCTCGTCCACCTCGCGGTGGAAGCGCGGGTCGTCGTAGGCGTCCTGTATGTTGATCGCCTGGCCCGTGGCGAAGCAGGCGCCGGCCAGGCCCATGTGTGCCGGGAAGCGGAGCTGGCGCGTCTCCAACCCCTCGGCCACCAGGGACCAGAGCTCGTCCGTGCGGGGGTCGTGCAGGAAGAGGCTGCTGCGGTCGGCGTGGATGATCCTGGAGGTGACCTGCACGATCTTCGCCAGCAGGGCCTCCAGTTCCATCTCGCTGGTGATGGCGGCGTTCACGTCCAGCAGGCGGCGCAGGTCCCCGGCGGTCTGCTCGGCCACGTCGATCGACAGCGTCCAGCGCTCGGCCAGGATCACGATGTGCGAGAAGACCAGCACCAGGATGCCCATGGCCGGCAGGTCGAAGCCCGCCCGGTCCTGGACGATCAGGCCGTTGGTGTAGAGGTCGTAGATCGCCAGCGAGACCGCGAAGACGCTGAGGCCCAGCAGGAAGATCGGCGCGCCGTCCCGCCGCCGGATCGTGGCCAGGAGCACGATCCAGACCATGTAGAGGAAGGTGCCCATCCGCAAAGGCAGGATCCAGAAGGACATCTTCGAGGCCAGCAGGGTGTCGCCCAGGACCAGCACCGCCAGGTGCGCGGCGAAGGCGACGCCGAACAGCGCTTCCAGCCCCCAGAAGACCGCGCGGTTGCTTTCGCGCGGGAAGAGGTGGTGCGCGTAGCCGAGGAAGGCGGCCAGCGAGCTGATCCCCGCCAGGTACTGGAAGGTCAGCATGGTCCGCAGGTCCATGCCGGGGAAGGCGATCAGCAGCAGGTTGTCCTGGGCGAAGATCGCCGCGATCGGCAGCAGGGCCAGGCTGGACAGGGTGATGTAGAGCGAGGCCCGGTCGCTCGGGCGGAACAGGTAGATCACCATCCCGTAGCAGGCCAGGAGCAGCACGGCGGTGACGAACAGGAAGCCGCTCAGCCACGACAGGACCAGCCAGCGGCTCATGGGCTCGGCCTGTCCCAGGACCGGCGGGCTCTCCATGCCGTTGTCGCGGTGGTGGAACGAGGCCAGCTCGACCCGCAGGACCACGTCGCGGCCGTGGGCCTCGAAGGGGATGTCCTGCGAACGGATGTGATAGCGGGTCGTCGCGGGGGTCAGGCCGAATACCCCGCGTTCGGACACCACCCGCCCGTCCAGGCTGACCCGCACAGCCTCGAAGAGGGTCGGCACGTGCAGGACGTAGCGGCCAGGCTGCAGACCGCGCAGGGTCACCTCATAGGCGGCCGCGCCGCGCGCCGGCATCGCCGTCCCGTCCAGGCGGGTTCCGGTCCAGAGGCCGGGGACATGCACGAGCCCGCTCGCACCCGGCGCCGGCTGGTCCGGCCCGCTGCTGCGCCACACCACGCGCCAGTCGCCGGGGATCGCAGAGGGCGAGCCGAGCGGCCGGCCGCCGTAGTCCACCACGCCCGCGCGTGCCGACGGCGCGTCATGATCCACCAGGTCGACGAAGAACGGGGCGCAAAGCGCGCAGAGCAGGGCCAGGGCGACCAGGGCGTAGACGAGCCGCAGCACCGGCGTGGGCGAGGCCCCGGCCGGGGCGTTTGCGGGCGCTGGCGCGCGCTCCCGGCTCTTCATCAGCGACTCCCTCTCCGCCTTATCACCCATTCTGAGCAGGCGAGTCATCCAAGGTGAAGCTGGCCCCGTACTTGCTTGTGAGAGGCTGATCCCGCGCGGTTGTTCCCCTTTGGGGCGAACCTCCCTCCTGCGGGTTGTCTCTCGTTGTGACGCTCCCCCGAGCGGCACAGTGTCGAGGAAGTTTCCTGCGCCGCGACCCCCCGCGCGGCGAACGGGTCAGGAGCGGTCTCATGATGGCGACGAACATCGCCGATCTGGGTGGTCACAACCGTCGCGCGCAGGGCGCGGACGGTCTTTTGGCGTTGCGCGAGGCTCGCCAGAGGCAGGGGCAAACTGTCGCAACAGCCTGCGCCTTAAGGACTCTGAGGCAGCATTGTGGCACCTTCACCATGAGCGGCGGCCTCGTGCGACCGCGCGGTGTTGGTGACAGAGTCGAGTCCGTCGTGCGCAACGATGCGTTTCAAATCGGCGCCTGCCTCTCGTTCGGGAGCGTGGCTCAATGACCGTCGGGACTTTCGATCACGGGCCTGAGCGTCGGCGTCGTTCGGCCCTCGCCACCTCGCTGCTGTCCTGGTTCTGGCCGGACGCCACCCACGACGACGGCAAGCGCTGCAAGACCTGGCCCTGGCTGGCCAGCCTGCTGGGCTGGATGTGGCCGAGCGCCCTTCACGACGAACGTTTCGGCCGTCGCCACGGCTTGATGGCCATGCTGTTCGGCTGGATGTGGCCGACCGGCGTCGATCGCGGCTTCAAGCGCTTCTGGCGTATGAGCTGGCTGTGGAGCTGGGCGTGGCCCGGCCGCGTCCTCGGCCCCGACGGCGAGATCTGCGCCCTCGCGCCCTGGCATCCGGCGGTGCGTCCCGAGTTCTGCCCCGGCGAGCCCTGGCATCGCCGCCTGCACCGGCATGGCCCGGTGATGTTCATGATGTTCTCGGCCAGCGCCATCGCGGCGCCGAGCTTCATGGAGAACGGCGGGCTGGACGGCGGTCGCCTGAACCTCTTCCGCGGTGGCGGTGAGCAGGGTGGCGAGCAAAGCCTTCCCGGCGGCGCCGGCGGTAGCGACCAGGGCGCCGGCGGCGGCCAAGGCCCCGATGGCCAGGTGGTCCCGGGCGGCGGCGGAGACAATTCCGGCTCGTCCGACAGTTCGACCTCGCCCAGCAACCCGTCCAATCCCGGCAATCCCGGCAACGGTGACGGCGGCTCGACCGATGGCGCGACCGGCGGTCCCGGCCCCAGCACGTCCAACGGCGGCAACGGCGGCACGGACGGCGGCGGCACGACCTTCCTCGATCCCGGTCCGAACGGCGGCGACGACCTCGCCCCGCCGGAAGGCCTGGGCTTCGGCGGCGGCAGCGGCGGTTCGGGCGGTGGCTCGGGCGGCGGTGTCGGCGGCGGCTCCGGCGGCGGTTCGGGCGGCACGGGCGGTGGCGACACCGGCTCGAACGGCGGCAATGGCGGCAACGGCGGCGGCAACGACGGCGGGCCCTTCAATCCGCCCGGCACGAGCAATCCCAGCACGCCCGGCGAGGGTACGTTCCCGAACGGCGGCAATGGCGGCAATGGCGGTGGCGCCGGTGGCGGGAACGGCGGCGGGGGCAATCCGCCCGGCACGATCCTGCCGATCGACGACATCGACGAGACGACGCCGACCGACGGCGGCCCCAAGGGCGATCCGACCGACACCAAGCCGGTGGATCCGCCGCGGGATGTCGGCGCGGTGCCCGAGCCGGGGACCTGGACCATGATGATCCTCGGCTTCGGCGCGGCGGGCTACGCCATCCGCCGACGCCGGATCGTCGCCCGGGTGATCTGAGACAAGACAGAGGGCCGGGGCCGAAAGCCCCGGCCCTTTCTCAATACCGCTCGTAGTAGCGCGGACGCACGTAGGGCCGCGGCGGCGGCGGCGGGGCCCATCGCTCCTCGACCTCGTCCTCATAGGCCTGTTGGCGTTCCCAGGCCCGGCGGCGCTCGTCCTCGTAGGCGCGCTGGCGGGTCTCCATCGCCAGCCGGTCGGCGGCGGCGGCCTCGGCGCGGCGCTGGCGCTCGGCCGTCTCCTCCACCTGCCGACGCTGCGCCT
>JBFMGV010000059.1:0-119411 GCA_040752615.1 Pseudomonadota bacterium | reverse complement strand
GCTTCAACAAGCTCAAGCACTTCAGACGCTTCGCCACCCGATACGACAGGCTCGTCAGCCACTACGCCGCCTTCGTCCACATCGCCGCCGCCATGATCTGGATGCGCTGAATGTCGATTCTACCTAGCCGGCGCACCTGGGATGTCCGAGCACCGACGCCCTCGAAGGCGCCCTGTTCCTCGGCCAAAGTACGATCCAGAGCCACGAGGACCTTCATGCGTTCCTCCAGGACTTTGCGCTCCGCACTGTCGGCCTGCCCTTCCAGTCGGGCGATAAGGGCATTGATCTGGGATTCCGTAGTCTTGTTGGCCAAGAGCGGGGTGGTTGTAGAGCTTGTCGCACTCAGGAGCGCGAGATCAGCGGTAGCCAGCGCGTCAGCAGCCTCCTTCCGCAAGTTGACTACCTTGGTCGAAGTGGTCGGCTGATAGCTCAACAGCGGCGCGCCAGTTTCTACGATGCAGGCCATAGCGCGATGCCCCTGACGGTAGGCGCGGCTACGTTCGCGGAACTTGAAGCCGGTGTTCAATCCGGTAAACGTGCCAGTGGCTAGGATCGCGGCCTTTAGGTTCTTGGGCGCCGGGTTGAAGGCGGTGACCGCCGCGCCGTAGAATCCCGAGAGCACCATCAGCGCTCCCGTGGTCTTGTCGTAATCGTTGTTCTTCGCTGAGCGCCGTAAATACTCATTCGCTATCCTGGCGGTAATGGCGAGCTGAGCTTGCAGTTCGGTTTGCTCAACTGTGGGCGGCGGTGGCGGAGGCGGCGGTGGGGCCGGAATGAAGGGCTCGGGGACGATCAGCACCTGCTGCCAACTGCTCGTCGTACGAGTCTGCGCCCCCGCGGCCGGCCCCAGCGCCAGCGCGGCGGCCAGGGTGAGCGCGGTGGCTCGGGCGAGCGTCTTGGTCGTCTTGTCGGTCATGTCCCCCACTCCCGTTGCGCGCAGCACGTCTGCGCGGCGTGGGAATGTGGAGGAGTCGGCGCGGCGGGCGGCGTGACGGGCGTCACGCCGCCGTCACGCGCCTATTTCGGGCGGAACCGCTTGGTGGCGGGGAAGCCCTTGGGCGCCAGCTTGCCGGCGCCGGCCCGGCGGCCCAGCCATTCGCGCCACTCGGGCCAGGCGCGGGTGCGGCCGCTTGGGTCGACGCTGGTCATGCCGTCGTCGGCCTTGAAGGCGGCGGCGTCGCGCAGGCCGCCCTCGCGGTAGCTCTGCAGCTTCACGCCCTTGCCGCGCGGCATCTCGGGCAGTTCGTCCACCGGGAAGACCAGGATCTTGCCGTTGTCGCCGATGACCGCCAGGTGGTCGGCGCCCGCAACGGGAAGGCAGATGGCGGCGCCCTCCCCCTTCTTGCTGGGATCGCCGGCGTTCAACACCTGCTTGCCCGCGCGGCGGAAGGCGATGGCCTCCTCCTCGGGCAGGATGAAGCCGTAGCCCTGCTTGCTGGCCAGGATGCGCTTGGTGCCCGGCTTGTGCGGGAAGACGTCGATGATGCCGACCTTGTCGTCGAGGTCGATCATCAGGCGCAGCGGCTCGCCGTGGCCGCGGGCGCCCGGGAGCTTGTCGCAGCCCAGGGTGAAGAAGCGGCCGTCGGAGGCGAAGATCAGCAGCTTGTCGGTGGTCTCGGCCGGCACGAGGAAGCCGAGCTTGTCGCCTTCCTTGAACTTCAGCTCTGAGGGGTCCTCCACGCGGCCCTTGGCGGCGCGGATCCAGCCGCGCTCGGACAGGATGATGGTGATCGGCTCGCGGACGATCATCGCCTCCAGGGCCGCCTCGGTGTCGATCTGCGGCGCCTCGGCGAAGGACGAGCGGCGGATGTTGAGGTCGGCCAGCTGGGCCTTGGTGTGCTTGAGCCCCTCACCCACCAGCTTCCACTGGGCCTTGTCGCTGCCCAGCATGGCGACGATGCCGTCGCGCTCCTCGGCCAGCTCGGCGTGCTCGCGGCGGATCTCCATCTCCTCCAGCCGGGCCAGCTGGCGCAGGCGGGTGTTGAGGATGGCGTCGGCCTGGATCTCCGAGAGCGCGAACGTCTCGATCAGCTTTTCCTTGGGCTTGTCCTCGTAGCGGACGATCCGGATCACCTCGTCGAGGTTGAGGTAGGCGATCATCAGGCCGTCGAGGATGTGCAGGCGCGCCTCGATCTTGGCCAGGCGATGACGCGCCCGGCGCACCAGCACCTCGCGGCGGTGGTCGAGGAAGGCCATCAGGGCCTGCTTCAGGTTCATCACCCCGGGCGTGCCGCGCGCGTCCAGGACGTTGAGGTTCACGCTGAAGCGGGTCTCGAGATCGGAGAGCTTGAAGAGGCTCTCCATCAGCACCTCGGCCTCGACGTTGCGGCTCTTGGGTTCGAGCACGACGCGCACGTCCTCCGCCGACTCGTCGCGCACGTCGCCCAGCAGCGGGGCCTTCTTGGCGTCGATCAGTTCGGCCAGCTGTTCGATCAGCTCGGCCTTCTTCACCTGATACGGGATCTCGGTGATGACGATCTGGTACGTGCCCTTGCCGAGATCCTCCTTGGACCAGCGGGCGCGGACACGGACGCCGCCGCGGCCGGTCTCATAGACCGTGCGCAGGCTGGAGGCCGGCTCGACGATGACGCCGCCGGTGGGGAAGTCCGGGCCCTGGACGTGGGTCATCAGGGCCTCGACCGAGCTCTCCGGGTCGTCGAGCAGCAGGAGGCAAGCGTCGATCAGCTCGCCGGCGTTGTGCGGCGGGATCGAGGTGGCCATGCCGACCGCGATGCCGGTGGAGCCGTTGGCCAGCAGGTTCGGGAAGCCGGCCGGCAGGACGACGGGCTCGTCGTCGGACCCGTCGTAGGTCGGCTTGAAGTCGACCGCGTCTTCCTCGATGCCGTCGAGCAGCAGCGTGGCGGCCACCGTCAGCTTGGCCTCGGTGTAACGCATGGCCGCGGCGTTATCGCCGTCGATGTTGCCGAAGTTGCCCTGGCCGTCGACCTGCGGATAGCGCTGGGCGAAGTGCTGGGCCATGCGGACCAGGGTGTCGTAGATCGACTGGTCGCCGTGCGGGTGATAGCCGCCCATCACCTCGCCGACGACCTTGGCGCACTTGCGGGCCGCGTTCTCGGGGTTCAGCCGCATCTCGCGCATGGCGTAGAGCACGCGGCGCTGCACGGGCTTGAGGCCATCGCGCACGTCGGGCAGCGCGCGGTCGGTGATGACGCTGAGGGCGTAGGCCAGGTAGCGGCGGGAGAGCGCCTCGGACAGCGGCTCGTCGATGATGCGGTCGGGCTCGCCGCCGGGAGGCGGAGTATGGACGGTCATCCCGCCTCTTTAGCGCGGCGCGGGATTCGAGGCGACAACCCCGGACGCCGCAGGCGGGCGACCGCGCAGGGTCGCCGGGGAGCCCACGACGCTGTCAGAACGGCAGCGGTTGCAGGTCGGGCTCGACCCAGGCCTTGCGGGCCTCGACGCTGAAGAGGCGCGCCTTCGACCAGTAGGACAGCGGCCAGTCGGATCGGCCCAGGTCGCCCGCCAGCAGATCGGCCAGCACGGTGGAGAGGCCGGCGGCCGGGCTGGCCTCGAGGTGGGCGCGGGCGCCGCGCAGCGAGGCCTGGGTGATGGTCTCGTGATAGCCGGCGGTGTCGGTGTTCTCGCCGCCCACCGCGACGTTGTAGGCGCGGATCAGGGCCGGCATCTCGGCGAAGGCGTCGCGGCCGGGGCGGGTCAGCAACCAGAGGGCGGCGGCGAAGTGGCCGGCGTGGGTCCACTCGGCCTTGGGCAGGGTGCGCGCCTCCATCCCCCGGCCGATGCGGGCGATGTCGGAATCGGTCAGGCGGGTCGCGGTGATGCTGGGCGGCATGTTCAGCTCCTGGCGGTCAGGGGCTCGGGCGGGGGCAGCAAAAACCCCGCCGGAGCGGGGTTTGCGTGAGGGTCCTTGGGGGTGAGGCCGGCTGTCAGCTCCTCGCCCAGGCGCACGCAAACACCGCTCCGCGGCGGCGTTGGCAAATATTGGCCTGGTTGAGTTTCGTCCGGTTCACAGCCGAGGTTGTAGCCGAACGCGGGTCGCCGGGCAAATGGCGGCGCGGCGCCGGTTGCGCCGACCCGGACGGGACCGGGCCGGCGCGTCCTTCAGGCGGCCGCGAGGCGTCCCGACCGGCGAAGGACTGTTCCGAGCACGCCGAAGCCCAGCAGCATCAGCGCCCAGGTCCCCGGCTCGGGCACCAGGGTGTCGACCCGGCGGGTGGAGATCGCCCCCACGGCGTCGATGTCGGCGCCGGCCGTCCCGCCGCTGCCCGTGCCGCCCTCGTTGAAGACGTCGATCAGCCGCACGTAGGAGAAGGCCGAGGCCGTGCCGAAGCCGAAGACGTCGATGTCGATGCCGCGCGTGCTGCCGGTGACCGAGCCGACGCTGAGCCAGGTGACGCCGTCGACGCTGACGTCGACGATGGTGTCCTCGACGTCAGGCCCGATCTCGAAGATCCAGAGGTCGAAGGCGTTGCTGCCGGACCCCGTCAGCACGTTGTCGGTGAAGCGCAGGACCAGCTCGCCCCCCGCCCCCAGGGTGACGAACGAGCACGACGCCTGGTTCGCGCAGGAGTTGGCGGCGTTGTAGTCGGGCGCGCCGAGCGCGTTGAACGCGCCCTGGTAGGCCGCGCCCGGAATGCTCGCGGGATTGAGCGTGTAGGACACGACCGCGTCGGCGAACGAGATCGCGCCCTGCGGAAATTCGACCCCGCCGATCACCTCGGCGTGGGCTGTGGCCGCCGCGAGGCTCAAGGCCCCGGCGGCGGCCAGCCGGCCCCAGTGGACAGTCTTCATGTGCACCCTCCAGAAGGCCGTCCCCTGCCCGCCCTTGCACGCGGTTGGCGGCCTGCCGGATCAGGTTAGGCGCCGGGGCCTGGGGGCCGCGTCGGACGTTCGTCCTAGATATCAACGTTCTGGTGTGTTGAACTGCCCTCAGACGCGAGTTCGTCCCCCCGAGGGCTGGCGCCATGAAATCTCTCCGCGAGGACGAGTTCCTCGACCTGATCGACCGCATCTATGACGCCGGCATGTCGTTCGACCGCTGGCCGGACGCCCTCACCCGCATGGCCGACCTGCTGGGGGCGCGGGACGCGTCGTTGGGGGCGATGGCGCCCGAGGCCCTGCCGTGGATCTTCGCCCCGCGCACCGACCCCGAGTTCATGCGGGTCTACGCCGAGGCCTACCATCCGCTGGACCAGGTCTGGCACGGGGTGACCCAGCGGGCCGTCGGCCAGGCGACCAGCGATGCGATGGTAATGCCGCGCGAGGCGCTGGAGAAAAGCGCGTTCCACAACGAGTGGTCCCGGCCCCAGGGCTACAGCACGATCATGGGCAGCATGGTGCTGGCCGAGGACGGCTGGCGGACGGTGCTGATGATGCCCGGACGCGAGACCTTCGACCGCGAGCAGCTGCGTGCCCTGCGGATGCTGACCCCGCACCTTCGCCGGGCGGTGCAGATGAACATCCGGCTGGCGCAGGGCGACCTGCAGACCCAGGCGACGGCGACCCTGCTGCGGGAAATGGGCGCGGCCGCCTTCGTGCTGGACGCCGGCGGGCGGGTGCTGTTCGCCAACCCGGCGGCGGAGGAGCTTTTCCGGTCCGGCGCGGTGCGGGTGGCGCAGGGGATGCTGGCCGGCGCCGAGGGCGCGGCGGACCTGCGGACCCTGGCGGCGCGGTGCGCACTGGGCGGGTCGGCGGCCGACGGCGGGATCGTGGAGGTGGCGCGGCCGCGCCAGACGCCGCTGCGCCTGCGGGTGACGCCGGTGCGTCGCGAAACCCCGCTGCTGGGACCGGGGGTAGCGGCGGCGATCGTCTTCGACATCACCGGCTCGGCGCCTGACGACCCCGTGCAGCGGCTGCGCCGGCGCTATGGCCTGACGGCGGCCGAGGCGGTCTTCGCCCTGGAGATCGTGAAGGGCGACGGCAAGCCCGCCGTGGCCGAGCGGCTGGGCATCTCGTTCTCCACCGCGCGCACCCACCTGTCGCGGATCTTCGAGAAGACCGGCGTGCACCGCCAGGCCGAGCTGGTGCGGCTGGTGCTGGGCCTGGAGGACGGCGACGAGGCGCGTTGACGCCAACGTTTACCCATGTAATCGATAGCGTACGATTACACGGGTAAACGTCATGAAGATCAGTCCGGCCGAGAGCGTGGTGATGGAGGCGCTGTGGCGCGCCGCGCCACGCACCGCCGAGGAGATCGCGGCCGAGGTGGCGGCGCCGCAGGGCTGGTCGGAAGCGACCGTGAAGACCCTGATCAACCGCCTGCTGAAGAAGAACGCCATCGCGGCCGAGCCGGATGGGCGGCGCTATCGCTACCGGCCGCTGGCCGAGCGGGCGGCCTATCTGCGCGACGAGAGCCAGGGGCTGCTGGACCGCCTGTTCGACGGGCGGCTGGCGCCGCTGGTGAGCCACCTGTCGCAGTCCCGGGCCCTGACCCCGGAGGACGTAGCCGAGCTGAAACGACTGATCGCGGAGATGGACGAATGATCGCGGACATCCTGTCGGCGCTGGCGCGGGCGAACCTGGCGATGGCCGTCGCGGTGCTGGCCGTGGTGCTGTCGAGAGCTTCGGCGCGCAGGGTCTTCGGCCCCGCGACGGCCTACGGCCTGTGGGCGATGGTTCCGCTGGCGGGGCTGGCGGCCCTGGCGCCACGGCCCGCGGGATCGGTGGAGATGAGCGCGACGGTGCTGGCGGCGGCGGCCGAGGCGGCGCGGCGCGGCGCCGACCGGGCGGACGCCATGCCGGACGCGGCGCTGCTGGCCGCGTGGCTGGTCGGCGCGGGCGTGGCGGCGACCGTGTTGCTGGCGCGGCAGGCGCGCTTCGTACGGGCGCTGGGACGGCTGGAGCCGGGCGCCGACGGGGCGCTGCGGGCGGAACGGGCGGGCGTGGGTCCGGCCGTGGTGGGCGCGCTGCGGCCGAGGATCGTGACACCGTCGGACTTCGAGGCGCGCTTCGCCCCCGACGAGCGGGCGGTGATCCTGATCCATGAGGCGACGCACCTGGCCCGCGGCGATGCGGCGGTGAACGCCCTGGCGGCGGCGCTGGCCTGCCTCTGCTGGTTCAACCCGCTGATCCACCTGGCGGGGCGGCTGCTGCGGGTGGACCAGGAACTGGCATGCGACGCCACCGTGCTGGCTCGGCGCCCCGAGGCGCGGAAGCTCTATGCCGAGACCTTGCTGAAGACCCAGCTCGCCGGTCAGGCGCTGCCGCTGGGATGCCATTGGCCGGCGCAGGGCGAGCATCCGCTGAAGGCGCGGATCGCCATGCTGAAGACCCCCGCCCCCAGCCGCCGCCGACGGATCACGGGCCTGGGCCTCGCCGGCGCGGCCAGCCTCGGCGCGGCCTTCGCGGCCTGGGCCGGGCAGCCGGCGGTGACGCCGCCGCTGATCGCCCTGCCGGACTGGACCAGCCGGCCCAGCGCGCAGGACGTGAAGGCGGCCGCCGAGGCCGAGGGCGCGACCGTCGACGGGATGGCGACCATAGCCTGCCGCGTGGCGCGGGACGGAACGCTGGCCGACTGCGAACTGGCGCGCGCGACCTCGCCCGAGATCGGCCGGGTAGCGCTGGCCCTCGGCAGCCGGTTCCGGATGAACCCCACCACCCGGGACGGCCAGCCCGCGCAGGGCGGCGTGGTGCGCATCCCGATCCGCTTCGTGACCCCGAAATGATCGCCCAGGACGTCCCGCCCGCCGCCGTGCAGCCCGCGCCGCCGGCCGTCGCCACCATCGCGCGCCGGGAAGCCACCGAGGTGATCGCCACGAGCGACCTGCCGCTGGTCCTCTCCAAGGCCGGCCAGCGCGAGCAGGCGCTGGTGCGACGAGCGATCTTCGTGACCAGCGCCGTGACGGTCACCCGGCCGGCCGGCGCGGCGGACGAAACGGCCGATCGCTATGGCTGGACGCACCAGGCCTATATGCAGCGGCAGGTCTGCTTCACCTCGATCACCGGCCTCTTCGCCTGCGCCGGCGCCGAGGTCGACCCCCTGTCCGACGTGGAGCGCGGCGAGGCGCAGGTGCGGCAGCCCGACGACTTCCCGCTGGCCGAGGCCGCGCGACGACGGCTGGCCGAGGGGCTGCGAACCCGATCGGGCTCCCTCTTCGACGCGGACAGGAAGACGAAGGTGCAGCCGGCGTTGAAGGCGGCGGGCGTGGCGGTCGCACCCACGGCCGTCGTCGCCCGCTAAGCGGCCGGCAGGTCCAGGCGGGCCGCGAACCCGCCGCCGGCCAGAGGCGCGGCGTCCAGCCGGGCGTCGGCGCCATAGATGAGCGCCAGACGGGCGCGGACGTTCTCCAGGCCCACCCCCAGCCCGGCGGCGACGGCGGCGTCGGGGGACGCGCCCTCCCCGTCGTTGCGGACCTCGATGCGCAGGCGGCCGGCCTCGACGACGGCGATCAGCGAGACGGTGGTGCGGGCCGAGGAACGCTGGACCCCATGCTTGACCGCGTTCTCCACCAGGGGCTGGAGGATCAGACCCGGCGCCGGGACCGTGGCGGCCTCGGGCGAGACCTCGACCCGCAGGCGAAGGCGCGTGGGGAAGCGCACCTGCTCGACCTTGAGGTAAAGGCGCGTCAGGGCGACCTCCTCGTCGAGGGTGACCGGGGCGACAGGGTCCATCTCCAACGTGTGGCGGAGGAAGGCGGACAGGTGGCGCAGGGTCTCGGCGGCGCGGTCGGCCTCGCCCTGGGCGATCAGCGAGAGCACCGCGTTGTGGGCGTTGAAGAGGAAGTGCGGGTTGATCTGATAGCGCAGCGCCAGGAGTTGGGCCTGCTCTCCCGAGACGCGCAGCTCGGCGATGCGCCGCTCGCGCTCGCCCACGTCGAAGCTGAACTCCAGGGCGAGGAAGATGGCCGACCAGCACATGAAGGTCGGCACCCAGAAGAGGCCGTTGACGACGATGGCCGGGATCACCGCGCCACGGAAATGCAGGGCCAGTTTCTCGTCCACCCAGCCGAAGACCAGGGCGTTGGTGACGGCATAGGCCATGGCGGCGGGGAAGATCAGCGCGGCGGCCACCGAAACGCGCTGCCAGAACGGCCGGCGCGCCAGGGTCCGCAGGATGACGGCCATGGCCAGGCAGAGACACGCCCCGACGCTGATGGTGGCCAGCCGCTGGGCCGCCTTGGCCACCGGCGCGTTGTGCAGCAGGAACGACTGGATGGTCAGGGCGACGTAGAGCACCGCCCAGAACAGGCCCACCAGCAGGAAGGTGGAGCGCCAGCGCCCCCGGCGGGCGGGAGCCGGGGTCACGCGAACCCCATCTGGGCCAGGCCGAGCGCGGCTCTGACCCCGGCCGTGTGGCCACGGCTGACGCGGATGCGCGCGCCATCGACGAGCGTCAGTTCGAGCAGCCCCCGGCGGGCGCGCTGGATCCCCCGGATGGCGGCCAGCCGGATCAGGGCCGAGCGACGGGCCTGGACGAAGACCTTCGGGTCCAGCCGCGCGGCGATCGAGGTCAGGGTGGCCCGCAGGATATGGCTCCGCCCTCCCGCGTGGATCAGGACGTAGTCGCGGTCGGACTCGATCCAGTCGATGTCGGCCAGCGCCACGCGCGCATAGCCCTCGCGCCCACTGACCCAGATGGCGTCGGCCCCGTCGTCCTCCACCGGCCGCACGCCGGCGGCGGCCTGGATGAGCAGCTTGCGCCGGACGCGGTCGAAGGCGCGCGCCAGCCGGTCGGGCCGGACGGGCTTCACGAGGTAGTCGACGGCCTCGAGGTCGAAGGCGTCGACTGCGAAGTTGGCGTGGGCGGTGACGAAGACGAATTGCGGCCGCCAGCCCACCTGGTCGCGCAGGACCGACAGCCCGTTCAGCACCGGCATCTGGATGTCGATGAGCACCATGTCGGGCTTCAGCTCGGCGATGGCCCTCAGCGCCTCGCCGCCGTCGCACGCCTCGCCGACCACCTCGGCATGCGGGATGCGGGCGCACTCCAGGCGCAGGAGATCGAGCGCCAGCGGCTCGTCGTCGACGAGGAGGGTGCGAATACGGTCCACCGCTCCTGGCTAACGCATCGCGGCGCGGGAGGCGCGGGCGGATGCGCGCCGGGCCGCCCGTCGCACGACGAATGTGCAGATTTCGCGACGGGCGGGTCGCCGCCATCCCCGAAATCGCAGGATCGACCCTTCCGTCGCGGCGAACGGGACCGGCCGGAGCGCCGCCTCTACCGGACCGCCTGCGCCGACGGAGGCGCGAGTTCGGAGCACCGCATGACACGTCTCAAGCTTTCGGCGCTGGTCGCCGCCACCCTGGCCCTCGCCGCCCCGTCGGTGACTCACGCCAAGGGCGGCGTGACGTTCCTGATCAACGGCGACACCCTGGCCAGGCCGTTCAGCTTCACCAACACCTCGGACGCCGGCGAGCGGATCACGGGGTTCGGCTTCGACCTGAGCCCGCTGCCGGTGCGCACGGTGTTCGACACCATGGGCGTCTCCTCGCAACAGTTCACGGCGGCGCAGGGCGCGGCGGCGATCACCGGCCTGGTCGCCAGCCCGATCGTGCCCGACCAGGCCCAGGCCTTCTCGCTGGCGTTCGGCGACTTCGACGTCGGCGAGACGTTCAGCTTCTTCATCGACGTGGACGCGGCGGGCAATTCGACCATCCGCGGCAACCACCTGATCGGCGCCCGCGTGTGGTTCGACTTCAGCGACGGCAGCCGGGCCGAGGGCTTCCTGCGGGCGGTGGCCGGCCAGGCCGAGGCCTCGACCTTCGTCACCGAGCGGTTCATCCCCGGCGGCGGCGTCGTGCCCGAGCCCGCGACCTGGGCGATGCTGATCCTGGGCTTCGGCGCGGTGGGCGCGATGGCGCGCAGACGCCCGGCGCACACGCCAGGGACGATCGGCCGCACGTGGTGAACCGCAGATAAGCCTGTCCCTTCACGGCGACTTAAACGCGCCGGGCAAGCGTGCGGGCATGTTTCTCGGATCGCGCCAGCTGAACGTTCGCGCCTGGTTCACGCTCGCCGCGACCGGGCCGCTGGCCATGCTCGCCGTGGGCGCGGCGGCCACGGGCGAGGACCTGGCGCGGACGGCGGGTCTGTGGATCGCCGGCCTGCTGATCCCCAGCGCCCTGCTGGCCATCGTCACCCTGCAGAGCCGCTGGCGCGGCGTCTGGACCCAGCCCACGCCGTGGGACCCGGAGAAGACGCTGCAGGACGCTCTGAGCCTGACCACGGCGCAGGCGTGCGTCATGCTGGCGACGGTGCTGGCCGGGGCGCCGTTCCCGCCGATCGCGGTGGCCTGCGGCCTGGGGGTCGCGACCCTGCCCCTGGCGCTGGCCACCGTGGCCTATCTGGTCTCGATCCCGTTCACGGCCTTCGTGTCAGAGACGGCCGGCCTCGCGCAGGCGGTCGAGCAGCCAGACGCGGGCTGGTGGCAGCGGACGATTCAGCGGGCCGAAGATGAAGGCCTCCAGGAAATGGCCCGTCAGCTCCAGGCCGGACCCGACATCGCCGGTCTGGAGGCGGGACTGGGCCGACAGCATGAAGGGCGGCAGGGCCAGCAGGCGGTCCTTGTAGGGTTCCCCCGCATCGCGGCTGACGGCCCGACCGGTGCGCGGGCTGACGTAGACCAGATCATCCGGGGAGCCCGTGGCGGCGCACTTGGACAGGTCGAGTCCGAAGCCCAGCTCCTGCAGCAGGCCCGCCTCGAAACGCACGAAGACGGCCGGCCAGACATCCGGGTGGGCGAAGGCGGCGCTGAGCGCCTCGAAGGCCAGATAGGCCCCCGGGTGCGGCTCTCGCTCCGGCAATGCGCCGGCGGCGACGGCGGCGGCGGCGGCGATCCCGGCGAGCGCGAGGGCGTCGTCGAAATGCTCCGCTGGCCCCTGCCCCATCGGCTCAAGGCTGGCAGAGCCGAGCTGGCCTTCGACGCGGGCGCGGAAGGTGACCGTGGCGCGCGCCCCGGGCTGGAGGAAGGGCCGCAGCCGGCGCGAACCGCCGCCGGCCACATGGGCGGCGTACTTGCCGTGCTCGGCGGTCAGCAGCTCGACGATGGCGCCGGACTCGCCATGAACGCGGGCGGCCAGCACGAAGGCTTCGTCGACGAATTCCATGCCGGCAAGCTGGGGGCGCCCGCGCCGGAAATCCAGCCCCACGATCCGGCCTATCCCCCCGAGCTGGAGGCCTCGCTGGACGAGCTGTTCGGGCTGCTGGAGCGCTATCGCGGCAGACCCGTCCGCCGGCGCGCGGCCCGCAGCCGCAAGGCGGCCTGAGCCGACCTCAGGCCGGCGGCCCCTTGGCCCCCTGCTCGATGACCGCTCGCCACGACGGCTCGACCGGCAGGCGGAAGATGTCGCGCAACGCCGCCTCCAGGCCGTCGGCGTCGAGGATCACCGACGTCGTCTCTCCGCCGACCGGACGCGTGGTCAGGCGATTGAACAGCAGGCCGTAGCGCGCCTCGGGCCGCGTCACCGCCGCCAGGAAGGTCTGGCGGAAGTGCGAGGTGGGATGGGTCGAGGTGAACCAGTTGGCCATCTCGTAGTCGCGCGGCACGCAGGTGCTGAGCGCCACCTCATAGGCGGGCAGCCACCCGGCCTCGCGCCTGACCTCCAGGCGCAGGTCGTCACCGATCGGAACCAGGCGGTAGAGGTCGTGGGGCGTCTGCTGCTCGAGGTGGGGCTCGAAGCGGAGGGGCTCCGAGAGCACGCAGCCGCCGAAGCCGACGTCGACGAACCAGACCTGGCCCTCGGCGATGACGCGCAGCACCTGGTGGGTGCGCGGCGGGGCGGGCGTGCCCGGCGGCTGGTTCCAGACCACCCGCGCCAACAGACCCTCGACCTCGAAACCGAGCGCGATGAGCACCCGCGCGAAGAGGCTGTTCTGCTCGAAGCAGTAGCCGCCCCGGCCGCCGTGGATCAGCTTGGCGTCCACCGCCTCGGGCGAGATGTCGACGCCGCGGTCCAGCAGCACATCGATCGCCTCGAACGGGATGGCGGCCGGATGCAGGGCGTGCAGGGCCCGCAGAGTGGCGAGGCTGGCGTCGCGCGGGCCGTCGTAGCCGATGCGGTCGAAATAGGCGGCGAGGTCGGTCATATGGCCTAGGTAGGAACCCGGGACGGCCGGCGCACGGACCACTTCAGGCGCGGTGGCGCAGACCACCTGCGCATCGGCGCACGGCCGCGCCGTGATCAGACGTCGTAGTCGAGGCCCACGTCGCCGTAGAATTCGCGCTTGTCGGCCCAGCGCTCGTCGACGGCCACGTGCAGGAACAGGTGCACGGGACGGTCCAGGAGCTCGATGAGCTCCTCGCGGGCCTTCTGGCCGATCCACTTCAGGGTCTGGCCGCCCTTGCCCAGCACAATGGGCCGCTGGCTCTCGCGCTCGACATAGATGGTCTGCTCGATGCGCACGCCGCCGTCCTTGCGTTCCTGGAAGGCGGTGGTCTCGACGGCGGCCGAATAGGGCAGCTCCTCGTGGACGCGCAGGTAGAGCTTCTCGCGGGTGATCTCGGCCGCCAGCAGCCGGGCCGGCAGGTCGGCGGTCTGGTCCTCGGGATAGAACCAGGGATTCTCGGGCATCAGGGCCGCGAGCCGGGTCTTGAGATCGCCGACGCCCGATCCGTCGGCGGCCGAGATCATGAAGACCTCGTCGTAGACGCCGGTCTCGAAGAGCCGCTGCGAGAGGCCCAAAAGGGTCTCGCGCTTCATGCCGTCGATCTTGTTGAGCGCGAGGATGGCCTTCTTCCCCGAACTCTTCAGGCCCTCGATGATCGATTCCACATCGACGGCGGCCTTGCGGTCGGCGGGCTTGCCCTCCTTGGTGGGGGCGGCCAGCTCGGCCACGGAATCCACCAGGTGGACGATGGCGTCGGCGTCCTCGGCCCCGCCCCAGGCGGCGCGCACCATGGCGCGGTCCAGCTTGCGGCGCGGCTGGAAGATGCCGGGGGTGTCCACGAGCACGATCTGGACCTCGCCCTCGATGGCGACGCCGCGCACCGGGAAGCGCGTGGTCTGCACCTTCTGGGTGACGATCGAGACCTTGGCCCCCACCAGACGGTTGGTCAGGGTGGACTTGCCCGCGTTGGGCGCGCCGATGATGGCCACGAAGCCGGCTTTGGTGGTCATGCCTTGTCTCCGGCGTCGGGCGAGGCGCCTTCGCGCTTCAATAGCATGGCCTGAGCGGCCTGTTTCTCTGCGGTCTGGCGCGAGCTGCCGACCCCGGACTCGGCGCCGAAGCCCTTCACCCGCACCTCGACGGTGAAGATCGGAGCATGGGCCGGGCCCTCGCGGGTCACCACCTCATACTGCGGCAGCGGCAGGCCCAGGCCCTGGGCCCACTCCTGCAACTGGGTCTTGGGATCCTTGACGCGGGGGGCGTCGAGGCCCTCGAATTCCTCGGACCAGAACTTCTCGAAGAACGCCTTGGCGCACTCCAGCCCGCCGTCGATGTAGAGCGCCGCGATCAGGGCCTCGCAGGCGTCGCCCAGCACCGCGTCGGATTTGCGGGCGCCGACCTTGGTGGCGCTGGCCGACAGGCGCAGGGCGGGCGGCAGGCCGGCGCGCTCGGCGGCGCGGGCGCAGGCATGATAGTTGACCAGGGCCGCGAGCCGGCGGGACATGTCCCCTTCCCGCGCATCGGGATCCAGCGCCATCAGGCGCTCGGCGGCGACCAGGTTCAGGACGCGATCGCCCAGGAACTCCAGGCGCTCGTAGTGGCGGACCTCGCGCGCCCCGTCGCCCACACTGGCGTGAGTCAGCGCCCGCTCGAGGAGGTCGCGGTCCTGGAAGGTGTATCCGATGCGGCGCTCGAGTTCGTCGACCGCCGCGTGCCTCGCGTTCATTTCAGGATCTTGAAGAACCGGCTGGGGCGGGCGTCGAGCACCCAGGTCCAGGGCTTGAAGATGGTGGCCTCGGGCTTCCACGACAGCAGGATGATCTGCGCCTTGCCGACCAGGTTCTCGGCCGGCACGTAGCCCACGCCCTGCAGCGCCGGCGGCACGCGGCTGTCCATCGAGTTGTCGCGGTTGTCGCCCATCATGAAGTAGTAGCCCTCGGGCACCACGTAGACGTCGGTGTTGTCGAGGTCGTTGTCGGGACCGAAGTCCTGCGTGTCGTAGGTGCGGCCGCCGTCGACTTCTTCCTGGTAGCGGGCGACCTCGCGTTCGACGCCGTAGCCCATGTTGGTCTTCACCGGCGACAGGGGCTCGCGCTTCACTTCCTTGTCGTTGATGTAGAGCAGGCCGTTGCGCATCTGCACCCGGTCGCCCGGCAGGCCGATGACGCGCTTGACGTAGTCGGTGCGGCCGTCGCTGGGCAGCTTGAACACCACGATGTCGCCGCGCTCGGCGGGCTTGCTCATGATGCGGCCCTCGAACAGCGGCGGGCTGAACGGGATCGAGTGCTTCGAGTAGCCGTACGACCACTTGGAGACGATGATGTAGTCGCCCTCGTAGAGATTGGGCTCCATCGAGGCCGAGGGAATCGTGAAGGGCTGGAAGAACAGCACGCGCAGGAACAGCGCGATGAGCAGCGCGTAGACGATCGTCTTGACGATCTCCACCAGCTCCTTGATCGCGCCGGACTTCTCCGGCGTCTCGGCGCTCTGCACGTTCTCGCTCATCGGTGATCCTTCAGGGTTCCGGCCGTGCCGGAACGGACGCCTGCCTATCCGCTCCCTAGCGCATGAGCAAGTTTCACGCCCGTGAAGAATGGGACAGGCGGCGTTTGGCCGCCGCGCGGTCGACCGGTCGCGCCGAGAGTCCAGTTGGCAGACACTGGACTGCTGACAGCCCCGCTGCGTCGCCTATGTAGGGGCCATGACGCGCCCTGGCCTGCCACCGCTGCACCTGCTCCTCGCCCTGGTCGTGGTGGCCGTATGGGGGACCAATTTCGTGGTCATCAAATGGGGGCTGGAGGACTTCCCGCCGCTCACCTTCGCCGCGTTGCGGTTCACCTTCGCAGTGCTGCCGGCGATCTTCTTCCTGAAGCGGCCCCCGGTGTCGTGGCGCAACCTGGCGCTCTACGGCGTGCTGATCGGCGTCGGCCAGTTCGGGATGCTCTACATCGCCATGACCCACTGGATCTCGCCGGGGCTGGCGAGCCTGGTCGTGCAGACGCAGGTGTTCTTCACCATCGGCTTCGCGATGCTGATGACCGGCGAGCGCGTGCGCACCTATCAGATCATGGCGCTGCTGCTGGCGGCCTGCGGCCTGGGTTGGCTGATGATCCACACCAACGCCGAGGTCACGCCCCTGGGCCTCGGCCTGGTGCTGATCGCGGCGATCTCCTGGGCCGGCGGCAACACCGCGGCGCGGGCGGCCGGGTCGGTGAACATGCTGAGCTATGTGGTCTGGGCCAGCGTCTTCTCGGCGCCGCCGCTGTTCGCCCTGGCGCTGGCGGTGGAAGGCCCGCAGGCGATCACCCAGGCGGTGCTGCACGCCGACGCCCCCGCGTGGGGGGCGGTGCTTTGGCAATCGGTGGGCAACACGATCTTCGGCTACACCGCCTGGGCCTGGCTGCTGGCCCGACACCCGGCGGCGACCATCGCGCCGCTGTCGCTGCTGGTGCCGGTGTTCGGCATGGGCGCCTCGGCTATCCTGCTGGGCGAGCCGCTGACGAGCTGGAAGCTGACGGCGGCCGTGCTGGTGATGGCCGGGTTGGCGCTGAACTCCCTCTGGCCGCGCATCGCGGCGTGGCGGACGCGGGCAGCGGCTTAGGCCTCCGCGATCTGCCTGATGCGGCCTAGCGAGCCCTTCATCCAGCGCGCATAGGGCCCGTCCAGCAGCACCTTGCGCAGGAGCCAGCCACCGAGCCTGGGCCCGAGCAGGCCTGGGAAGCGGTCGCGGCGCAGCTCGAAGGAATAGGTCCAGCGCACATGGGTGCGCGCCTCACCGGCGGGGGTGTAGTCGAACTGGCCCAGTCCGTAGAGCAACGGCCTGGCGGCGGGGGTGGTGTAGCCCCAGACCACATAGCGGAAGCGGTAGGCGTCGGGGCCGCGGTGCTTGTCGAGGATCTGCTCGACGACGCTGCTCCCATCGGTGAGGAAGACCATGTGCCGCGAACCGGGGGCGTCGAACCGATCGCCGGCCAGGACCGCCGTGCCGCGCACCCCGGGGAGTTGACCGGTCCCGTCGATCCAGGCCGCCAGCGGCGCGGCGTCGACGGCCGCCACGACCTCGGCCAACGGCCGGTCGACGGTGATCTCCTCGACATGCGAGACGAGCCGATCCGGGCCGGAGACGAGCGGTGGCGGTCCGGGATCGTAACCCCGCGGAGGCGTGAGGTCTGTGGTCATGCGCGGCTCCCACCAGGACGAGGAGCCTAGCCGGTTCGCCCTCGCGTCGTCATGGCCGTGTCTGGCGCCTCTGTCGTGATGACCGTCATTGGGAAGGGCGCCGAGGCTACTCCCCCGCCTCCAGCATCGCCGTCATGGTCGTGACCAGGTGGTCCAGGCTCTGGCCGGACCGCCAGCGGTCGGCGGCGCGGGGGGAGCCGGCGATCTCCCATTCGCGAGCGGCCAGGACGCCGCCGAGGTAGGCGCCCATGAAGCGCAGGCGCTCGTTCTTGGTCTCGGCGGGCATGTCGGGGAGCAGGCGGCGCAGGTGTTCCAGGCAGCGCTGGTAGCCGGAGTTCCAGCGCGAGCCGAGGACGTCCAGGAAGAACTGGCGGTGGGTCATGCCCAGCATGACGACAAAGCGGTTGTAGGTCTCCTCGCCGGTCTCGCGCGGATCGACCTCGACGGTGGTGCGGACCAGGGCGTCGACCACGTCGCGCACGTTTCGGGGACCGCCCTCGCCTTCCAGCCTGTCCAGCCAGGCGTTGCGGCGCTGGTCGATCAGGGCGGCGCCGTCGACCACCAATTGGCGGATCAGGGCCTCCTTCGAGCCGAAGTGATAGCCGACGGCGGCGTGGTTCTTCTGGCCGGCGGCGTCGGCGATCTCGCGCACGGTGACTCCGTCGACGCCGCGCTCGGCGAACAGGCGCTGGGCCGCCGTCTTCAGCAGATCGACGGCGGCGCTGCGGGGTTTCGTCTCCAGGCGGCTCATGACGGCGTCAAAAGCCGATTGCCCGCCGCAGCGTCAACCGATTTATCCAACTGACTTAATCAGAGGCGCGAAGAGGCCCGGGATGGAAACAGGCGTCGATCTCGACAAGCTGGTGAGCTGGATGGACGGCCAGGGCCTGGGCCACGGGCCGCTGGAGGACGTGGTCCTGCTGGGCGGCGGCACCCAGAACGTGCTGCTGAAGTTCAAGCGGGCGGGCCGTGGCTATGTGCTGCGCCGGCCGCCGCCGCACCTGCGGGCCAACTCCAACGAGACCATGCGGCGCGAGGCGCGGATGCTGGCGGCGCTGAAGGGCACGGCGGTCCCGCATCCCGAGCTGATCGCAGCCTGTGCGGAGGAGGACGTGCTGGGCGCGGCCTTCTACCTGATGGAGCCCATCGACGGCTTCAACCCGGCCACCGGCCTGCCGCCGCTGCACGCGGGATCGCGCGAAGTGCGCCATCGCATGGGGCTGGCGCTGGTGGAGGGCATCGCGGCCCTGGGCGCCCTGGACTATCGCGAGCGCGGGCTGGAGGGGTTCGGCAAGGTCGACAGCTATCTGGAGCGCCAGGTGGCCCGCTGGAAATCGCAGTTGGACAGCTACGCCCAGCACGCCGGCTGGCCCGGCCCCAGCGGCATTCCCGGCGTGGACGAGGTGGCGGCCTGGCTGGAGCGGCACCGGCCGGCCAGCTTCGAGCCCGGGATCATCCACGGCGACTATCACCTGGCGAACGTGATGTTCCGCCATGACGGCCCCGAGCTGGCCGCCATCGTCGACTGGGAGCTGACCACCATCGGCGATCCGCTGCTGGACCTGGGCTGGCTGCTGGCCACCTGGCAGGAGAGCGAGACGCCGCGCGAGTTCGGGGTGAACATCCAGCCGTGGGGCGGCTTCCCCTCCCCGTCCGAGCTGGTCGGGCATTACCGCCCCCGGACCCACCGGGACATGAGCGCCATCGACTGGTACGCGGTGCTGGCCTGCTACAAGCTTGGCCTGATCCTGGAGGGTACCTTCGCCCGCGCCTGCGCCGGCCAGGCGCCCAAGGACACCGGCGACCGGCTCCACGCCCACACCGTCAGCCTCTTCGAACGCGCCCTGCGGTGGATCCGCTGACCCGTCGCCCGCGCCCGCACGCCAACATCACGAGAAGATCGCAGGAGACCGCCCCATGAACTTCGAGCCCTCCGACAAGGTGAAGGACCTGATCGCCCGGCTGGAGGCGTTCATGGACGAGCACATCTATCCGAACGAGCACAGCTTTCACGAGTTCGTCCACGACCCCGCGAACCTCTGGCAGGAGTGGCCGGGGATGGAGGACCTGAAGGCCAAGGCGCGGGCCGCGGGCCTGTGGAACCTGTTCCTGCCGCACGAGTACGGCGCGTTCAGCCCCGGCCTCACCAACCTGGAGTACGCGCCCCTGGCCGAGATCATGGGCCGGGTTCCGTGGTCCAGCCAGGTGTTCAACTGCTCGGCGCCCGACACCGGCAACATGGAAGTGCTGGCCAAGTACGGCAGCCCGGAACAGCAGGAGCGCTGGCTGAAGCCGCTGCTGAACGGCGAGATCCGCTCGGCCTATGTGATGACCGAGCCGCAGGTGGCCTCGTCGGACGCGACGAACCTGGAGCTGACCATCCTGCCCGACGGCGACGACTATGTGCTGAACGGGCGCAAGTGGTGGATCTCGGGCGCGCGGCATCCGCGCTGCGACCTGTTCCTGGTGATGGGCAAGACCCTGCTGGACAACCCGCGCCACCAGCAGCACTCGACGATCATCGTGCCGCGCAACACCCCCGGGGTCAGCATCGTGCGCCATCAGACGGTGTTCGGGTCGATGAACTCGCCGGGCGGTGAATCCGAGCTGAAGTTCGACAATGTCCGGGTGCCGAAGTCGAACCTGATCCTCGGCGAAGGCCGGGGCTTCGAGATCGCCCAGGGCCGTCTGGGACCGGGCCGCATCCACCACTGCATGCGCTCGATCGGCCAGGCGCAGCGGGCCGTGGAGATCATGTCGCGGCGGGTGGAGAACCGGGTGGCCTTCGGCAAGAAGCTGTCCGACCAGTCCAGCATCCGCCAGGACGTGGCGCGCTCGTACTGCGAGATCGAGATGGCGCGGCTGCTGACCCTGAAGGCCGCCGACCAGATGGACCGCTACGGCAACAAGATCGCCAAGGACCTGATCGCCGCCATCAAGGTGATCGCCCCGCAGATGGCCCAGACTGTGACCGACAGGGCGATCCAGGCGCACGGCGGCATGGGCGTGTCGGACGACACCCCGATCGCCTACTTCTTCACGCTGAACCGCTACCTGCGGATCGCCGACGGGCCCGACGAGGTGCACATGTCGCAGCTCGGCAAGCAGAAGATCCGCGAATACAACGCCATGAACGGGCGTTGAGCATGAAGGCTCTCAGGTACTTCGGCGCCGGCGACATCCGCTGCGAGGCGATGGACGACCCGACCATCGCCGACGAGCGGGACGCGATCATCAAGGTCGACACCTGCTCGATCTGCGGCAGCGACCTGCACATCTACCACGGCCACGGCTACAGCGAGGACGTGGGCTTCTGTGTCGGCCACGAGGCGGTCGGCGAGGTGGTGGAGATCGGCCGGGGCGTCAGGGGCCTGAAGCCCGGCGACAAGGTGATGATCTCGGCGGCGGTGGGCTGTGGCGCGTGCCCCTCCTGCCTGGCCGGCGACGTGATCCACTGCGAGACGCAGAGCGGGTCCTGCTATGGCCTGTCCAGCAAGCTGCAGGGCAGTCAGGCCGAGGCGGTGCGCGTGCCGGCGGCGGACTTCAACGCCCGCAAGCTGCCCGAGGGGTTCAGCCCCGAACAGGGCCTGATGCTGACCGACGCCTTGCCGACAGCGTGGATGGCGCTCAAGAACGCCGAGATCCGCCCGGGGACCGTCGTGGCGGTGGTGGGCCTGGGGCCGATCGGGCTGATGGCGGTGGAAGGCGCGCTGCTGCTGGGCGCGGCGCAGGTGTTCGCCATCGACTTGGTGCCTTCACGACGGCACGTGGCCGAGAGCCTTGGCGCGACGGCGCTGGATGCCGCCGACGCCCCGGACCTCATCCGCGAGCTGACTCAGGGCCGGATGTGCGGCGCGGTGATCGAGGCGGTCGGCGCGGACGCGACGATCGACCTGGCCCTGCGGCTGGCCGGGCGGCGGGGCGTGGTCTCGTGCCTGGGCGTGAACCAGACGCGGCGCTTCGCCTTCCCGATGGCGCGGGCGTTCGCCCACGGCCTGACGTTCCGGACCGGCACCTGCTCGGTGCCGGAGCACTGGCCGGAGTTGATCCCGCTGGTGCAGGCCGGCCGTCTGAAGCCTCAGCGTTTCATCAGCCACCGCATGGACCTTGCCCAGGGCGAAGAAGCCTACCGCCTGCTCGACAGCCGGGCCGACGGGGTGCTGAAGATGGTTCTGACGCCTTAGGCTCCTCGACGTTCCTCCTCCCCTCTTGGGCGAGGGGGACCACCCGCAGGGTGGTGGAGGGGGCGGGACGGAAGCTCGGCGGATGAGGCGCTCCACCCTCCACCGCGTTCCGCGCCCCCCTCCCCCTACGGGTGAGGAGAAACGGGCCGAGACCTAGCTGACGCGGGTCCAGTTCTGGCTCTTGCAGAGCACGTTGGCGAGCAGGCAGCCGCGCGCCTTCAGGGTCTTGCCGTCGACGGGCTCGGCCGTGCCGGTGAAGGTGCGGTTGAGGTCGGGGATGAAGACCTTGCCCTTCCACACGCCGTTGGCGCGGGGGGTGAACTCGCGGAAGAGCTGGAGGCCGACCAAGTTGGCGGTGCCGCCCTCGCGGGCGTCGGCCTTGGCCTTCTCGCTGGCCCAGACCACATAGCCGCAGGCGCCCTGGGCGCACGGCTTGATCTCGACGTGGACCGAGTTCTTGGGATTGCGCCACACGCCGTACAGCGAGGCGTCGCCCTGGGCCGCGGCCGGGGTGGCGGCGGCGGAGATGGCGAGCACGCCGACGAGCGCGGCGATGGCGGATTTCACGATATGCATTCCTTGAGCTCTTGCGTCCGCTTGTGGCGGATCGATGTTCGTTCCCGGCGGCATATAGGAATTCGCACCTGATTGCGCGATGAACGGCGCGATCAGCCTTCCGGCAGGGCCTCGATGATCACGAACGCCTGCGCATAGGGGTGATCGTCGGTCAGGCTGAGGTGGATCACCGCCTTCATGCCGGGCGGCGTCATCTCGTTCAGGCGCTCCAGCGCGCCGCCGGTGAGTTGCATGGTCGGCTGGCCCGAGCGCATGTTGACCACGCCCATATCGCGCCAGAAGACCCCGCGGCGCATGCCCGTGCCCAGGGCCTTGGCGCAGGCTTCCTTGGCGGCGAAGCGCTTGGCGTAGCTGGCGGCCGCGTCGGCCTTGCGATCGGAACGGGTGCGCTCGAGTTCGGTGAAGACCCGATGCCGGAAGCGATCGCCGAACCGGTCGAGGCTGGCCTGGATGCGGCGGATGTCAGAGAGGTCGGAGCCCAGGCCCAGGATCACTTCGGCCTCCTCACGCGGCGCGCTCCGCCCGGGCTTCGTCCATGAGGGCGCGCATCCGCTGGATGGCGGGGCCCAGGCCGATGAAGATGGCCTCGCCGATCAGGAAGTGGCCGATGTTGAGCTCCATGAGCTCGGGGATGGCGGCCACGGGCTTCACGGTCTCGTAGTCGATCCCGTGGCCGGCGTGGACCTCCAGGCCCAGGCGATGGGCCTCGGCGGCGGCGGCCTTGAGCCCGTCCAGCAGGCGGGCGGCGGTGTCGCGATGGCCGCCCCGGACGGCCTCGCACCAGGCGCCGGTGTGCAGCTCGACCACCTGGGCGCCGACCGATTTCGACGCCGCGACCTGGGCGAGGTCGGCGTCGATGAAGGCCGAGACGCGGATGCCCGCGCCGGCCATGCGCTGGACGACCGGGGCGATCGTGTCGTGCCCCCTGACCACGTCGAGGCCGCCCTCGGTGGTCACCTCCTCGCGGCGTTCCGGCACCAGGCAGGCGGCGTGCGGCAGGTGGCGCAGGGCGATCGCCTCCATCTCGGGCGTCACGGCGCACTCGAAGTTGAGCGGGCGGCCGCGGCGGCGGCAGATCACGGCCAGGGCGTCGATGTCGGCGTCCGAGATGTGCCGGCGGTCCTCGCGCAGGTGGGCGGTGATGCCGTCGGCGCCGGCGGCCAGCGCCATCTCGGCCGCGCGGACGGGGTCGGGGTAGCCCTCGCCCCGGGCGTTTCGAACCGTGGCGACGTGATCGATGTTCACGCCGAGTCTGAGACGGCTCATGGGCCCTCCCCCTGCTGTCAGGCCTTCAGCCGCTTGCTGCCCGGCTCCTCGGCCGGCAGGGCCGCGAGTTCGGGCGGGATCTCGTCGGGGGCGTAGGACGGGACGTCCACGGTGGCCAGCGCCACCAGCGGGAAGCCCACGTCGGCCTTGCCGCCCGACCGGTCGACGATGCAGGCGCAGGCCAGCACCACGCCGCCGGCCTCGGCCACCGGCTCCACCGCCTCGCGGAACGAGCCGCCGGTGGTGATCACGTCCTCGACGACGACGACCTTGGCCCCGGGGGCGATCTTGAACGCCCGGCGCAGGCGGAACTTGCCGTCCTCACGCTCGACGTAGATCGACGGCACGCCCAGGGCACGAGCCACCTCGTAACCCGGGATGATGGCGCCGACGGCGGGAGCCACGATCACGTCGGGCTTGCCGAACTGGGCCTCGATCTTGGCCGCCAGGGCCTTGCAGAGGCGCTCGGTGCGCTCGGGAAACTGGAAGACCAAGTTCTTCTGCAGGAACATCGGGCTGTGGCGGCCCGAGGCGAGAATGAAATGCCCCTCGCGCAGGGCGCCTGCGCCGCGGAATTCGTCCAGCACGTCTTCTGTGTTCATGCCCGCACCCATACCTGCGTCGCGACGGCTTGTCGCGGCGCCGATCACGCTTGAAGGCCGGCAACCTTGATCGTTGGCAACCTTAAATTAGCGCCCCCGCCTGTAGCTTCGCCGGAATGGTGGGTAAGCACGCGAGAAGCGCAGTAGCGCCGAGCGAGCGGAAGGTGTTTCCGGAGGAATTTCCGGAAGGCCTGAAGCCGCGTCTGCGACTGTTCCTGAGCGCTGACCTCGTGGGCTCCACGCGGTACAAGCAGTCGCGTAACGCCTGGCGCTCGGAAATCCTGAGCTTCTACCGGAATTTCGACTTCGTTCTTCAGACCCAGTACCGGGCCTTCACCGACGGCCACGGCGAGGCGCCAGGCGCGCCCGAGTTCTGGAAGAGCAACGGCGACGAACTGCTCTACGTCTGCGAGCTGCAGAGCCTCAGTCACGCCCACGCCATGATGCACATCTGGCTGGCGGCGCTGGAGGCCTACCGGATCGAGTACACGGAGGGCCAGCAGCACCTGGACATCAAGTCCACCGCCTGGATCGGCCTTTTCCCCCTGCCCAACTCCGAGGTCTTCTTCCGCCGCAGCGGCGGGTTGGTCGACCTGGACCTGGCCAAGGACCCGGTGCTGATCCAGTCCGAACTGCGGGACGAGTGGTACGCCAACCCGCACACCGGCTCGATCATCCGCGACTTCGCCGGCCCCTCGATCGACACCGGCTTCCGCCTGACGTCCTGGGCGACGCCGCGCCGGCTGATCCTGTCGGTCGACCTCGCCTTCCTGCTGACCAGTTCGTACACGCGCGGCGTCGGGCCGCTGCGCCTGCACCTGTCGGGGCGCGAGAAGCTGAAGGGCATCATCGGCGACCAGCCCTATCCCACGCTCTGGATCCCCGTCGGCGGCGAGCCGCGCGGCGCGGACGACGGCCTGGGCCCCGCCGCCACCGACCGGGCCACCATCCGGTCATACTGCGAGGCGATCATCGAGCAGAACTACAGCTCGATCACCCCCTTCTTCCTCGGCGGCGCGCGCTACGAGGACTTCGACTGGGTGCCGCCCTACATCCTGAACCGGATCCTGAAGCACTGGGAAGAAGAGGTGCGCTACCGCACCGAGGTCACCGGCGTGGTGCTGCTGCCGTAGGGTGGCGGCCTGAGATTGTGGTCCCATCCGCCCTCAGCCTATCGTCGAGCGACGAGTTGGGGGATTCTACACATGATGAGGCATCTGCTGGCGCTTCTGGCGCTGCTTCTCCTCGCGCCCATGCCTGCCGCAGCGCAGGGCATGCCGAAGGATATCGCCGACACCTTCTTCGCCCGGCTGAAGACCGGCGAGTACCAGAAGGCCTACGCCGAGATCTGGGGCGACAGCCTGATGAAATCCAAGCCGATGGAAGTCGCCAATGTGATCAACCAGATGGAGATCGCATTCAGGACCTACGGCGCACCGGAGGGCTATGAGCTGGTCTCCGAGGAGGTGGTGGCGCCGAGCCTGCACGTGAACACCTATCTGGTGCGTACGCCGATGAGCCCAGTGTTCTTCCGCGTGCAGTTCTATCGGTACGCCCAGAAGTGGACCGTCTACCGGCTCGACTTCGCCGACATGATCGGGCGCCTGCCGCCGGCCAACCGGGCGCCGAACAGCTAGCCCTTCGTCCGCTCGACCTCTTCCACGCTTGGATTGGCGCGGAGGGCGGCGGAGATGTGGGTCAGGTGCTTGGCGTCGGTGACGTCGACGTCGATGTCCACGTCGAAGAAGTCGGACTGCCGGTGGTGCATCCGCAGGTTCACGATGTTGCCGCCGGCTTCGCCGATGATCGTGCAGACCTGTCCCAGCACGCCCGGCGCGTTGCGGATCGTCGCCGTGAGGCGGGCGCGGGCGATGGCGTTGCGCTCGGCCTCGGGCGTCCACTGAAGGTCGCGCCAGAGCTCCTCACGGTCTTCGTACTCGGCCAGCTTCTCGCAATCGATGGCATGGACGGTGAGGCCGCGGCCGTCGCTCTCGAGGATGCCGACGATCCGGTCGCCCGGCACCGGCGAGCAGCACTGGCCGAAGTGGATGGTGACGCCGGGCGTCAGACCGCCGCCACGCACGTAGAGGCGGGCCTTGCCCTCGCCGATGTGGCGGCGGGCGGTCGCGGCCTCGCGCTCTGCGGCCTTGAGGCCGGGGAACACGGTCTCCAGCACCTGGGCCGGCGTGGCCCGGCCACGGCCCACGGCCTCGAACAGGTCTTCCTCGGTGGTGACGGCGAAGCGGTCCAGCGCGGGCCGCAGCGAGACTTCCTTGCGGTTCTTGCCGGCGGCCTCGAACATCTGGTCGACGGTGGCCCGGCCGAGGCGGATGAACTCCTCGCGCTCGGTCTGGCGGATATGGCGGCGGATGGCGCTGCGGGCGCGGCCTGTGACGGTGAGCGAGCGCCAGTCGGGCGGCACCACCGGCTTTCCGCCCCGGATCACCTCGACCACGTCGCCGTTGCCCAGCCCGGTGCGCAGGGGCTTCAGCTCGCCGTTGATCTTGGCGCCGATGGTGGTGTCGCCAATGTCGGTGTGCAGGGCATAGGCGAAGTCGAGCGGCATGGCTCCGCGCGGCAGGCTGACCAGCTGCCCCTTCGGCGTGAAGACGAACACCTGGTCGAGATACATCTCGAGCTTGGCGTGCTCGACCAGCTCCTCGGCGTCGCCGCCGTGCTCTAGCACCTGGACGAGGTGGCGCAGGTTGACCAGCGGATCGCGCCCGCCGGCCAGCTTCTGAGCCTCGGCGTCGAAGCCGTAGTTGTCGTTCTTGTAGCGCCAGTGGGCGGCCACGCCCTCTTCGGCCACGCGGTCCATGGCCTCGGTGCGGATCTGCATCTCGATGCGCATGCCGCGCGAGCCGACCACCGTGGTGTGCAGCGAGCGGTAGTTGTTCCGCTTCGGCGTCGAGATGTAGTCCTTGAAGCGCTCGGGCACCGAGGGCCAGGCGCGATGGATCACGCCGAGGGCGCGGTAGCAGTCCTCCTCGCTGTCGGTGATGACGCGGAAGGCGTAGATGTCGGAGAGCTGGGAGAAGCCGATCGACTTGCGCTGGAGCTTCCGCCAGATCGAGAACGGGTGCTTCTCGCGGCCGAACACCCGGGCGCGGATGCCGGCGGTGTCGAGGCGGGCCGAGATTTCCTGGCTGACCAGGGCCACCGCCCCGCCCTGCTCGGTCCGCAGGGCCTCGAGGCGACGCATGATCGCGTTGCGCGCCACCGGGTTCAGGTGGGCGAAGGCCAGCTCCTCCAGCTCCTCGCAGATCCGGTGGACCCCGATCGAGCGGGCGAGCGGCGCGTAGATGTCCAGGGTCTCGCGGGCGATCCGCTCGCGCTTGGCCGGATGCTTGATGAAGTGGAGCGTCCGCATGTTGTGCAGGCGGTCGGCCAGCTTCACCAGCAGGACGCGCACGTCCTTGGAGATGGCGAGGATGAACTTCCGGAGGTTCTCGGCCTGGCGCAGATGCTCGGCGGAGAGTTCTAGCTTGGAGAGCTTGGTGACACCCTCGACCAGCTCGGCGATCTCGTCGCCGAACAGCTCGGCGATCTTCTCGCGGGTGGCGTCGGTGTCCTCGATGACGTCATGCAGCAGCGCCGTGACGATGGTCTCGGTGTCGAGCCGGTAGTCGGTGAGGATGCCCGCCACCTCGATGGGGTGGGCGAAGTAGGGATCGCCGGAGGCCCGCTTCTGGGAGCCGTGCTGGCGCATGGCGTAGACATAGGCGCGGTTGAGCAGCGCCTCGTCGGCCGTGGGGTCGTACGAGCGGACCTTCTCGATCAGCTCGAACTGCCGCAGCATCTTCGGTCGCGGCGGGCCCGCCACGACCGGCGCCTTCATCGGCGCGTCTGCGATAGGTACGTCTTTGGTCTGGGGGGCGGCGGGTTGCGCCGCCTCCTGAATGAGAGGGTCTGCGCCTTCGGGGCTCAGTACCGCTCCTCCTGTCCGCCGTCACGATCGCTCTGCAGGGCGCGGACGAGTTCCAGCTCGCTCATCTGCATGTGGGTCGGGTCGGCCAGCAGGGCGAGGGTTTCGGCCTCTTCCTCGGCTTCCGAACGCTCGTCGACGCGCTGCAGCGTGCCGATCAGGTTTTCCTTGAGCTCCTCGGCGTCGACCACGTCATCGGCGATTTCGCGCAGGGCCACGACCGGGTTCTTGTCGTTGTCCCGGTCGACCATGATCTGGGCGCCGGCCGAAACGGCGCGGGCGCGATGGGCGGACAGGAGAACGAGCGAGAAGCGGTTCGGGACCTTCTCGATGCAGTCTTCGACGGTGACGCGAGCCATGGAGTCTCTCAGACGGGGAAGATAGAACCCGCCAAAATAGAGACTCGGGCGTCTTTGTGCAACGCCGCAAAGGCCGCAGCCGGGTCGCGCGGCCTCAGACGGGCTTCTTCGGCACGAAGAGGAAGTCGCCGTAGACGTGGCCGCCATTGTCCAGGGCCGCGTAGGTGGGCTGCTGCGGATCGGGAACGTCCTTGTCGGCCAGGAGGACGCGGGTGGCGTTGGTCATCACGCGGGTCAACAGGCGGCCATAGACCTCCTCGCTGGTGATGACGTCCTGGTTCGAGCGCAGGACATCCAGCAGCGCCGCGGCGAACACCGAGTGGTTGCCCGCCCCGCCGCCGTCCAGCACCGGCTCCAGGCGGCCAGAGGTGAGCACGTTGCGCGACGGCTTCCAGGCCATGCCGATCAGATAGTCGTTGGTCTTCTCCTCGGCGGTGGCGGGCCGCTGGGCCGCCGAGACCGTCTGGCTCAGAAGGCCGGAGTAGCAGCTGTCGGCGATGATCAGCACCTTGCGGGCCGCCATGCGGGCGACCTGGTAGGTGATCTCCTGGTTGCTGATCTGGCCGGCGGTGCCGCCGTACTCGGCGTCGACCGGCAGCCAGTAGCCGCGCTCGCCGCCGTTGCGGACCTTCTCCATGCCGCCGTGGCCGGCGTAGTAGATCAAGAGGGTGTCGTTCTCGCCCAGCTTGCCGGCGAGGTCGTCCAGCTCGCGCAGGATCTCGGCGCGGGTCTTGTCCAGCACCACCTTAACGTTGAACCCGTAGCGGCCCTGCAGCACCGAGCCCAGCTGGGTGACGTCGTTGGTGGGCGTGGCCAACCGCTGCAGGCGCGGATCCTTGTAGGCGGACTCGCCGATCAGCAGGGCGTAGCTGGTGGAGAACCCGAACTTCGACGAGGCCGGCATCCGGGTCGGACGGGCGCTGGCGGGGCCGGCGTTGCGGTAGCCGCCGACGGCGGTGGAGATCCTCAGCTCCAGGTCGCGGATTTTCTGCTCGCGGGCCGCGAGACGGGCTTCCCTCGCGGCGAGGTCGGACGCCCCGCCCTGCCCCTTGCGGGCCGCGTCGAGGTCGCGCTGCAGGCTGGCCACCTGGGTCGACAGTTCGGCGGCGCGCTGGGACGCGGCGGCGCTCTCCTGACGGGCCTGGCCGGCCTGCCCCTCGGCGGCGGCGGCGCGGGCCTCGGCGGCCCTCAAGCGCGCGTCGCGGTCACGCAGGTCGGCCTCGGCCTTGGCGAAGCGCGCCTCGGCCTGGGTCGCGGTGGCGCGGGCGGCGGCCATTTCGGTCTCGCGCGACTTCAGCGCGGCCTGAGCCGAGGCGATCTCCGCCTTGCGCGCGTCGGCCTCGGCCCGGGCGGAGGCCAACTCGCGGCCAAGACGGTCGAAGTCGGCCTGGGCGGCCTTCAGACGCTGGGCGGCCGACTGGTCGCCGGCGCTGGCGCGGGCCTGCTCGGCGGAGATGCGGGAGCGGGCGGCGGCCAGCTCGGCGTCGCGAGCTTCCAGCCCGGAGAGGGCGGTGTCGAGACGGGCGGTGGCCTGGGCGGCCTGCCGGCGGGCCTGGGCGGCTTCCAGCTCCAGGTCGGCGAGACGGGTCTGAGCGGCGGGCAGCTGGGCGCGAACGGCGGCCAGTTCCTGTTGCAGGCGGTCGCGCTCGGCCCGGGCGGCGTCGAGCTGTGGTGAAGCCGCCGGCGCGGCGGCGGCGGCGCGGCGCACGGCGTCCAGTTCGGCGGTGCGCGCGGCCAGGGCCTTCTGCAGGGTCGCGACCTGGGCGGCGTCGGCTGCGGCGGCCGATCGGGCAGCCGACTGGGCGCCGGACTGGGCGGCGATGGCGGCCTGGAGCGCGGCGCGTTCCTCGGCCAGGGCGCGGCGGGACTGGTCCAGCTCGCGGCGCAGGGCGTCGGCGTCGGCGCGGGCGGACTCGTAGGCGGCGTTCAGGCGGACCACCTCGCCCGAGGCGGCCGGCGCGGCGGCGAAGTCGGCCGGCGGCAGGCCGGTGGCGCGGCGGTAGAGGTTCACCGCTTTCACCGGGTCCTTCGCCACCCCCTGCCCGCGCTCATAGAGCTGGCCCAGGTCGACCATCGCCGGCGCATAGCCCTGGTCGGCGGCCTTCTGGTACCAGGTCGCGGCCTGGGTGAAGTCGGGCGCACGGTCGAAGCCTTCGGCGTGGATACGGCCGACATAGGCCTGGGCCTTGGCGTCCCCCTGCTGGGCGGACGGCAGCCAGACGTTCATGGACGAGGCGAAAGTCGCGCGGTCGGCGGCCACATACTCCCCGCCCCGGATCTCGCACGACGCCGCCGAGGTGCGCAGCGGCCGGCGGGGCGTCATGAAGGTGGCGCTGCGGCCCAGCTTGCGGACCTGGCCCGGCAGCAGGCAGTCGACGACCTGATAGGACTCGGCGGCCAGGACAGGCTGCGCCGCGACCGGCGAGGCCGCGCCGGTGATCGCCGTCAGCAGCGCCAGATTGAACACGCCGGATCGCCGCATGAAGCCATGCCGCATCGCCACACCCCCAGAAACCCCACAGTCGAGCCTGTACGAATTCCATACGGAGCGAAAGCGCCTCCGGACGTTCGGCGAGCAATGGCGGACGAATTGTGTTCCGCGGCGCTGGACCTTGGGCCGTCGCCTGTCACACTAAGGCTCGGGTTTATCGGGGGATTCTGAAATGGACAGCGGGCGCGGCAGCGCGCGGCTTCTCATGGCCGCGCTGGCGGGGACGTCGGTATGGGCGCTGACGGCGGCAGTAGCCTCGGCCCAGGCGGGGCCGAACGCCAACACCCCGGCCCTGATCGCGGCGGCCGGCGGCAACCCCCAACTGGCGGCCACGGCGGCCTATGTGGGTCAGGTCTGTCCGAACCTGGCGGTGGGCAGCGACCTGCGCAACCGCTGCGGCTGGATGCTGCGCGTGGCGGCGGCGACCCCGGACCGCGCCCGGATCGGCCTCGACATGAACACCCCGCAGGAGTTGCTGGCGCAGGGCGCCACGGTGGACGGGGCGGTCAGCCCGGCGACGACGGCGGTGGCCGGGCGTCTCTCGGCCCTGACGCGACTGGGCGGCTCGGGCCGGGTGGCCAGCCTGAACCGGCCGATCCTGCTGGCGTCGGCCGGCGACACGGCGGGCCTGGGCGGGGCCAGCGTCCCCCGGCTGCAGGCCTTCGCGAACGTGAGCGCCGGGACCGGCGACCGCGACGCCGACGCCTATGAGGGCGGCTACGACTTCGATCAGCGCTCGATCACGGCGGGGCTGGACTATCGCTTCTCGGACCGTTTCACGGGCGGCGTGGCGCTCAGCTACGGCGACACCGAGGCCGACTTCGACCTCGACGCGGGGGAGTTGCAAGCCAAGGCGTTCACGGTCTCGGCCTACGGCCTCTGGACGCTGAGCGACAAGCTGCAGGTGACGGCGCTCGTGGCCTACGGGCGCATCGACTACGACAGCGACCGCGACCTCTTCTACACCGAGGACCCGGGCACGGTGATCGACCGCTCGGCCCGCGCCAGCACCGATGGCGACCAGTGGGAAGGCACGCTGACCGCCAGCTACCTGATGAGCGGCCAGGACGGCTGGTCGTATGGCCCGTCCCTGGCGCTGAGCGGGCGGACGCTGAGCCTGGACGGCTTCAGCGAGACGGGCGCCGAGGGGCTGAACCTGGCGTTCGGCAAGCAGTCGGCCGACAGCTTCCAGGTGATCCTGGGCTTCGACGTCAGCAAGGCGGTCAGCACGCAGAGCGGGATCATCTCGCCCTACGCCCGGGTGCAGTCGGTTTACGAGACCCTGGACAACCGACGCAGCGTGGCGGTGCGCTACGCAGCAGACACCACCGGCTTCTTCCGCGGCGTGCGCCTGACCACCAGCGCGCCCGACCGCTGGCGGATGCTGCTGGGCGGCGGGATCGCGGCGCAGTTCGCCGGCGGCTGGTCGGCCTTCGCCGACGCGGAGGCCACACTCGGGCTGCGGGACACCCGGAGCGCCACCTTCACGCTGGGCGCGCGCAAGGAGTTCTAGCAGGCGCGAGACGACGGCGGCGTCAGGACGTCACGCCGGCCGCGCGTCGGCCCCCACCGTCGCGCTCGCCGCCAGCTCGGCCGCCGTGAGCCCCAGCACGGGATGCGTCCAGCCCGGGGCGATCTCTGCCAGGGGCCCCATGACGAAGAGACGCTCGTGGGCCCGGGGGTGCGGCAGGGTCAGGCCCGGCGTGTCGATCACCTCGCGGCCCCAGGCGATGAGGTCGAGGTCGAGGGTGCGCGGCGCGTTGCGGATGCTGCGTTCGCGGCCGAGCTCCGCCTCCAGGGCGAGCAGCGCGGCCAGGGTCTCGGACGGGCCTGAGCTCGCCTCGACAAGCGCAACGCCATTGCGATACTCAGGGGCATTCGGATCGGGCCAGGCGGCCGAGCGCCACCAGCCGGACCTTTCGAGGATTTTCAAGCCGACCGACGGGAACCGCGCCAGAGCCGCCTCCAGCAAGGCCTCGCACGTGCCGTAGTCGCCGGCGAGGTTGCCGCCGAGGGCGACGACGACCACCCGGTCCAGGTCCAGGATTTCAGAGACTATGACCTTCTACCCCACGGACCGGTTGGCCTTGTTCATCGACGGGGCGAACCTCTACTCCGCCGCCAAGAACCTCGGCTTCGACATCGACTACCGCAAGCTGCTGGAGGAGTTCCGCAAGCGCAGCGTGCTGGTGCGCGCCTACTACTACACCGCGCTGGTGGAGAACGAGGACTACTCGCCGATCCGGCCGCTGGTGGACTGGCTGGACTACAACGGCTACCGCCTGGTGACGAAGCCGGCGCGCGAGTACGTGGACAGCCAGGGCCGCAAGCGCTGGCGCGGCGACATGGACGTCGAGATCGCCGTCGACATGCTGGAGATGGCCGACCACGCCGACCACCTGGTTCTGTTCTCGGGCGACGGGGACTTCCGCCGGCTGGTGGAGGCCGTGCAACGCAAAGGCAGCCGGGTCACCGTCGTGTCGACCGTGAAGTCGCAGCCGCCGATGGTGTCGGACGAACTGCGCCGGCAGGCGGACAATTTCGTGGACCTGGCGGACCTGGCCGACCTGATCGGCCGCCCCGCGCGCCTGCCGAAGTTCCTGCAGGAAGCCCGCGCCGTGCACCCCGACGACCGGGAAGCCGATGCCGGCGCCTGAGGCCGCCCCGCCGGAGGCTCCGGCCAAGTGCCCGCTGTGCCCGCGCCTGGTGGAGTACCGCCACGCCAACGAACGCTCGATCCCCGAGGGCTTCAACGGGGCGGTGGCCTCGTTCGGCGACGAAGCCGCGCGGCTGGTGGTGGTGGGTCTGGCCCCCGGCCGCATGGGCGCGAACCGCACCGGCCGGCCGTTCACCGGCGATGGCGCCGGCTGGATGCTGTACGAGACCCTCATCAAGACCGGCTTCGCGCGCGGGACCTATGAGGCGCGTCCCGACGACGGGCTGGAGTTGGTGGACTGCCTGATCACCAACGCCGTGCGCTGCGCGCCGCCCGGCAACAAGCCCGAGACCCGGGAAGAGGCCGCATGCCGGCCGTTCCTGACCTCGCGCCTCGCCGCCCTGCCCCGGCTGAAGGTGATCGTGACCCTGGGCGACGTGTCCCGGCGCAACGTGCTGCGGGCGCTGGGCCTGAAGGCGTCGGCCGGCATTGCGGGGCATGGGACCGAGTTTCCCGCCGGCCCCTACACGGTGCTGAACAGCTATCACTGCTCGCGGCTCAACACGAACACCGGCCGACTGACGGGCGAGATGTTCGAAGCGGTCTTCCGCCGGGCGCGCGAACTCATCGACGCATAGCGCCCTGCGGCTTCGCCGCTTCTCCCGGATCAGCGAGCGCAGGGCTATGGCGGAGATCGGACGCGGGGGTTAGCGTCGCGCGCCTGTCACGCTTCACGGATTCCCCAGTGCACAAGACGCTCATGGCCGCCCTGCTGGCCACCGCCCTCGCCGCCCCGGCCTTCGCCCAGACCAAGACCGATCCCGCCCTGCACGCCAAGGCGCTGGAGATCCTGACGACCGGCATCGGCTATCGCACCGTCGCCGGCGGCGACCAGTTCGTGCCGTACGCGGAATACCTGAAGAGCCAGCTGGTGGCTGGGGGCTACAAGCCCGAGGAGATCACGGTCGAGCCGGTGGCCGGCACGGCGCTGCTGATCGCCCGCTATCCCGGGACCGACCCGAAGAAGAAGCCGATCGTCATCTCGGGCCACATGGACGTAGTGGAGGCCAAGGCCTCGGACTGGGAGCGCGATCCGTTCAAGGCGGTGGTCGAGAAGGGCTATGTCTTCGGCCGTGGCGCGGTGGACAACAAGTTCGACGTCTCGATGGTGGTCGCCACCCTCGCCAACCTGCGCAAGAGCGGCTGGAAGCCCGGCCGCGAGGTGATCCTGGCGCTGTCGGGCGACGAGGAGACCAACATGAAGAGCACGGCGGTGCTGGCCCAGCGCCTGAAGCACGCCGAGCTGGTGCTGAACGCCGACGGCGGCGGCGGCAATCTGGCCGAGGACGGCAAGCCGGTGGCCTATGGCGTCCAGGGCGCCGAGAAAACCTATGCCGACTTCCACCTGACGGTGACCGATCCGGGCGGCCACTCCAGCCGGCCGACGCCGACCAATCCGATCTATCGCCTCGCCAAGGCCCTGGACCGGCTGGAGGCCTATGAATGGCCGACCATGTCGAACGAGATCACCCGCGCGACGGCGGCGGCCATGGGACCGAACACCGCCGCGCCGATCGGCCCGGCGATGACCAAGTTCGCGGCCGACCCCACCGACAAGGCGGCCGTCGAGACGATCCGCGGCGACTACAACTACAGCCCCGCCCTGCACACGACCTGCGTCGCCACCATGCTGGAAGGCGGGCACGCGCCGAACGCCCTGCCGCAGAAGGCCCAGGCGACGGTGAACTGCCGGATCTTCCCGGGCGTCTCGTCCGAGAGCGTGAAGGGCACGATCGCGGCGCTGGTGAAGGACCTGGGCGTGACGGTCACCCGGCTGGACGACGGCTCGATCGACAGCCCGGCCTCTCCCCTGCGCCCCGACCTGATGAAGGCGGTGACCAAGGCCGTGCACGCCCGCTACCCCGGCCTGCCGGTGGTGCCGAGCCAGGCCTCCGGCGCGACCGACAGCATGTACTTCCGCGCGGCCGGCGTGCCGAGCTACGGCGTCTCGGGCCTCTTCATGAAGGACTCCGACGAGTTCTCGCACGGCCTGAACGAGCGGGCGCCGATCTCGGCGATCGACGGCGACCTGGCGCACTGGAACGCGCTGCTGCGCGACCTGGCGAAGTAGTCAGAGCGCGGCGATGGCGACGGCCGCTCCGGCGGCGCGTCGCCGGGCCGCCGGGCTGGTGAAGCAGAGGTGATGGTCCGTGCCGCCGTGCCAGACGATCACCTCGGGATCGATCAGCCCATCCGCCCCCAGCATCGGCGTGAAGTCGTCGACGAAGACCAGCCCCGCGGCGGCGCACGCCTCGGCCAGCATGGCGTTGTAGCGGCGCGCCAGGTCGGTGCGGACCGCCCACGACGGCATGTCGAGCTGCTGAAGTTCCCGGCGCATCGACTCCAGGTCCAGCGCGCCGTGCAGCTCCACGATGTGGGCGTTCAGATATCCATCGCGCAGCGCCGCGTCGTTAAGCGCCGGCGGGAAGGCCGCGGTGACCACGACCCTGCCCGGGGTCAGGTCACGTATCTCGCGCAGGAAGCCGATGTAGCGGCGCACGCTGTCGGCCGCGAAGGCGACGGCGCGGTCGAGATCGAACGGCGCGCGGCCGTCGCGGACGCGTCGGTAGTCGTGGACGAACTCCAGGTCCACCTGACCGAACTTGAACAGCAGCACGGCGCCCGCGAGCTGATCCCCGCGCTCCTCGAGGAAGGCTCGGATGCGCTGTCCTGCGCCCGCCTGGGACGCGGGGTTGCCCAGGCCACGGGCCGACGATCCGGTGCAGAGCCGAGGCACGGGCAACAGTCCGGCCGCGAACAGCGGCTCCTCGGTGGTGTACTGGCCGCCGTGGCTGTCGGAGATCACCACCAGCGGGCGCCAGTCGGGACCGGGCCGCAGCAGGACATCCAGCACCTCGTCCGGCTGTGCGTGGGGCGGAGCCTGCCAGAGCCAGGAGGCGGCGAGGTCGTGAACGAGGCGCGCCCGTACATCGCCCGGCAGGGAGAGCCGCTCCACGAAGGCGAGGCCTTCGGGAAGGTCGACCGAAAAGCGCGCCCGCAGCCGCTCGGCGCGGCCGTGAGCCTCGTACCACGTCGCGAGCGCGGCGGCGCTCTCGCCGGTCAGCGATGGATGCAGCTCACGTTGGAACTCCGCGTCGAAACCCAGGCGCAGCAGGGCGTCCGCATACGGCGTCAGCGCCGGACGGGAGGACGGTTTGACGCGCCGAACCAACCGTTGGGCGAAACTTTGCAGCGACATCCCGGGATGTGAAGCAAGCGTCGAGTGGCGCCGACACACCGGAACGGTGAATGGCGCTGGTCTGTCGGTGAACGGGGGACCAAGCTACTTGTGTCGATGTTCGCGTCAGGGTTGCTTCAGATGTCCGTCGTGGGTTCACTGTTCCGGCGCTTCATGGGCCGCGCGCCCACGTCCGCGACCGAGCCGCCGGCGAGCGCGCCGGGCGTGGTGCTGCACGTTTCGTCCACGGCCCAGACGACGCCCACGTCGGGCCTGATCATCTTCGATGTGTCGCCTGAGAGCGAAATCCCCCGGTCGGCCACCCTCAGGGTCATCGGGCCCGGGGACGAGGGAACGTACGAGCGCCGGGTCGAGGCCCTGCCCCAGCCTGCCGCCTTCTGGATCGCGGTGCACGGCCACCTGCTGGACGACGGGCCGCAGACGGTGCGGTTCGAACTCATCGCCGAGGACGGGCAGCGGCTGGCGAGCGTGCCGGTCACGGTGCTGGTCTCGAACCCGGGGGCGCTGGCGGCCACCACCCGCGCCAGCCTGAGGCGCAGCGGCGCGCCGTTCGCGGTCGAGGCCTGCGACGCGGGCGACTACGACTATGCGGACGAGGCCGTCCGGCCCTGGCACGAGCGCGAGCCGGCGGCGGTGCAGGCGCACCTCGACGGACTGGCCGCGCGAAGCGAGGCCACCGACGCCGAGATCGAGGTCCTGCGCCACTTCGTGGAGCATGGGTTCGCCGTGCTGCCCGACGTGGTCGGCGCCGACCTGCTGGACCGCCTGAACGGCGAGTTGGACGACGCGGCGGCGAGGAAGGTCGAAGGCTACGAGTGGGGCTCCAGCCAGCGTCTGCACAACCTGCACCTGACCTATCCCGCGATCCGCGAGATGTGGGCGCATCCCAGGGTGTTGCGGATGCTGAGCCTGATCTTCGACGCCCGGCCCCGTCCGTATCAGTCGCTGACCTACATCTTCGGCTCGGAACAGCACCTGCACCAGGACACGGTGGCGCTGACGCCCTTCCCGGCCGGCTACATGTGCGGGGTCTGGACCGCCCTGGAGGACGTGCAGCCCGATTCCGGGGAGCTGCAGGTCTACCCCGGCAGCCATCGGGGGCGGCGCGTCTACCTGAAGGACGTCGGCATTCCCAAGGTCGCCGAGGACTACACCGCCTTCGGCGAGACGATCTTCCCGATCTGGGTGGACCTGGTGTCGAAGACCCCGCCCGAGGTCTACCGGCCCAAGGCCGGCACGGTGCTGATCTGGCACGAGAACCTGATGCACGCCGGCCGGGTGCGGCTGGACAAGTCGCTGAGCCGCCGCTCGGTGGTCTGTCACTACTTCGCCGACGGGGCGATCGGCTATCACGACGCCAGCGGCATGCCGGGCGTGATGAGCGGGCCGCCCGCCACCGCCTGAGCCGGCGGCGACGGGCGCTCGCGGTCTACTTCGTCCGGGCGATCCAGGCGTCCACGCGGGTCTCCAGCACGTCCAGCGGCAGCGCGCCGGCCGACAGCACCACCTCGTGGAAGCCACGGACGTCGAACTTGGGCCCCAACGCCTTCTCGGCCTTGGCTCGCAGCTCCGAAATCTTCAGCTGGCCGATCTTGTAGCTGGTCGCCTGGCCCGGGCTGGTGAAGTAGCGATCGACCTCGCGGACGATGTCCAGGTCCGAGCTGAGGGTGTTGGCCTTCATGTAGGCGATCGACTGATCGCGGCTCCAGTGCTTGGCGTGGATGCCGGTGTCGAGGACCAGGCGGACGGCGCGCCAGATCTCCAGGCTCAGACGGCCGAAGTCGTCGTACGGATCCTGATAGCCGCCCGCCTCCTTGCCCAGCTTCTCGGCGTACAGACCCCACCCCTCGAGATAAGCGCCGTAGTAGGCGAAGCGGCGGAACATCGGCAGGTCAGGCTGCTCGGCGGCGCGGGCGAACTGGAAGTGATGGCCCGGAGCGCCCTCGTGGTAGGCGATGGCCGGAAGCTGGACCTTCTGGACCTGGGTCATGTCGGCGAGGTTCACGTAGAAGATCCCCGGCCGGCTGCCGTCCGGCGCGCCCGGATTGTAGAAGGCGGTCGAGGCGGTCTTCTCGCGGAACGGCTCGACGGCGCGGACCTCCAGCGCCTGCTTGGGCAGGGTCGAGAACTGCTTGCCGGCCACCGCCATGTAGTCGGCGATCAGCTTCTTGGCGTCGGCCAGGTACTGCTGCTTGCCCGCCTCGGTGTTGGGATAATGGGTCTTCGGATCGGTGCGGACGAAGGCGAAGAACTCCTCAAGCGTGCCCTTGAACCCGACCTTCTGCTTGATCGTCTCCATCTCGGCCCGGATGCGGGCGACCTCCGAGAGGCCGGTCTGGTGGATCTGGTCCGGGGTGAGCGGCGTGGTGGTGAAGAAGGCCACCATGTCGGCATAGAAGGCGTCGCCCTGCGGCAGGGCCCAGACGCCGTTCACGGTGGTCGCCTTGGCCTTCATGCCTTCCAGCGCGGCGATGTAGCGGGCGTAGCCACGGCTCCACTCGCCCTTCAGCGCCGCCTCGCCGGCGGCGAGCAGGCGGGCCTTGGTCGGCTCGTCGGCCTTGAGCGCGGCGACCTTCTTCTTGAAGTCGACCCAGACGGCGTGGTCGGCGCCGCCGTCGAACGGCGCGCCCTTCAGCTGGTTCTGGGCGTCGGGGATCACGCGGCCGAACACGAAGGCCGGCGGCAGGAAGCCCTTGGCGGTGCGCTGGTCGATGTCGGCGCTGACTTCGCCGGCCGCGCGCTCGAACGCCTTGAGGCGCGAGACATACGCCTCGGCGTCGGCGACGCTGTCGACGCGGTGGTTGTTGATCAGCATCACCGGCAGGTTGTCGAGGGCGCTGCCGCCCGACGAGACGGCGTAGTTCTGCCAGTACCACTTATCCAGCAGACGCTGGGTGGCGACCGCCTTCTCGAACAGGTCGTACGACAGCTGGGAATTCTCGCCCAGCTTGGCGCGGTCGAACTCGCGCTTCATGCGAACCAGCTGCGCCTCGGCGACGGCCAGGGCCTTGTCCTGCCCGGCCTTCGAGTAGTCGCCGAGCTCGCCATAGCGTTCCTTCATGCCCAGGGCGGTGAGGCCTTCCGGGCTGAGCCGGGCCGACTCCATGAACGCGGCCTGGAAGAAGGCGGCGAGACGCGCGTCCTCGGACTGGGCGGCGGCGGGCGCAGCGGCGGGCGCGGCGGCTTGGGCCAGGGCGGGCGCGGCGGTCAGCAACGCGGCGCTGAGCGCCACGACGGAACAGGCGGTGCGGAACATGTTTCCCCCAGGATCTGGTTCTGGGGGCTGGCTTACTGGCGCTCGCGCCGGCCGCGAAATGAATTCGCGGTAAAGGCCCCCGCCACCGCGTCGAACGACCGTTCAAATTGGCGGTTCGCTTCCGTGGGGGCGCCGTGCCTATCCTTCCGCAAAACATGTGATCTGGGAGGATCCGATGCACGACCTGATCATCCGCGGCGGGACCATCGTCGACGGCACGGGCGGCCAGCCCTTCGTGGGCGACCTGGCGGTGAACGGCGACCGGATCGTCGCGGTGGGCGCGGTCGAGGGATCAGCGAAGCGCGAGATCGACGCCACGGGCCTGATCGTCACCCCCGGCTGGGTCGACATCCACACCCACTACGACGGCCAGGCGACCTGGGACCCGGTGATGGCCCCCTCCTCCTGGCACGGGGTGACCACCGCCATTATGGGCAACTGCGGCGTCGGCTTCGCGCCCGTGCGGCCCGGGCAGGAAGGCTTCCTCATCGAACTGATGGAGGGCGTGGAGGACATCCCCGGCTCGGCCCTGCACGAGGGCATCGACTGGCAGTGGGAGAGCTTCCCGCAGTACCTCGACGCGCTGGAGGCCAAGCCGCGGGCGATCGACATCGGCACCCACGTGCCGCACGCCTCGGTGCGGGCCTATGTGCTCGGCGACCGCTGCAACACCGACTACGAGCCCAACGCCGAGGAGATCGCCGAGATGGCGGCCATCGTGCGCGAGGGCGTCGAGGCCGGGGCGCTGGGTTTCTCCACCTCCCGCACCCTGCTGCACAAGGACCTGAAGGGCGTCCACATGCCCGGCACCTTCGCCGGATCGGATGAGATGCTGGCCCTGGGCCTCTCCATGAAGGGCCTGCGCCACGGCGTGTTCGAGATGGTCTCGGACCACCTGGGCGACGACGACGAGTGGATGTGGGTGAAGGGCTTCGCCGAGGAGACCAAGCTTCCGGTCACCCTGGTGGCCACCTCGGCCGGCGCCTACGAAGGCGACAAGATGTACAACATCGCCGAGGAGAGCCGGCGGCACGGGATGGACATCCGCCCGCAGATCGCCGGCCGGCCCACGGGCATCCTCCACGGCCTGACCTCCAGCTTCCACGTCTTCATGGCCAGCCCGACCTGGAAGGCGAAGCTGGAGAACGTGTCGCTGGACGAGCGCCTTGCGCTCATGAAGACGCCGGAGATCCGGGCGGCGCTGCTCTCCGAGGACAGCGGCCTGATCCGCGCGGCGATCGGCGACGGCGTCGCCGGCGATCTGGCGGTGGCGTTCGGCGGCAGCCTGCTGTGGCGCGTGTTCCCGCTGGGCGAGCGGCCGTTCTACGAGCCGGACCGCGAGGGCAGCGTGGCCGGCATGGCGCAGGCGGCCGGCGTGCCGCCGCTGGAGATGATGTACGACCTGCTGATCCGCGACGGCGGGCGCGAGCTCTTCTACCAGCCGCTGGGCGGGTACCAGACGTACAACTTCGACTTCTTCCGCAAGAACATGCAGCACCCGAACGTGCTGTTCGGCCTGTCGGACGGCGGGGCGCATTGCGGGGTGATCGCCGACGCCGGGATGCCGACCTTCATCCTCAGCTACTGGGCGCGCGACCGGGTGAAGGGCGACCGCTTCCCGCTGGAGTTCCTGGTGCGCAAGCTGACCAGCGATACGGCCAAGGCCTATGGCCTGAACGATCGCGGCCAACTCAAGCCGGGCCTGCTGGCCGATGTGAACATCATCGACTTCGAGACCCTGAACCTGCACCGGCCCGAGGCGATCCACGACCTGCCGGCGGGCGGACGGCGGCTGGTCCAGAAGGCCGACGGCTATCGCTACACGGTGAAGTCGGGCCAGGTGACCTTCGAAGACGGCCAGCACACGGGCGCCCTGCCCGGCGGCCTGGTCCGCGGCGGCCGCGAGGCGGTGATCCTGCCGATGGCGGCGGAGTAGGCGCGCAGATCCCAACGCCCCTCATCGCCCGGTCTGTCCGGGCGATCCGGGATCGCCGACGTCACCGTGTTGCAGGGCGACGTCGCGCGGACGGCTGGTCAGGTCAGCGCCAGTACCTGTAGGTCCACACCGGTTTGAAGCCGGCGCGGCGATAGATGCGCCGGGCCGGGTTCGCCTCCTCGACCTGCAGCGATATGCACGGGATCTCGCGGCCGAGGGCGGCGGCGGCGAACAGGGCCAGCAATCGGCTCGCGAACCCGGACCCGCGCCGGTCCATGGCAGTGCGCATGCCGTGGATGCCGGCCCAGCCGTGGCCGAAGCTGACGACGCCCACCGCGACCGTGCGGCCGCTGTCGCGCACCGCGCCGTACAGCGCGTCCGGCGCCCGCGACAGCCGCTCGACGCGGCCGGCGCCCTCGACGGGATCGAACCCCTCGCCCAGAAAGACTTGGCCCCAGGCCTCGTCGGGGCGTTCCAGAAGATCGGCGAAAGGCACGGCGAAGGCGGCCACGTCCTGCGCCTGGGCGACCTCCACGGCGGTCGGCTGATGGCCGGCGTAGCCGCGCTCGGCCAGGGCGGCGCGAACGGCCTCGAGTTCCGGCGAATCGGCGACCCGGAACGCCGGCGCCAGGCCGCGCTCTCGATAGGCGGCCTCGATCGCGGGAATCGCTTCGACACCGACGTCGGCGCGCAGCGGCACGGCGCTCTTGGCGCGGCCGATCGGGCCGTCGTCGAACGGCGCGAGCCAGCCGCCGATCTCGGCGGTCTCGGGCGGCGCCACGGCCTCGACGGTGGCGCGCTCCAGGCTTTCGATCTCGGCGGGGTTCAAGCTCAGCCTTTTTCCCGCATGAGCCGGGCCTTGTCGCGCTGCCAGTCACGCTCGGCGACGGTGTCGCGCTTGTCGCGGACGTTCTTGCCCTTGGCGAGGGCGATCTCGAGCTTCGCCAGGCCCTTGTCGTTCCAGTAGAGCTTGGTCGGGATCAGGGTGCGACCCTCGCGCTGGACCGCGCCGATCAGCTTCTCGATCTCGCGCCGCTTCAGCAGCAGCTTCCGAGGGCGCCGCGGCTCGTGGTTGAAGTGCGGACCGGCCTGGGCGTAGGGCGGGATGTCGGCGTTGATGAGCACGATCTCGGTCCCCTCCACCGCCGCGTAGCTCTCGGCGATGTTGGCGCGGCCATTACGCAGCGACTTCACCTCGGACCCGGTCAGGGTGATGCCCGCCTCGTACGTCTCGTCGAGGAAGTAGTCGAACCGCGCGCGGCGGTTCTCTGCGATCAGTTTTCCAGCCATGTCAGCACAATATAGGCATCAATTGATGATGCCGGCGTCCCGCATGGCGGCCAGCACCTCGGCGCGCGACGCTTCGGAGGCCGGCGTGATGGGCAGGCGCGTGTCCTCGGCGCAGAGGCCCAGGTGCGCGAGCGCGAACTTGGTGGGCGACGGCGAGGCGTCGGAGAACAGCGCCTTGTGCAGCCGGATCAGCCGATCCTGCAGTTGCAGCGCGGCCGGGTAATCCCCCGCCATGAGGTCGTTGTAGAACTGCGACGTCAGCTCGGGCGCCACGTTGCAGGTCACCGAGATGGCGCCGTGGCCGCCATGCGCCATGTAGCCCAGGCCGCCGTCGTCGTTGCCCGACAGCATCACCCAGTCCTCGCCACACTCCAGACGCTGCATGCTGGCGCGCGGCAGGTCGCCGGTGGCGTCCTTGATACCGACGATGTTGGGCAGCTTGGCCAGGCGCGCCAGGGTGGCGTTGGAAATGTCGACGCTGGTGCGGGCCGGCACGTTGTAGACCAGCACCGGCAGCTGCACGGCCGCGTCGATCGCCGCGTAGTGAGCGTAGAGGCCTTCCTGGCTGGGCCGGTTGTAGTACGGCGTCACGACCAGGGCGGCGTCGGCGCCGATCTGCTTGGCGTGCTGCACCAATTCGATGGCCTCGGCCGTAGAATTGGAGCCGGCCCCCGCGATGACCGGCACGCGGCCCTTGGCGGTCTGGACGCACAGCTCGACGACCCGGCGGTGCTCCTCATGGCTGAGGGTGGCGGTTTCGCCAGTGGTGCCGACGGGCACGAGACCGTGAACGCCGCCGGCGATCTGACGCTCGACGAGGGCCACAAAAGCGTCTTCGTCCACCGCGCCATTGCGGAAGGGGGTCACGAGCGCCGGCAGGACGCCGCGGAAGAGAGGTTCGGACATGTGGTGTGCAAAAAGCCGTGAAGATGCCGCGCGGTGAGGCGACGTTCAGATTTGGGCGGACAATATGTTGGGCTAGGCGTGGCTCGCAATGTCGATTCCACGCAGATTTCATGCATCCCTGTCGGGGGGACCTAGATTGAACCCGAAGCTGCGCAACGCGCTTCTTGTCGCCGGAGCCCTGGTGGTGGCCACCACGATGGCGCGCGCCCAGTCGGGCGACCCCATCGGGGACCTGCTGAACACGCCCGCGCCCGAGCCGACGGCGCCCCCGCCCGCCGGCGTCCGCCAGACCGTGGCGCATCCGCTGAGCGGCGCGGACCAGATCACCCTGCGCGACGGGCTGAACGCCGCCCGCCGCGGCGACATCGCCGGCGCGCGCGGCGCGATCGGCCGCCTGTCGAATCCCATCGCCCGCAAGCTGGTCACCTGGGCCCTGGTGGACGCCAACGCCGACGCCCTGAGCTTCCAGGAAGTGGACGCCGCGCGCCGCGACCTGACCGAATTCCCTCGCGCCGGCCGTCGTCAGGCCGCCGCCGAGAAGCTGCTGGAGACCGCCGGTAAGAGCCCGGGCGAGGTGATCGCCTGGTTCGGCAGCCAGACGCCGCAGACCCCGCAGGGCGCGATGGCCCTGTCGTCGGCCTATCTGGCCCAGGGTCGCCAGGCCGACGCCAGCGACATGATCCGCGCCTGGTGGCGCAACAAGAGCTTCGAGGCCGACGTCCAGAGCCGGATGCTGGCCCGCTTCTCGGGCCTGCTGACCGTGGACGACCACGCCCGGCGCGCCGACGTGCTGCTCTATGGCTCGCAGGGGCCGGCGGCGCGGGCCGTCGTGGCGCTGCTGCCGACCGAACTGCAGGCGCCGGCCCTCGCGCGCATCGCGCTGCGGGGTGATTCGGAGGCCAACTACCTGGGCCTGACGCCCGCGGATCAGGCCAGCCCGGGGGTCGCCTTTGAGCGCGCCGCCTTCCTGCGCCGCAAGGGCCGCGAGAGCGAGGCGCGGCTGCAGCTCGCCAACTTCCCGCGCGAGATCATCACCTCGGACGGCGCCGAGCGGATGTGGGACGAGCGCAAGCGCCTGATCGCCACCTCGCTGCGGGCCAACGACTGGCGCGGCGCGTATCAGGCCGCGGCCAATTCCGGCCTGAACGAGGGCGTCAACGCCACCGAGGCCGAGTTCTATGCCGGCTGGATGGCGCTGAACCGCCTGAACGATCCCGTGGCGGCCGGACGCCACTTCGCCAACATCGCCCGCATCGGCACCTCGCCGATCACCCGGGGCCGGGCCTTCTACTGGCAGGGCCGGGCCGCCGAGGCGCGGGGCGACAAGGCCGCGGCCGACGGCTTCTATGCCCAGGGCGCCGAGCACACGACCACCTTCTACGGACAGCTCTCGGCCGAGAAACTGGGTCGCCAGCTCGTGCTCGTCAGCGACCCCAGCCCCGGCCACCATGAGCGCTCCAAGTTCGAGCAGCGCGACGTGATCCAGGCGATGCGGATGCTGGCCGACCAGGGACAGCGCGACACGTTCCGGGTCTTCGCCCTGCACATCGACGACATCGTGCCCAACGCGGCCGAGGCGGCGATGCTGATCGACATCGTCCGTGGCTATGGCGACCAGGACACCTCGATGAAGGCGGCGCGCGCCGCCGCGACCCGGGGCCTGATCCTGCACGACCGCGCCTATCCCCTGCGCGAGCCGCCTCAGGTGGCCGGCGCGCCCGAGCCGGCGCTGGTGCTGGGCATCACGCGCCAGGAAAGCGGTTTCGACCCGTCGGTGCGTTCGGGCGCCGACGCGCGCGGGATGATGCAGCTGCTGCCGTCGACGGCGCAGATCGTCGCCCGGCGCATGGGCGTCGGCTACTCCGCCGCCCAGCTCTATGAGCCGGAATACAACATGCGCCTGGGCTCTTCGTACCTGGGCCAGATGGTCGACCGGTTCTCGGGCTCGTACATCATGGCCGCCGCCGGCTACAACGCCGGCCCCGGCCGTCCCGCGCAGTGGATCGGCTGGTGCGGCGACCCGCGGACCAGTACCCAGGACCCGCTCGACTTCATCGAGTGCATCCCCTTCTCCGAGACGCGCAACTACGTGATGCGGGTGATGGAGAACATGCAGGTCTATCGGGCGAAGCTGAACGGCGGCACGGCCCCGATCACCCTGTCCCAGGACCTGAAGCGCGGCGGCTACAACTACGCCGTGGCGGCGACGGGCCAGCCGGTGAGCGCAACCACGCCATAGGATGGCGGTGCGCGCATGGTCCCCCGCCCCCTCCGGGTGAGGAATAGGGCCAAGTCTGGTCTTCAGGTCCCGCGCGGCTTGGCGCGGGTGGTGGGGGCGGCGCTGGCCGGGTCCTCGGGCCAGACGTGCTTCGGATAGCGGCCACGCATGTCGGTCCGCACGTCCTTCCAGGAGCCCTTCCAGAAGCCAGGGAGGTCCTTGGTGGTCTGGATCGGCCGGTGGGCCGGCGACAGCAGCGACAGCGTGATCGGCTGGCCGCCCACCGTGGGATGGACCGCGAGGCCGTAGACCTCCTGCACGCGCACGTCGATGCGGGGGCCGCCCTCCGCGCCATAGTCGATGGCGAAGGTGTTGCCGGTGGGCGCGGTCCAACGCGCCGGCGCCTCGGCGTCGAGACGGCGTTGCTGATCCCAGGGGATCAGGGCGCGAAGGGCGCCGTCCAGCACGTCGGGCTTCAGGGCGCCCAGCCCACGCAATCCCTGGAGCACGGGGATCAGCCAGTCGTCGAGCCGGGCCAGCAGGGCCGCGTCCGAGAGGTCCGGCCAGGCGGGGTCGCGGGCGTGCAGGAAGTTGGCCCGCTCGCGGAGCGAGGCCGCCGCCTCCCCCCAGGCGAGGACGCCCAGGCCATCGCGGCGCACCCGGTCGGCCAGGGCTTGGGCGACGATGGCGGGGTCGGGATTCTCGTCGATCTCCTCGCGGATCGTCAGGCGTCCCAGGCGCGTGAGGCGTTTGACGCGAAGCCGCCCGCCGCCGCTCTCGTCCAGCCGTTCCTCGGTCTCGAACTGGCCGGCGAAGGCGGCCAGCTCGTCGGCCTCCAGCGGGGCGGCCAGCAGGATGCGATCCCGGCGCTCGCCGCCGCCCATCTCGGCGATGGCCAGCCAGGGCGCGCGAGCCAGGGCGTCCGTAGGCTCGACGAAGGCGCCCCTGCCGGTGACGAGCTGGAACTCCCCCTGCCCGCCCCGCGCCTTGGCCACCCGCTCGGGATAGGCGAAGGCCAGCAGCAGCCCGTCCGACAGCGGCTCGCCCCTGCCCGGCTTGCCCGACATGCCCGCCCAGCGATCGGCCAGCGCCTTGGCGTCACGGCTCCGCGGACCACGGTCCCGTTCCAGGCCTTCCAGCCGATGCCGCAGGTCGGCGTCGCGCCCGCCCAGGCCGCGCTCCGTGATCAGGGCGGCGATGCGGGCCGCGCGAGGCGCCTGGCCGGTGACGGCGGCCTTCAGCACCATGTGCGCGAGCCGGGGCGGCAGCGGCATGTCGGCCAGGGCGCGGCCGTGGGCCGTGAGCACGCCGTCGGCGTCCAGCGCCTCCAGCCGCCGCAGCAGCGCCCGCGCCTCCGCGAAGGCGGCGGCCGGCGGCGGGTCCGGGAAGGCGAGTTCGGCGGCGTCCTTCGCCCCCCAGCGCGCGAGGTCGAGCGCGAGGCCCGAGAGGTCGGCGTCGAGAATCTCAGGGTCGGCGAAGGCCGGCAGGGCCCGGGTCTCGGCCTCGTCCCACAGACGATAGCAGGCGCCGGGCTCGGTCCGCCCGGCGCGGCCCCTCCGCTGGTCGGCGGCGGCGCGGCTGACACGGACGGTGGCGAGGCGCATCAGGCCGCTGGCGGGGTCATAGCGCGGCACCCGGGCCAGGCCGCAGTCCACGACCACGCGCACGCCCTGGATGGTCAGGCTGGTCTCGGCGATCGAGGTGGCCAGGACCACCTTGCGGCGACCCGGCGGCGACGGCTCGATGGCGCGGTCCTGGTCGCGCGGGTCGAGGGCGCCGTAGAGCGGGGCGATGTCCACGTCGGGGCGGCGGACACGCTCGGCCAGCCGCTCGGCGGTGCGCAGGATCTCGCCCTGCCCCGGCAGGAAGACGAGCAGGCTGCCCGTCTCCTCGCCCAGGCCCCGCTCGACGGCGCGGACCACCTGGTCCTCCAGCCGCAGCCGGTCGTCGCGGCCGACATAGGTGGTCTCGACCGGGAACATCCGCCCGAGGCTCTCGACCACCGGGCAGCCGTCCAGCAGCCGGGCGACCGCCGCGCCGTCCAGGGTGGCGGACATGACGAGGATCCGCAGGTCGTCGCGCAGCACCCGCTGGGCTTCGCGGGCCAGGGCGAGACCCAGGTCGGCGTCCAGGCTGCGCTCATGGAACTCGTCGAAAATCACGCACGAGACGCCCGCCAGCTCGGGGTCGGCCAGGATCATCCGGGTGAAGACGCCCTCGGTCACCACCTCGATTCGGGTGGCCGCGGAGACGCGCGTCTGCATCCGCACCCGATAGCCGACCGTCTCGCCGACCTTCTGCCCCAGTGTCGAGGCCATGCGATCGGCGGCGGCGCGGGCGGCGAGGCGCCGGGGCTCCAGCACGATGATCTTGCCGGCGCCCACCCACGACTCGGCCAGCAGCTCCAGCGGAACCACCGTGGTCTTGCCGGCCCCCGGGGGCGCGACGAGCACGGCGGCGCTGGATGCGGCAAGCGCCGCCTTCAGTTCGGGCAGGGCCTCGTGGACGGGAAGCATTCGCCCGCGTGTAGCCCGCAGGCGGGGCATATGGAAACCGCTCCGGGCGTTCGCGCTTGACCGGCGCCCCACACCCGGCCACGGTCGCGCCAAATTTTACCTGAGCGGCTCGGGGGCCGCGGTCGGAGGAATATCATACATGTGGCGCGTTAAGCCGCTCGACGCGATCCTGGCTACGGCCGAGAAGAAATCGCTGCACCGCTCGCTCGGGGCATTCCAGCTCACGATGCTGGGCATCGGCGCCGTCATCGGCACCGGCATCTTCGTCCTCACCGCCGAGGCCGCCCAGAAGGCGGGCCCCGGCATGATGCTCTCCTTCGTCATCGCCGGCGTCGTCTGCGCCGTCGCGGCTCTCTGCTACGCCGAGATGGCGTCGATGGTGCCGGTTTCCGGCTCGGCCTACACCTACAGCTACGCCGTGATGGGCGAGCTGGTGGCGTGGATGGTCGGCTGGGCGCTGATCCTGGAGTACGCGGTCGCCGCCGGCGCCGTGTCGGTCGGCTGGTCCGGCTATGTGGTCGGCCTCATCGAGCACAGCTTCGGGGTCGAGATACCCGACGCCCTCACCCTCGGTCCGTTCGACGGCGGCCTGATCAATCTGCCGGCCATGGCCGTCGCGGGCCTGGTCACCTGGCTGCTGGTGATCGGCACCAAGGAGAGCGCCACGGTCAACGCCGTGCTGGTGGCCATCAAGGTCAGCGCCCTGACCCTGTTCATCGCGCTGGCCGTGCCGGTGATGAACATGGACCAGTTCACGCCGTTCGCCCCCCTGGGCTTCGGCGGGATCTCGGCGGCCGCGGCCTCGATCTTCTTCGCCTACGTCGGCTTCGACGCCGTCTCCACGGCGGCGGAGGAGACCAAGAACCCGCAGCGGAACATGCCTATCGGCCTGATCGGCTCGCTGGGCTTCTGCACGATCTTCTACCTGCTCGTCGCCGCCGGGGTGATCGGCACCGTGGGGGCCCAGCCCGTCATGGGTCCGGCCGGCCAGGCGCTGGAGCCCGGCAGCCGCGAACTGGCCGCCCAGTGCGCCGCCATGGGCGACGCCGCGGTGGTCTGCTCGAAGGAGGCGCTGGCCTGGACCCTGCGTGAGATCGGCTGGCCTCAGATCGGCAACCTGCTCGGCCTCGCGGCCGGTCTGGCCCTGCCCTCGGTCATCCTGATGATGATGTTCGGCCAGACCCGCATCTTCTTCGTGATGAGCCGCGACGGCCTGCTGCCCGCCGCGTTCTCGAAGATCCACCCGAAGTTCAACACCCCGCACGTGATCACCATCATCACGGGCATCGCGGTGGCGCTGTTCGCGGCGTTCTTCCCGGTGGGCCAGCTGGCCAACATCTCGAACTCGGGCACGCTGTTCGCCTTCGCGGCCGTGTCGATCGCCGTGATGGTGATCCGCCGTAAGGATCCGGGCCGGCACCGCCCGTTCAAGACGCCGCTGCTCTACATCACGGCGCCGATCGCGGTGGTGGGCTGCCTCTATCTGTTCATCAGCCTGGACCAGAAGAGCATCATCCTCTTCGTGATCTGGGCGATCATCGGACTGGGCGTCTACTTCGGCTACAGCCGCTCGCGCAGCCACGTGGGTCGCGGCCTGATCGAGACGCACGAGCTCGACGACGACGCGCCGCCGACGTCGGTTCCGCCGGTCTGAGACCCGCGAACCTGAAGCAAGAGAGGCCCGGGAGCGATCCCGGGCCTTTTCTTATGGCGCGTGACCCCCGATCATAGGGCGACATGAACGCGCCCGCCTCGACCCTGCCCATCCGCGCGATGATCGCGCCGGTGACCCCGCTGCAGCAGAACTGCACCATCGTCTGGTGCGTGAAGACCAAGAAGGCCGCGGTCATCGACCCCGGCGGCGAGATCCCCAAGCTGATGGGCGCCCTGGCCGAACAGGGCCTGACGCTGGAGAAGATCTGGATCACCCACGGCCACCTGGATCACGCCGGCGGCACGGCGGCGCTGAAGGAACTGACCGGCGCGCCGATCGAGGGGCCGCATCCCGACGACCAGTTCTGGATCGACGACATCGGCGCGTCCGGCGCCAAGTGGGGGATGCCCGAGGCCAAGACCTTCACGCCCGACCGCTGGCTGAAGGACGGCGACGTGGTCACCCTGGGCGAGACCGAGTTCGAGGTGATCCACTGTCCCGGCCACACGCCCGGCCACGTGGTGTTCTTCCACCGCCAGGCGCGCTTCGCCCAGGTCGGCGACGTGCTGTTCCAGGGCTCGATCGGACGGACCGACTTTCCGCAGGGCAACTACCAGGACCTGATCAACGCCATCACCAAGAAGCTGTGGCCGCTGGGCGACGACGTGGCCTTCGTGCCGGGCCATGGGCCGATGTCGACCTTCGGCCAGGAGCGCAAGACCAACCCCTTCGTCGCCGACGACGTGCTGGCCGACGACTGAGGCGCCTGTGAGCGATGGGACACCTGGGTTTCAGGTGAGACATTCGAGCGTTACGCCCGCCCGGCAGTTTGCCGGCCATGGAGCTTGCGACTGACATGCCGGGGGCCGGCGCGAAAATCCTCATGGTGGACGACGATCCGGGCATCCGGGACGTGGTCTCCGACTTCCTGGGCCGCCACGGCTACAAGGTCGAGACGGCCGCCGACGCCAGCGAGATGGAGCGCGCCCTGGAGCGTGGCCCCGTCGACCTGATCGTGCTGGACGTGATGCTGCCCGGCGAGGACGGCCTGGCCATCTGCCGCCGGCTGACCACCGCCGAGGTCGCGCCGCCGATCATCATGCTCTCGGCCATGGGCGAGGACACGGACCGCATCGTGGGCCTGGAGCTGGGCGCCGACGACTACCTGGCCAAGCCATGCAATCCGCGCGAGCTGCTGGCGCGCGTGCGCGCGGTGCTGCGCCGGGCCGAACAGCGGGGTTCGACCGGCGCCCTCGGCGCGGGATGCGAGTTCGCCGGCTGGCGACTGGACCTGGTGCGTCGCGAGCTGCGCTCGCCGGCCGGGGTGGTGGTGAACCTGTCGTCAGGCGAGTTCTCGCTGCTGCGCGCCTTCGTCGAACGGCCCCAGCGGGTGCTGACCCGCGACCAGCTGCTGGAGTTCGCGCGCGGCCCTGATAGCGACGCCTTCGACCGCGCCATCGACGTCCAGATCAGCCGGCTGCGCCGCAAGCTGGACGACGGCGGCGGCGGGCACGACCTGATCCGCACCATCCGCAACGAGGGCTACATGTTCACCGCCAAGGTGAAGCGCTCGTGACGCCGACCGGCCGCCCCGGCGCGCCCCTGATCGTCCAGTTCCTGACGCTCACGGGCCTGACCCTGGTGGCCGCCTGGGCGATCAGCACGATCCTGCTCTTCGCCCTGCCCCCGCCGGCGCCCGACTTCTACCGCGTGTCCGAGATCGAGAGCGCCTACAACGGCGCCCAGCAGGTGTTCACCGAGCGCAAGCCGCTGGTGGTGGCCACCACCCAGTCGACACCCCGGCCCGAGCTCGAGGGCTATTCGATCCCGATCATCCGTGAGCGGATCGCCTCCGATCTCGGCGTGCCCCTGGACCATGTGGTGATCGCCGGCGAGCGCGGCCCGCTGTCCGACCGCCGGATCGGCCGGATCATCCGCGACCGCGCCGCCCGCGAGGGCATGAGCGACGAGGAACACTTCCTCATCACCCCGTTCAAGGTGGGCGTGCGCCAGGCCGACGGGTCGTGGCGGGTGGTGAAGGCGCTGGCGCCCTGGGGGCTGTCCGACTGGCAGCAGCGGCTGGCGCTCTGGTTCGCGGCCTCGGCCCTGGCCATGTCGCCGGTAGCCTGGCTCTTCGCCCGCCGGCTGACCAAGCCGATCAAGACCTTCGCCGAGGCCGCCGAGCGACTGGGCCGCGATCCCAACGCCCCGCCCCTGGAACTGCGCGGCCCGTCCGAGATCGGCATGGCCGCGCGGGCCTTCAACGGCATGCAGGAGCGGCTGCGGCGCTACGTCGAGGACCGGACGGCGATGGTCGGCGCCATCGCCCACGACCTGCGCACGCCCCTGACCCGCCTGCGCTTCCGCATCGAGGGCCTGCCCGAGGACCAGCGGGCCAAGTACGCCGCCGACTTGGACCAGATGGAGGAGATGATCACCGCCACCCTGGCCTTCGTGCGCGACGCCACGAAGACCGGCGAGCGGACGCCGCTGGAGCTGTCGTCGCTGGTCGAGAGCCTTTGCGACGAGATGGCCGAGACGGGCGCCGCGGCCGAGGCCGAGCCCGGCGACAAGGTGGTGCTGACCGGCGATCCGATGGCGCTGCGCCGCCTGTTCGCCAACCTGCTGGAAAACGCCGTGAAGTTCGGCGGGGCGGCGCGCGCGCGGGTGTTCACCGCCGACGGCCACGCGGTGGTCGAGATCGACGACGACGGCCCCGGCATCCCCGAGAAGGACGCCGATCGGGTCTTCGAGCCTTTCTACCGTCGCGAACCTTCGCGCAGCCGCCAGACCGGCGGCATCGGCCTGGGCCTGGCCGTGGTGCGCACGATCGCCCGCGGACACGGCGGCGACGTCAGCCTGTCGAACCGACCGGGCGGCGGCCTGACGGCCCGGGTGCAACTGCCGCTCTGAAGCCGGAACCGGCCTCCACAGGACCCGCCTGAGTTGATTCTTACACGCCCTTCGGGCGTCGCCGTCATGGGCGCACGGCAGAATTGTGGCAGCGTCCCGAGAATTACTCGCACTTTCGGACGCAACCTTGACCGGGTTTCAGGGGTTAGCCTCACCGCAAGCCCCTCGCGGGATGCGCTGTCCGAGCTGGAGGAACTGCCAGACGACATCGCCAGTCCTAGCGGCGCGATCCGCGTCGCCACCCTCGCCCGCCGCCGACGGCGATCGGCCGGCCGGGGTGTCCCGTGAGCTCCCAGCCTTCGCCGATCCTTGAGGAGAGCCCCTCCATGCCGACTACCGACACCGACAAGCCCCGCGCCCGGCGTGGCTTTGCGGCCATGAACCCGGAACGCCGCCGTGAGATCGCCCGCAAGGGCGGCGCCAGCGTCCCGGGCGAAAAGCGCAGCTTCGCCAAGGATCGCGACCTTGCCGCCTCGGCCGGTCGCAAGGGCGGCGAAGCCTCGCGTGGCGGCGGCCGCACGCGCGGTCGCGAACTCTAGACCTATCCTGGCACGGTGGAGGGGGGCCACCGTCGCCGCGCCGCAGAACGGCGGCGCATTCCCCCCACGGACATTCCCCTCCGCTGCCCGCGCCTCAGGCCCGCAGCAGCACCACGGCGAACTCCGGTTCGTCGCTTTGCCATGCGCGCTCCAGGCGCCAGCCCGCCTGAGCCGCCAGGGCCTCGAACCCCGCCAGCGTGAACTTGCACGAGTTCTCGGTGTGGATCGTCTCGCCCGCGGCCAACGGATAGGCGCGACCGGCCACATGCGCCGTCTGCGCCTTGCGGCTGACCAGGTGCATCTCGATCCGGCTGTCGGCGGCGTTCCACACCGCGCGATGCTCGAACGCATCCAGGTCGAAATCACCGCCCAGCTCGCGGTTGATGCGGGTCAGCAGGTTCAGGTTGAACGCCGCCGTCACGCCCTGCGCATCGTCATAGGCCGCCACCAGCACCGCCGGATCCTTCACCAGGTCGATACCGACCAGGAAGGCCGAGCCCTCGCCGAGCAGCCGCCTGGCGCTTTCCAGAAACGTGCGGGCTTCCTGCGGCGTGAAGTTGCCGATGGTGGAGCCCGGGAAGAAGCCCACCACCGGCCGTCCCTTCGTCTGCGCCGGCAGTCGAAGGGCGTTGGTGAAGTCGTCGCGCAACGGGGCCACGGCCAGCTTCGGATAGTCCGCGCGGATCGCCGCGGCGGCCTCGTCCAGCGCCGAGGCGCTGATGTCGATCGGCGCGTAGACCGCGACCTGCGGCGCGGCGTCCAGCAGGATGCGCGTCTTGGTGCTGGCCCCGCTGCCGAACTCGACCAGGGCCGCGTCGCGCGGAATGACCGCGGCGATCTCGGCCGCCGAGCGGCGCAGCAGGCCGATCTCGGTCCGGGTCGGATAGTACTCCGGCAGCTCGGTGATCGCCTCGAACAGGCGCGACCCCTCGGCGTCGTAGAAATGTTTGGGCGGAATGGACTTGCGGGCCCGCGCCAGCCCGGCGGTCACGTCGGCCTCGAAGTCGCTGGGGCCGGCGCCCTGGCTGAGGCCGTCCAGCGCCAGGCGCACGCCCGAGAACATCCAGCGCTGCTGCGGATAGAAGAAGTTGCGGTACGAGCGGCGGACATGGCCGGTGGGCGTGGCGCAACAGCCACCGCGCAGCACGAACTGCCCCGACATGAACTTGCCGTTGTACTCGCCGACCGCGCCGGCCGCCGGGTGGAAGCCGGGGTAAGGCAGATAGCCGCTTCGGGTCCATTGCCAGAGGTCGCCGAACATCTGGCGCAGGCCCTCGCCCGCCGGCGCCGGCTGGGCCGCGAGCCGGGCCGAGCCCAGGAAAGTCCCGTCGACCGCGACCGACGCCGAGGCGTGCTCCCACTCGGCCTCGGTGGGCAGGCGCGCGCCGGCCCAGGCGGCATAGGCGTCGGCCTCGTAGTAGCTGACATGGCTGACCGGTTGGGCGGGATCCAGGGGGCGCAGGCCGGTGAGCCCCATCACCCGCCAGCCATCGCCCGCGTCGCGCCAGTAGAACGGCGCGCGCCAACCCTCGGCCTGGACACGGGCCCAGCCGTCGGAAAGCCAGAACTCGGCGCGATCATAGCCGCCGTCGGCCATGAACTCGAGCCACTCGGCGTTGGTCACCAGCCGGTCGGCCAGGCGGAAGGGCTCCAGCCAGACCCGGTGGCGCGGCCCCTCGTTGTCGAAGGCGAAGCCCGCGCCGTCGTGGCCGATCTCGGTCAGCCCGCCGGCGAAATCGACATAGCCCATTGGCGACACCGCTCCCGGCCCCGACGCGCGCGGCGGCGCGAAGGCGGGCGCCAGCGGCGACTGGGCGAAGAGATGCAGGATGTCCATCAGGATCAGTTCCTGATGCTGTTCCTCGTGCGCGAGGCCCAGGTCCAGCAGGTCTGCCAGGGCGCCGGCCCCTTCGGCCAGGAGTTGGTCCATGGCGGTGTCGACGTGGGCGCGATAGGCCAGGACGTCGGCGATCGACGGTCGGGTGATCAGGCCCCGCGCCGGGCGCGGCTGCCGGGCGCCGACCGCCTCGTAGTACGAGTTGAAGAGGTAGCCGAACCGGGGGTCGAACACCCGGTAGCCGGGAAGGTGCGGCGTCAGCAGGAAGGTCTCGAAGAACCAGCTCGTGTGCGCCAGGTGCCATTTGGTGGGGCTGGCGTCCGGCATCGACTGCGCGCCCATGTCCTCCGGGGTGAGCGACCGGGTCAGCGCCTCGCTGCCCCGCCTGACCGCGCGGTAGCGGAGCAGGTCCGGGCTGAGCGCCGACGGGCGCGCACGACCTTCGGGTTGCTGGATGCGCATCAGATGTCCCCTCTCCGACCGGTCGCCGCGGTCCCTTCCCCGGCAAAGATGGGGACGAAACCAGAACATCGCAATGGCGGCGGCCATCGGGAAGCGGCAGGCTTTCGCGCTGCCCAACGTCATGGCGCGGGCGCGGTTCCAAAGCCTGCGGCCAAGCGGAACGGTCGGACGCGAGCCGCGTTCAACCCCCGCTGGTGGAGAGGCGTCGGCCGGTCTGGCGCCGGCCTCAGCGAAGGGACAGGCATGGGCGAGGCTACGAGTTGGCGCGACGAGGTCGTGGGCCTCATTCCAGCGCTTCGGGCCTTCGCCTGGTCGCTGAGCCACAATGGCTCGGATGCGGACGACCTGGTCCAGGACACCCTGATCAAGGCCTGGTCCAACCGCGACAAGTTCGAGCCCGGGACGAACCTCAGGGCCTGGCTCTTCACGATCCTGCGGAACACCTACTACACCAACGTGATGCGTCGCCGCCGCGAGGTGCGGGACGAACAGGGCGAGTATGCCGGGGCGCTGCGCACGCCGCCGACCCAGGACTGGAGCGTGGCGATGCGCTCGCTGCAGGCCGCCCTTCAGCAACTGCCCGACGAGCACCGCGAGGCGCTGATCCTGGTCGGCGCGGCGGGCCTCTCCTACGAGGAGGCCGCCGAGATCTGCGGCTGCGCGCTGGGCACCATCAAGAGCCGGGTGAACCGCGCGCGGGCGCGGCTGCTGAAGATCATGGACGCGGAGGACGCGTCCGACGTCATGGCTCTGGAGACTGTGGCGGTGATGGGGACGGCGTAATCTCGTCCGGACCGTCGAGCTGATCGATCACGACTTTCAGATGCTCGGGGATCGGCCGGGCTTCCAGGCGCTGGAAGGCGGCCTTCAGCGCGCCGTCTATGGCGCCCGCCCGCTTCTTGTCGCTCATCGCCCGCGCCCCCGCTCTCAGGGCACAGCTTTACTCCCCGCCGGCTTCGCAGAACAGCGTCTAGCCGACACAGCGACCGGCCACGTCGTCGCACGCGTGTGTCCGCGCGTTACTTCCCGTCAGCCGGGTAGATCACCGGCAGGACCAGAGCCGTCGGATGGCTCGCATCCATGAAGATGGTGTTGGTGGCCACGCGCGGCGGCAGCTTCGCCGCGCCCGGCGCCTCGCCGGTGTTGGGGTTCACTTCATAGCGCGGCGCGTTGGACGAGGTGATGTGCAGGGCGATGCGGTGGCCCTTCTCGAAGGTGATCGCCGTGGGCCACAGGTCGATGACCAACTTCTCCGGCGCGCCCGGGGTCATCATCCGCACGTCGTCGGGCAGACGCCCGCCGCGATAGCGGGTGCGGATCGGCGCATCGAGGACCAGGGCCTCGTATCCGTCGGGATAGACGTCGACCAGCTTGGCCACGAAGTCGGTGTCGGGCCCGTCCGTGGCGGCCCACAGCTCGACCTTCACCGGGCCCCCGATCGCGACCTCCTTCTCCAGCACCGGGGTCTGGAAGCGCAGGTAGTCCTGGCGCTGGCCGACCTGGCGCTGGTCCTCGGGGCCACGCTCGAAGGTGAGGTTCGCGCCGCCGAAGGTCTTCACGGGATCGGCGGGATCGAAGCGGTAGGCGAGTTTCTGCTCGGCCGCGGCGGGCGCGCGGGTGGCGAGGCCCTTGTCGGCCGTGACGTAGTAGCGAACCTCGCGGTTGGCCGGCGGCCAGTTGGCCGAGGTGAGCACGCGGTTCCTGTCCGAGTACGCGCCCTTCCGGGCCCCGGCCATCATGAAGTAGCTGACCGGCGGCTCGTCCATGATCCCGTTCTCCTGGCCCTTCAGCCAGTGGTCGAACCAGCGGATCTCCTGATCGCCGGCCACCGCCTGGCGATCGTTGCCCGGATAGGCCAGGTCGCCCGACAGCGCGCCGTGGCCGAACGGCCCCATCATCAGCTTCTGGTTCCCGCGCGCGCCGGCCGCGCCCTGGTTCTGCAGGAACTCGAAGTTCTCGACCGTGCCGCCGTTGAAGATGTCGTACCAGCCGCCGACGTTGTAGATCGGGATGCGGATGTACTTGCGGTTCGTGGTCATCGCGACGCGGTTCCACGACACGTCGTCCAGGGCGCGCCGGCGCACCTGATTCAGCAATTCGTCCGAGGCGCCCTGCTGCTTCAGCCAGCCCAGGCTGTCCTTCTCCTTCAGGACGCCGCCGGGGTAGCTGTAGGTCAACCGGTCGGCCGGGGCGACGATCACATAGGCGGCCACCAGGTGCGGCGGCGCGGCCATCGCCGCCGAGTTGGCGGTGATGCCCAGGGCCGAACCGCCGGTCATGCCGACCTTGCCGTTGCTCCAGGGCTGGGCCGCGGCCCATTCGACCGCGTCGTAGCCATCCTCGATGTCGTTCTCGAAAGCCGCGTAGAAGCCCTGGCTGCGCCCCTTACCGCGCACGTCCTGCACGACATAGACATAGCCGGCGTCGGTATAGCGCCGGGCCTGCTTGGCCATGTTCTCGCCGGGCTTGGGGGTGTCCTTCGTGACCGCGCCGTCCTTCAGATAGGGCGTGCGCGCCATGACCACCGGCCAGGGTCCCTTCCCCGCCGGCTTGTAGACGTTGGCGGCCAGCTTCACGCCGTCGCGCAGGGTCATGACTTCCTCGACCGCGCCGGCGGGCAGGCCCGGCCAGGCGGGCGCCTTGGCCGCCGCCACGGACGCCTTCTGCGCCAGGGCGGGCTCGGCCGCGACGACGAAGGTGAGCGCGGCCGCCGAGGCCAGCGCCAGGTTGCGCCAGTGGATCATCAGTCCCTCCCTCGCGGGTCTTCAGCGCCCGCGTGGGCGCATCTAAGCACGGCGCGTCCCGGGCGTCCTTTCCGCCGGGAAACGCGGCGGCTAAGACCTGCGCATGCATCGTCATGACGCCGAGGCGCTGGACGCCACCGATTCCCTGGCCCGATTCCGTGACAGCTTCGCGCTGCCGCCGGGCGTGATCTATCTGGACGGCAATTCGCTGGGCCCACCGGTCCGTGGCGCGGCCGAACGGGTCGGCGCGGTGATTGGGCAGGAGTGGGGCCAGGGTCTGATCCGCAGCTGGAACGCCGCCGGCTGGATCGACGCCCCGCAACGCGCCGGCGGCAAGCTGGCCCGACTGATCGGAGCCGAGGCGAGCGAGGTGGTGGTCGCCGACTCCACCTCGGCCAATCTCTTCAAGCTGGCGGCCGGCGCGCTGTCGCTCCGCCCGGGACGGACGAAAATCGTCACGGAAATCGGGAACTTCCCGACAGATGTTTATGTCCTGGAAGGCGTATGCCGGATGGCCGGCGCCGAGCTGGTCGCGCTGCCGCCCGAGCAGGTGCTGGACGCCGTGGACGAGCAGACGGCGGCGCTGGTGCTGACCCACGTCCACTACAAGACCGCCGCGCGCTGGGACATGGCGGCGGCGACGGCCCTGGCGCATCGCAAGGGCGCCCTCGCCCTCTGGGACCTGTGCCACAGCGCCGGCGCGCTGGCGGTGGACCTCAACGGCGCGCAGGCCGACCTCGCCGTGGGCTGCGGCTACAAGTACCTGAACGGCGGCCCGGGGGCCCCCGCCTTTCTGTTCGTGGCCGGGCGGCACCAGGCGGACATCCGCTCGCCGTTGTCCGGCTGGATGGGTCACGCCGCGCCCTTCGCCTTCGAGGACCGCTACCGGCCCTCCCCCGACATCCGGGGGATGCTGTGCGGCACTCCGCCGATCCTCGGCCTGGCGGCGTTGGAAGCCGGGCTGGACGTCCAGCTCCAGGCCGACCCGCGCGCCGTGGAGGCCAAGGGGCAGTCACTGTGCGCCCTCTTCATCCGGCTGGTGGAGGAACGCTGCGGCAGCTTCGGCCTGAAGCTCACCGGGCCCGGGGCGATGGACCAACGCGGACTGCACGTCTCGTTCGCGCACCCCGACGGCTACGCCATCGTCCAGGCGCTGATCGCGCGGGGGGTGATCGGCGACTTCCGCGACCCGGACATCCTGCGCTTCGGCTTCTCCCCGCTCTACCTGAGCCACGCGGAGGTCTGGGACGCGGTGGAGATCCTGGCCGAGGTTCTGGAAACCCGCGCGTTCGACCAGCCGCGGTTCCGCGCCCGCGCGGCGGTGACCTGACGTCAGGGCGCGAGCTTTGCTAGCAATGCGCGGAGGGGCGGAAACAAGCCCACCTGGAAGCGCGAAAAGGCTGGCATGAGCGACGATCCGATCCGGTTCCTGACCGACATCCCGCGGGTTCATGCCCAAGGTCGCGGCGACCATGTCGCGGTGGCCTTCGAGGGCCGCGACCTCACCTACGCCGAGCTGGACCGCCGCTCGGACCAGGTCGCCGGGATGCTCCAGGCCGCGGGCGTGAAGCCGGGTGATCGGGTGGCGTGGCTGGGTCGCCCGTCCGAGGCCTGGTTCGAGATCTTCTTCGGCGTGGCCAAGGCCCGGGCCTGTTTCGCGCCGATCAACTCGAGGCTGGCGACTCCCGAGGTGGCCTTCATCGTCAAGGACTCCGGGGCGAACGTCTTCCTGGTCTCGCCCGAGTTCTTCGCCTGCGCCGAGGCGGTGGCCGAGCACATCCACCATCCGCTGAAGGTGATCGCCATCGGCGGCGACCATTCCGCCTTCGAACGCTACGAGACCCTGCGCGACGCCGCGCCCGCCCCGGCGATCGAGGCCCCGCAGCCGACGGATGACGTCCTGCAGCTCTACACCTCGGGCACCACGGGCCTTCCCAAGGGCGTGCGGCTGACCCAGGCGAACTACGCCGCCTTCCTTCAGCTCCGGAAGCTGGTTGAGGGGTTCTTCTACGGCGCGGACGACAACGTGTTGATCCTGATGCCGCTGTTCCACGTGGCCGGCACGAACATCAGCTTCGCGGCCCTGGCGTCCGGCGGGCGCGTGGTGCTGCAGGCCGAGTTCGCGCCCGCCCGCGTGCTGGCCGCGTTCGGCGAGGCGCGGATCAACCACGTGTTCCTGGCGCCGGTCATGATCAACGCCATTCTCCAGGCGCCCGAGGTGGCGACCGCGGACTTCTCGCACATGAAGACGGTGTCGTACGGCGCCTCCCCGATCTCGGAGGCGGTGCTGTCGAAGGCGACGGAAACCTTCGGCTGCGGCTTCATCCAGTTCTACGGCATGACCGAGACCGTGGGCGCCGGCACGACCCTGGCGCCCGGCGAGCACCGGGGCGAGCTGCTGCGCTCATGCGGGCGGCCCTGGCCCACGCTGGAGACCCGCATCGCCGACGAGGACGGGAACACCCTGGCGGCCGGGGAGATCGGCGAGATCGAGATCCGCGGACCGATCATCATGGCCGGATACTGGAACCGGCCGGACGCGACGGCCGAGACCATCCGGCCCGACGGCTGGCTGCGGACCGGCGACGCCGGCTTCATGGACGAGGCGGGCTTCTTCTTCGTCCACGACCGGGTGAAGGACATGATCGTGTCGGGCGGCGAGAACGTCTATCCGGCCGAGGTGGAGAACGCGATCCTCGGCTGCCCCGGGGTGGCCGACGCCGCCGTGATCGGCGTGCCCGACGACCGCTGGGGCGAGGCGGTGAAGGCCATCGTGGTCGCCGCGCCGGGTCAGACACCCGATCCCGCCGACATCATCGCCTGGGCCCGCCAGCGCATCGCCGCCTACAAGGCGCCCAAGAGCGTCGACTTCATCGACGCCCTGCCCCGCAACCCGTCGGGCAAGGTCCTGCGCCGCGAGCTGCGCAAGCCGTACTGGGAAGGTCGCGACCGCAAGGTGGGGTAGTTCCGCCTCGGATCGTCATGGCCCGGACAGGCCGGGCCATGCCGATCGGTCAGTGGTCGGCGCTGGCCCGGTTCACCGGAACGCCCAGCCACGCCGTCATGTCGACCTCGTCCAGCACCCGATAGGGGCGGCCCCAGCGGTCGGTGAAGAAGCGTTCCATCTCGGGGCGGTTCAGCGGACGAGAGCCCAGGCGGCCGAAGATCGCCATCTGGTAGCCGCTTTCGTCCACGGCGCGGTCCCGGTCCAGGCCCTTGGAGAGGGCGTAGGCCGGACCCGGCGTCCGCGCCCAGGCGATCACCTCGGGCTTGGGCGCCGGCGAGAAGCCGTAGAAGTTGGGCTGGCTGGACGGGCTGGTGATCTGCAGCACCTTCATGCCGTTGCGCCCGTCGGCCACGTAGGCGAAGGCCGAGGCGTTGGTCGAGGCGACGATCACGTCCTCGGCGTCGTTCAGCGTGCCGCCCGCGTCGAAGTTCATGTAGGCGCGCGGACGTTCGGGGTTGGTGACGTTCACGATCACCAGGCCCTGCTGCTTGGCCGCCACATAGGCGTAGGTGCGGGCGATGTAGAGCTTGCGCGCGTCGGCGATCGGGAAGGTCGCGTCCGGCAGGTGGCGCGGCTGGTCCAGACGCGTCACGTCCAGCACCTCCAGGCCGCGGGCCGTGGTCACCCACAGATAGCGGAACTGCAGGGCCGAGGCGCGCGCATCGGGCAGCGCCACCGTGGTCACCAGGCGCGGCTGGGTCGGCTTGTCGAGGTCGACCACCACCAAGCCCGCGTCGGCGGCGATATAGGCGTAGTGGCCGCCGAGGGTCACGTGGCGCGCGCCCTTCAGGACATTGCCCGGGTTCCAGGTGACCGCACGCTTCAGCCTGTTGTTGCGCGGATCACCGTCGGCCAGCGTGTTCACGTCCACCAGGATCAGGCCCTCCTCGGCGTCGGTGACGACGGCGTAGGAGTAGAGCGGGTGGAACTGCTGCTCCTGGTTGATGTCGAGAAGGCTGGCCTCCTCGCCGGTCACCGGGTGCTTCAGCTTGGTCTTCTGCATCTGCTCGTTGCGCAGCGGCGCGATGGGCTGGTTGGTCGGCAGCGCCATGCAGGTGGCGTTCTTCGAGCCCACGGCGGTGTCGTGGCCCAGGGGCGAGAACGGCGCGGTGATCACCCGTTGCGACGTGCCCTTGTTGGCGACGCTGGCGGCGTCATAGACGCGGAAGCCGCCCTTCCCTTCGGCCACGAACATGTACTCGCCGCGCAGCTGCAGGCAGCGGGCCTCGCCGCCGGTCTTGTGGACGAAGTTCGAGAACTCCTCGGGGCTCTCCTCCTCGCCGGCCGACACGCCCTTGCCGTTGAAGGCCTTGCCGCGCACCCAGTTCTTCAGCTCGCGGCCGTTCTTGTCGACGTGCAGCTTGTAGAAGTCGGGATAGGCGTAGCGGTGCAGGTACGAGCCGATCACGGCCTGCGGCTCGCTCCATTCGGAGACGCGCGTGGCCTGGATGCCGCCGGCCGCGCCCACCCAGGCGTTCTGACCGACGAAGTTCACGTAGTTGGTCCCCAGCAGCAGCAGCTGGGCCATGATGGCGTTGTTGTCGTTCGCCGCGCTGACGTGGCAGTCCGAGCAGGTCTTGGTCTCGGTCGTGCGCACGGTGTGCGGGAAGTGCGGCGCGAAGGCCTGGCTCGAGAAGCCCGACGCGGCGATCGGCGGCTGCTGCACGTAGATCCGCTCGCGGTTCACATTGGTCGAGGACAGCACCAGGGCCGAGGACGAGCGGATCGGGGCGATGGTCGCGCCCTTCGTCGTCATGTGCTTGCCCAGTTGGTACATCTCGTCCCGCGCCACCTGCGGATTGTAGGTGGCGTAGTTGCGGGTCTCCTCGCCCTCGTACTTGTGGGCCTTGGTCTTCCAGTTGGCCTCGATGGGCAGGTGGCAGCCCGCGCACGCCGTGGTCCACGAGGTGTGGCAGGCGAAGCACTCCATCTCCTCGTCCTTGTGCGCGCGGTCGGCGGGCGCGACGCCCGGGCCCCAGGCGAACGGACGGCCATCCTGGCTGACCTTCGACATCAGCTTGGCGCGGGCGGACTTGGCGTTGAAATCGGGGCTGGCGCGATCGACCGTGTCCTTGGTCAGCTTCACGCGCCATTCCAGCTTCGGGTCCAGCAGCGAGCGCTGGATCAGCACGCGGCGGCCGTCCTGCTCGACCCACTCGAAGCGGCGCTGGCCGTCGGGGTTGCGCAGCAGCGACAGATCGTTGCCGTTGATGTCCGCGGCCGGGCCGGAGGTGCGCAGGGTCGGATACGCCGACGCCGTGCCGTGGCAGTCCTTGCAGCGGATCTCCACCGCATTGGCCACCTCGCCCATGATCAGGCCCGAGCCGTGGCTGTCCTGGCTGAAGTGGCAGTCGGCGCACTGCATGCCCTTCTCGGCGTGGATGTCCATCATGTGGACAGCCTTGCCGGGGGCGTTCTGGCCGGCCGGGGTGAACTGGGGCGCGCCGACCTTCTGGAACTTCTCCGGGTCGTCGTTGGCGATGACCTTGCCTTCCTTGTCCAGCAGCTGACCTTCGCGGTCGCGCTTGAAGATGGCGCGGAAGTTCCAGCCGTGGCCGTGATAGTCGGCGAACTGGGTGTCCTTCAGCTTCGGGTTCAGGCTGAACACGTCGCGCAGGAAGTCGAGGTCGGCCCACAGGCCGCGCGGCGCGGCGCCTTCCGGATTGCGGTCGAGGACCTTCCGGATCTCATCGCTGGTCGGATACTTCTGCTTCTCCGGCCACATGAACGGGGCGTCGGCCTCGTAGTCCCACATCGTGTAGCCCAGGTACGTGTTCACGAACATGTTCGGCTGGTGCATGTGGCAGTTCATGCACTGGGCGGTGGGGATGGCGCGCGTGAAGGCGTGCTTGATCGGGTGGCCGCTCTCGTCCTTGCTGATCGTCGGGTCGACCGTGGCGGTCTTACCGTCGCGCCCGAACTGGGCGTAGGTCAGGCTGGCGTGCGGCTGGCGGTTGTTGGCGTAGACCACGTGGCACGAGGCGCAGCCCGACGAGCGGTAGTCGCCCGGCTGGTCGTTGGTGCCCAGGAACCAGGTGAAGGGGTCGTTCAGGCGGGTCTTGTGGATGTTCAGGACCGGGATCGCGACGCGAAGCCCGGTGCCGGGACCGCGGTTCGACTGGCGGATGTCGGGACGCCCCGGCTCCTCGATGCGCTGGAGCTGGCCGTTGGCGTTGGGCAGGCCCACCTCGGCGAACTGGGTGTTCACGTTGCGGCCGCCGCGCTCGAACACGCGGAAGACGTCGCCGGGCGGCGTCACCTGCCAGGTCGGCAGAGGGTACATGGCCGGCAGCGCGCCGCGCTTGGCCTGTTCGGGCGTCACCGTGCCGGGCGGCGTTCCAGGCGACAGGATCTTCGCCGGCTCGCCGTGCGGCGTGTAGGCCTCGCCCAGGACGTAGTTCTTGAACGGCAGGATGCCGTTGTTGTAGGCGCCGCCGCCGAACAGCATCGCCCCGGTGGCCATCAGCGAGCGCTCGGCCTTCTCGATCAGCTCCATGTGGCACGCGCCGCAGGCCTGCCGCGCGACGCGGTAGTCCGAGGGGTTCACGAAGCGGATGAACTCGGGGCTTTCCTTGTTCAGCAGCGTGTAGGCGGCCTTGGGGTTGGCCGAGCTGGGGTAGTGCCAGCTCTGCGGGTACTTCGGCAGCACGTGGGCCTTGTCACGGACCTGGGCGTACTGCGGCGCCTGGCGCGCCACGCCCGCGGGCAGCATCACCCCGGCGTCACCGCCGTGGCAGTCGGTGCAGCCCAGCTTCACCGCGTCCGAGGCGTGCATCGACTTGGCGTCGGTGTCGGTGTGGCAGGTGACGCAGCCGGCGCTGGCCTTGTCCGCCTCGGCGTCGGTGATGCCCAGGCGGGCGGCGGGGAACACCGGATAGACCCGCTTCACGGGCTTCTCGCCCTCCGCGGCCATCAGGCTCAGGGGCGCGAGCACGATCAGGGCCGTCAGAGCCCCGAGCTTCCGCAATTTTCCCCAAGACTTCAGCATCTTGCCCCTAGAACGTGAGAACTGCGTTGAGCAGCACGGAGTAGTATCGCTTGTTCCGTTCGCTGTTGGCGAACAGGTCTTTGAAGCCCTTGCCCGGATCGAACGCGGCCGCCGAGGCGCGCAGCACGATGTTCTGGGTCATCTTCGGCCGCCAGATGGTCGAGACCGACGCGTCCCAGCCCAGGGACTTCGGGATCGAGCCCTCCATCCGCAGCGCCTGCAGGATCGAGGTGTCGGCGAAGGACAGGTGGTTCAGGTTGGTGGTGACACGCAGCTCGGGCGTCACGTCGAAGTCGGCGCCGCCGCCCAGCAGCACCGTGCCGGGGTTGTTGAAGTTGGACTGCCCCTGCTCCTTCGACGAACGAAGGCTGTTCAGCACGCCGTTGCGGCCATTGATGCCGATCACCCGACCGCCGCCGGCGAACGGGATCGTCTGGCGGATCCAGTAGCTGGTGTCCGAGCCCGCGAACTGCGGGTTCTCGAAGATGGCGTCGAACCCCTTCTCGCGGTTGTCGTAGGGGTCCTTGTCGGCCGAGGCGTAGAGGCCCTGCAGCCGGATCCGGGCCCAGTCGAAGTCGATCGACGGCTCGGCCGCGGCGAACCAGCTGCGGATCTTGGCCTTGCGGCCGGTGAACGAGTTCCGCTCGTCCTCGCCGAACGCATAGAAGGCCGAGGCGGTCAGGTTGATGCGGCCCAGGCGCCCGTCGGCGGAATAGCCGAGGTAGGTAACGTCGTAGTCGCGGCCGCGCAGATCGCCCAGCAGCGCCGGGCGCACCGGGAAGCCGTTTTTGTCGACGTGGATCTCGTCGCCTTCGCGATTGCGGTTGTGCGCCACCATCACCTGGCTGGTGAGGCCGGGCACGGGCAGGTCCTGGCGGTACAGCGAGGCGATGAACACGTAGTCGTCGCGCAACCGCTGGCCGATGTCGTTCAGGCCCGAGTTGGTGTCCTTCTCGATGCGCCAGAAGGCGGCGAGATTGTACTGGAAGCGGTTGTTGTCGCGGTTGCCGAAGAAGCGGACGCCGAGCTGGTTGTCCTGGAACAGGAAGCCCCGGAACTCGCTCGAGAACGGCTGGATGCCCACGCGCACGCTGTCGAAGTCGTAGCGGTGCGAGACGTCGCGCAGGTGGTAGTCGACGAAGGCTTCCTGCACCCCGATGAACGAGTCGTCGCGATGCGTCTTGCGGCTGGGCTCCACGTACAACACCCGGCGCTCGGGCACGTCGACGTAGTTGTACTGGTAGGCCAGCGCCACGCGGAACTCGAGCGCGGGCGGCTTGTAGGCCGTCGAGCCCTTGATGAACGAGGCGGCGGCGATGACGGTCTGGGCCAGCACCAGGCTGGTGTCCTTGCCGAACACGTCGATGCTGCCGGGCCGCGAGGTGGTCTGCACGCCCACCGGGATCGGGAAGCTGCGCGGTTCGATCACCGTGTCAGAGATGCCCGAGAAGGCGAAAAACCAGTCGTGCGTCCCCTTGATGGGGATGTCGCCCTTCCAGAAGTTCTGGTTGTAGGGGTCGTACCAGCGCGGCTTGGTGACGCCGAGCGCGCCCGCCAGGCGCCAGCGGTCGGGCACCGGCACGGATTGCGCCGGGTCGAACGCCTCGGGCGGCGGGGCGCGAACGGCGCCCGGATTGACCTGCAGCGGCGCGGTGACCACCGGCTCCTCGACGTGACCCGGCCGCTTGCGCCCTTCCAGCGACTTGTCGTCGGTCGGCGGCGTGACGCTGTCGGGCTGGATCGGGGCCTGGGTTCCGGCCCACGGGTCGGCGGTGGTCGTCGGGGCGGCCGGCTGGGTGTGCTCCTGACCGTGCTCCTGCGCGGACGCGGCCTGCCCGGCGAGGGCGGCTGCGGCGGTCAGGACCAGGAGGGAAGCCGGGCGCACGCCTATTTCCCCTGACAGACGTTCTGGTCGGCGGTGTCGAGGAACGGCGCGAACGGGCACGAGACGTACCGCAGCCGCACCGCCGGCGCCGGGCCCACGACCAGCTGGTCGGCGCGGATCGCCGCCGCGGCGTTCGAGACGCCGCCGGCGCGGGCGCCGCCGTTGTTCAGGCCCAGGAACGAGATCATGTCGTCCTGGTCGATGCCGTCGCCGGACACGCCGATGCCGCCCACCAGCCGGCCCGACCGATAGATCGGCACGCCGCCCGGGAAGATCTGCATCCCGTTCTGCATCCGGTTCTGGCCGGGCGCCACTTCGGGGAGCGCCGTGCAGCGCTGCGGCGTGTCGGTGGCGCTGGCCCCCGTCACGAAGGCCAGGTGCTGGCCCAGGTTCCCGAGCACGAGCGCCGACTGCAGGCCGGTGGAGAACGGGCTCCATTGGCCGATGGGGCGCGAGAACGGCCCGTTGGGCCGGCTGACCTCGCCGTCCGGATAGTAGGGCCGCGCCAGGTTGCCGATCGTGCGCGCCGCGATGGCGTTCTTGCCGGTCAGGGCGGCGGGGTCGGCGAAGAAGTCCCGGGTCTTCTGCACGAAGCCGCGGACGTCGGCGCTGGGATCGGCGGACAGTTCGTTCGCCGCGAACGCGCCGGAGAAGAAGCTGGCCGAGCGGGCCTTCTGGGCCGAGACGTCGATGCCGAACACCGGGGCGTCGGGCGAACGGACGATGCCCAGAATCTGGCCCCGGCTGTCGACCACGGTGATCGAGACCTGGGCGCGGCTGTCCAGCGGACGGCGGATCTGGGCCCGCGCCCGGCTCATGATCGTGAAGGCTTCCTCCAGGATCGCCCGCACCTCAGCCTCGGTCAGCGCGGTGAGGCCGTCGGCGGCGTCGGTGCCCGCGCGGATCGGGAAGCGGTTCTGGCCCGAACCGTTGGTCAGCACCATGGCGCCCGCCGTGGCGAACTCGGCCGTGGTGGCCAGGCGCAGGCCCGAGGCCTCGGTCCCGTAGGCCTGGCCCGCCAGGGCGCCGCCGCCGGCGTAGTAGCCCGCGACCGCCGTGAAGCTCCCCGTCCCGGCCGGAAGGCTGGCGAAGGGCGTGGCGCTGGCCGGCGCGACCCGCAGCGAGGCGGCGGTGGCGTCGCTGAAGCGCAGCGTCGTGCCGTCGACGGTCACGCGTTCGGCGCGGATCTCGGTCGGGGCGTCGAACCCGCTCTGGCCGGCGAAGGCGATGGCCTCGTCGGCGTCGTCGTCCACATCCAGCGTGTTGGTGTCGAGGCTGTAGGCCCCGTCGGCGATCACGCCGACCCCGCCGACCAGGACACCGTTCTTGTACAGCGGGAAGCCGCCCGGATCGGCCGCCAGCCCCAGGGGCGATCGGCGCGGGCCGGTGACGTTGGCGCTGACACGGGTCGTGACGTCGGAGCACGGAAGCGACGAGAACTGCACGCCGAACAGCGGCCCGCTCTCCAGTCCCACGGTGGAGGCGGCCGGCGGGAAATGCTCCTGCACGATCTGGCTGGCCGTGCGCGTCGAGAAGGCGTTGCCGCCCGACGACAGATAGGCCCCGGTCAGGGCCTTGGCGATCGCCGCGCCGGCCGCCGGCACGTCGAGGTTCTGGATGTCGAAATTCTGACCCGAGCGGCTGGCCGGAATGCGCGCCGTCGTGCGTGCGCCGGCCATCGAATAGACGGCCAGCACATTGCCGACCCGGTCGGTGACGGCGATCACCGCCGGCAGGTTGCGCGCCCGCGCCTCGGCCACGGCCTGGGCCAGCACCTTCTGCACATCGGCGGCGCTGAGGCTCTCGGCGGCCGGCAGGCTGTAGGCCGGAGCCGACGGCGTGGGCGTGGTGGGTGTGGGGGTCGTGGTCCCGCCGCCGCCGCCTCCCCCGCCGCCACAGGCGGCCAGGGACAGGGCGGCTCCGAACAGAGCCAGACGCGACGCGAACTTCATTTCAGGGACCTTGCCGCCTGGGCCACGCGGGTCAGCGAGGCGCGGAAGGCCTCGGGCCGGTAGCTGTTGGGCTCGCGCACCTGGGCATAGGCGGCGTTGAGCCCCGGCCGGATCGCGCCGTCGACCACGCCGCGATCGGCGCCGCGAGCAACGAGGTGGTTCACCAGGGTCTCGGCGGCCATCACCGCCTGGGCGCTGCCGGCATAGTCGGTGTAGCGGCGCGTGACCTCGCCCGTCAGGACGGTGTCGAGGATCGCGTGGGTCTGGGCGGCGGTGATCTCGCCGCGCGCGGCGAAGACGGTGGCGAGCTGGTCCGCCGTGGCCGAAAGCCGGGCGGCGGCCTGGCGGGACTCCTGCGGGCCGCGCGCGGTGGCCTCGTGGAACGCCTTCGCCTCGGCGTCGAAGCGCGCGGCCAGCGCCGGCGCCAGCACCTTCGCGGCGGCCGAGACCATGATCATGTTCTCGTCGTTGAACGGCGGCTGGCCCGAGACGCGCGAGCGACCGGGATTGGCCTCCCACCTAGGCCGCGCCTTCGGATCGTCCGAGATCTCGCGGTGACAGGCGTGACAGTCGAAGAAGTAGAGCTCGGGGAACGCCCCCATGTTGCGATTGCCGCTGGCGTACAGCCCCGTGGCGCGCTTGACGGCCATGGCCTGACCCACCGCCCACATCTTCGCGCCGTCCGCGTAGACCTTGCGGGCCACGTAGTCGCGATCCACGTCCCAGTGCTTCTGGAGCGAGGAGAAGAGGTCCAGCTCGAACGACACGCGCGGATGGCCGGCGGCCATGATGTCGTGGGTCACGAACTGGTTCGGGCGCGCGCTGCCATAGTGGCAATCGAGGCAGACGTCGGCGCGGACCTTGGGGTCTTCCAGCTTCTTCAGGCCGCGCTGCAGGTTGGCCTGGTGGGCGACCACCGACTGGTTCGTGCCGGCGGGCACGTCGCGGCGTCCGCCGGCGACGGTACGGTGGCTGTCCAGCCAGCCGCTGGAGCCGCCATGGCAGGACTCACAGCCGACGCCGTCGCTGATCTGAAACTTCCCGCCCGTCGGCGCCGTAGTGTCGGAGTGGCATTCGACACATTCCTTGGCGCTGGACGGATCGCCGATCCCCAGCTTGCGGGCAATGGCCTGGGACCGGGCGGTGCGCAGCACCGACCAGGCGCGGCTGTGCGCGCCGGATGTTCCTGGGTCCTGCCAGGTGATGAGTTCGTTCTGGCGGATGTTCACGCCCGAATCGACCTGGCGGCTGTGGCAGGTGGAGCCGGCGCACGACGCCACGCCCAGGTGCACGCCCCGGGCGGTGTCGGATTGGGCAGCCGCCGGCATCCCGGCGCCGAGAACAATGGCGCCAGCGACGGTCAGAGCAGCGATGCAAAGCGCGCCGACGACTCGCGACGCTCGTGCTCCCCCCATGGTCCCTCCCCCGGCGCGGCACTCGGCCGCACTCTTAGCCGCGTCGGTCGCGCTTCGGTAGTCCGAATGAAGCGAACCGACACCAATTCCGAACATCGGCGCCTAGCGATTCGGCACCGTTAACTCTGAAAGAATCTTCACTTAACAGCGAGTTTCCACGAAGCTAATGCGTACAACCGTAAGGTTTGGGGGGTATCTGCTATGACTGGGCGTCGATCCGGCGCGCAAGGCGGCGGCCTGTGGTCGCGCGCCTGTTTCGCCTTTCTGGCGACCACAGCGCTGAGTTCCCCGGCCCTCGCATGGGCGCAGACCCCGCCGTCGGCGGGTCAGAGCGCCGCCGAACTCGATCCCAACACACGCGTCAGCCGTCCTCCGCCCAGCCGCGGCGCCGGCGCCTTTGCGCCCGAACCGCCCGGTCCGTGTCCGCTGGAAGGCTCCGACGTCCAGGTCACCCTGACCTCGGTGACGTTCAAGGGCGCCACCGCGGTCGGCGCCGACGCCTTGCGGGCGGCCTATGCCGACGCCCTGGGCAAGCCGCAGCCGGTGTCCGTGATCTGCGCGATCCGCGACCGCGCCGCCCGCATCGTCTTTGATTCCGGCGTGCTCGCGCGGGTGGAGATCCCCGAGCAGCGCATCAGCGGCGGCGCGCTGGAGCTGGAGGTCATCGAGGCCCACGTCGTGAACGTGCGCGTCCGGGGCGACGTCGGCGAGGTGCAGTCGGTCGTCGAGCGCTACGCCGAGAAGCTGCGGGGCATGAAGCCCTTCGACATGGCCAAGGCCCAGCGCTACCTGCTGCTGGCCTCCGACGTGCCGGGCGTGCGGGTGCGGGCCTCGATCCGTCCCTCGTCCAGCGCCGAGCGCGGCGCCGTGGACATCGACCTCACCGTCACCAAGGAAGGCCCCCAGGCCTTCGCCAACATCCAGAACACCGGCTCCAAGCAGGTGGGGCGCTGGGGCGGGCTGGTGCGCGGCGAGATCGCGGGCCTGACCCAGTTCGGCGAGAGCACCTCGCTCACCGCCTTCCACACTCTGGATTCCAACGAGCAGTGGCTGCTGCAACTGGCCGAGACCGCCCGCTTCGGCGGCGAGGGCCTGGTGGGGCGCGCATCCCTGACCTACGGCGAGAGCCGCCCGGGCGACTTCCTGAAGCCGCTGGAGCTGAAGAGCCGCTCGATCGTCGCCAATCTGGAGGCGACGTATCCGGTGATCCGCTCGCGCAACCAGAACCTCTACGTCGCGGGCGGTCTGGACATCATCGACCAGAAGACCGACGCGGCAGGCGACCGGCTGAGCCGCGACAAGCTCCGCGTCCTCTACGCCCGCGCCGACGGCGACTACCGCACGGAGGTCGCGGCGCGGCCGGTGCTGCTGAACGGTACGCTGGGCCTGCGCAAGGGCCTGTCGGTCCTGGGCGGCAGCGACAAGGGCGACCCGGGCCTCACCCGCGCGCTCGGTAATCCCGACGCCTGGCTGGTCCGCGCCCAGGGCGGCGCCGACGTCGCCATCACCGACCGGCTCACCGGCATGGTGCGCGCCCAGGCGCAGTACTCGGACAGCTCGCTGCTGCCGTACGAGCAGATCACCCTCGGCGGCCTGACGGTCGGCCGCGGCTATGATCCCGCCGCCCTGTTGGGCGACAAGGGGGTCTCGGCCGCCGCCGAGCTCCGCTACGGCCCGATCCAGCTGCATCCCAAGGTGGTCGCCGCTCCGTATGGCTTCTTCGACGCCGGCTACGTGGCCAGCAACAATGCGCTGCTCTCGGGCGTGCAGAAGGACCGCACGCTGAAGTCCGTCGGTGCCGGCGTCGTGTTCCGCCTGTTCAACCGCGCCAACCTCGAAGTGACCTACGCCCATCCGATCGACGCCACCCGGACCGGTGGCCGGCGTCCCGGCGACCGTGTGCTGATCCAGCTCACGACCAGCCTGCTGTGACGCGGAGAGAAACCCGTATGCCGCCGCTTGATCCCACGCCGTCGCAGAGCCAGAGCCGCAGGCGCCGCCTGCATGCCCGCACCGCGTTGTGCGGCGTGCTGTGCAGCCTCAACTGGCTGACCGCCCTGCCCGCCCAAGCCCTGCCCACCGGCGGCCTGCCCGAGGTGAGCGCCGGCGGAGGCAACCCCGACATCACGGTCAACGGCAGCCGGATGGACGTGAAGCTGAACGCTGAACGCACCGTCCTCAGCTGGACCAGCTTCGACGTGACGCGCGACGAGACGGTCAGCTTCAACTTCGGCGCCCGCAACTGGATCGTCCTGAACCGGGTGCTGGGCCTCACCCCCTCCAAGATCGAGGGCGTCGTCGAGGGCCGAGTCGGCTCGGCCTACGGCGGCAACGTCTGGTTCACGTCCCAGAACAGCATCATCTTCGGCAAGGGCTCGCAGATCGACGCGGGCAGCCTGCTGGTGGCGATCGGCACGCCCGACACCGCCAGCTTCCTGAACCCGTCGAACAACCTCTTCTCGTTCTCGGGCGGGGACAACCTGCCGAACTCGCGCGTGTTCGTGCTGTCGAACGCCAAGGTCACCGCCCACGGCGGCATGGTGGCGATGATGGGTCCGACCGTCTCGACCCGCGCCAACGCCATGGTCAGCGCCACGAACGGCAGCGTGATCTACGGCTCGGCGCGGAACTTCCAGATCCGCATGGCGCCCGGCACGGGCGGCGACTTCGACCTCGTCGACTTCGTGGTGCCCAACGTCGGCGACGGCGCCGACGGCCCGGTGGCCATCGACCTGGGCGGCGACACCCGCGCCAACTCGGTGTTCCTGGCGGCGGTCTCCAAGTCGGCGATCGGCAGCGCCGTCATCAACCTGGAAGGCATGGTCACGGCCCAGGCGGCCAAGGCGGACGGCGGCGACATCGTGCTGTCGGGCGGCGGCGGCATCAGCAACCGCGCCGCGGCGCCCAGCCTGTCCGAGGCGGCCTCCACCGACATCTACCTCAACAAGGCCTCGGCCTCCCGCGATCTGCAGGTCCGCAACGTCGGACGCATGTTCGGCCGCCCCTGGGTGCGCCCGCTGGAAGAACTCAAGGATCCGACGACCCTCGAGGAGGACGCCAACGCCTGCAGCACGCGGAGCTGCGATCCCGAGGAGGAAGAGGAAAGCAACGGCGGCAACTCCTGCGGCCCGAACGGCTGCTTCGCGCCCGACGAGTCCATGATGCTGGACCGGGCGCTGGTCTCGGCCCTGTTCGATCCCACGTCGATCTCGGCGGTCGTCGCCGGCCGCGACGCCAACATCCAGGCCACCGCCAACATCGAGCTGGGCCGCGTCGTCGCGGCGCGCGACCTGCGCGTGAGCGGGCCGGAGGTGAAGGCCAACGCCCTGATCGCCTCGGGGAATCTCACCGCCACCTCGACCACCGGCGACGTGCTGCTGGCCGGCGTGGGGGTCAGCCGCGAGGGCGTGATCACCGCGGCGGGCGACGCCCGGATCGACGCCATCACCGCCCCGACCAAGCTGACCGTCACCTCGGGCCGCGACATCTCGCTGGGCGACGGCGTCTCGACCGTCACCGGCGCGATCACCCTGTCGGCGCCGCAGAACGTGCTGGTGCAGCTGGGCTCGGGCAAGATCGACAGCATCACCGCCGGGGCCAACGCCAGCCTGCGCGGCGGGGCGCTCGAAATCGGCACGGTCACCGCGCCGCGCATGCTGGCCCAGGCCGAGAGCATCAAGATCGGCAAGGCGACCACCTCGGGTGATCTCTATGTCGTCGCCACCAGCGGCGATGCGACGGTCACCGAGGCGACCGCCGGCGACGACGTCTATGTCATCGCCACGAACGGCACGGCGTCGCTCGGCACGGCCAACCTGACCGGGACTGGGGCCGACGCGGTGCAGAGCAACTTCGCCGGCAACCCCGACGTGGCCGGCAACGGCCGCGTGGTGCTGGTGGAATCCACCAACTTCGACGCCAGGCTGGGCCTGGGCGTGGGCGGCGTGACGGGCGCCACGGCGGTCACCGTGCGGGCCGGCCAGGACGCGGTCGTGGACGTACTGAGGGAGACGCCCGGCGCGTTCTCGGTCGTGGCCGCCCGCGACGCCACCCTCAAGGCGCCGACCGTGCGCCTCGACGCCGTCACCTCGGGCCGCGACCTGACGATCGGCAGCACCACCGGCGACTTCACCCTGATCAACGCCATCAGCGCGACGCGGAACATCACCGTCAGCGCGGCGGGCGCCCTGCGGGTCGCGGACGTCACCGCCAATGCCGGCTCGGTCACCCTGGTGGGTTCGACCGTCACCGCTGGCGCGGTCTCGGCCAGTGAGGACCTGACGCTGCGTGCGCTCACCGGCGGGGTCACCACGACGAGCTACCGCACCGGCCGCGATCTCATCGTCCAGGGCACGACCCTGTCGCTGGGATCGTCCATCGGCCCGGTTGCTCGCGACCTTTCAATCACTTCCCTTGGAAACTTCACCTCGAACACCGCCCTCTCGGCGGGCCGGAACCTGACCCTGGACGTCAACGGCACGGCCAGCATCGGCCAGGCCACGGCGGGGCAGACGGTGCGGATCGTGGCCTCCGACCTGGCGCTGGGCGGCACGGTCAGCGCCACCGACGTGCAGATCGAGGCGCGTGGCGGCAGCCTGCGTGTCGGCGGCGCGGCCGGGGGCAGCGGCTTCATCCTGGACAACGGCGAGTTCGGCCAGCTGCGGGTCGCGGGGCAGCTCCGCATCTATGCCGGCACGACCACGGGCGGGACGCGCGGGAACCTGCTGGTGCAGGACCTGACGGTGAATCCGACCAACACCCCCAACGTCGCCTTCCTCGTCGGCTCGTCCGCCACGGCCTCGGTCCAGGGGCTGGTGGCGCCGACGGCCAGCGGGGGCATCCTGCGGATCGGCGACGCCACCGACCTCTCCTGGCGTCCGGACACGATCCTCGTGTCGGGTGGCGTCGGCGCGGCCACCTACTCCGGCAGCACCTACACCGGCGTGCGCAGCTTCAACGAGGTGCGCCTGGCCGCCCGCCAGGACATCCTGATGGGCTCGCAACGCTTCATCGACCTGGTGCAGAGCGCGGCGATCTCGGACATCGACATCGCGGCCGGACTGCCGGCCGGCGTCACGCCGACGGCGGGCGAGGTCAATCGCGTCTTCGTCTCGGCCGGCAAGCTCGAGGTCTCCGCCGACAACAAGGTGGTCCAGCAGAACACCTCGGCGCTGGGCGGCGGTCAGGCGGTGGGGGTCTTCTTCACCGGCCAGTCCGATCCGGCGCTGATCATCGACCCGCCGCGGCTGGTCGAACTGTGGGGCGCCTTCGCGGGTCAGGGCGGCCAGGTGGTCCAGGGCCAGAGCGCCGGCCAGGCGGTGACCTTCACCGTGGTCGACACGGCCGGACGGCCGGTGCCGAAGCCGGACGGCGCCAGCTATCGGTTCAACAGCTGCGACGTGGGCACCACCACCTGCGCCCCGGTGACGGCGGCGCCGATGGAGACCGCGAACGGGCAGATGAACGCCAGCCTCACCGTTCGCGACACCCTGACCATCACCGACGAGCTCACCGACGAAGCCATCGCCGCGGCGGTCTCGTCCGACGTGGTGACCACCCCGCCGGTCGTGCTGGCCGTGGCCGCGCCCGATCCGGACGAGATCGTCACCGACCCCGTCGTCACCGGCGCGGGCAGCGAAGAAATCTGGCGCCAGCGCAGGCAGAAGCAATGATCGTGAAGCGTCTCCTCCTGATGACCGGCGCCGCCGTCGCGGTCGCCGTTCCCCTGTCGGGCGCCGTGGGCCAGACCCGCGCCGACCTGATCCCCCTGGGCCAGAGCGCCGCGTCCGGCGCGGTCTGCCAGGCCGTGCGGGACTATGACGATCCCGTGGTGCAGGGCGCCGGCCGCCGGGCCTGGAACATCCGCTGCCGCGGCTGGGAAGGCAGCCTCGGGCGCATCTACGCCTTCGACAAGGCCGCCGACGTCAGCGCCTGGGAGGCCGCACTCCCCGCCCGCGCCGAATGCGCCGACGGCAAGACCCAGGCGGTGGGCGCGCTCTCGGGCGTCAGCCGCCGCGCCTGTCGCAGCGCGCGGGGCTCGGCCCCCTACGTCGCCTACTCGGCGCGCAAGGGCGCAGGCGCCTATGTGGTGGAAGGCCCCGCCCAGATCGCCGACGTGCTGGAGACCGGCCTGAAGGTCGCCTCCGGGACCATCAAGGCGCCCGCCGCCTCGGCGGTGCAGACCTCGGCCGCCAGCGCCGAGATCGCGGCCGACTTCGGCGGCTCGGCGGGCGGCCTCGCCCGCTCCCAGGCCGCGGCGGCCACCGACCCCGCCCGCCTGCGCGCCCGCGCCTACGTCCAGAACAACGAGTGGCGGTTCGAACAGGCCGAGACCGACTTCCAGGCCCTGCTGGCCGACGCCCAGGCGCGCCGGGCGCCCCCGGCCGAGATGGCCGAGGCGATCCTGAACCTGGCGCTCAACGTCTCGAACAACGGTCGCTTCGTCGAGGCCGACCGCCTGTTCCGCGACGCCGACACCCAGGTGGCGGCGGCGAACGACCCGCTGCTGTCGACCCAGGCCCGCACCTACCGCGCCCTGCACCTGCGCAACGCCGGGCGCTTCGCCGAGGCGGTGGACGCCGGACGCGCGGCCCTGCGCGCCAGCAGCCAGGTCCGCACCCAGCGCGGGCTGGAGACGGGCGGCGCGAGCGTGGTGAAGACCGATGGCGGCGACGTGGCGATCACCAGCGACCTCGCCTCGGCCCTCAACCGCCGGGGCGGCGGCCGCGACGTGATGGGCGCCAGCCAGATCTCGACCGCCGACCGCCTGACCGTGCAGGACGCCCAGGCGCTGGAGGTCGTGGGCTCGTCCCTGGCGGCCCAGGGCGATTCCGCCGGCGCGCGCGAGGCCCTGAGCCAGGCCCAGCGGCTGCTCTCGGCCGCCGAGGCCAGCGGCGCCCTCAATGTGTGGCTGCGCGCCCGCATCGAGGCCGACCTCGCCGAACTCGACATGGACGCCGGCCAGCCCGGTGCGGCGGTGGCCAAGTATCAGAGCGCCGTGCGCACCATTCGCCTGCGTCACGCGGGCACCGCCACCGAAGGCGGGCTGATGCTGGACCTCGCTCGCGCGCAGGTCGCCGCCGGCCAGGAGGACGCCGCGCTGGCCACCTATGCCCGGGCGTTCGAACTCTTCCAGGAACAGCGCGGCGCGCTGGGGGCCTCGGCCGACGACGCCGCGCCCTATTTCGACCTGCTGCTGAAGCGCATCGACGCCGACCCGGCCCGGGCCGCCGACTACAAGGCGCGCTTCTTCAACGCCGCCGCCAGCGTGGTCTCGAACGCCACGGCCCAGACGGTGTCGAAGCTGGCCGCCCGGGTGGCTTCCGGCGACACGGCGGTCACCGGCCTGGTCCGCGCGCTGGACGACACCCGCCGGGAGCTGCGCGTCGCCGAGGCCCAGGCCGCCGGCCTGCAGGCCGCGAACGCGCCGCCCGCCGATCGCGCCGAGCTGGAGGCCCGGCTGAAGACGCTGCAGGCCCAGGCCGACGGACTGGAAGCCCAGTTGCTGGCCGCCAACCCGCGCTACGCCCAGTTGGTCTCGTCCCAGGCCTCGCTCGCCGACCTGCAGAAGGTCCTCGGCAAGGACGAGGTCTATGTGAAGGTCCTGCTGCTGAACAACCGCGGCTACGGCATGCTGGTCTCCCAGACCACGGCCAAGCCCTACGTCATCGACATGAGCCGCGGCGAGGCCGGGGCGGCGGTGGTTCAGTTGCGCCGCCCGTTCCAGGCGGAAGACACCCTGCCCGCGTTCGACGTGGCGCGCTCGTATCAGGTGTTCCAGAAACTGTTCGGCCCGGTGGCGAGCGACGTCCTGGCCGCGCGGCATCTGGTGTACGAGCCGGACGGCGCGCTCATCTCACTGCCGGTCGCCACCCTGGTGACGGCCGACCCCGCCGCCGTGGTCGCCGCGACCGCCAAGGGCGATGATCCGGACTATCGTCAGGTGGCGTGGCTCGGCGCCAAGACCGACTCGGCCCTGGTGCTGTCGGCGGCCAGCTTCATGCAGTCGCGGGCCTTCGCCCCCTCGCGGGCCTCGCGTCCCTTCCTGGCGTTCACCGATCCGTCGACCCCGGCTCGCAGCGACCAGCGGGCCTATTCCTCCATGCTCCGCCGCTCGGTCAGCCTGCGCAGCAACCGCGACATCTCCAACGTCTGCGAGAACACGCGCCTGGCCCTGATGCAGATGCCGGCCCTGCCCGACACCGCGGACGAGGTGCGCGCCGTCGGCGCCAGCCTGGGCGCCACCGACCCCAGCCAGATCGTGGTCGGCTCGGCCTTCACCGACGAGGGCGTCAAGGACCGCAAGGACCTGTCCGACTACAAGGTGCTCTACTTCGCCACCCACGGCCTGCTGCCGCAGCCGTCGGCGTGCCTGCCCGAACCCGCGCTGATGACCTCGGTCGGCATCGGCGACTCGGACGGCCTCCTGGACGCCAGCGAGATCCTCGACCTCAAGCTGGACGCCGACCTGGTGGTGCTGTCGGCCTGCGACACCGGCGGCTCGGGCGGCGACGCCACGACCACGGGGATGCAGGGTGGCGGCGAGGCTTTGGGCGGCCTGACCCGCGCGGTGATCTATGCCGGCGGCCGTTCGCTGATCGTCTCGCATTGGTCGGTGGACTCGGTGGCCACCGTGCGCCTGATGACGGGGATGTTCTCGGCCGGCGCGCCCAGCAACGCCGAGGCCCTCGGCCAGGCGCAGCGGACGCTGATGCAGACCGCGCAGTTCTCGCACCCCTACTACTGGGCGCCCTTCACCATCGTCGGCGACGGCTCCAAGCCGCTGCCGGCGGCCCAGACCCGCGCCTCGGCCGACTGAGGATCGGGTGGCCAGCGCGGCGATCCAGCTCAACACCGAGCCCTACGACGCCTCGATCTCGCGGCCGATGGGGCGCAACTCGGCGGGTGAAGGGTTCCTGCGCGGCTTCCTGCGCTATGCCGACGTCGATCGCTTCCACTTCTGGAACGCCTTCGACCAGGACCGGGCCGAGCTGGAAGCGCTGCTCGACCGGCTCGGACCGGTCGACCGGCCAGTGACCTGGATCGCGCGCGGCGACGCCCATCGCCTCGCCGAGGCCGGCGCGCTCTTCATCCCGAGCCCGCAGCTCGCGCAGTCGGCGTGGGGCCGTCGCGCCTCGGGCGGACACGCCTATTCGATCACCGGCGTCACCCACACGATCGCCGAGACCTTCATCATGGACGAGCTGGCGAGCCTGCTGACCGCGCCGATCGAACCGTGGGACGCGCTGATCTGCACCTCGCAGGCCGGACGCCGCGCCGTGGAGACCCTGCTCGAGGGGGTGGCCGGCTACCTGCATGATCGCCTGGGCGCCACACGCATCCCGCCCGCCCAGCTGGTGACCATTCCGCTGGGCGTCCACGCCGACGACTTCCGGCAGGACCCGGACGCCCGACGCCGTTGGCGCGAGCGCCTCGCGATCCCGGCGGACGCGCCGGTGGCCCTGCACCTGGGCCGCTTCAGCATCGCCACCAAGATGCATCCGGGCCCCATGGGACTGGCGCTGCAGCTGGCGGCGGAACGGCTGGAGCGGCCGGTCTACTGGGTGCTGTTCGGCGGCGCCCGCAAGGCCGAGGAGGAGGAAGCCTTCCTGGCGGCGGCCGCCGCCTTCTGCCCCGACGTGCAGATCCGGCTCGCCGGCGACACCCTGGCCACGACGCGCGACGAGCTCGTGTCCGCCGCCGACGTCTTCCTCTCGCTGTCCGACAACGTCCAGGAGACCTTCGGCCTGACGCCGGTCGAGGCCATGGCCGCCGGCCTGCCCTGCGTCGTCAGCGACTGGGACGGCTATCGCGACGGCGTGCGCCACGGCGTCGACGGCTTCCGGATCCGCACGCTGGCGCCGCGCCCGGGGCTCGGGGCCGACCTGGCCTATGGCTACGGGCAGCGGATGATGAGTTACGAGACCTACGCCGGCGCGGCCGCCGCCTTCACGGCGGTGGACGTGGGCGAGGCTACCGAAGCGCTGGTGACCCTCTTCGCCGACCCGGACCTGCGCCGTCGCATGGGCGCCGCGGGCCAGGCCCGGGTGCGCGAGGTCTTCGACTGGCGCGTGGTGATCCCGCAGTACCAGGCGCTGTGGTCCGAACTGGCCCGCCGACGCGCCGCCGCACCGGCCCAGGCGGCGAGCGACAATCCGTATCGACCCGACCCCTTCCGGATGTTCTCTGCCTATCCCACGGCCACGCTCTCGGGCGACCTCCTTGTCTCCCTGGCCCGCCCGCTGGCCGAGGGCGAGGCATCCGCGCTGCTGGCCCGCCCCTCGGTCCGGCACACGGTCGCGCGACTGCCCGAACCCGATGAGGTCGAGGCCCTGGTCGCCTATCTGGCGTCGGGCTCCAGGCCGGTGTCCGAGCTGCTCGACGAGGTCCCGCCCGAGCGCCGGCCGTTCCTCGAACGCGGCCTGCTGTGGCTCGCGAAATTCGGCATCCTGCGTCTGCGCGACGCAACGTCGCGTACTTCATGATGAACAGGTTGGTTCAGGTACCGTTCACGGCGCCAATGTGGTACTTGGCCCTCCTGCGCAACATCGAAACACTACGCCCACGGGGTTTGACTCAATGCGTAAGCTACTGATCGGCGTCGCCATTTCCCTCGCGGTCAGCGGGACTGCCGCGGCCAGCGACTACATCGCGGTGAGCTCCACCGACCCGGCCATCAAGCGCGGCCAGGCGTTCGACGCCGGCGCCCGCGTGGCGTTGGGCGCGGGCAAGACCCTCACCCTCATGCGCGCCTCGGGCGAGGTCGTCACGGTGCGCGGCGCCGCCGCCGGCGCCACCATCCCGGGCGGCAAGCTCGCGGCGGCCGACGCGGCGCGCTTCGAGACCCTCAAGGCCCTGGTCGAGCCGCCGCCCACCGGCCGCACCTTCGGGGCTCGCCGCGGCGGCATCTGCCCGGCGGTCGAGACCCTGACCAGCCTGGACGACATCGTCCGCGTGGCCGAGACCAGCGGCTGCAAGACCGTCGCCCGCCAGGCCCTCGACGCCTATCTCGCCAAGGAAGGCGCGCCGGCTCAGGAGAACTGATCCGACTGATTCTCCGATCGAATTTCCAGCGCCGCCCCTCGGGGCGGCGCTTTGCGTTTACGGACCGCTAACCACGCTTGTTAGGGCGGGACTGACCGCGCTTGTGTCATCTCGCCGCAGATGAAGCTCTCCCGGGCCATGACCAGGTGGATGAGCGCCCGGTCCCTCATGAGCTTTGCGGTCGGGGCGATGGCGCTTGCCGCCACGCTCACGCCCGCCGGCGCGGCCCGCGCCGAGGACGTCGCCGCCGATACGGTCATCACCGAGCTGTCCAGCGAGGCCGTGCCGGTGACCCGGCTGCGGACGGCCCTCGACCAGAGCGTCGCCCTGCGCGCCACGCCCGACGTCGGCAAGGTGGTGGTGAGCCAGCCCGAACTGATCCAGGTGCGCAGCGCCGGCCCCGATGCGCTCTACGTCATCGGCAAGAACCCCGGAGCGGCGAACCTCCTCGTCTACGACAAGGCCGGACAGCTGACCCAGACCGTCGACGTCGAGGTCGGCTACGACGCCCAGGGCCTGCGCGACACCCTCGCCGACGCCCTGCCCGAAGAGACCATCACGGTCACCGCCCTCTCCAGCGGCCTGGTTCTCGACGGCGAGGTCTCCAGTCCCGAGGCCGCCGCCATCGCCGAGGGCCTGGCCCAGCGCGTAGCGCCCGACGCGGTCTTCTCGCGCCTCGTGGCCCGCGGCGGTCAGGTCCGGCTGCGGGTGCGGATCGTCGAGGTGAACCAGCGCGGACTGGTCGACCTGGGCGCCCAGGTCTCGGCCATCAATGCGGGCAACCTGTCGCTGACCCTCGGCGGCGGCCTGATCGGCGCCGAGGCCCCGGAGGCCGTGGCGAACCTCCGCCTGACGCCCGGCGACTACACCCTGAACGCCACGCTGCGCGCCCTGGAGACCCGCGGCCGCCTCGACCTGGTGGCCGAGCCCACCCTGCTCGCCCGCTCGGGCGAGAAGGCCCAGTTCCATGCCGGCGGCGAGCTGCCCTACCCGGTCCCCAGCGGCGTCGGTGAGATCGCCCTGGAGTTCCGGCGCTACGGGACCGCCGTGGCGATGACGCCCACGGTGCAGAGCAACGGCATGATCCGCCTGCAGCTGGAGGCCGAACTCAGCTCGATCGACGATGCGATCAGCGTCCAGATCGACGGCTTCGCGATCCCCGCGCTGCTGACCCGCAAGGCCACCACCGCCGTGGAGGTGCGCGATGGCCAGACGCTGCTGATCGCGGGCCTGTTCGAGGACAGCTCGCGCCGCGTGAGCCGCGCCCCGCCCTGGCTCGACAAGCTGCCCCTGATCGGTCCCCTGACCCGCAGCGTCCAGGCCGCCGACCAGCGGCGTGAACTGGCGATCCTGGTCACGCCCGAGATCGTCCGGCCCCAGACCGATGCCCCCGCCCCCCAGGCCGCCGCGCCCGAGCCGCCGCCGGTCGAGGCCGCTTCGCGGCCCACCGCGCGCGACCTGATCCGCCGCGTGGTGCGCTTCGTGCGGCCTCCGCTGGCCTATGCCCAGCGCATGGCCGCCAAGCTGATCGCCGGCGCCACGCGCCGCGCCTGACCCTCCGACTCGTGGCAGCCTTCACGGGCTGACCGAGGAGGATCCCATGAGCGCCCTGCTGATCGCCGCGACCGTGGCCGCGTCCGCCACCGCCACGCCCGTCATCGACGTCGGCCAGCCACCCGCGCGGGCCGCCACGACCACCAGCTGCGCCGTGCAGGACCAGGGGGCCTCCAAGGCCGTCCAGTGCCGCCTGGAGGCCAGCGCGAACGTGCAGACCCTCGTGCTGCAGCTTGCCCAGGAAGCCGCCCCGTGCCGCGCCACGGCCCAGGTCGTCGTCCTGCCCGGCGCGGCCCTGCCCCCGGCCGAAGGCAAGATGGCGGTCGAGGACGGCGTCCCGCCCGCCTGCCGCCGCTAGCCCGGTTGCCAGCCGCCGCGAATTCGCGCTTCATGCGGCCATGGTTCTTAACCCTAAGGCCCTGTTAACCGCCGCCCTGACGGCCCTGCTCGTCGTCCTGCTGATGAGCTTCGAGGACCCGCTGCGCATCTGCCTGGCGGCCCTGCTGGTCTCGATCCACGGCCCGGTCTGGAAGCTGATCCACGCGCTGGAGCCGGCGCCCGCGCGCAGCAACGCCGGGACGCGCGCGCGACTGTAAGATTTCCAGACAACGTACGGTTTTGTCGGATTTTTTCTTCGATCACTTCAAGTGATACATCAACTCTGCGGAGCTTCGCTCAGGCTCGGAGTTGGTAGGCCGGGTGAGGGACGAGCCACCCCTTGAGGAACCCCGATGACAGGGTGTTTGTACATCAGCCCCCCCTATCTGCCAGCAGACCCCACCGCAGGCTGCATACCCGCTCTGCTGGCCGACACGATGGTTACGTTTCGTCGCGTTGAAGCCCCTGAAAAGGAGGCCGACTTCACTGCTGCAACTTTTCGCTGGGAGGACACGGCGCACCCGCCCAAACGGGCATTTACTCGCAAGCTCGTCATTGAAGGACGATGCGCGACAGCGCTCGCGGGTCACTCCGAACCGATAGCGGAGCTGTTGAATACACTCCACTGGGAACTGCCCGAATGGGAGAAATCCGGCCGCCCCATGCGCGCGTACGGTGACAGGGCCAACCTGTATCGCGGTCGCGTTGAAGCCCTAGGTGTTTGGGTGGCACCTGACCGACGTACGATCAACTCGATGGGCGCCTTCGCTATGATGCCGATGGGACCATTGGGCTTGGTTGGTGCCATAGGCAAAGGGGGTGCCTCGATGCTCAATGTAGCGAGGCAGTTTGCTCGGACCCTTGACGGGATGGCAGCTACGAGTGCCTCCGAGCGAATTCGAGGCTTCGCAGCCGCCATCAACGGTAAGCGACTAGCTGATGAGCTAATGGGCCACATCGCAGAAGACACCGGCGGTTATGTGGAGTTTGCTGCCTATGATCCGGCGAACGACACTTGGACCCGTGGGCCTAGGAGCCTCAGCTTTTTCATTAAGCTGGACAGATCCTGCGGTGCTGCGGAGATGATCGGCCGAGTTGTGGCCTACGAGCCGACAGGCGGCGGACGCATGCTGACCTTGGATTCAGGTCAGGGAGGGCTGGCTGTTGAGTTTGATCTCCAGCAGCGCAGCATAAGCTCCGATGTCCGCCGATGGTTTGGCTGGCCCCCTCAAGTGGCGTCCGTGACCTTCTTCCACGAGCGTGATGATGGAAAGCCCGGCGCGTGGACTAGCACTGTCTCTACGCGCCCTGACGAGATCGACAGCGTAACCTTCACCTTGGATGAGCAAAGCTTCCGGTTCGGGCTCGCTGAGGACTTCCTCGATGAGAAATTGCTATTGCTCACCGAACAAGTGCGTAGCCGTTTGAGGCCATAGGCCCCCAAGATGGAACACAGGAGCCTGAGCGTTGCGCCCGCGAAAAGGCGAGAACCCTAGGCCATTCCAAGGGTTCGAATGGTAGGCCGGGTGAGGTTCGAACTCACGACCATTCGATTAAAAGTCGAATGCTCTACCACTGAGCTACCGGCCCTCGACGCAGCGACTCCACGGGGAAATCGCCTGGGCGAAGAGGCGCGGAACCTAGAGGGGTCCGCGCGAAAGTGAAAGTGGGTTTTGAGCCTTTGCCTTAACAGCGCCGCAGGTCGGCGCCATGGTGGCGCGATGCGCTCGCTTCCCCTCCGTCTGTTGATCGTGGCCGCCCTGGCGGCGGCTCCCGTGACCGAGGTCGCCGCGCAGGCGCGCAAGGCCCCGGCCGCCAAGGCCGCCCCCAAGATCGAGCCCCCGCCGCCGCCGCCGGACCCCGAGAACAAGATCAAGACCTCGGACGAGTTGAAGCGCGAGAACGTCCAGGGGGCCATGACCGCGCCGTTGCGCGACCTGAACGTCACCCGCGCCAAGATCCCGCCGATCCTGCTCGACGCGCTGGCCGACCCCTACAAGCGGCCGCCGAACAAGTGGCGCTGCACTCAGCTGGTCGGGCTGGTCCGACCGCTGGACGAGGCCCTGGGACCGGACATCGACCGCATCCTGCCGGGCGACGAGAACCTGATGGACCGCAGCAAGTCGACGGCCCTGGGCGTGGCGGCCGACTTCGCCTCCGACGCCATTCCCTTCCGGGGGTGGGTTCGCAAGCTGTCGGGCGCCGAGGCGCACGACAAGCTGGTCCAGTCCGCGATCATCGCCGGCAACGTGCGGCGCGCCTATCTGAAGGGCCTGGGCGAGGCGCGGGGCTGCCCGCCGCCGGCCACGCCGTCGCACGAGCGAGCGGGCACGCCGCCGGTCAAGGCCGCGACCCGACCGGGTCCGGACACCAGCCGTTTCTCGCCGAAGTACCCGACGCGCTAGCCGGCTAGCTCGCGGCCGGCTTCTGCTGGCGGGCCGCGAAATCGGCGCGGAAGGCGGCCATGCGCCCTTCCGCGATCGCCGCCCGCATCTCGGCCATCAGCGCCTGGAAGAAGGCCAGGTTGTGCCAGGAGAGCAGGACCTGCCCCAGGATCTCCTCGGCCTTCACCAGGTGGTGCAGATAGGCCCTTGAATAGTCCCGGCTGGCCGAGACGTCGCTGGCGGGGTCGAGCGGGCTGTCGTCCTCGGCGAAGCGGGCGTTCTTCAGGTTGATCGGCCCGTCCCAGGTCCAGGCCTGGCCGTGGCGGCCCGAACGGGTGGGCAGCACGCAGTCGAACATGTCGACGCCACGGAACACCGCCTCGACGATGTCGATCGGCTTGCCGACCCCCATCAGGTAGCGCGGCCGGTCGGCGGGCAGCATGCCGGGGGCGAAATCCAGGACCTCGCACATGGCCTCGTGCCCCTCGCCTACCGCGAGGCCGCCGATGGCGTAGCCGTCAAAGCCCGTCTCGATCATCCGCTCGGCCGATTCCCGGCGCAGGTGCTCCCAGGTGCCGCCCTGCTGGATGCCGAACAGCGCCTGGCTATCCCGTTCGCCGAACGCGTTCTTGGAACGCGTTCCCCAACGCGCGGACCGGCGCATGGCCTCGGCCGCGCGCCCCTCGTCGGCCGGCAGGGCCACCAGTTCGTCCAGTTGCATCACGATGTCGGAGCCCAGCAGATCGGCCTGGATCTCCATCGAGCGCTCGGGCGACAGGACGTGCCGGCTGCCGTCGATGTGGCTCTGGAAGGTGACGGCCTCCTCGGTGACCTTCGAGATCTTGGACAGCGACATCACCTGGAAGCCGCCGCTGTCGGTCAGGATCGGCTTTTCCCAGCGCATGAACCGGTGCAGCCCGCCCAGCCGGCGCACCCGCTCGGCCGTGGGCCGCAGCATCAGGTGATAGGTGTTGCCCAGGATGATGTCCGCGCCCGTGGCGCCGACCTGCTCGACCGTCAGCGCCTTCACCGTGCCGGCGGTGCCCACCGGCATGAAGGCCGGGGTGCGGATCTCGCCGCGCGGGGTCGACAGGACGCCCGTCCGCGCCTTGCCCTCGGTGGCGGCGATGGTGAAGGGAAAGGCGCTCATCGGTCGGCCCTCCAGAGCAGGCTGGTGTCGCCGTAGGAATAGAACCGATAGCCGTCGGCGATGGCGTGGGCGTAGGCCGCCTTCATCACCTCGAAGCCCGCGAAGGCGGACACCAGCATGAACAGGGTCGATTTCGGCAGGTGGAAGTTGGTCATCAGCCCGTCGGCCGCGCGGAAGCGGTAGCCGGGGGTGATGAAGATGGCGGTCTCGGCCGAGAACGGGCGGATCGTCCCGTCCTGATCGGCGGCGCTTTCCAGCAGGCGCAGCGAGGTGGTGCCGACACAGACGATGCGGCCGCCCGCGGCGCGCGCGGCGTTCAGGCGCGTGGCGGTCGCCGCGTCCACCTCGCCCCACTCGGCGTGCATCTTGTGCTCGGCCAGGTCCTCGGTCTTCACCGGCAGGAAGGTGCCGGCGCCCACGTGCAGGGTGACCCGCTCGAAGCCGATCCCCTTGGCCTCCAGGGCCGCCAGCAAGCCGGGCGTGAAGTGCAGACCCGCCGTGGGCGCTGCGACCGACCCGTCCTCGGCGGCGTAGACGGTCTGGTAGTCGGCCTGGTCCTGGGCGTCCTCGCCCCGCTTGGCGGCGATATAGGGCGGCAGGGGCATCTGGCCCCGCTCGGCGATGGCGGCCATCAGGTCGGGGCCCGAGAGGTCGAAAGCCAGGGTGACCTCGCCGCCCTCCCCCTTCCCGCGCACCGTGGCGTCCAGCGCGCCCAGCAGGCAGGCGCGGTCGCCGCTCTCGCCGAACTGGATCCTGTCGCCGGGCGCCAGTTTCTTCCCGGGACGCATGAAGGCGGTCCAGACGTGGCCCTCGCGCTGCTGGTGCAGGGTGGCCTCGACGGCGATGCGGCTCTCGCCCCGCACGCGCACGCCCTTCAGCCGCGCCGGGATCACCCGGGTGTCGTTCACCACCAGCACGTCGCCGGCCCGCAGCAGCCCCGGCAGGTCGCTGACCCTCAGGTCCTCGAACGGCGCGTCCGGCTTCACCAGCAACAGGCGGGCGGAATCACGCGGATTGGCGGGTCGCAGGGCGATCCGCTCCTCGGGCAGGTGGAAATCGAAGTCGGCAAGCTTCATGAAGGGCGAGGTGAAGCGCACGCGGGCGCGTCCACGTCAAGTTCGGGGGGCCGGTGGCGTCGTTTCGAGGGGCAGTGAGCCGGGCCGCGGGCGTGACCCTGGCGGCGTCGGCCCTGGTGGCGGCCGTGCTGGCCGTGGCGGCGATCCCGCTGGATGTCCTGGCCCACTTCGCGCCCGTCTGGCTGGCGGCGGGACTGGCGAGCGTGGCGGCGGCGGCCGCGCTGCGGGGCGCGCCGTTGCGGCGGCTCAGCCTGGCCTGCGGCGCGCTGGCGATCGTGGCCGGCGGCTTCCTCATGGCGCCCGAGCTGCTGCGTCCGCCTGAACCCGCCGCCGCGCCCGGCGCCGCCGGCCAGATCAAGCTGATCCAGTTCAACGCCTACAAGCGCAACGGCGACGTCCGCCGCGTGGCCGACTGGCTGATCGCCCAGGACCCCGACATCGTCACCCTGCAGGAGGCGCGGCACGACCTGCGCGACGAGCTGCTGCGGCGAACCGGCTGGTCGGTGGCCGGCGCCAAGGAGCACGTGATGATCTTCAGCCGCGAGCCCCGGCTGCGGATGATGCGCCCGCCGCTGAGGAACAGCGTCCTGACCTATATGAACGCGACCTACCTGGGCTCCGCCGGGCCGTTCGAGGTGGTCAGCACCCACTTCGACTGGCCGACCTCGCGCACGTTCGCCCAGCAGCACGCGGACCTGGCGCGGGTGACCGCCGCCCTGCCCCGGGAGCGCATGATCGTCACCGGCGACTTCAACACCACGCCCTGGTCCGACGCCCTGCGGCGCACCGACCTGACGCTCGGCCTGCGGCGCGTGGACCGGGCGCTGTACTCGTGGCCCGCGCAGGTCGGCGGCCGGGCATGGCCGCTGCCCGTCCTGCCGATCGACCATGTCTATGTGGGAAAGGACTGGAAGGTGGTCAGCATCGAGCGGGGACCTGCCCTCGGCTCGGACCACTATCCCGTCGTCGTCGTCCTGGCGCCGGTCTGGCGGCGCTGAGACGGCGACGGGCCCACCGTCACGGTGAGCCCGCCTGAACCTTCGACCGCCTCAGGCGTCCGCGGCGATCTTCATCGAGACGATCTTGCCCGGGCTGCGCGGCGGCTCGCCCTTCGGCAGGGCGTCCACGTGATCCATGCCCTCGGTCACCTCGCCCCAGACGGTGTACTGGCCGTCGAGGAAGCGGGCGTCGTCGAAGCAGATGAAGAACTGGCTGTTGGCCGAGTTCGGATTGGCGGTGCGGGCCATCGAGCAGACGCCGCGAACGTGCGGCTCCTTCGAGAACTCGGCCGGCAGATCGGGCTTCTTCGAGCCGCCCATGCCGCTGCCGGTCGGGTCGCCGCCCTGGGCCATGAAGCCCGGGATCACGCGGTGGAACACCACGCCGTCATAGAAGCCCTCGCGGGCCAGCGTCTTGATCTGCTCGACATGCTTCGGCGCCAGGTCGGGCCGCAGCTTGATCGTCACGGGGCCGCTTTCCAGCTCCATGATCAGGGTGTTTTCGGCGTCCATCACTTTACCTCGACTGGAATGTTGACGTCACAGGCCGTGAAGTTGGCGCCGCCGGCCGCGCGGGCCCGGGCTACCTCGGCCTTGAACCAGGGACCGGCCGGGTCGATGACCCGGATCTTCGGCCGTTCCTTCTCAGGCACATCGCTGAGCAGGCGTACGCGTTCCATGCGATCCTGCGGGTCGGGCACAGGCTCGCCCACCTTGATCGCGGTCACCACCGACTGGCCCGAGATGACCCGGCCCCAGGCGGTATAGCGGCGCTCCAGCTTCGGATAGTGGGCGCGCATCAGGAAGAACTGGCTGTTGGCCGAATCCTCGGCCTCGCCCCGCGCCGCGCCGGCGACGCCCGGGCAGTAGAAGGCATAGCCCGAGACCTTCCCGTCCTTGGTCATCGGGGCCAGCATGAACGACTGAGTGGTCACCGGCAGCGACTTCACGAAGCCGACCTCGGCGACGCTCTGGTCGACGGCCAGCACGAACGGGGTCTGCGGCCCGCGCCGGAACTGAAACTCCGCGGTGACGTCCGGCTTGCTGGACGAGCCGGTGCCCCGGTTCTCGGGGTCGCCCGTCTGGGCCATGAAGTCCTCGATCACCCGGAAGAACGTCTGGCCGTCATAGAAGTGCTCGCGCGCCAGCTCGCGGTAGCGCGTGGTGGCCAGCGGCGCGACCTCGGGGACCATCTCGACGATGATCCGCCCCTTGTTGGTGTCGATCACCAGCACGTCGTCGGGGTTGGGCGTGCGCCAGTCGGCGGCCGTGGGCGCGCCGGGCTGGGCAGGCGCGGCCGGCGCCGGAGCTGCGGCGGGCTTCTTCTGGGCGAAGGCGGGGGTCGCCGCCACGGCGGCGGCGATCAGGATGGAGGTGAACCTCATGGCGCCTCTCGTAGCGACCGATTGGGGCCACGGCTAGACCCTGGAGCGGAAGCCCGATGGCCTCGGCCTAATGTTGACCCCGCCCCGGGGCGCGATGAGCCTGGACGCATGGATTCGCCGTCCTCGCGACGCCTGACCTTCGCGGCCCAGTGCCTGCTTGTCGCCTGGCTGGTGTTCCTGGTCGTGGGCCATGTCTCCGTCTGGCGTCAGGGCGCCGACTTCGTGAGCTTCTGGTCCGCCGGGCGCTTCGTGATCGAGGGGCGGGCGGCCGAGGCCTACGACGCGGTTCGGTTGGTCGATTGGCAGCACGCCCACGGCTTCGACGGCGCGTATCCGTATCTGGCCCCGCCGCCTTTCCTGCTCATGGCCGCGCCGCTGGGCCTGCTGACCTATCCAGTGGCCCTGGCGGTGTGGATCGCCGCCGGCTACGCGGCCCACGCCATGTCGCTCCGTTGGGCTCCACGGGCCGTCTACTGGCCGGCGGTGGCCTTCCCTGGCGCGCTCCTCGCGGCCATGGCGGGGCAGAGCTCGCTCTTCCTTTCGGCGCTGATGTGCGCCGCCGTGGGCGCACTGCCCGGGCGGCAGGCGTTGTCCGGGGCCCTCATCGGGCTGATGGTGTTGAAGCCGCAACTGGCGCTGCTGACGCCCGTCGCGCTCGCCGCCGCGGGCGCCTGGCGGGCCTTCCTCGTGGCCGGCCTGGTGGCGGCCGGTTCGGTCGCGCTCAGCGTCGCGATCCTGGGCGAGGCGCCGATGTCGGCCTTCCTGGCCAGCTCGGAATACCTCAACGGGCTCTACGCGCGGCCCGAACTGCTGCCCAAGATCAAGAGCGTGTACGGCGCCCTGACCTTGGCGGGCGCGCCTGCGGCCCTGGCGCTCACGGGCCAGGCGATCGCCTTCGTCTTCGCCGCCTACGTCGTCTGGCGAGTCTGGCGGCGGAGCGGCGACACCCTGACCCGCGGAGCCGTCCTGGCGGCCGCGACGCCCCTCGCCCCGCCGTACATCCAGCTCTACGACCTGGTGTTCCTGGCGCTGCCGACGGCCTGGCTGATCCATGAGGGACTGCGCCGGCCGTTCGGGCGACTGGGCTGGGCGCTGACCGGCCTGGCGTTCTTCCTGCCGATCGCGGCCCTCGCGGCGCCCTTGACCTGGCCGGTGGCGCCCGTATGGAGCCTGGCCTTGTCGCTGGCGGTGCTTTGGCTGGCCGAGCGCCACGCCGTGGGCGCGGTGGCTACCGGCGAGGTCTGAGTTCGGGCCTCAGACCCGACCGACCTTCTCCAGCAGCCGCTCCTTCACGGAAGGGCTGACGAACTTGGTGATCTCGCCGCCCAGCATGGCGATTTCCTTCACCAGCTTCGAGGCGATGGCCTGGTGGCGCGGGTCGGCCATGAAGAAGACCGTCTCGATGTCGCGGTCCAGCTGCTGGTTCATCGCCGTCATCTGGAATTCGAACTCGAAGTCCGCCACGGCGCGCAGGCCGCGGACGATGACGCTGGCGCCGACCTCGCGGGCGAAGTGCATGGTCAGGCCCTCGAAGGGCTGGACCAGGATCTCGGCCTGGCTGCGGAGGGGCGCCACGGCTTCCTCCACGATCGCCACGCGTTCCTCGAGGCTGAACAGCGGTCCCTTGCCCGCGTTGATGGCCACCCCGATGACGAGGCGGTCCACCAGCTTGGCCGCCCGACCCATGATGTCGGTATGGCCATTGTGGATCGGATCAAACGTGCCCGGATAGAGGCCGACGCGGGTCATGCGCTAGAGGTCCCCAACACCACTCCGTCGCCGTTTCGCCGCCCGAGCTTCACATGGCAAGCGGAAAACGACGTGCCGTAAGGTGACCCCCGCGCGGCCGCGTCGGTCAGGCGCCGGCCTCCGGCGCCTCGGCCTCACCGCCCTCTTCCGCGTCATCCTCGCCCTGGTCGGCGAGACGCTCCACCGAGACCACATGCTCCTCCGCGCTGGTGCGGAAGATGATGACGCCCGAGGTGTTGCGCCCGACCATGCGGACCTGGCTCACCGGCGTGCGGATCAGCTGGCCCTGGTCGGTGACGAGCAGGATCTGGTCGGCGTCCTCCACCGGGAACGAGGCCGTCAGGCGGCCGCCGCGCTTGGTGAGGTCCTGGGCCAGCAGCCCCTGGCCGCCACGGCCGGTCCGGCGGAACTCGTAGGCCGAGCTGCGCTTGCCGTAGCCCTCGGTGGACACCGTGAGGATCACCTCCTCCAGCGCGCCCAGCTGGGCGAAGCGCTCGACCGACAGCGCCGCGTCGCCGGCGGCTTCGTCCTCGTCGTCCGGCGTCGTCACGTCCTCGACGTCCTCGCCCTCGCCGCTCGCCGCGCGCCGGTTGGCGTTCGACTGCTTGACGTAGGCCGAGCGTTCGTCGGGCGTCGCCTCGACCGAGCGCAGGATCGCCATCGAGATCACGTTGTCGCCCTCGGCGAGGCGGATGCCCCGCACCCCGGTCGAATCACGTCCGGCGAAGACCCGCACCTCGTCCACCGCGAAGCGGATGCAGCGGCCCAGCGCCGTGGTCAGCAGGATGTCGTTCTGATCGGCGTTGCAGACACCGACCCCGATGATCGCGTCGCCCTCGTCGAGCTTCATGGCGATCTTGCCGTTCCGCTTGATGCCGATGAAGTCGCTGAGCTTGTTGCGGCGGACGTTCCCCGAGCGGGTGGCGAACATCACGTCGTACTGGTCCCACGTCGCCTCGTCCTCGGGCAGCGGCAGGATCGAGGTGATGCTCTCGCCCGGCTCGATGGGCAGCAGGTTGACCCAGGCCTTGCCGCGGCCGGTGGCGGTGCCGACCGGCAGGCGCCAGACCTTCAGCTGGAAGGCCTTGCCGCCCGACGAGAAGAACAGCATCGGCGTGTGGGTGTTGGCCGAGAACACGCGGGTGACGGCGTCCTCGTCCTTGGTCGCCATGCCCGAGCGGCCCTTCCCGCCCCGGTGCTGGGTCCGGTAGATCGCCAGCGGCGTGCGCTTCACGTAGCCGCCGTGGGTGACGGTGATCACCATCTCCTCGCGGGCGATCAGGTCCTCGTCCTCGACGTCGGCGTCGCCGTCGACGATCTCGGTCCGGCGCGGGACGGCGAACTGGGCCTTCACCTCCTCCAGCTCCTCGCGGACGATGCCCATCACGCGCTCGCGGCTGGACAGGATCTCGAGGTGGCCCCGGATGGTGTCGGCGAGCTCGCGGGCCTCGCCGAAGATCTCGTCACGGCCCAGGCCGGTCAGGCGCGACAGGGTCAGCGCCAGGATCGCGCGGGCCTGTTCGTCGGTGAGCCGGATCTCCTTGCCGTCCACCACCACCGTGCGCGGGTCGGCGATCAGCTCGACCAGCGGCAGCATGTCGCCCGCCGGCCAGTCGCGCGCCACCAGGCGCTCGCGGGCCTCGGTCGGGTCCTTGGACGAACGGATGATGTGGATGAACTCGTCGATGTTGGCCACGGCGATGGCCAGGCCCACCAAGACGTGGCCGCGGTCGCGGGCCTTGCCGAGCTCGAACTTAACCCGGCGGACCACCACCTCCTCGCGGAAGTCCACGAAGGCGGAGATCATCTCCTTCAGGCCCATCTGCTCGGGCCGGCCGCGGTTCAGCGCCAGCATGTTGACCCCGAACGAGGTCTGCAGCGGCGTGAAGCGGTAGAGCTGGTTCAGCAGCACGTCGGCCGAGGCGTCGCGCTTCATCTCGATGACGATGCGCATGCCCTGGCGGTCGGATTCGTCACGCAGGTCGGCGACGCCCTCGACCCGCTTCTCGCGGACCAGTTCGGCGATGCGCTCGACCAGCGCGGCCTTGTTCACCTGGTACGGGATCGCCGTGATGACGATCGCCTCGCGGTCCTTGCGGATCTCCTCGACGTTGGCGATGCCGCGCATGATCACCGAGCCGCGGCCGGTCATCAGCGCCGTGCGCGGCGCCGTGCGGCCGACGATCTGGCCGCCGGTGGGGAAATCGGGGCCGGGCACGATGTCGAGCAGGTCGTCGAGACCGATCTCGGGATTGTCGACATAGGCCAGGCAGGCGTCGACCACTTCACCCAGGTTGTGCGGCGGGATGTTGGTGGCCATGCCGACGGCGATGCCGCCCGCGCCGTTCACCAGCAGGTTCGGGATCCGCGACGGCAGGACGATCGGCTCCTTCTCGGAGCCGTCGTAGTTGTCCTTGAAGTCGACCGTGTCCTTGTCGAGGTCCGCCAGGATCGCCATGGCGGCGCGGGTCATGCGGCTCTCGGTGTAGCGCATGGCCGCGGGCGGGTCGTTGTCGACCGAGCCGAAGTTCCCCTGGCCGTCGATCAGCAGCAGGCTCATCGAGAACGGCTGCGCCAGTCGCACCAAGGTGTCGTAGATCGCGACGTCGCCGTGCGGGTGATACTTACCCATCACGTCACCGACGACGCGGGCCGACTTCACATAGCTCCGGTCAGGGGTGTGCCCCTGCTCGCCCATCGAGAACAGGATCCGCCGGTGCACGGGCTTCAGACCGTCGCGCACGTCCGGCAGGGCGCGGCTGACGATCACGCTCATGGCGTAGTCGAGGTACGAGCGCTTCAGCTCGTCTTCGATCGCGATAGGGGCGATACCCCCGGGCCCGTGTTCGGGAGGGGTCGTGGTGTTGTCTTCGGTCAAGGGAGAGAAACGCCGTTCGAATCGGACTGGTTATGTGAGCTCACCAGTTAGCACCCCCAGGCCCCATGCGCCACTTCGCGCGGGCGCACGCTCACGCGTACGTGCGTACGCGCGCGATATTTCACGGACCCGCCCCCCGACGGCGGCGCTCGCGGACGTCCGGTCCCGGGGGGTGACCTTTGCGGCGCCAGTCACTAGGCTTCGCCGCATGCCGCTCTCTCCCGGCCAGACCGCGCCCTGGTTCGCCGCGCCCACGGCCTCCAGCCCCGAGTTCGTCTTCGACAGCGCCGCCGGCCGCTACGTACTGATGCTGTTCGCGCCCGAGGACACCGCCGCGCGCGGCGCCGCCATCAAGGCCCTCGCCACCCACCAGCGCCTCTTCGACGACGCCCGGGCGACGGCGATGGTGGTGCTGCGCAGCCGCGACTGGGCCCAGGGCCTGCGCGACGTGCGCGGCGTGCGCTGGCTGTTCGACGACACCGGGGCGATCACCGCGGGCTACAGGGCCGAGCCGCACTGGCTGCTGCTGGATCCGACCCTGCGCGTGCTGGAGGCCGCGCCGCTGGACGACGCCGAGGGCCTGTTCTCGCGCGTCGCCGCCCTGCCCCCGCCGCCCGAGCACGCCGGCGCGCCGCTCCACGCCCCCGTCCTGGTCGCCCCGCGCATCTTCGAGCCCGAGCTGTGCGCCGAGCTGATCGCGCGCCACGAGGCCGAGGGCGGCGGCGCCTTCACCGGCGTCATGCGCGACCAGGGCGAGCGCACCGTGGCGGTCATGGACGAGCTGAAGAAGCGCCGCGACATCTGGGTCCAGGACCCCGAGCTGCAGCAGGCGATCGCCGAGCGCCTGGAACGCCGGCTCTTCCCGCTCATGGCCCTGTCGCTGGGCTTCACGCCCACCCGCATCGAGCGGTTCCTGGTGAGCTGCTACGACGCCGCCGACGACGCGGTCTTCCATCCGCATCGGGACAACACCACCCAGGGCACGGCGCACCGCAAGTTCGCCTGCTCGATCAATCTCAACGCCGACTTCGACGGCGGCGACCTGCGCTTCGGCGAGTATGGCCTGACCACCTACCGTCCGCCGGTCGGCGGGGCGGTGGTCTTCTCCTGCGCCCTGATGCACGAGGCCACGCGGGTGACGCGCGGCCGGCGCTACGCCTTCCTGCCCTTCCTGTTCGACGAGGCCGGCGCGGCGGTCCTGGCCGCCTATCAGACGCGGATCGCGCAGCGCCCGGTGGAGGCGACGCCATGACCGGCCGCTGGACCCTGCCGCCGCTGTCGCCCGGCGAGTTCGCGCCGATGTTCATCACCCCGACCCGCGCCAACCCCGCCTTCAAGTTCAACACCGTGGCCGGCCGCTACGTCCTGCTGGCGCTCATGCCGTCCGACCCCGCCGCGCGGTCGCGGGCCTGCGCGGCCTTCGACGGGGTCCGGGGGACGTTCGACGACCAGACCCGCGCCGCGTTCTTCATCACCGCGGAAGGCCCCGAGACCGCGCCGGACGACCGACTTCCCGGCCAGCGCTGGATGTTCGACCGCGACGGGGCGGTCCGCGCCCGCTTCCACGTGCCCGACGACGGCGGCGCCTGGTTCCTGCTGGACCCGGCCCTGCGCGTCATGGCCTCGGCGCCGATCGACGCGCCCGACGAGCTGTTCGCCAGGATCGCGCGCCTGCCGCCGGTCGACGGCTACGCCGACGCCCCCCTGGTGGCCCCCGCCCTCATCGTGCCCCGGGTGTTCGACCGCGATCTCTGCCGGCGGCTGATCGCCCGCTACGAGACCGAGGGCGGTGCGCCGTCGGGCGTGATGCGCGACATCGGCGGCAAGACGGTTGGGGTCCTGGACGGCATGAAGAGCCGTCGCGACGTCACGATCGACGACGGGGACCTGCGGCGCGAGGCCCTGGCCTCCATCGAGCGCAACCTGATCCCGATGATGCGGCGCGGGCTGCAGTTCCAGGCGACGCGCATCGAGCGCACGATCGTCGCCTGCTACGACGCCGGCGAGGGCGGCTACTTCCGCCCCCATCGCGACAACACCACGCTGGGCACCGCCCACCGCCGTTTCGCGGCCTCGATCAACCTCAACGCCGAGGAGTTCGAGGGCGGCGACCTGCGGTTCCCCGAGTTCGGAAGGCGCACCTATCGCCCGCCGACCGGCGGCGCCGTGGTGTTCTCGTGCAGCATGCAGCACGAGGCGACGCCGGTGACGCACGGCCGGCGCTACGCCTTCCTGCCCTTCTTCTACGACGAGGCGGGGAACGAGATCCGCGAGCGCAACCTCGCGCTCATCGACAATGGCGCCGTGGACGGCCAGACGGGATAATCCGCGGTTCATCCGCGTTACCGCATCCTGACGCCGACATCGCCCTCAAGAGCCCCGCCCGATGACCCGCCTGCCCCTCGCCCTCGTGATCCTGGCCAGCCTGGCCGCCCCCGCCGTGGCGGCGCCGACGACGATCCTGCCCGGCTATTGGGAGTCGACGAACCGGCTGCTGTCGCCGATCAAGCAGACCAAGACCGAGAAGCGCTGCATCACCCCGGCCGACGTGGAGAAGTTCATGTCCGGTCCGTCGAACCGGCACTACACCTGCACCTATCCCACCAAGGTGTTCTCGGGTGGCAAGATCCGGCTGAAGGGCTCCTGCGTCTCCAAGAAGCAGCGCAGGGTCGAGGTGCAGGGCACGGGCGCCTACACCCCCACCAGCTTCAACCTGACCGCCGAGATCGCCACCGAGTTCCTGGGCCTCGACATCGCTGGCAAGGCCAGCACCGAGGCGCGGCGCATCGCCGACACCTGCCCGCCGCCCGAACCCAAGCCCGAGGCGGCCGCGGGAAAGTAGCCGCCGCTTGACTTAGGGGCGCCGCGCGGGCCTCCCTGCGCCCCGTGACCGACTCTCGCATTACCTACGCCAGCTACCTGGGCCTGGACCGGCTTCTCAGCGCCCAGCACCCCACCACCGATCGCCACGACGAGCTGCTGTTCATCGTCATCCACCAGACGAAGGAACTCTGGCTCAAGGAGATCATCCACGAGGTGCGGCTGGCCAAGTCGCTGATCCGCTCGGGCGAGGTCGAGCCGGCCTACAAGGCCCTGGCGCGGGTCTCGCGCATCCAGACCATCATGACCCTGTCGTGGGACGTGCTGGCGACCATGACGCCGGCCGACTACCTCAGCTTCCGCGATGGGCTGGGCTCCAGCTCGGGCTTCCAGTCCTGGCAGTTCCGGACCCTGGAGTATCTGCTGGGCCTGAAGGACGCCTCGTTCCTGGCGTTCCAGGACGAAGGCTCCGAGGCGATGGCCACGCTCAAGGCCGCGCTCGACGCGCCCAGCCTCTACGACGACGCCCTGGCGCGCATGGCCCACCACGGCCTGCAGATCCCCGACGCGGTGCGGAACCGCGACCTGACCCAGCCCTACGAGCCCTCGCCCGCGGTCGAGGACGCCTGGCTGGCGGTCTATCGCGACACCGCCCGCTACTGGGAGCTCTACCAGCTCGCCGAGAAGCTCGTGGACCTGGACGACGCCCTGCTGACCTGGCGCCACAAGCATGTGCTGACGGTTGAACGGATCATCGGCGGCAAGCGCGGCACCGGCGGCACCGAGGGCCGCAGCTACCTCCAGCGCACCCTGGAGCGCCGCTGCTTCCCCGAACTCTGGTCGGTGCGAACCCGGCTCTGACCGCCGGGGCCGCCCTCAGGGCCGCCCCAACGTCTTGATGTGGTGCGGCGAGAACGCGATCGGGTCGCGTTTCGACACGACCTGCCACGGTATGATCTCGTCGAGGAACAGCCCGTCCAGCCGCCCTGGATCGAAGCAGCTCAGGGTGGCGCCCCAATAGGGCGCGAGGCGTGTCAGCACGGTGTCGCCGGTCGCATCGGGTGAGAGCTTCAGGTGCTCGCGCGCGTCGGCGCTGAGCGCCCGCAACAACCGCGCTCCCGAGACACATGCGCGGGATGCGCCGCCGCCCGCGATCCCGAACTCGATCTCCACCGGGTCCGCGAGCACGGTCAGCGCCACCGGCATCGTCCCGTTTCCGGCGCCCAGATCATAGTCGCGGAAAGGCGCTTCCAGTCGCGCCACCGCCGTGATCGCCCGGGCGATGGCGGCGGCGTCATAGGGGTAAGGCCGCATGCCGGCCCATGTGCGGTCGACCAGCGCCTGCAGCCTGTCGCGAACCCGCGCGTCGCTGTCGTCCACACCCAGCAGGCGCGTGGCGCTGCGTCGCCGTTCGATGAGTTGCTCGAGGGCGCCGGTGTCCTCACGCAAGGCGGCCGGCGTCCACCGCTCGTCCGGCGCGTCCGCATCGATCCTGTCCCAGCGCTCGTCCGGGCCCGCCGCCCACGCCTCTGCCCGGTCGCGGGGGCGAACGGCGTCGAACTCGGGGGGCGCGGTGTCGGGCGCTTCGATCTGGATGAACTGCGCCCCGGAATCCGAGGCCAGCTCCGCCATCGTGTCCTCGCGCCGCTTCAGCAACTGGTGCTGGTCGATCATCTGCTCCAGCTGGCTCCGGTCCGCCGGGTAGATGCGCGCCCTGTCCAGTCGCGACGGCCCGCCGTCCTGCCGGAAGACGATTCGATCCAGCGGCCAGATCCGGTCGAGATCGGTCGTGCACTCGAGGAAGATCCCCGACTGCGCCTGCAGCCGCCACAGGTTCGGGACATCGACCTCCACGAAACGCAGGATGAGGTCGTCGGACGAAAACCCCTCGAACACCGGCTCGAGTTGCGCCCGGTCGATCAGGTACAGGGCGCCCTGCGCGCCCTTCCCCTCCCCATCGGTCGCGAACCAGCCCGCGACCTCCGGGTCCTCGGTCAGGTCGAGGAAGGTCGTGGGGCAGACCCCGTGGTGCTGGGCCGCCGCGATGATCTGGTCGTCGTGCGCCAGGTAGGGCACGAGCTCCGCCGAGCTTCTGACCCAGCGCCGGAACGCGTCGAAGGCGGCGTTGGCGGCCGCCCGTTCCTCGACGCTCCGCCGGGCGAAGCTGGATCGCACCGACCAGGCCGCGTCGCACTGCCCCCGAAAATGGGTGTAGCGCCCACCGTCCTTGAGACGCTGCGCGAGGGCCACGGCGGCCTCGACGTCGGCCACATCGAACTCGAAGAAGCCACCGGGCGTCATTCGCGGCCTCGGCACGCCTTCGAGGCCGAGGAAGGCCTTCACCAGGAGGTCGTCGGGCGTGAAGTCTGCGTCGGCCATGCCGTGTTGGGCCATCGATCGACGGCACAGGTCAATCACAGATTGCCGACGCGAGCGCCTCTATCCAGGCGAGCCGAGCCCCGTGCCGCTCCGGATGGCGCAATCCAACGAAAAAGGCGGCCCGTTCCGAGGGAACCGACCGCCTGTTTCCTGATCGCGTGAACGCCTGGCTCTAGAACGGGATCTCGTCGTCCAGGTTGGCCGAGAAGTCCTCGCGGGGGCCGGGGTTCGACTGGCGGGCGCCGCCGCCCGAGAAGCCGCCGCTGCCGCCGCCGTAACCGCCGCCATAGCCCTCGTCGCCCATGCCCGCGCCGGCGCCGCCGCCTTCGCCGCGGCCGCCCAGCATGGTGAGTTCACCCCGGAACTTCTGCAGCACGACCTCGGTCGAGTACTTTTCCTGACCCGACTGGTCCGTCCACTTCCGGGTCTGGAGCGCGCCCTCGATGTAAACCGTCGAGCCCTTGCGCAGATAGTTCTCGCAGACCTTCACGATGTTCTCGTTGAACACCACCACCCGGTGCCACTCGGTCTTTTCCTTGCGCTCGCCGGAGCTGCGGTCGCGCCAGGTTTCCGACGTCGCGATGCGGAGGTTGGCGACCCGGTCGCCCGAGCCCAGCGAGCGGATCTCGGGATCCGCGCCGAGGTTGCCCACCAGGATGACTTTGTTGACGCTGCCCGCCATTTCGATCTCGTGCCTTGGTTTCCGTAGAAGCGGGCGAGTTCGCCCAAGCGCTCAGGCTAGCGCCCCTGCGGGCGCCGACGCAAGTTAATGTTCCACTTTCGTTCCGCGCTTTCCGTAAGCGTCCACAGCTATTGCTGCGGCATGGCCCCCGGGATCGCCAGCCGGCCGTCGCCGGTGCGCACCAGGGCCACGTAACGCGGCCCTTCCAGCGAGGTGGAGGTGAAGATCCCCTCCTTCTGCAGGAACAGGAAATTGGCCTGATAGGCGCCGTACAGCTCCTGCGTGGTCCCGCCCAGCGTCAGGAACTTCACACGCATCGCCTCCAGGTTGGCGGCGCACTTCTCCAGGCTCTCGGTCGTGACGAGCTTGTTGTACTTCAGCGACCCGTCCTTCTGCGGCACCACGTGGTAGCAGACGCCGGCGTCGCCGGGCGGCGTGGTCTTCTTGGCGCAGGCGCTCAGCGCCAGGGCTGCGGCGGCGAGGACGAGGAGAGTCTTTGCGGTCATGCGGTGGAGCCTAGCAGGCTCACTGGACCGGCGGGAGGCTGCAATCCGGCGCTTGTGGGGCGATCGGGCGGAAGTTGCGGTTGTCGTCCGAGACCTCCAGCCGCCCCGTGACCAGGCGCAGCACCTGCTGGCCGTGACGCCCGTAGCTGGCCTGGCCCGGCTTCTCGCACCGCCCAGCGAACAGGGCCTGCACGCAGTCGTCCAGGCTCATGTCCCCCACCCTGCGCCAGCGGCCGCCCTCATAGCGCCGGCAGAGCGAGGCGGCGACGTCGGACGGCGGGGCGGCCCCCGTCTCGTCCTGCGGCTCGGCGGGGTCGGCGTCCTCGGCCGGGTCGGCGCCCTCGGCCGGCGGCAGCGGGATCAGCATCTGGCCCTGGTCGGCGGCGGCCAGCGCCCCGGTCTCGTCGATGCCCACGTCCAGGGCGTCTGTGGCCACTCCGTTGCGGCGGGCGCAGTCGGTCAGGCTCAGCTCGCCGACGTACTGGCCCTGCACGAAGCAACGCAGCAGCTTGCCGGCCGCGGCCGGACCGTCCTCGGCGCCGCTGGAGTCGATGACCAGCCCCGCTTCGGAGGCCGGCGGCGGCGGCGCGCGGCCGCGATCCCCGGACACCAGGATCCAGGCGATGGCTGCGCCGGCCAGCAGGGCCAGCAAGGCGCCGATGACGATGAACGGCGGTCCGCGACGGGGCTTGGGCTCGGGCGCGGGGTCTGGGCTGGCCATGAGGCTTCGCTAGCCCTCCGGGCGTCGGCTTTCAAGCCGCGGCGTCAGCCGCCGCCGAGACGCGCCAGGGCGGCCTGGTAGTTGGAGATCTGGTTGGTGAGGTAGGTCGGCACCGTGCCGGTGATCTCGCGGGCGGCCGCCTGCGTCGTCTGACCGGAGGCCTTGGCCACCAGGTCCTTGTAGATCTGCCGCACGATGCCCATCGCCGAGCCGATCTCGGCCAGGGCGTGCTTGCGCTCGGTGTCGTCCTCGAGGTTCAGGTCGCTGGGCAGGCCCAGGCCGTACAGCTGCGACTTGCCGTCGGCGGGGCTGGTCTTGCCGTCGACCGTCTTGGTCTTGCGCACGATGCCTTCGGGGATGCCCAGCATCGACAGGGCGTCCTTGTCGACGTTCTTGCCCGGGCCGAATTCCAGCGTGGCGTTGTTGGTCGTGGGCTCGATGCGCAGGTAGCGCTTGCCCTCGGCCGTGGCGATCGTGACCTTGGCCTGGAAGCCGCTGGCCCGGCGGATCTTCTGCGCCAGGGTGTCCAGGGTCTCCTTGGCGTCGATGGTGATCGTCGCCGAGCGGCCGAGCCCCGTCTTCAGCGTGAACTGGTCGCCGGCGCGCAGGCTGGAGACCGCGGTCAGCTGCTGGGAGTCGGTCATGTCCAGCTCGCCCTTGGGCAGGCCCAGGCGGTCCAGGACGCTGGCGCCGCTGGGGTCCACCGCGATGGCCGTCGGGGCGGCGAAGCCGTCCTTGCCGGTGAACCGGCGCGACCAGTCGATCGTGCCCGCGTCGACGTCGAGCTGGGTGAGGAAACCGTCCTTAGTCCCGAGCTTCTCAGGATTACCCGGCAGATCGGTCCCGGCGGAGCCGCCGATGTAGACCTTGCCGCCGCTGACCGCCATCGAGGTCGCCTTGTCCTCGCCCGCGCCGCCGTAATAGGCCACGTTTCCGCCGCCGCTGAGGTCGGCCGACATCTTCGCGGCGAACGCGTCGCTGCCGCCCGCATGGGCGCGCGTGACGTTCAGGCCGCCCAGGGCCGGATTGTTGGTGGTGCCCACGACGACCAGGTTGCCGCCGTCCATGGCGATGCCCGTGATGGCCCCGCCCTTCAGGTCGCCCAGGTCGCGTGTCGAGCTGAGCACCGGCGTGCCGCTGGAAACGTCGTAGCGGCGCAGGACGCCGCGCCCGTCCTCGTTGCTGGCGATGACGATGGAGTTGCCGTCGACCACCATGCCGGCCGGCTTGTCAGTCCCGGCGGTGCCCACGGTGGTGGTGAACAGCGTCTGGACCTTGCCCGCGGCGTCGGCCTTGAAGGCCTCGACATAGGTGTCCGAGCCGCCGATCGCCGACGTGCCCGGCATCACCGAGCTGGTGCGGCCCTGGACATAGACGGTCCCGTCGGCGCCGAAGGCGACCTCGCTGGCCTCGTCGTTGGCGCGCGCGCCGCGACGCTGCGTCCACAGTTCCTGGCCGTCGTTGTCGTAGAGCGTGACGAAGCTGTCGGTGTTCTTGGCGTACGTGCCCGTCGAGTTCAGCGGGCCGTTGGTGGCGCCGCCGAGTTCGCCGGTCACCGAGCCGGCCACCGCGATCTTGCCGTCGGAACTGATCGCCAGGCCCAGGCCGCTGGCCGTGTCGGCGGCGCCCAGGGTGCGCGCGAACACCAGCTTGCCGGCGGCGTCGTACTTCAGCAGCGCGACGTCCTGCTCGCCCTTGATCTCCTGTCCGCCGACCTTGTCGACCACGTCGGCCAGCATGTAGACGGCGCCGTCCGGGCCGACGACCTGCTTGCGGATGGTCTTCACCTCAGGCCCGAGGGTCTCGGAGAACACCCGTCCGTCGACCCAGTTCGACTCGTTCGCGCCCTGCAGCGGCGACGGCACCGAGGAGGTGTCGGTCTGGAACTTCAGGAACTGGGCGGCCTCGGTGCTGTCGTTGGTGGTCGACTTGCCGTCCGGGTTCGGATTGCCGGCGTTCTGGGCCACATAGACCGCGTTCGCCGTGGTCGGGGCCGAGAAGGTGAGCGTCTCACCGGCCGACACGTTGATCTTCAGGGCGAACTGGTCGGGGTTCTTGCCGATGACCACCGACTTGCCGTTGACGGTGGTGGTCTTGTCGGTGCCGGCGATCCGCTGCGAGGCCACCCGCGCGTCGACGCCGGCCGTCTTAAGTTGTCCGTTGATGTAGTTGACGACGTTGACCATCGTCCGCGGCTGCGCGCCCATCCCGGCCAGGTCGATCGGCACGTCGATCGTCGTACCCGAACGCTTCACCGCCATCTTGAACTGCACCGCGCCCTGGAAGGCGGGCACCACGGTGTCGGCCGAGCCGCTGACCAGCGGGTCGGTGGTGTATTCGGTCTTGGTGCGCGGCACGCCCACGGCGGTCTTGGCCGAGATCGCGGTCTCGCCCTGCACCATCCGGAACTGCTCGAGGTCGAGATCGCCGATGTAGCTGGAGATCTCGGAGAGGCCGCCGGCGAAGACCTTCTGCAGCTTGGCGAGCTCGGCCGCGGGGATCTTGGCGGCCGAGGCGCGCTCGGCCACGCCCATCAGGGTGCCCAGCCCCTGATAGAGGGCGAACATCTTGCGGTAGTCGGCGCTGGCGCCCTTCAGGTCCAGCTGGGCCGCGCCCTCGTTGATGAACTTGCGCCCCAGGATCGAGGCCTTCACCGCGGCGCTGGTGATCGAATCGGCGGTCTGCTGGTTCCACGGCGCGGTCGGCGCGACCTTCTTGGCCGTCGTCCCGGTCGAGGTCGCGACAGCGCCGCCCGTCACGCCCGCGCGCGACTGATAGAGGCTCAGCAGCAAACTCGAATCGATCGAGGTGACCATGGACCTACGCCTTGCGAGACACACTCCCGCGGGACGATCCTAGGCCGGACAACCCTTACCAGCCGTTAACTGGGCAAGAAAAAGGGCCCGACCACCGCGTGGCCAGGCCCTCTTTTTACGCCCCAACGGAAAGGGTTTAGCCGCCGCGGAACAGCTGCAGCACGATCTGCGGCGCCGAGTTGGCGATCGACAGCGCCTGGGCGCCCAGCTGTTGCTGGACCTGCAGGGCCTGCAGCTTGGCGCTTTCCTTCGCGAGGTCGGCGTCGACCAGGTTCCCGACCCCGGATTCCAGCACGTCCGTCAGCTTGGAGACGAAGTCCAGGTGGGCGTCGAGCTGCTTGGCCTGCGAGCCGAGGTTGCCCAGCGCCTGGTTCACCTTGCCGATCGACAGGGTGAGCTGCGCCAGCGCGCCCGAGGCCAGCGTCTTGGTGCTGATCGACGAGGTCGGCGGGATGCTGATGTTGCTGCCGCCCAGCGCCAGGGTGCGGGTCGACAGCGTCAGCCGCGACGTCGCCTCGGCGTTGGCCAGGAAGTTGATGTTGCCGCCCGAGCCGGTGAACAGGTTCGCGCCGTCGAAGCTGGCGTTCTGAACCACCTGGGTGATCTGGCGCAGGATGGCCTTGTAATCACTGTCCAGCGCGGTCCGCGCCGCGGTGTCGAGCGAGGAGTCCATCGCCGCGACGACCTTCTCCTTCAGCTGCACGAGGAGGTCGGAGACCGTCTCGCCCGCCGCCAGGGACACGTCAGCGATCGAGTTCGCCCGCTCCAGGCTCATCCGCACCGCGCCGAGGGCGCCGATATCGGCACGCTGGCCCTGCGCGATGGCCCAGACCGCCGCGTTGTCCTTGGCGTTGTTGATCTTGAGGCCGGTATTGATCTTGTTCTGAACGCCGGCCAACTCGTCGTTGGTCTTGTTCAGGTTCTGCAGGGCCGTCAGCGCAGCCTTGTTCGTGTGGACGCTGAGGGTCATCACGCTCTCCTAGCGGGCTTTCCCCGGGAAGCGCGACTCGCTGCCCGGCGTTAACCAAGACGGTATGGGCCGCTGATGAGCAGATGGTTAACACGCTTAACCATAATCGCCGCCGCCGGCGTCGCCGGGGCGGTTGGGACAATTTGTCCTACGTGCGCCGCGGGGCGCCGTTTTCGGGTGATCAGGCCTTGGTGCGGACCACAGACCCCGCCTCGTAGCCGGCCTTTTCCCTCAGATGCAGGACCTCGTCCCGGGGCAGCTGCTGGATGACCTCGCCCGTGAGGCGGTTAACGGTCTTGTAGACGTAGGATCCGCTGGCTTGATCCATTTCGATGACCAGTCGCATCTCGACCTGATCGGGAGTGGGGGCAGGCGTCTCGACGGCAGGTGCGGCGGGGACGCTCTGAACCTGGACCATTCCCATATCGGGCGCGGGCGCGATGGCCGCGGCCTTGGTGTCCATGGCTCCTGTCGCTGCTCTTACGCGCAGCGCTCCGGATGATGGCGAAGGCGGACGAAGGAGCTGGGGGCCGCTCCGTCCGCCGACGCGAGTTTACGCCCGCGGAGCCCGGAGGCTCCGCGGCCGCGCAGGGCTTATCGGAACAGGCCCAGCAGGATCGAGGACGACTGGTTGGCGATCGAGAGCGCCTGCACGCCGAGCTGCTGCTTGGTTTGCAGAGCCTGGAGCTTCGCGCTTTCCTTCGCCAGGTCGGCGTCAACGAGGTTACCCACCCCGGCGTCGATCGTGTCCTGCAGCTTGTTGACGAAGTTCATGTGCGAACCCAGCGCCTTGGCGCCGGTGCCGAGCTTCGAGAGCTTGCTGGAGACAGATTCGATCGCCTTGTTCAGGGCGCCGATCGCGGTCGAAGCGTTGGTCTTCGTACCGATGGTGCTGGCGTTGATCGACAGCGCGGTCGTCGTCAGGGCCTGAGCCGAGACGGTGATGACCGACGAGGCGTCGGAGTTGGCCAGGGCCTTCACGTCGTTGCCGCTCGCCTTGATCATGTTGGCGCCGTTGAACTCGGCGTTGCCCACGGCCTTGGTGATCTGCGCACGCAGCGACTGGAATTCGTCGCTGAGCGCATTGCGGCTGACGGTGTTCAGACCGGCGTCCGCGGCGGCCAGCGCCTTTTCCTTCATCTGCAGGAGCAGATCCGAGATCGACTCACCGGCCGAGATCGCGACTTCCACGGTCGATTGACCGCGGGCCAGCGATTCACGGACCGAGTTCAGCGACTGGGAGGCCGAACGCTGGTTCTGGGCGATGGCCCAGATAGCGCCGTTGTCCTTGGCGTTGGCGATCTTCTTGCCGGTGTTGATCCGGGACTGGGTGACGCTGAGCTCGGAGTTGGTCGAGTTCAGGTTTTGCAGGGCGACCATGGCCCCGACGTTGGTGTTCACCGAATTCATCGGTTGAAGTCCTTCTTCTCAGGAAACGACCGTCGTTCTGACGGCCGCGGGCGTTTTGCCCGCCTGAGAAGGCAGCAAGCGTCGCGCCACTCGGGCGTTAGGGAATTTTGGGCCTAAGAATTTGAATCAACAGCGTTATAAGGCTGTTAGGGTTGCCCTTTCCCGGCAACTTCTGCCTAGCGCCGACAGGCAGACGGCAAAAATTGCCCGGCACAGGCGGCAAAATCCGCCTACCAGGTGAAAAGGTACGCCGGGCGGGCACAGGGCCCGCCCGGCGAATCGCGACCTATCGGAACAGGCTCAGCAGGGTCTGAGACGACTGGTTGGCGATCGAGAGCGCCTGGACCCCGAGCTGCTGCTTGGTCTGCAGAGCCTGGAGCTTCGCGCTTTCCTTCGCCAGATCGGCGTCCACGAGGTTACCCACCCCGGCATCCACCGTGTCCTGCAGCTTGTTGATGAAGTTCATGTGCGAGCCGAGCGCCTTGGCGCCGGTGCCGAGCTTCGACAGCTTGCTGGAAACGGATTCGATGGCCTTGTTCAGCGCCGTGATCGCGGTCGAAGCAGCAGTCTTCGTCGCGATGGTGCTGGCGGCAATCGACAGCGCGGTGGTCGTCAGCGTCTGGGCCGCGACGGTGATCACCGACGACGCGTCAGCGTTCGCCAGGGACTTCACCGTGTTGCCGCTGGCCTTGATCATGTTCGAACCGTTGAACTCGGCGTTGCCGACGGCCTTGACGATCTGGGCGCGCAGCGACTGGAATTCGTCGCTGAGGGCGTTGCGGCTGACAGTGTTGAGACCCGCGTCGGCAGCCGCCAGAGCCTTCTCCTTCATCTGCAGAAGCAGATCGGAGATGGTTTCCCCCGCCGAAATCGCCACCTCGACGGTCGATTGACCGCGCGCCAGCGATTCACGAACGGAGTTCAGCGACTGGGACGTCGCGCGCTGGTTCTGAGCGATAGCCCAGATGGCGCCGTTGTCCTTCGCCGAAGCGACCTTCTTGCCGGTGTTGATCCTCGTCTGAGTAGTGGCAAGCTCCGTGTTGGTGGCGTTGAGGTTTTGCAGGGCGATCATCGCGCCCACGTTCGTGTTAACCGAGTTCATCGGCATGGGTAGTTCCTTCCATTCTGGAAAATGTTCCCGGCTTTTGCCGGGTCGGCGATTTTTCGCCGGAAGGAGCCTCGCAAGACGCGGGCCAGCCGGTAACCAAGTTTCCGGTCAGTTTTTCACTGATTTCATTGGATAATTTTTCGCCGCCCGATCTGGCGCGTTAGCCATTTCCTGCCGCTCGGCAGATGCTGCCGGGAAGCGGGCGACATCCGCCCTCCCCGCCCCGCGCGGCCATGAAAAAAGGGCCGCGGCGAACCGCGACCCTTAATGACTTGAACTGTGGACTTGGGATCAGGCGGCGACCTGCGCGCCCCCGGCCAGGCCCTGCATGATCATCCGGTTGATCTCGATCAGCGGCTCGATCTCTTCCTTGTTCCGGATCACCAGGCTGGTGTGCTTGCCCACCCAGATGCTGAGCGAGACGATCGACGCGCGCAGCGGCGTCGGCAGCCCGTTGTCGGGCCGGCCGCAGTCGGCGGCCAGCGCGGCCCAGACCCGGCGATTCCAATCCAGCGCATCGGCGCGACCACCGATGTCGTTGGGATCAAGCTTGGCCGCCTCCATGAGCGCGCGGGTGACTTGCGCGAACAGGCGGTACTCAAGGTCGCGAGGGCTTTCAGCCCTCGTCGCCGCCTGCTGATACGCCTGAAGGGACATACCCCAACCTCTCGTCTTCGTATTCGATGAGCTTCCGACACAGCATCAGCGCCTTGTAGTATTCGCGCTCCATGCAGTGCTTCGAGATATCCACGCAGTCCGCCAGGATGTCCGGGTTCGAGATGACACTCATGAACTCGGTCACACGACGCACAAACTCCGAGTAATACCGGTCGGCGTTCACGCCATCCAGGTACATCATCATCACCGGGAAGTAGATCCGACGCGCCGGCGTCTGGACGTCCTCTTCCTGCATGATGTCCTTTTCGCGCAGCACCGAGGCCTTGTTCTGCAGGACCAGGACCGCGCGTCGATCGCCATTCTGGACGACCGCACCATTGAGGACGAATTTCTCGCCCGGCTTCAGAGACAGTTTGAGTGGCAAATGCCCGTCCCTTCGTTGCGTCGACGCCCACGCGGCGCGATTCGTAGATGCATATTCGCGCCGGTCGCCATCGACCGCATCAAGACGCTTAACGGGCGCCGGTTAACGGCCCCTTTTCGGTTGCCGCAGATGCAGGCATGCGGCCGAATGGCGCGGCTTAAATCCAGATTAAGCATAACACGCGAGGACATGGCTCTCACGTAGTCGGAGCTCCACCGCATGTCGGCGAAGCCTTACAAGAACGCCAGTTCCACCGCCGCCCTCCAGGAGATGGCCGCGCCGGCGCGCAAGCCCACGGCGGCGATGGAGGATCTGGGCCAGGCCGGCAGCGCCGCCTCCCTCGCGCGGCTGGAAAACGCCATCAAGGAACTGAAGGCGATGGCCGCCGCGCCGCTGCTGCAGAAGGCGGTCGGCGCGATGAACCGCGAGAACTTCGTCGCCGGCGGCAAGTGGGCGATCAAGGCTCTCGAACAGGACGAGTTCAGCGGCCTCGGCTGGTATCTGCTGGGCATGGCCCGCGAGCGCGCCGGTGACTACGCCAGCTCGGTGCAGGCCTATGAGGCCGCGCTGAAACTGATTCCCGAACACGCCGACATCGCCAACGACCTGGGCCGCCTCGCCAACCGGATGGGGATGCACGAACAGGCCGAGAAGCTGTTCAGGCACTACGCGGCGCACATGCCCGACTCGCTGGAGGCAGTGAACAACCTGGCCAGCGCCATCAAGGATCAGGGGCGCTACGACGAGGCCACCGCCGTGCTCAAGGAGGCCCTGAGCCGTCGTCCGGATTCCGCGCTGCTGTGGAACACCCTGGCCACGGTGATGAACGAGCAGGCCAATCTGGAGAACGCCCTCATCTTCTTCAACGAGGCCGCGCGGCTCGACCCCAAGTACGCCAATCCCCGCTACAACCTCAGCCAGGTAAAGATCGTGCTGGGCGACGCCGAGGGGGCGCTGGCCGACTGTGAGGCCGCCATCAAGATCAAGGGCGGCACCGCGGACGACCGGGCGATGATGAAGCTGGCCCGCAGCAACTTCCTGCTGGCCTGTGGCCGGATCGGCGAAGGCTGGGACGAGTACGAGATCCGCCTGTCCTCCGAGTTCGGCGACGTCACCCACTTCGCGATCGATCGGCCCCGCTGGAAGCCCGGCTCCAAGATCGAGGGCAAGACGCTGCTGGTGGTCGGCGAACAGGGCCTGGGCGACGAGGTGTTGTTCTCCAACCTGCTGCCAGACGTGGTCGAGGCCCTGGGGCCCAACGGCAAGCTGCAACTCGCCGTGGAGGCGCGCCTGGTGCCGCTGTACCAGCGGACCTTCCCCGACGCCGAGGTCACCCGCCACCGCACGGTGGCCTGGGCCACCCGCCCGCTGCGCACCCTGCCCGACTTCGACCAGTCGCGAACCGACCTTTGGGCGCCGATCGGCTCCCTGCTGCGCGAGTATCGCCGCTCTATCGAATCCTACCCGCCGCGCGTGGGCTTCCTGACGCCCGACCCCGATCGGGTCGCGCACTGGAAGAAGGTGCTCGACGAACAGGCCCCTCCCGGGCCGAAGGTCGGCATCCTTTGGAAGAGCCTCATCGGCAAGAACGCCCGCCACCGCTTCTTCTCGCCGTTCGAGCGCTGGAAGGGCGTGCTGCAGACCCCGGGCGTCAGCTTCATCAACCTGCAGTACGGTGACTGCGAGGCCGAGCTGGCCGAGGCCAAGGCCGAGCTGGGCGTCACCATCTGGCAGCCGCCCGGGATTGACCTGAAGATGGACCTGGACGACGTGTCCGCCCTCTGCGCGGCCATGGACCTGGTCATCGGCTTCTCGAACGCCACGGTGAACCTGGCCGGGGCCGCCGGCGCGCCCACCTGGATCATCACGCCCGCCGCGGCCTGGACCCGGCTGAACGCCGAGAACGGCTACCCCTGGTATCCGCAGGCGCGGACCTTCCTGAACCACGACATCCAGGACTGGGACCCGGTGATGAACGAGGTCACCGACGCGCTGGGCGCCTTCGCCAAGGAACGCGCCTAGACGAGGAACAGTCGGCATTTCGAGGGGTTCTCCTGGCCTCAGCGCCCGCGGGCGCGACCAGAGCCAGGAGCGACCCATGCCCGGAACCAGCTTCGAATCCGACTCCGAGGACTTCGACTCCCAGGACCAGTCCGAGGCGTTCGACGAGGACAACACCAGCGGCGACGACACCCTGTCGACCGAGTTGCGCACCTTCGAGGAATTGCCGCAGGTCGAGGACCTGACCCGGGCCGACGGCGACCGCGAGGATGACGAGGCGCTGGCGCTCGACGCCGACGAATTCGATCCCGACGCCATCGGCGACGCCGACCTCGAAGAGGACGACGAGCTCGACTACCGCGCCGCCACGGCCGAGCGGGAGGACGAGATCGACGGCCTGGGCCCCGACGACAGCTTCGACGAGGCGCGCATCCTGAAGACCGAGATCGACGGCCTGGAGGAAGTCCGCGACGCCGCCGAGGCCGAGGGCGGCGAGGACGACGTCACCGACTTCCAGTCGAAATCCGTGTCCGACGCCGACCTCAGGCGGATGGGCTACGCGAAATAGCTAGAGCGCGTTCCGCAAAGGTGGAAACCGGTTTTGCGATCAGAACGCGCTCAAGCTTCTGATTTAGCACCCTCGACCATCGCCCAGTCCAGCGGCTCGCCGCGCTTCAGCGCGCGGACGGCCTTACGGCCCAGCACCTGCGGCAGGTGCTTCGGAGCCATGCCGAACCCGGGGCGGATAGAGCGCACGTTGGCCTCGGTGAGCGGCTCGCCCGCCGCCACGTCGGCCACGACATAAAGCGAACGGCGGGAATCGCGCGAGGCCGCCTCGGACGGCACCTCGTCGTAACGCACGGCGCCCAGGGCCTCCCAGGCGATGCGGGACTCGGTCACCAGTCGCGCCAGTTCGTCCGGCTCGAGCGAGAACTCCGAGTCCACCCCGCCATCGGCGCGCTTCAGGGTGAAGTGCTTCTCGATGAAGCAGGCGCCCAGGGCCACGGCGGCGACCGAGACGGTGACGCCCATGGTGTGGTCCGACAGGCCTACCACCACGCCGGGATACTGCTGGGCCAGATGCTGCAGCGTCTTCAGGTTCATGTCCGAGGCCGGGGCCGGATAGCCGCTGGTGCAGTGAAGCAGGATCACGCCCCCCGCCCCGGCGCCCTGCGCCGCCCCGACGGCTTCGGCGATGTCCTGCGGCGAGGCCAGGCCCGTCGACATGATCAGCGGCTTGCCCGTGCGGGCGCAGCGTTCGATCAGCGGGATGTCGATCAGCTCGAACGAGGCGATCTTGAACGCCGGGGCGTCTAGCGCGGTCAGCAGGTCCACCGCCGTCGGGTCGAACGGCGACGAGAAGATGTGGATGCCCTTTTCCCGGGCCCGCGCGAACAGCGGCGCGTGCCAGTCCCACGGCGTGTGGGCCTCGTCGTACAGCTCGTACAGCCGCCGGCCGCTCCAGAGGCCTCCCTCCAGCACGAAACCGGGTCCGTCGTGGTCGAGGGTGATGGTGTCGGCGGTGTAGGTCTGCAGCTTCACCGCGTCGGCGCCCGCCTCGGCGGCGGCGTCGATAAGCGCCAGGGCCCGGCCGATGTCGCCGTTGTGGTTGCCCGACATCTCGGCCACGACGTACGGCGGCCGTCCGGCGCCGATCTCCCGTCCTGCGATGGTGACGATGGGCTCGCCCATGCCGCGCTCCGAAACCTGTTCCCGCGGATATGGTTATCGACGCCTTGCGTTAACGCCCCGTGCCCGATCCGGACAGGGCGGCGGCGCTAGAGGTCGAAGCCCTTTTCCCGCAGCCGCGCCTGGCTGGTGGGGCGCACCTCGATCCAGTCCTCGGCCAGCAGGCCCAGGCCCACCACGTCCTGCGGCTGGCCGCCTTTCCAGACGTGGGCGCGGTAGAGGGCCTCGCGCCGGAAGCCGAACGACTCGTGCAGCTTCCAGACCCCCTCGTTGGCGATCAGCACCTCGCACCACAGCTTGTTGAGGCCCATCTCGCCGAACACGTGGTCCAGCATCTTGAACTCGACGAACGCGCCCACGCCCTTCCCGCGCGTCGACGGGTCGGCCAGGTAATAGGCCCAGACGCACTTGCGGTGCTCCAGCGAGATGTCGGCCAGGTTCACCAGCCCCACCGGCGCGCCGTCCAGCTCGATGATCCAATAGCGCCGGCTCTTGTCCGCCATGGCGGCGGCGAACCAGCGGTCGTGCTCGGCCTGCGAGATCACGTGGTCGCTGTACATCCACGCCGAGACCTCGGGCAGGTTTCGCCAGGCCAGCAGCCGCGGGCTGTCGTCCGGGGTCACGTCGCGAAGGGTGATCGACGGGGCGCTCATGGGGCGGCCTCCGAGCTGTTGCGGTCCAGGGCGACCACGTCGTCGGACGTGAACGCCGGGTTCTCAGGGTAAAGCCGTTCGTAGACCTCGCGCACGAAGGCCAGGTCCTCGGGATAGTCCACCGTCCAGCGCAGGTGCGCCAGCGACGGCTTGCGCGACAGGCTGGCGATCCGGAACACGTCCGGCCGGCGGTAGATGAAGGGCGTCACGTGCTCGCGCTCATAGGGATCGGTCCCCTCGCGCCAGGCCCGCTCCAACACCTCGCGGCGCATCACCTCGTTGTCGAGGCCGTGGGGATAGGTCCGCACGGCCGGGGTGTTGCTGGTGTAGTCCGCCCCGCTCTCCAGGTGGCGGGCGATGGTGGCGTCGATCACCGTCCAGTCCGCCAGCGGGCAGTCGGCGGTCAGCCGCACGATGGTGTCGGCCTGCGGGACCATCGACATGGCGTCGTGGAAGCGGTCCAGCACGTCGGCCAGCGATCCCCGGCAGACCGCGTGGCCCGCGCCCTCCAGATAGTCGGCCAGGGGGTCGTCGCTGGCGTCGTCGCTGGTGGCCACCACGATCCGGTCCAGCCGCGAGGCCCGTGACAGCCGCTCCAGCTGACGGCCGATCATCGGCACGCCCAGCACCGGCTCCAGCACCTTGCCCGGCAGGCGGGTCGAACTCATCCGGGCCTGCAGGATCGCCAGGTTCACGTGCGCCAAGCCCTCGCCTCAACCGTCGGCATGGAGGCTAGAGCGCGTCTCCCGTGACAGCAATCATGGCCGTAGGTCACCCGCGTTACGGGAACCCGCTTGATCCGCGCGCACGGGTCTATAGGCTGCGCCGAGACAAACAAACGTTCGAATGCGGCCCCGAAGGGCCTGCGCGGGGAGACTCGATGAGCCAGCGTTTCGAAGGCACCGACGACTATATCGCCACAGAAGACCTCAAGGTCGCGGTCAACGCCGCCATCGCGCTGCAGCGTCCGCTGCTGATCAAGGGCGAGCCCGGCACCGGCAAGACCGTGCTGGCCGAACAGATCGCCAAGGCGCTCGGCTCCGACGTCATCACCTGGCACATCAAGTCGACGACCAAGGCCACCATGGGCCTCTACGAGTACGACGCCGTCTCGCGCCTGCGCGACAGCCAGCTCGGCGAGGAGCGGGTCAAGGACGTCAAGAACTACATCAAGAAGGGCAAGCTCTGGGAGGCGTTCGAACACGGCGGCCGCCCCGTCCTGCTCATCGACGAGATCGACAAGGCCGACATCGAGTTCCCGAACGACCTCCTGCAGGAGCTCGATCGGATGGAATTCTACGTCTACGAGACCAATGAGACGATCAAGGCGGCGGTCCGCCCCATCGTCATCATCACTTCCAACAACGAGAAGGAACTGCCCGACGCGTTCCTGCGTCGCTGCTTCTTCCACTACATCCGCTTCCCCGACAGCGAAGTGATGCAGTCGATCGTCGACGTCCACTATCCGGGGATCAAGCAGAAGCTCGTCGCCGAGGCGCTGCGCATCTTCTACGACATGCGCAAGGTCCCGGGCCTCAAGAAGAAGCCCTCCACCTCGGAGCTGCTCGACTGGCTGAAGCTGCTGATGGTCGAGGACATCGACGGCGACGCCCTCGCCGAGAAGGATCCGACCAAGCTGATCCCGCCGCTGCACGGCGCCCTCCTCAAGAACGAGCAGGACGTGCATCTGTTCGAACGCCTGGCGTTCCTCGCCCGCCGCGAGGGCGCGGCGCGCCCGGGGCAGTAGTCGAGAGCGTGACAGCCAGGAGCGTGAGCGGTTCTGGCGACCGTCACGCTCCAGGCATCCAAGGCGCCGGTTACGGCGAATTCACTCGCCTTTCGAAGGGGCTCCGATCAGGCTCTAGGCACTGGACGGAGCCCTTTTTCATGAAGCCACTGTACCTCCTCGCCGCCTCGGCCCTGGCCCTCACCGCCGCCGCCTGCGGCCCCAAGGTCCCCGCCGCGCGCGCCGCGCTGGAGTGCCCGGCGAAGGAAGGCGATCTCACCCGCACCTCGGCCGCCGGCGACGGCAGGACCTGCACCTACGTCACGGCCGACGGCGCCGAGGTGACGCTGCAGCTCGTGAACGTCCAGGGCAATGTGGACGCGACCCTGGCCGGGGTGGAGAAGACGCTGCTCGTGGCCCGAGCCCCGCTGGCGGCCGGCGCCGCCGGGAGCGAGGCCGCCCCCGCCGCCGACGCCACCGCCAAGGCGGCCGAGAAGGCCAATCGCGAGGCGCGCGAGGACACCAAGGCCGCCGGCGTCACCCTGTCCGCCGACGAAAACGGCCTCGACGTGAAGACCGAGAGTGGCGAGGTCACCCGCGTCGAGCTGCCCGGCGTCCACATCGTGGCCAACGACGCGGAAGACACCGCCAAGGTCCAGATCGGCCCGCTGTCCATCGACGCCGGGGGCGAAGGCGCCAAGGTGCGCATCCGCCGCGACGTGCGCCTGCGCGGCGAGGCGTTCAGCCGTGAGAAGCGCGGCGTGCGCGCCACCTTCATCTACACCGGCGACGAGCTGCCCGACGGCTACCGCTTCGTGGGCTACGAGGCGGCCGGCCCCAAGCGCGGCCCCATCACCATCGCCGTGGTCAAGGCCAGGCTGGAAGGCGAGACCGGCGACGAGATCTATCCCGACGTGAAGAAGCTGGTCCGCAAGAACGGCGGGGTCTGAGCCCGCCGCGCCTGCCGGCGGCGCGCTACGACGCCTGCTGCACCTCGACCACCTTGTAGGTCAGCGGGCGGCCGTCCTCGTCGGTGATGGTCACATACTCGCCCACCGCGAAGATGTGGTCGCCCAGGCGGAACACGGGCTCGTCGTCGACGTCCTCGCCCTGGTCGTAGTCGAAGAACCAGCGCTGCCCCTTGCGGGCCAGGCGCCCGTCGGCGGGATCCTCGTCGGGCGCGAACCGGCGCACGGTGCAGGCGTCCTTCGCCTTGCCGTACGCGGCCTCATCCAGATGGCCGTCGGGGCTGAGCGGCGCCGTCAGCGTGTAACCGCGATGATCGTCGCCGCCGGCGAACTCCGTTCCGGGGTTACGGGCGAGCCGCATCACGATGCGCGACAGGGCCATGGGTACACCTCCTGGCAGTTGGAAAACGCTTTAGTGAGATAGGAACAGCGACGGGCTGTCGGAATTCAACAGCGTCCGCGTCGTGCCGCCGAAGATGAATTCCTGCAGGCGCGGATGCCCGAAGGCCCCGGCCACCAGGATGTCGGCCCCCGCGGCGGCCGTGGCGTGCAGGATCGCCGGGGCCGCGTCGCCGCTGTCGGTCAGAAGCTGCACCTCCGAGGCCACGCCCCGCGCCGCGTAGTAGCTCTGCAGCCGGGTGGGATCGAAGGTGCGCGAGCTGGCCTTGGGGGCCGCCACGATCACGACCTTTGACGCCTTCTCCAGCAGCGGGGTCGCCAGCCGCGCCGCGCGCGAGGCTTCCTTGCCGCCGTCCCAGGCCACCACGACCACGCCGCCGATCTTCAGCCCCTCGCGGGCCACCAGCACCGGGCGCTGCTCGTCGGCCACCATCTGCTGGAAGGCCTCGGCCAGCGGGCCGCGGCCGCGCGCGGGGTCGTTGCTGAACACCACCACGTCCGAGAGCCGGCTCTCGGCCGACAGGCCCGCCCAGACGGGGGTCTGCAGCGAGACGAACTGCGTCTTGTCATAGCCGGTGGTCGCCGCGGCCTTTCGGGCGTTGGCCTCGCCGGCCGCCGTGGCCTCCTTCAGCGACTCCAGCGCGGTGGTCTGCACCCCGCCCAGGAAGCCCTCGCCCATCCAGGGCATCACGTCCGCCACGTCGGCCGGCGTGTAGACGCAGGCCAGCTCCGCGCCGAACGGCTTGGCGATCATCGCCGCCGCGGCCACCGCCGCCGTATCGCCCTGGCCGCCCGAAAGCGGCGCCATGATCCGTGCCCAGCTCATGTGTTCGTTCCTTCCGTCCCCCGCATACTGAACCAGTCGCCGCCGACCTGGATTGATCTTTGTCAGCGCCTGGGTCAGGTCTCGACCTCGACTGTGAAAGGAATGCGTTCGTGAGGAAAGGGCTGCGTCGAAAGGCGGAACCACGGGCCTGGCAGCGAATGCTGTCGGGGCGTCGTCTCGATCTGCTCGACCCCTCCCCCATGGACATCGAGATCGAGGACATCGCCCACGGCCTGGCGCGCGTCGCCCGCTGGAACGGCCAGACGATCGGCGAGCACGCGTTCTCGGTGGCCCAGCACTCGGTGGTGGTCGAGGAGATCGTCGCCCACATCCGGCCCGACATCGATCCGCGCTGGCGGCTGGTCGCCCTGCTGCACGACGCCTCGGAGTATGTGATCGGCGACATGATCAGCCCGTTCAAGGCGGCGCTGGGCATGGACTACAAGCTGTTCGAGGAGCGGTTGGAGAACGCGATCCACACGCGCTTCGGCCTGCCGGCCAAGACCCCGCTCGAGATCAAGAAGCTGATCAAGCAGGCCGACCGCGCCTGCGCCTTCTTCGAGGCGACCCAGCTCGCCGGCTTCAGCCACGAGGAGTCCCTCGACTTCTTCGGCGCCCCGCCCGAGGGCTACACGCTCAGGATCGAGCCCCAGGCCGCCGCCGAGGCCCAGGCCCACTATCTGCGCCGCTTCGAGGTGCTGTCCGACGCCGCCGGCTATCGGCCCCAGCACGCCCAGGCCTTCGACACCGAATGAGCACGTCCGTCGTCATCGGTCTGTCGGCGGTGGTGGTCGCCATCAAGGACGGCGAGGCCGTGGCCCTGACCGTGCGCCACAAGGACACCCCGCGCGACTTCGGCGGCGACATCGCCGGCCTGCCCTTCGGCCCCTTCGATCCCGACGGCCACCGCACCTTCGAACTGGCCCTGCGCGCCTTCGTGACCGAACAGACCCGGTTCGACCTGGGCTATGTGGAACAGCTCTACACCTTCGGCGACATGGGCCGCGACGCGCCCCTGGCCGACCTGGGCGACGGCGCGGCCGCCCGGGTGATCTCGGTGG
>JBFMGV010000058.1:0-61407 GCA_040752615.1 Pseudomonadota bacterium | reverse complement strand
CTCCCGACCGCCGAGGCCCCCACGGGCGCGAAGGCGCGGGACGTGGCCGTGCGGACCGCCGCGCAGGGCCCGGTGGAGGCCGCCGAGGCCCGGCCGGACGACGCCAAGGTGGGCGCCGACACGCCGGACTTCACCGTGCAATCCGAAACCCGCGCCAGCGGGACGAGCAGCTCGGCCCCGGCCGGCGAGTCGGCCCATCCGGTGCGCGGCGCGCCCGAGACGGTTGCCAATCTCGCGGCCCAGATCATCAAGAAGCTGGACGCCCGCACGACGCGCTTCGACGTCGAGCTGGATCCGCACGGCCTGGGCAAGGTCGACGTCCGTGTCGAGATCGGTGCGAACGGCCGGATCACCGCGGCCATGACCTTCGACAACCCGCAGGCCGCGCAGGACGTGAAGGCCCGTGCGAACGAGCTGCAGCGCGCGCTGGAGCAGGCGGGCTTCGACATGCAGGGCGGCGCCCTGTCGTTCGACGTCGCGCAGGAGCGCGGCCAGGGCGGCCAGGGCCGCGCCTGGCAGGACCAGAATGAAACCGGCACGACCTTCCGGGGACAGGCGTTCCGCGCCGCCCTGGAGACGGCCGGCGACGCCGCCAACGCGGCAAACCAGGGCGCTCTGCGCCTCAGCCGGGGCGTCCGCACCGGCCTGGACGTGAGGATCTGACGCAATGGCCGTCGACAGCATCAACTCCACAGCCAACACGGCCGCTTCGTCGGGCCGCACCCGGCTGGCCGAGAACTTCGACACCTTCCTGACCCTGCTGACCACGCAGCTGAAGAACCAAGACCCGATGTCCCCGATGGACTCGACCCAGTTCACCCAGCAGCTGGTGCAGATGACGGGCGTGGAGCAGCAGCTCCTCACCAACGATCTTCTGGAAAAGCTGGTCTCCAACACCGGCTCGGGCGTCTCCACCGCCGTCAGCCTCATCGGCAAGGAAGTCCGCGCCGAGGCCGACGTCGCCGCCCTGAAGAACAAGAAGGCCGAGTGGACCTGGAACCTCGACCGCGACGCTTCCGACGTGAAGCTCGAGGTGCTCGATTCCAAGGGCCGCGTGGTCCAGTCGATCGCGCCGACCGACAAGAAGGCCGGCGACCACACCTTTACCTGGGACGGCAAGAACTCGGCCGGCAGCGACATGAGCGACGGGATCTACACCCTTCGCGTCACCGCCAAGGACAGCTCGGGCACCACCGTCACTTCCAAGATCTACGCCGATGGCCTCGTCACCGGCGTCGAACAGAGCGCGGATGGATCCACGCTCCTGACCATCAAGGGCGCGCAGGTCCCCTGGGGCAAGCTCGTCCGCATTCGCCAGCCGGAGGAGACCGTGGCCACGACGGACACGACCACCGGCGCCACCAGCAACAACGCGGACGACAAAACGTCGTCTCCAGCGGCGGCCTGACGGCCGAACAACGCAGCACGCGAACCCGCTTCAGGAGAACGGAACTAAGTCATGTCCATCAATTCGGCCCTTCTGTCGGGCGTTTCCGGCCTGATCGCCAACTCGTCGGCCCTGGCCGCGATCTCGGACAACATCGCGAACGTCAACACGGTCGCCTACAAGCGCAACCAGGTGAACTTCGCCAACGTCGTGACCGCCCAGGCGGTCAAGGGCCGCTACTCGGCCGGCGGCGTGCAGGGCATCACCCGGCAGTTCGTCAGCCAGCAGGGCCTGATCCAGGCCTCGGGCTCGTCGACCGACCTCGCCATCTCGGGCGACGGCTTCTTCGTGGCGACCACGAAGGGCGCCAACCTGCTGCCCTCCGACGAGCGGGTCTTCACCCGCCAGGGCTCGTTCAGCGTCGACGCCGACGGCTACCTGAAGAATGACGCCGGCCTCTACCTGCAAGGCTGGCCGCGTCAGTCGAACGGCACCTACAACGTCAACCCGTCGCAGCTGACCAACCTGCAGTCGATCAACGTGAAGAACCTGGGCGCGGCGGTCACCCCGACCACCCAGCTCGGCATCAGCGCCAACATCGACAAGGTCAACGCCACCGCCCCGACCCCGATCGATGTCGACATCGTCGACGCCGCCGGCGGCCGCCACACGGTGCGGATGACCTTCACCCAGACGTCGGTGAACAACTGGAACCTGAGCGTCGCGACCGTCCCCACGGCGACCGACGCCACCTTCGCGCCGGCCAACCCGATCCCGGTGACCTTCAACACCGACGGTACGATCAACACCGTTGGCGGCGTGGCGGCGGACGCCTTCTCGCTCGCGACCACCTGGAACGCGACCCTGGGCCTGCCGGCGCAGAACATCGCCGTCGATTTCAGCAAGCTCACCCAGTACGACGACACGTCGACGGTCAACTCGATCATCAACAACGGCGCCGGCGTCGGCAACATCGTCGCGATCGAGGTCAGCGAGGACGGCATCGTCTCGGCGATCTACGACAACAGCCAGATCCGCGACGTGGCCAAGATCGCCGTCGCCACCTTCCCGAACTCGGACGGCCTCGCCCAGGCGAGCGGTAACTCCTACCGCTCGACCCTCACGGCCGGCGTCATGACGATCAAGGAAGCCGGGGTCGGCGGCGCAGGTCGAATCTCGCCCTCGAGCTTGGAAGCGTCGACTGTCGACTTGTCGTCAGAGTTCACTGGATTGATCCAGACGCAGAAAGCTTACTCGGCTTCCTCGCGGATCATCACTACAGCGGATCAGATGTTGGAAGAACTTATCAACCTGAAGCGCTAATACTAGAGATTAACCGATCTTGAATTCTTTGCCCATTATCCACTGTATTAAAATGGTACACGGAGGAGCGCGTGGGCAGCCGTTTCTTTACCAAGGCGATTCAGCGGCTGTTAGGGGCCGCTGGGTATGCTGCAAGCCAACAGTGATGGTGAGGCGGTAGAAAGCCCATGTTGCAACAACAGACGCGCACGAACAGCCGCGGCGAGACCTACGTGATCGGACCGACGGGCGCGCCCCTGACGAAGAACGACCTCCCGCCGCCGAACACCGGCCGGTGGGTGATCCGCCGCAAGGCGGAAGTGGTGGCTGCCGTCCGCGGCGGCCTGATCAGCCTCGAGGAAGCCCTCGAGCGCTACTCCCTGACGAACGACGAGTTCCTGTCCTGGCAGCGCTCGATCGAACGCCACGGGATGGCTGGCCTGCGGACCACCCGCCTCCAGCAGTACCGCTAGACGTTCACCCGAAAGGGTCACGCACTTCAGCCGGCCGCGCCTCCCCTCACCCGGGGCGCGGCCGGTTCGCGTTTCAGGACAGCTTCTTCACCAGCACGGTGATCCGCTCGCGCTCACCGGGACGCCGCTCCACCAGCAGCCGCGCCACCTGGGCGTCGTCGTGGAAGGCATAGCCCTTGATCGCGTCCAGCAGCGCCTTGGCCAGGTTGTCGAGGTCGAGCCACGGCGGCTCGCCCACATACTCCATTCCGATCTCGACCGAGTACTCGCCCCAGGCGGGCCGGCTGCCGCGCCAGGCCTTGCGGAAGAACTCGTAGATCAGCGGCTTGTAGTACTTCGCCTGCGTCGTCAGGCCGTCGACGGTCACCTCCAGCAGGCCGTCGGCCTCGCGGGCGCGCACCTTGCCGTGCTGGGTCCATTCGCTCATCGCCCCCTCCATAGCGGTCCGGCGCCTTGCAGTCTCGCGCCGTGGGGTTAAACGGTACGCCGCCTGAACCATGGGGATCCTGATGACGCGCACCGAAACCGACACCTTCGGCCCGATCGAGGTCGCGTCCGACCGCTACTGGGGCGCGCAGACGCAGCGCAGCCTGGGCAACTTCAAGATCGGCTGGGAAAGGCAACCCCAGCCCGTGATCCGCGCCCTCGGCGTCGTGAAGCGCGCGGCGGCCGAGGCCAACATGGAACTCGGCAAGCTCGACCCCGAGATCGGCAAGTACATCGTCGCCGCGGCTCAAGAGGTGATCGACGGCAAGCTGGACGACCACTTCCCGCTGGTGGTCTGGCAGACCGGGTCCGGCACCCAGTCGAACATGAACGCCAACGAGGTGATCTCGAACCGCGCCATCGAGATGATGGGCGGCGAGATGGGCTCCAAGAAGCCGGTCCACCCGAACGACCACGTCAACATGAGCCAGTCGTCGAACGACACCTATCCGACCGCGATGCACATCGCCGCGGCGGAAGAGGTCGCCCGCTCGGTGATGCCGGCGCTGGAGCACCTGCACGCGGCGCTCAAGAAGAAGTCGGACGAGTTCAGCCACATCATCAAGATCGGCCGCACGCACACTCAGGACGCCACGCCCCTGACCCTGGGCCAGGAGTTCGGCGGCTACTCGCACCAGGTCGCCATGTCGGTGCGCCGGATCAAGGAGACCCTCTATGGTCTCTATGAGCTGGCGCAGGGCGGCACCGCCGTCGGCACCGGCCTCAACGCCCCGATCGGCTTCGCCGAGAAGGTGGCCGAGAAGATCGCCCAGATCACCCGGCTGCCGTTCATCACCGCGCCCAACAAGTTCGAGGCCCTGGCGGCCCACGACGCCATGGTGTTCAGCCACGGCGCGCTGACCGCCGCGGCGGGCGCCCTCTTCAAGATCGCCAACGACCTGCGCTTCCTGGGCTCGGGCCCGCGCGCCGGCCTGGGCGAACTGGCCCTGCCCGAGAACGAGCCCGGCTCGTCGATCATGCCGGGCAAGGTCAACCCGACCCAGGCCGAGGCGCTGACGATGGTGTGCGCCCACATCATGGGCAACCAGACCGCCATGGCCTTCGCGGGCAGCCAGGGCCACTTCGAGCTGAACGTCTTCAACCCGGTGATGGCGTACAACTTCCTGCAGTCGTGCCGCCTGCTGGCCGACGGCGCGATCAGCTTCACCGACAACATGGTGGCCGGCACCGAAGCGCGCGAAGACAACATCAAGGCCAACCTCGAGCGGTCGCTGATGCTGGTCACGGCGCTGAACGGCAAGCTCGGCTACGACGCCTGCGCCAAGATCGCCAAGACGGCCCACAAGAACGGCACCACCCTGCGCGAGGAGGCCGTCGGCGGCGGCTATCTCACGAACGAGGAATTCGACGAGTGGGTGCGCCCGGAGAAGATGATCAGCCCGGGCTGATCCGCCACCCACGTTAGGCGGGCGGAAACGCCGGCGGCGGTAGGGATGCCCCATGCCGCCGCCCGCGAATGGCCACGCCACGCCGGACCGCTTCCGCCAGATCGCCCTCTGGCTGCTGCTGGCCGCCTTCGTCTGGCGCAGCCTGGACTTCGTCGACGTCCTAAAGGTGCAGCCGCTGGGCGTCGACTACACGCCGTTTCGCGCCGGCATGCAGGCCCTGGCCGATGGACGGGCCTACGACTTCACGTACGTCACCCAGCTTCAGGGGTGGCCGATGGGGCCCAGCTACCTGCGCCCCTTCCTCTATCCACCGTCCAGCTTCTTCCTGTTCGCTCCCCTGGCCGCCCTCCCCTACTGGCCGGGCTATGGACTGCTGGTGGTGGCAAGCTATGCGCTGTTCGCCCTGGCGGGGCGCCGCGTCGGCGCACCCTGGTGGATGATGCTCTTTCCCGCCGCCGGCCTGGTCGCCCTGTGCGGCCAACTCACGTTCCTGCTCGGCGCCCTGATCGTCACCGCCCTGTCGCTGCCGCGCCGACCCGCTGTGGCTGGCGTTCTGCTCGGACTGGCGGCGACCCTCAAGCCTCAACTTCTGGTCCTCGCGCCCATCGCCCTGATCGGCGCCCGGCAATGGCGGACCCTCGTCGCCGCCGGAGCCACGACCGCGCTCGTGGCGGGCCTCTCGACCCTCATCTGGGGCGTGGAGCCGTGGCTTCAGTGGGTCGCGGCGATGCCGCGCTTCCAGAACGAGGTGGTGCCGGGCAGCCCTGGCCAGTTCGAAGACGGGATCACCCCCTACTCCATGCTGGCGGCGCAGGGCCTCCCGGGCCTCTGGGCGCTGTGCCTCGCCCCCGCCGCGCTGACCCTCGCCTGGGTCAGTCTGCGCCGGCCCGACCCACTCGACCGCCTGGTTCTGCTCATGGGCGCAACGCTCATGATCCTGTCGTACGCGATGCACTACGAGGCCGCGTTGCTGCTCCCGGCGGTCGCCGCCTATCTGGCGCGGACCCGTGACAGACTGTGGCCGCTGTACGCGGCGGCGGCCTGCTTCTTCACGGTCGGTCTGGTGTTCGGCTTCGCGCCGGTGGCGGCCGCATTGGTCCTGCCGCTGTCAACGTGGCTGAGGGACAACCCCGGCCTTGTCGCCTACGCCCGGCGCGCCACCGCGAAGTCCGCCAGGTCCTGAAGCGCCGGACGCCAGCTGTTCGAGCCGTAGTCGGCGATCGCGGCCTTGGCGCTGTCGGCATAGCGGGCGGCGAGGCCCAGGGTGTCGTCCAGCGCGCGGGTCTCGGCCATCAGGGCGATGGCGCGATCCAGGTCTGCGTCGGTCTGCTCGCGACGGTCGACAGTGCGCACCCAGAAGTCGCGCTCGGCCGCGCCGGTCCGGGTCATGGCCAGCAACAGCGGCAGGGTGACCTTGCCCTCCCGGAAATCGTCGCCCGGGTTCTTGCCCAGCGTCTTGGCGTCGCCGGAGTAGTCCAGCGCGTCGTCCACGAGCTGGAACGCCAGCCCCAGGTCCTGGCCGAACTTGCGCAGGGCGCGGCACCGCTCGGGCGAGGCTCCGGCCGAGATCGCGCCAGCCTCGGCGGCGGCGGCGAACAGCTCGGCGGTCTTGGCCTTGATGATCTCGATGTAGACCTCCTGGCTGAGGTCCAGGTCATGGCTGCGGGTGAGCTGCAACACCTCGCCCTCGGAGATCACCCGGCTGGCGCGGGCCAGCACTTCCAGCGCGGGCATCGAGCCCGCGCCCACCATCAGTTCGAACGAGCGGGCGAACAGGAAGTCGCCCACCAGCACGCTGGCCGGCGCGCCCCAGATCAGGTGCGCGGCCACGCGGCCACGGCGCAGCTGGGAGGAGTCCACCACGTCGTCGTGCAACAGGGTGGCGGTGTGGATGAACTCCACCGCCGCGGCCAGCTTCAGGCAGGCGTCATCGCGTGCGCCGGCCAGCCGCGCGGCGGCGATGGTCAGCAGGGGACGCAGGCGCTTGGCGGAGCCGGCGATGAGGTGATCGGCCAGCGCCGGGATCACCGGCACCGGGCTGTCCATGTGTTCGCGGATCAGATTGTCGACCGCGCGCATATCGGGACCCGCCAGCTTCAGCAGCAGGTCCAGCGAGGGGGGAGCGGCGACGGCCTGGGCGGCTTCCAAGACGGGTAGTTCCTGTTTCAATCTACGGCGTCCGGGCACCCACCAGCCGCCGTTTGCCGGGACAATGGTGACGCGATAGGGCACGGTCAAGCGAGCGCTGAACGCCCGCTTCGCCCCCTTCTACACCAAGGCCCGCCCGGATGGATGCCGTAACCGAAGATCGCCTGCTGGACGGCGCCGTGCGCCTCCGCCAGCCCGCGCGGGGGTACCGGGCCGGGATGGACGCGGCGCTGTTGGCCGCCGCCTGCGACGCGCGGCCGGATCAGCGGGTGATCGAGGCGGGATGCGGCCCGGGGGCGGCCCTGCTGGCCGCCGCGCACCGCTGTCCCGGCGCGCGCTTCACCGGCGTGGAGCGCGAAGCCGCCGCCCTGGCCCTGGCACAGGAGAACATCGCGCTGAACGGCCTCGGCGATCGAGTCGAGGCTCGGCCCGGCGACGTGGGCCAGCGGTTCGCGGCTCTGGGCCTCCCCCCCTTCGACGCCGCCCTGGCCAATCCGCCGTTCTTCGATGACCCGAGCGCCCTGCGCGCGCCCGCGCCCGAGAAGGCCGCGGCCTGGATGGCCGACGAGGGGCTGCTGGGCTGGACCGAATTCCTGCTCAAGGCGGTGCGGGAGGGCGGGACGATCACCGTCGTCCATCGCGCCGACCGGCTGGCAGATCTGCTCGGACTGCTCGCGCCGAAGGCCGGGTCGTTCCAGATCCGCGCCGTCCACCCCTTCGCCGACGCGCCGGCCAAGCGTGTGCTGGTGCGGGCCATCAAGACCGGGAAGGCGCCGCTGAAGATCCTGCCGCCGCTGGTGCTGCACGACCGGGGCGGGGCCAAGCACCGCGACGAAGTCGAGGCCATCCTGCGCGGCCACGCGGACCTCGGCTGGGAGTGATCAGGGATCCAGCCGCGCCGTGTCGGCCAGCATCCGGTCCAGCAGGTCGAAGTCGATCTGATCGGGCCGGCGGAAGCGGATGCAGCTCTTGCCCGCGTCCAGCCCCTTCAACGCCTCGGCGTGCAGGGCGTGCACCCGGGGACTGACGTAGAGCGATATGTACTGCTTCTGGCTGTTGAAGGCGAAGGCGGCGTCCTGCCCCGCCCGCCCATAGGTCGGCATCCCATAGCGCATGGACTCGGTCAGGGCCGGCAGGTTGCGCACGGCGCTTTCGCGGATACGCGCCAGGGCCGACGCCCGAGCGGGATCGACCTCGGCAAGCCAGTCGTCGACGGTGGACGCCTTCGACTGGACCATCTCAGCCGATCCCCAGCCTGCCCTTGTAGGTGTCGTGCACGATGTCGTGCCACTCGGGGTGCTTGCTGATGTAGCCGGCGATGAAGGGACACAGCGGGATGACCTTCAGATCGTGCTCGCGCGCATAGCCCAGCGCGGTCTTGGCCAGCGCGCTGCCGACGCCTTTCCCCTCGAACGACTCGGGAACCACCGTGTGGGGCAGGATGATGCCGTGGTCGACCAGCCGGTACTCGGAGAAGGCGGTCTCGCCGTCGAGGCTCACCTCGAACCGGCTCGTTTCCGTGTTGTTGATCACCTGAACGTCGGCCATGGAATCTCCTCGAAGCGCTGCGCATTCTTGACGGAGCGCCGACGCATCGCCAAGGTCCGCGCGTCCAACGAGGCCCGCAGAAGGAGGAGGTCTGACATGTCGCCCATTGCCCGCGCAGCCCTTCGCTGCGTCGCCGTCCGCTGCGCCTGAACGGCGCGAGGTCCCTCGGGACCCCTGACGGTCGACGCCTGATTGGCTCTCGACATCAAGGACATCCTCAGTGCTGACCCCCTACGGCTGGAGCGAAGAGTTCCAGCGTGAATTCTCACGCTACGCGACCGACGGCCTGGAGCCCGGCCGCATCATCGTCCAGCAGCGCGGCGGCTACCGGCTGGCCACGGCCGCCGGCGAAGTCGACGCCCGCGCCACGGGCACCCTACTCAAAGGCTCGGCGGACCAGGACCGGCCGACCGCCGGCGACTGGGTCGCCTTCGAGCCGCGCCCCGGCGAGACCACCGCCCTCGTCCGCGCGGTGCTGCCCCGGAAGACCGCCTTCATCCGCAAGGCCAGCGGCCGGCACGGCGGCGCCCAGGTGGTCGCCGCGAACGTCGACGTCGCCTTCCTGGTGACCTCGCTGAACGCCGACCTGAACCTGCGTCGGCTCGAGCGCTACCTGGCCACCGCCTACGAGAGCGGCGCCGAGCCCGTCGTAGTGCTGACCAAGGCGGACCTCGCCGAGGACGTGGCGGCCTCGGTGGCCGAGGTGGAGACGATCGCCTTCGGCGCTCCCGTCCTCGCCGTCTCGGCGCGCAGTGGCCTGGGCATGGACGCCTTCGCCGATTGGCTGGCGGCCGGCCGCACGGCCGTGCTGCTGGGCTCGTCCGGCGCGGGCAAGTCCACCCTCGTCAACGCCCTCTCGGGCGGCGAGCGGATGGCCACCGCGGAGATCCGCGAGGACGACGCGCGCGGCCGCCACACCACCACGCACCGCGAGCTGGTGCTGCTGCCCTCCGGCGGGTTGATCCTGGACACGCCCGGGATGCGCGAGCTGGGGCTGTGGGAGGCGGAGGGCGGCGTCTCCAGCGCCTTCGAGGACGTGGAGGCCCTGGCGGCCCAGTGCCGCTTCAGCGACTGCAGCCACCACGGAGAGCCCGGCTGCGCGGTGCGCGGGGCCATCGACGCCGGCGAGTTGCCTGCCCCGCGTCTGGCGGCCTACGAGAAGCTGCAGGCCGAGATGGCGTTCGAGCACCGTCGCACCGACCCGCGCGCCGACAAGGAGAACCGCAAGCTCTGGGCCTCACGGCACAAGGCGGCGCGGGCCTGGATCAAGCAGAAGCGGAAGGGGCCCGACGAGTAGGCCTCAGGCCACGATCTCGGCGACGGCGGGGCGCAGGCCCGTGCCCGCCACGTTGGCTCCTTCGAGGGCGACGGGCCGGACCTGGCCGCTGACCAGGGTCAGCGGCGTCAGCAGCGCATCGGCGAACTGGGCGTGCGCGAGGTTGGCCCCGCGGAACGAGACGCCGCGGAGGTCGGCTTCGCGCAGGTCGGCATTGCGCAGGTCCGCGCCGTCGAAGTTCGCCCCGGCCAGCTCCGCGCCGCGCAGATCGACCCCCACGGCCACCACATTGCGCGCCGAGACGCCAGGGAGCGCACGGCCGGCCATGCCGCCCACCGTGCGCAGGTCGTGATCGTCCAGCACGGCCGGCGCGCCGCTGCGCCCACCGCTGCGGGCCCAGGCGTCCATGCCCTCGACCGACGCCCGAAGCGCTCCAGCCTTGGCGCGAGCCTCCGGCGAGGGGTCGAGCAGGCAGCCTCGCAGCTGTTCGGGCGAGAGGTCCAGGCGGTCGACGTTGACCCCCATCAGGATCGCGCCCTCCAGCCGCGCGCCGTCCAGGCGCGTCCCGCCCAGGTCGGCGCGGCTGAGGTTGGCGTTCCGCAGGTTGGCGAACATCAGGTTCGCGCCCTTGAACTTGGCCCCGACCATCGAGCAGTCGCTGAAGTCGACGCCGTGCGCGATGGTGTCGGACAGGTCGATCTCGTCGGCCCGCGCGCCGGCCAGGCTGCCGAACCGGTCGACCCGCCCCTGTCCCGGAACCTCGTCGGGCCCCGACAGGATCGCCGCGCGCAGATCCGCGCCGTCCAGCAGCGCATCCTTCAGCGTGACGCCCACCAGGCGCGCCGCCCGCAGGTCCGCGCGCATCAGCATCGCGGCGGTGAAGTTGCAGCGCGAGAGGTTGGCCGAGTTGAAGCAGGCGCGCTCGAGGTAGGCGCCGATGAAGGACGTACCCTGCAGGTCCGAGCCCGTCAGGTCGACATCGTTGAGCCGGCGGCGGTCGCACCGCATGTCCCGGGCGACGATGTAGCGGCGCAGGGCGCGCTGGCCGCCCACGCGGCCCGCCGTGAACGCCTCGTGGCTGATCACGCGCGCTTCGAAGTCCGCGGCGCTGAGCACCAGCGGTTCGATCCTCAGTCTGTTGGCGTTCTGCCGCATCACACCCTTGCCTGCGCCAGAAGCTGCAAAGATACGGTTACGCTGCCTGGGTCAGATTGTCGCAGATCGCCGTTCCGCCGCCTCTGACGACGCGCCGCATGCACAGCGGGCGGCGAGCCGCTACATAGCGGCGATGCTGCGGATTTCGGAACTCAAGCTCGGCCTGGACCACGCGCCGGAAGAACTGCCGGCGGCGATCGCCGCGCGCCTGGGCCTGCGCGAAGACGACCTCATCCGCTGGTCGGTCTGGAAGCGCGCGCACGACGCCCGCAAGAAGGCCCAGATCCTCAAGGTCTACATCGTCGACGCCGAGGTGAAGGACGAAGCGGCCGTCCTGAAGCGCCTGGCGGGCGATCCTCACGTGCGGCCGACGCCGGACACCTCCTACAAGCCGGTGGCGACGGCCCCGGTCGGCCAGCGACTGCGGCCGGTGGTGATCGGCGCGGGGCCCTGCGGGCTGTTCGCTGGCCTGATCCTGGCCGAGATGGGCTTCCGCCCGATCATCCTCGACCGTGGCAAGGTGGTGCGCCAACGCACGAAGGACACCTGGGGGCTCTGGCGAAAGAGCGAGCTGAACCCCGAATCCAACGTCCAGTTCGGCGAAGGCGGGGCCGGCACCTTTTCGGACGGCAAGCTCTACAGCCAGATCAAGGATCCGCGCTTCCTGGGCCGCAAGGTCCTGACCGAGTTCGTCCAGGCCGGCGCCCCGCCCGAGATCCTCACCGAGGCGCATCCGCACATCGGCACGTTCCGCCTCGTGACCATGGTCGAGAGCATGCGGGCCAAGATCGAATCCCTGGGTGGCGAGTATCGGTTCGAGCACCGCGTCACCGATATCGAGCTGGATCGCGCGCCCGACGGGACGAAGCGCCTGCGCGGCCTGCATCTGCACACCGGGGAGTTCCTCGAGGCCGATCACGTGGTCTTCGCCGTCGGCCATTCCTCGCGCGACACCTTCGAGATGCTGCACAGCCACGGCGTGCACATCGAAGCCAAGCCGTTCTCCATCGGCTTCCGGATCGAGCACCCGCAGTCGTGGATCGACCGCGCGCTCTTCGGCCCCTGCGCGGGCCATCCCGACCTGGGCGCGGCGGCCTATTCGCTGTCCCATCACTGCCGGAACGGGCGGACCGTCTACAGTTTCTGCATGTGTCCGGGCGGCACGGTGGTCGCGGCCACCTCCGAGCCTGGCCGGGTCGTCACGAACGGCATGAGCCAGTACTCGCGCAACGAGCGGAACGCGAACTCGGGCTTCGTCGTGGGCATCGACCAGGCCGACTACGGCAGTGACCATCCGCTGGCCGGGATCGAGCTGCAGCGCCAGCTGGAGAGCGCCGCCTTCGTGGCCGGCGGCGGCGGATACCACGCCCCCGGTCAGTTGGTCGGAGACTTCATGGCGGGCCGCGCCTCCACCGCGCTGGGCAGCGTCGTCCCCAGCTACCGACCGGGCGTGAAGCCGACTGATCTCGCCGCCGTCATGCCCGACTATGTGATCGAGGCGATGCGCGAGGCCCTGCCGGTCTTCGGGCGGAAGATCCCGCGCTACGACGATCCCGAAGCGGTGTTGACCGGCGTCGAGACCCGCACCTCGTCGCCGATCCGCATGACCCGTGGGGCTGACTTCCAGAGCCTGAGCGTGCGCGGCCTGTTCCCGGCCGGCGAAGGCGCGGGCTATGCGGGCGGCATCCTCTCGGCCGGCGTCGACGGCATCAAGGTCGGCGAGGCCGTCGCGCGCGCGATCGTGGGTGAGACGGTGGCGGTCTAGCGCGCCAGCCAGCGCGCCGGCAGGCGGTACTCGGGCCGACTGGGCCGCACGAGATCGACCGCGACCAGCAGGCCGAGCCCCACGAACTTCAGCATGATGCGGATGAGATACATGCGCCGCCTCCCGACTGTGACAGCAACGGCCAGCTACGACAGAGGTTGCGGCGAGTCCATGACGGACCGATGTCGATCCCCGACACATTCACCGGACGGCGATCGTCGGGCGTCCCAGCTCACGGCGCGGGCATGGCGGAGGCGGCCCGCCCAAGGGTGGCGAGGCGCTGGTGTTCCGCCCCGCCACGCCGGGTAGGTCTAGACCACCAGCTTGCGGTACAGCCGCCAGCTCGCGTGGCCCAGCAGCGGCACCACCACGATCAGCCCTACCAGCGCCGGCAGCGAGCCCAGCACCAGCAGGCCGGCGATGGTCGCCGCCCAGGCCGCCATCGGGCCGGGGTTGGTCTTGACCACCTTCAGCGAGGTCTCCATCGCCAGACGCAGGCCCACGTCGCGGTCCAGCAGCAGCGGAGCCGTGACCACGCCGATCGCGAAGGTGAACGCGGCGAAGAGGAAGCCCACGCCGATGCCGCCGGCGATCAGCGCCGGGCTGGCGGGCGAGAACAGCACCTCGTTCAGGAACATGCGGAAGGTCGGCGGCGCATCGCCGCCCAGCGCGCCGGCGCCGATCTGGTAGGCGACCAGCAGCCAGACCGCGAAGACCGTCATCAGCACGGCGCCGAAGCCGATGATCGAACCGATGGCCGGCGAGCTGAACACCTTCAGGCCGTCCAGCCAGGTGACGTGCTCGCCCTGCTCGCGCCGGCGGCTCATCTCGTAGAGGCCGGTGGCGGCCACGGGGCCGATGATCGCGAAGCCCGACACCAGCGGGAACAGCATCATCAGCAGGTTCTGGTTGAAGGCGAAGGCGGCCAGCAGCGCGCCCGCGATGGGATAGATGATGCCGATGAACAGCACGTCGTCGCGGAACGCGCCGACGTCGCCGGCGCCTTCCCTCAACGCCGCGCGCAGGTCGGCGAAGGTGATCCGACGCACATCCGGGACCGTCTGGGCCGCGTGCCGCTCGGGGTGCGGCACGACGAAACGCGCGAGGTCGCGCACGGCCCAGGCCGCCCGCTCGATCGCGTACTCAAAGGGGTTTTCGACGTGATTGGCCGCCATTTCGCTCCTCCCTTTCTTGTTGGGGAGCGCCGCGGGGCTCGGGCCTCGTGGCGCTGAAACGACCACAGGACTGAGGCAGCGTAACACAGATTGGCGAGCGCGCACGAAAACGGCCCGGGGCGCGAACCCCGGGCCGTCGCGTGGATACCGGCTCCGACGCGCCTTAGTTGCGTGCAGTATCAACCAGCTTGTTCTTGCCGATCCAGGGCATCATGGCGCGCAGACGCTGACCGACTTCCTCGATCTGATGTTCCGAGCCACGGCGACGGGTCGCCTTGAAGCTGGGGGCGCCCACCGCGTTCTCCTGCATGAAGTCGCGGACGAAGCGGCCCGACTGGATGTCCTCCAGCACGCGCTTCATCTCGGCCTTGGTCTCCGGCGTCACGATGCGCGGGCCGGTGACGTACTCGCCGTACTCGGCGGTGTTCGAGATCGAGTAGTTCATGTTGGCGATGCCGCCTTCGTAGATCAGGTCCACGATCAGCTTCACCTCGTGCAGGCACTCGAAGTAGGCCATCTCGGGGGCGTAGCCCGCCTCGACCAGCGTCTCGAAGCCGGCGCGGATCAGTTCCACCAGGCCGCCGCAGAGCACGGCCTGCTCGCCGAACAGGTCGGTCTCGCATTCCTCGCGGAAGTTGGTCTCGATGATGCCCGAGCGCCCGCCGCCGATGGCGGAGGCGTAGGCCAGCCCCAGGTCCATGGCGTTGCCGGTGGCGTTCTGGTGCACCGCGATCAGGCAGGGCACGCCGCCGCCCTTCTGGTACTCGCCGCGCACGGTGTGGCCCGGGCCCTTCGGCGCGACCATCAGCACGTCGACGCTGGCCTTCGGCTCGATGAGGCCGAAGTGCACGTTCAGGCCGTGGGCGAACAGCAGGGCCGCGCCGTCACGGATGTTGGGCTCGATCTCGTTGGCGTAGATGCCGCGCTGCAGTTCGTCGGGCGCCAGCACCATGAGGACGTCGGCCCACTTGGCGGCTTCCGCCACGCTCATGACCTTCAGGCCGTCGGCTTCCACCTTCTTGGCGGTGGCCGAACCGGGCTTCAGCGCCACGGCGACGTTCTTCGCGCCGGAGTCGAAGAGGTTCAGCGCGTGGGCGCGGCCCTGGCTGCCATAGCCTACGATGGCGATCTTCTTGTCCAGGATGCGGGAAATGTCGGCGTCGCGGTCGTAGTAGACGCGCATGTTTGTTCTCCTAGGACAATGAAACCTGCCGCACGCGCGCAACGGCGTCGCAGCAAAGCCGGGGGTGTGAAGCGTTTTTTTGCGTGAAGGTCAAGGGAACCGGCGCTGCGGCGTTACGCTGCGGCGCCGTCTGTTCGGGGTCGGGCGGGTCCATCGGGTCTCCTGTCTGGGCGGGGATCCTCGGGGGCCGGATACGAAAAAGCCCCGTCCGGATCCCGGCGGGGCTGGTTTGCGGTCTGTGCTTCTCGTCCTGAGACTAGCGCGCGACATCCCTCACCGGCCCGCTGGGAGCGGTCCGAATAAGGCTTACGAGCTGCGAAAGGGTCGCGCGCATGCGGGGTGCATAGACGGTTAGCCCGAGCTTTGCAAAGAACACCGCATGATCGAGGTCACCCCTCACATCAGCTTGGACGACGACGAGGTGCAGGTGCGGGCGGTGCGCGCCTCGGGCCCGGGCGGCCAGCACGTCAACAAGGTGTCGACGGCGATCGAGCTGCGCTTCGACGTCCGGGGCTCGCCCAGCCTGCCCGAGCCGGTGCGCGCCAGGCTCTACAAGCTGTCCGGAAACCGCCTGACCATGGACGGCGTCGTGGTGCTGGTGGCCCAGGAGCACCGGAGCCAGGAGATGAACCGCCAGGCGGCGCTCGAAAGGCTGCTGGACCTGATCCGCGAGGCGGCCAGGCCGCCGCCCCCGCCCCGCAAGAAGACCAAGCCGACCTACGCCTCCAAGCTTCGCCGCCTGGAGGGCAAGTCGAAGCGATCGGGCGTCAAGGCGATGCGCGGGCGTCCGCGCGGGGACGATTGAGAACCCATTGCTCCCCGTTGGGGGAGCTGTCGGCGAATGCCGACTGAGGGGGTCCGCTCGAAACTCGGTCGAGGACCCCCTCCGTCGCCTGCGGCGACACCTCCCCCAACGGGGGAGGAACTTCAGCGCCCTATTCGATCTCGACGGTCTCGGCGTCGCCGACGTGCTTCTTGATGCTTTCGATGGCGCTCTTGGCGCCGGACTTCGAGGTGTAACCCTCGGTCGAGAAGATGACCTCGCTGTTGTACTTGAACCGGACACGGAACTCGCCGGCCTTGTCCTTGTAGATCTCGAACTTGTGCGCCATCGCGGCTGCCTCCTCGGGTTGGCCCCCCGACAAATGATAGGGCCCGGTCACCGCGAACGGTCAAGGCGCCTCCGGTACTGGCAACGTTCGGCCTCATTCGCCTATAAGGTGGGCTCATGTCCCGAGCCTTGATGATCGCCAGCCTCGGCCTTGCCGCCGGTCTGGCCGCCTGCACGCCCTCCCTCGGCCCGCCGCCGCCCGGGGGTCCGCCACCGCGGCCCGCGCCGAGCCGTCCTCCGCCGCCTCCGATGGGCGGCGCCGACTTCTCGGCCGGCGACTTCGGCTGGTCGCAACGTCCGGGCCAGAACGTCATCGCCGGGCGGGTGATCTATCGCCAGGGCCCGACGCGCTACACCTGCGCCGGCGCCAGCGTGGTGCTGACGCCCGAAACCCGCTGGTCCGCGCGCCGCATGGCCGCCCTCTACGGGTCGACCGAACGCGCCGCCCTGCCGGCCGACGAGGTCCGCGCCCGCACGCCGAACGCCCCCGCGGGCGACGCCGGCCCGTATGTGAAGCGCACCACCTGCGACGACGCCGACCAGTTCGCCTTCGGCGGCCTGGCCGACGGCGCCTGGTACGCCATCACCGTGGCCCGCCCGGCGGCCGGCAATGCGCCGACCGTGGCCCTGATGCGCCGCATCGTGGTGCGCGGCGGCCGCCTGGTGAACGTCACGCTCTAAAGCGAAACGCCCGCCGGTCTCCCGGCGGGCGCTCCTGTCTCAGTGCACCTTGGCGCGGCCGATCTGCAGGCCGTCGTCGCCGCCCGCGTGGACGTCGATCACCGATCCGTCGTCCAGCTCGCCGGCCAGCAGCTTGCGGGCGATCGGGTCGATCAGCTCCTTCTGGATCACCCGCTTCAGCGGCCGGGCCCCGTAGACGGGGTCGTAGCCGCGATCGCCCAGCCAGTGCAGCGCGCCGCCGTCCAGGGCCAGCGTCATGCGACGGTCGGCCAACAGCTTCTCGACGCGCTGAAGCTGGATGCGGACGATGCCGTCCATCTCGGCCCGCCCCAGGCGCTTGAACAGGATGATCTCGTCGATCCGGTTCAGGAACTCGGGGCGGAAGTGGTGGCGCACCACCTCCATGACCGCCGGCCGCGCCGCCTCCACGTCCTCGCCGTCGGCCTGTTCCGCCAGGAACTGCGAACCGAGGTTCGAGGTCATGATGATCAGCGTGTTGCGGAAATCGACCGTCCGCCCCTGGCCGTCCGTGAGGCGGCCATCGTCCAGCACCTGGAGCAGCACGTTGAAGACGTCCGGGTGGGCCTTCTCGACCTCGTCGAACAGCACCACCTGGTATGGACGGCGACGGACCGCCTCGGTCAGCGCCCCGCCCTCGTCGTAGCCGACGTAGCCGGGAGGCGCGCCGATCATGCGGCTGACCGAGTGCTTCTCCATGTACTCGCTCATGTCGAGGCGGGTGATCGCGTGCTCGTCCGAGAACATGAACTCGGCCAGAGCCTTGGTGAGTTCGGTCTTGCCGACGCCCGTCGGGCCCAGGAACAGGAACGAGCCGATCGGGCGGTTCGGGTCCTGCAGCCCGGCGCGCGCGCGGCGGACGGCGTCCGAGACGGCGACCAGTGCCTCCTCCTGACCGACCACCCGGCCGCGCAGGCCGTCTTCCATGCGCAGCAGCTTTTCGCGCTCGCCTTCCAGCATCTTCTCGACCGGAACCCCGGTCCAGCGGCTGACGACGGCGGCGATCTGCTCGGCGTCCACGACCTCGGGCGCCATGGCGTCGGCCTGGCCCTCGGCGGCTTCAGCCTCCGCCAGGCGCTTCTCCAGCTGCGGGATCTCGCCATAGGCGATCTCGGACGCACGCTGCAGGTCGCCCCGGCGTTGGGCGACGCCCAGTTCGGCCTTCAGCCGGTCAAGGGCCTCGCGCGCCTGGGCGGCGGAGCTGACCTTGTCCTTTTCGGCCTTCCAGCGGGCGGTCATCTCGGCCGACTGGCCTTCCAGGTCGTCCAGCTCCTCCTCGAGCTTCTCGAGCCGCGCCTTGGAGGCCGCGTCGGTCTCCTTGGACAGCGCCTCGCGCTCGATCTTCAGTTGCACGACGCGCCGGTCGATCTCGTCCAGTTCCTCGGGCTTGGAGTCGACCGCCATCCGCACGCGGCTGCCGGCCTCGTCGATCAGGTCGATGGCCTTGTCCGGCAGGAAGCGGTCGGTGATGTAGCGGTTCGAGAGGGTCGCGGCGGCCACGATGGCGCTGTCCGAGATGCGCACCCCATGGTGGACCTCGTACTTCTCCTTCAGGCCGCGCAGGATCGAGACCGTGTCCTCCACCGTCGGTTCGTCGACCATCACCGGCTGGAACCGGCGGGCGAGAGCGGCGTCCTTCTCGACGTGCTTGCGGTACTCGTCCAGCGTGGTGGCGCCGACGCAGTGAAGCTCGCCCCGCGCCAGCGCCGGCTTCAGCAGGTTCGAGGCGTCCATCGCCCCGTCGCCCTTCCCGGCGCCGACCAGGGTATGCATCTCGTCGATGAAGAGGATGATCGAGCCCTCGGCCGCGGTCACCTCGTTCAGCACGGCCTTCAGCCGTTCCTCGAACTCGCCACGGTACTTCGCCCCGGCGATCAGGGCGCCCATGTCGAGCGACAGCAGCTTGCGGTCCTTCAGCCCCTCGGGGACATCGCCGTTGACGATGCGCTGGGCCAGGCCCTCGACGACGGCGGTCTTGCCGACGCCGGGCTCGCCGATCAGCACGGGGTTGTTCTTGGTCCGGCGGCTCAGCACCTGGATCGTGCGGCGGATCTCCTCGTCGCGGCCGATCACCGGATCCAGCTTGCCGTCCTTCGCCGCCTGCGTCAGGTCGCGGGCGTAGCGCTTCAGCGCGTCATAGCCTTCCTCGGCCGAGGCGCTGTCGGCCGTGCGGCCCTTGCGGACCGCGATGGCGGCGTCTTCCAGGCCCTTGGGCGTCACGCCCGCCGCTTTCAGCACGTTCGCCGCCTCGCCGCCTTCCTTGGCCAGGGCGATCAACAGGCGTTCGGTCGTCACGAAGGCGTCGCCGGCCGCCTTGGCGCCCTGTTCGGCGTCGGCGAACACGCGCGCCGTTTCCGGCTTCATGTAGAGTTGTCCAGAGCCGCCCTCGACCTTGGGCAGCCGGCCCAGAGCCGCTTCGGCCGCGCGGTCCACCTCGTCGGGGCGGCCGCCGGCGCTCTGGAGGAGCGCGCGGGTCAGGCCGTCGCGCTCCTCCAGCAGGACTTTCAGGATGTGCTCGGGTGCCAGTTGCTGATGCCGTCGGGCGAGCGCGAGGCTCTGCGCCGACTGGATCGCCTGTTTGGCGCGGTCGGAATAGGTGTCGATGTTCATTCAGGTCCCCACTCAGGCGGAACTCGCAGAGCCGCCTTCAGGAAGCACGGCTCCTCGGTACACGGGATTTAGTGTGGCATATGGGTCACACAAGACCTGACCCCGCGTAAATTCGCGACCAATCGGCCGCCTGTGTTTGCGACCCGACTTAGCGCTCCGATTTAGGCGCGCCGGCGGCCACGGCCACCCGCCTGAACGGCGAGGGTCCGCGGCGCCGGCTACATCCTGTCGGCGGGCGTGACGATGGCGTTCTGAGCGTCGCGGTCCACGCTAAGCCCGAACTAGTTCAACTCTTCCTTCTTGAGCGGCTCGGGAGGCAGTGGGGCCACCGGGACACCGTCCTCGACCAGGTCGCGGACTTCCTTGGGCGTCGCCTGGCCGTAGATGCCGCGATCCTCGGCGCGGCCCTCGTGGATGGCGCGGGCCTCGGAGGCGAAGCTGTCGCCGACGTCGTCGAAGTTGTCTTCCACGTGCTGGCGGATGCGGCCTGCAGCCTCCATCATCATCGCCTGCATCTTGGCGGCGGGGACCCCGCGCACCGTGCGCTTCGTGCCGGTCACCGCCGGGGCCATGATCTGCTTGCGGACGGTCTTGGAGGCGCACATGGGGCAGTCCAGCAGGCCTCGGCCCTGCTGGTCGTCGAAGTCGGTCGAAGACGCGAACCAGCCCTCGAATTCGTGCTCGTGTTCGCAGGTGAGGGCGTAGCGGATCATCGGTCGGTCTATGGCCCGGTGAAGGCCCGGGCGTTGATAAGGTTCGGAATCGCGGCGCGCGCCTTGGCGGACTCGGCCGGATCGAGATCGGCCAGAAGCACGCCCGGCTCGTCGTGGTCAAGCTTGGCCGCGACCTGGCCCCACGGCGCCACGACGAGCGAACGGCCATAGGTGCCGCGCCCGTCCTCGTGGAAACCGCCCTGCGCCGCGGCCAGCACCCAGGCGCCCGTCTCGATCGCCCGCGCGCGCATCAGCACCTCCCAGTGCGCCTCGCCGGTGGGCCGCGTGAAGGCGGCCGGGATCGTCATCACCTGCGCGCCCGCCAGGGCCAGGGCCCGGAACAGCGCAGGGAAGCGAAGATCGTAGCAGATGGCCAGGCCGAACCGGACGTCGTCGATGTCCGCCGTCACCGCCCTGTCGCCAGGCTCGTAGGTCGCCGACTCGCGGGCCGTCTCGCCGGTGGGAAGGTCCACGTCGAACATGTGCAGCTTGTCGTAGGTCGCCGCGACGGAGCCGTCCGGCCGGATCAGGACCTGGCGGTTGGCCGCCTTGCCGTCCTCGCGCTTCACCAGCGCCGAGCCCACGTCGATCCAGACGCCCAACTCCCTCGCCGCCTCGCGCAGTCCGTTCACAACGGGATCATCGGCCAGCAGGGTGAGTTGCGGCAGAAGGGCCTCGCGGTCCTTTTGCAGGATGTTGGTCCCCTCGGGCGTCAGGATGAACCGCGCCCCGCCAGCCGCCGCCTCCCGCACCAGGGGCAGGACATGCGCCAGCGCGGCGGCGTGGGTGGCGGGCGTGCGGGTCTGGACGAGGCCGATCTTCATGGAGGCAGCATAGTCATCCCTCCTCTTTAGGGGAGGGATGATTGAGTTCTAAGCCGCCGCCTGTAGCAGGGGGTCCAGTCGCCCCTCGCGCTCCAGCGCCATCATGTCGTCGCAGCCGCCGATGTGCTGCTCGCCGATGAAGATCTGCGGGAAGGTCATGCGGCCGTTCGAGCGCTGGATCATCTCCTGGCGCTTCTCGGGATCGAAAGCCGCCTCGATCTCGGTGAACGCGACGCCCTTCTTCTCCAGAAGGTCGACGGCCCGGATGCAGTAGGGGCAGTAGGGTTTGGTGTAGATCGTGATCTGGGGCATGGCGCTCTAACGAAGCACGTGTCGCTGAAGCTTCATATGGTGAGTCCCGCCGCGGCCTGCACCCTCGCCACCACGGCCAGATCGACGCGGGCCGCGCCGGCGGCCTTCAGCGCCCGCGCGCAGCCCTCCGCGGTCGCCCCCGTGGTCAGCACGTCGTCGATCAGCAGGATGCGCAGCCCCTCGACCTGAGACCGTCGCCCCGCCGGGACCTCGAAGGCGCCGGCCACGTTGCGCCGGCGGCCGGAGCCCGACTTGCCGCCCTGGGTGTCCGTCGCGCGCCGCCGCACCAGGGCGTCGGGCAGGTAGGGCGTCCCGGTCATGACCGCGAGTGGCCGCGCGATCTCCGCCGCCTGATTGTAGCGCCGTCGAAGCAGCCGCAGAGGGTGCAGCGGGACGGGCGCGATGGCGTCGGCCTCCTCGATCAGTTCGCGGGCGCTGCGCGACAGCCAGCGGGCGAACATGGGCGCCAGGTCCAGGCGGTCGCCGTGCTTCAGCTGCAGGATCGGCTCACGCGAGACCTCGTCGTAGAGGCACGCGGCCCTGGCGGCGTCGAAGGCTCTCGGCTTGCCCAGGCAGGCGGCGCACCGCGCCCCCGGATCGTACTCGAAGGGCGTCCCGCAGCCATCACAGACAGGCCCGTCCAGGAAGCGGATGCGCATCCAGGCGTCGGCCGAGAAGCCGCCGGCCAGGGGTCGCGCGCCACCGTCCAACGCCTGAGGCGGAAACAGCATGTCGAGGGCGCCGCGCCACGCCGCCTGCACGCGGGGCTTCCAAGTCGCGGCGAAATCGCCATCTTCCGCGGCCATGTCCGCCGTTCCACCCCGCCTCTTCGACCGCGCCCTGCACCGCAAGCGCCTGGACCGTGCGGCGCGCGGCTATGCGAACGCCGACTTCATCCAGCGCCGCGCGTCCATCGACGTGGCCGAGCGCCTGGCGCCCATCATGCGCACCTTCAGCCTGGCCGTCGACCTCTCGGCGCGAACGGGGGCATTCCGCGAGGCCCTGGCGGACGAGGCGCCGGGACGTGTCGGGACGCTGATCGAAGCCGACCTCTCGCACCGGATGCTGGCCGGTCGTGGCGGGCCGCGCCTGGTGGCCGACGAGGAGCGCCTGCCCTTCGCCGACGAGAGCCTCGACCTGATCGTCTCCACCCTGGGCCTGCACTGGACCAACGATGTGGTCGGCGCCCTCATCCAGGCGCGGCGGGCGCTGAAGCCGGACGGCCTGTTCATTGGCGCCTTCCTGGGTGGCGTCACCCTGACCGAGCTGCGCCAGTCGCTGGTGGCCGCCGAGAGCGAGATCCTGGGCGGGGCGGGCAGCCGCGTCTCCCCCTTCGCCGACGCCCAGGACGCCGCCAACCTGCTGAGCCGCGCCGGCTTCGTGCAGCCGGTGACCGACATCGACCGGGTCACCGTCACCTACGAGCATCCGCTGCGGCTGCTCGCGGACCTGCGGCAGATGGGCGAGACCAACGTCCTGGCCGACCGCCACCCGAAGCCCCTCAGCCGCGCGCTGCTGCAGCGCACGTTCGAGCTCTACGTCGAGCGCTTCGGCGGCCCGGACGGGCGCATCCCGGCGACCTTCGAGATCCTGACCCTCACCGGGTGGACGCCCGCGCCCATTTCGCAAGCTGAGCCATAAGCCTTTGATAACCATGGCCGCGTGACAGTCCGCGCAGGGGGCGAATTCGTCAGGGGGAGTTTCTGACGTGCGCCAAGGGACACTGCGCGGCCTCGTTGCCGGCGCCATCGCCATCTCGCTCGCCGGCTGCGCCACGAGCTCCAGCCCGCCGCCGAAACGCGCCGACGCCGGCGGTCGGGGCGGCGCGCACGCCGTCGTGGACGTGGGCCTCGCCAGCCAGGCAGGCGCGTTCGAGGCCTACACGCGCAAGGCCGCCGGGATCGACGCCACCTTCGCCAACCCGGCCGAGATCGGCGCCCGGCTGCGCACCGCCGCCGGCTACGAGCCGCGCCAGCTCGAAGCCAGCATGATCGCCTACGCCGCCCTGGCCGCCATGCAGGAGCCGAGGTTCGTCCAGGCCGTGCGCGGCGGCGGGCGCGACCTGGGCCGGCGGCTGGTCGCGGATCCCGACAGCGCCCTCGCGCTGACCGGCGGCCCGGCCGCCGCGGCCCGCGCCAGCGCGGCGCTCGCCAGCCGCGGCGAAGCCCTGGCCGGCGCCGGCGCGCGGGTGAAGAAGACCTCCTACTCGATCCAGCATCAGGCCTGGTCACGGGCCCGCGTCCCCAACGCGCCCCAGCGGCTGGCGGCGGTGAAGCAGGCGGCCAGCTATCGCGCCGATCCGGCCGACCGGGCGCGCCTCACGGCGGCGATCGCCGAAGGCGGCCGGCGCGGCGGCACGAGTCCCGTGGTCTCACGCGGGCTGGCGGTGGCGGCCCTGACCCTGCTGGGCCAGGACAGCGCCGCGCGGAACCTGATGAGCGACCGTCGCGCGGGCCAGTGCCTGCGGAGCGCCAAGCTCAACTACCACCAGTGCCTCGCCGCGTCGGGTACGCACTACGAGGACATCTACTGCCTGGGCGTCCATGCCATGACCGACCCAGGCCAATGCGTGGTGGAGGCGACGAAGCAGCCGCGAACGACGCGCCGGGCCAGCCTGGGCTAGGGAACCCAGACCGCGACCTTGCCCTTGGCGCCGGCGGCGACGCAGGCGCCCCTGGCGCAGGCGACGGCGTGGAAGGCCTCGTCGTCGACCTGCTTCCAGCTCTGGCCCTCGTCGGCGCTCACCGACGTGCCGCGCGGCCCCACCGCGATCAGGGTCCTGGCGTCCAGCCGGCCGACGCCTTCGAGCAGGCGCGGCGTCCCCTGGTGCTCGGGGGTCCAGACGTCGCCGCCCTCGACCATGACGAAGCCGCCGTTGTCGCGAAGCTCGTCCTTGTAGTCGCCGCCGACCACCACGGCCCTGCCCTTGCCCAACGCGAGGCCCCCGAAGGCGCCCGCGGTCTGGCCGGCCGCCATCCGCGTCTCCGTGGTCAGCCAGCGGTCGCCGTCGTCGGTGGTATGGGCCACCCGCGCCTTCGCCGTGCCGCCCGAGACGATCCAGACCTCGCGTCCAGGCCCGACGAACAGCGCCGAGTTGCTGGCCGCGAAGGCCGCCTCGCCCTCGTCCACCGAGGGACCGGGAGTCCGCTCCCAGCTCTGGCCGCCGTCGCGGGTCTTCAGCAGGAACCACCGCCCCTCGATGGGATCGCCCAACACATAGCCATGCCGGGCGTCGCGGAAGGCCACGGTGTCGAGGAAGCTGCCTTCCAGCCTCGTCTCGTAGACCAGGGCCCAGGTCAGGCCGCCGTCGGTCGTGCGGTAGAGCCGGGCCAGCCCCTTCGGCCCCTCGCCCGCGCTCATCAGCACTGCGGTCTTCGCGTCGAGCGCCGCCACGCCGCGGAAATCCAGCGCCGCGCCATCGGCGGGGGCCGTCTGTCGCCAGGTCCTCCCGCCGTCCTCGGTGACCGCGTGCGTCCCCTTGGAACCCGAGACATGAAACCGCTGGCCATCCACCACCGCCACCGCGCGAAGGGTCGCCTCGTTCGGCAGGTCGACGTGCTTCCAGCCGGCATGAGCCGGCGTGGCCAGCAGGACGGCGGCAAGGGCGGCCCAGCGCATGGGTCAGTCTCCCAGAAGGTGCAGCGCCACCTCGCGCCGGTGCGGTCGCGCGCGGTGTTCGAACAGATAGATCCCCTGCCACGTCCCCAGCGCCAGCCGCCCGCCTATGAGCGGGATCGAGAGCTGCACGCCGGTGAGCGCGGTCCGCAGATGGGCGGGCATGTCGTCCGGCCCCTCGTCCTGATGCCGGTAGGCGGCGCTTTCGGGCGCGACGCGGGCCACCCAGTCCTCCAGGTCACGCCGGACATCGGGGTCGGCGTTCTCCTGGATCACCAGCGAGGCGGAGGTGTGACGGCAGAACAGGGTCAGCAGCCCGGTGTCCATGTCTTGCGCGTGCGCCCACCCGGCCACCTCGCGGGTGATCTCGTGCAGCCCCTGCCCCGGGGTGCGGACCTCGAGCACACGGGCGGCCTGGCGCATCAGTCGAGCTGAGCCTCGACCCGACAGATCAGCCCCTCGGGCCTGAAATCCAGGCACACGTCGCCCCGCAGTTCAGCCGACAGGCCCTGCTCCAGCAGCCGTGCGCCGAACCCGCGCCGAACGGGCCCTTGCACCGGGGGCCCGCCACTCTCCCGCCACGTAAGCTCCAGCCGTCCGCCGTCCGCGCCCCAGGTGACGTCCACCCGGCCGTGCGGTGTGGAGAACGCGCCATACTTCACCGCGTTGGTCGCCAGCTCGTGCATCGCCAGCGCCAGGGCCACGGCGGTCTTGGGCTCCAGGTCCACGGTCGGCCCCCGCGTCGTCAGACGGCCTTCGCCGGGGTCGTGCGGCGCCACCGCGTTGGCGAGGATCTGGGCGATGCTGCCCGCTTCCCAGTTGCGGCCGGTCAGAACGTCGTGCGCGGTCGCCAGCGCGGTCAACCGCCCCTCGAACGTGTCGCGCACCTGCCGGCTCACTCCGCCCGAGCGCAGCGACTGCCAGGCGATCGACTGCACGATGGCCAGGGTGTTCTTCACCCGGTGGTTCAGTTCGTTGAACAGCATCTGCTGGTGATGTTCGGCCGCCTTGCGGGCGGTGATGTCGACGTTGGTGCCGACCATGCGCACCGCGGCCCCGTCGGCCCCGAAGACGAACCGCGCCGCGCCCTCGACCCACCGGGTCTCCTCGTCCTCGCGCAGCACGCGGAACTCGTAGCTGATGAGATCCCGCTTCGCCTCGAGGGCCTCGGCCAGCTCCTGGTCGGTGCGCCCGATGTCGTCCGGTGACACACGCCGCCGGAAATCGGCCATGCTGCCCGGGAAGGCGCCCCGCGTGACGCCGAAGATGGCCTCCATTTCCGGTGACCACGCCACCGCGTCCGAGGCGATGTCCCAGTCGAAGATGCCGATCCCGTGGGCCCCCACGGCCAGGTCCAGGCGCTCGCGGCTGGCCCTCAATTCGGCCTCGGCCAGCACGCGCTCGGTCACGTCGATGACGCAGACGCCCAGCCCTTCATCCCCGATCGGGGCGACCCGATACTCCTGATAGTGCCCGGGCCGGTTCTCCGAGGGACGCCGCAACCGGCCGGCGACGCCATCCTCCATCGCCGTGCGGAGCAGCCGGGTGAAGGGCGAGCGCTCGGCGCCGGGGAAGAGGTCCCAGAGGGAGCGGCCGACCACCTGGTCGCGCGGTCGTTCGAAGTAGTCGCGCGCGGCCTCGTCGTTGAGCACCGCCACCCGCCACTGCCGGTCGAGCACGTAGTAGGCCTCGCCGAGGCCGGCCACCATGGCGGCCAGGCGCGCGTCATCCTCCAGGCGGGGCTTCGAACTTTCCAAGTCACTCATGCGGTTGTCCGTCCGCATGAAGGCACACGAATGCCAGGCCGTCACGGGCCGTAACATGTTGTGCGGGTGTTTCAGATCAGGTCGCGCAACCAGGCGACAAGCGGCGCATCGGCCGGAGGCATCGGATAGGCGTCCATGCCGTTCGGCTTCACCCAGGCCATCGCCTTGTGCTCCAGGTTCCGCACCTGGCCTTCCCAGCGCCGCACCAGGTAGAGCGGCATCAGGAGGTGGAAGGCCTCGTACTCGTGGCTGGCGAACACGAACGGCGCCAGGCAGGCGTGGCTGACCTTGATGTCGAGCTCCTCTTGCAGTTCCCGGATCAGACAGGCCTCGGGCGTCTCGCCCGGCTCGACCTTACCGCCGGGAAACTCCCACAGCCCGGCCAGTTGCTTGCCCTCGGGCCGCTGGCAGATCAGCACCCGTCCGTCGGAATCCACCAGGGCCGCCGCCGCGACCAGGACGATGCGCTTCTCAGTCATGCCGGCTTCCTCGCCGGGGACCGGGCGAATGGCAAGCATCGTCACAAGAGGAGAGACATATCTCTCCTCACCCGTAGGGGGCGGAGAAACGGCGCATCTGCCCCCTGCGGCCAAAAGGCAACGCCTGCCGGTATTCCGCCGCCGTGGGTTGACTTCATGCCCGCAAACCCCGATGTGGCGGTCACGTTGTTCCGCAACGTCATCCGCGTTCCAGCCGCGTGGGGCCTGCAAAAGCAAGGCTCAGCCTGTCGAGCGCCGTGAGGTTTTCTCACCCGATACGCCCATCACGCGGGGCGTCTCCACAAAGACCGCGCTTTCGCGACCCACGATGATCCGTGCGGCCGCGTCTTCGCCTACGCGAAAGACTATCGTTTGACCCAATTCACCGACCTCGGCCTCGCCAAGCCGCTGCTCAAGGCGCTGGCCGACGAAGGCTACACCACCCCGACCCCGATCCAGGCCCAGGCCATTCCGGGCGTGATGTCGGGCCGCGACCTGCTGGGCATCGCCCAGACGGGGACCGGCAAGACCGCCGCCTTCGCCCTGCCGATCCTGCATCGCCTGTCCGAGAACCGCACGCCGGCCCCGCGCCGCAGCGCCCGCGTCCTCGTCCTCTCGCCGACCCGTGAGCTGGCGACCCAGATCGCCGAGAGCTTCAAGGCCTACGGCAAGCATCTCGGCCTCAGCACCGCGGTGATCTTCGGCGGCGTGAAGCACGGCCCGCAGATGCGCGCCCTGGCCGGCGGCGTGGACGTCCTGGTCGCCACCCCAGGCCGCCTGCTCGACCACCTGGCCGAGAAGAGCATGACCCTGCAGGGCGTCGAGATGTTCGTCCTCGACGAGGCCGACCAGATGCTCGACATGGGCTTCATCGTCCCGATCCGGAAGATCGTCCGCTACCTGCCCAAGGCGCGCCAGAACCTGTTCTTCTCGGCCACCATGCCGGGCGAGATCGAGGCGCTGACCGGCGAGATCCTGAACCCCAACCCGCTGAAGGTCACCGTGACCCCGCCGTCCACGACGGTGGAGCGCATCAACCAGCGCGTCCTCTTCGTCGAGCAGCAGCGCAAGCGCGCCCTGTTGGCCGAACTGTTCGACGACGCCGGCTTCAAGCGCGTCATCGTCTTCACCCGCACCAAGCGCGGCGCCGACCGCGTCGCCCGTGGCCTGGAGCAGGTGGGCGTCGAGGCCGTCTCGATCCACGGCGACAAGAGCCAGGGCCAGCGCGAGCGCGCCCTCGCCGCCTTCAAGGCCGGTGAAGTCCGCGCCCTGGTGGCCACCGACATCGCCGCGCGCGGCATCGACATCGACGCTGTCAGCCACGTGGTGCAGTACGAACTGCCGAACGTGCCGGAAGCCTACGTCCACCGGATCGGCCGCACGGCCCGCGCCGGGGCCGACGGCTCGGCGGTGGCATTCTGCGCCGACGACGAACGCAACCTGCTGAAGGACATCGAGAAGGTGACCCGCCAGCGGATCCCCAGCTTCGATCGCCGCAACGACCGTCACCTGGGCGCGGCCACCGCCGCCCTGCCCGAGCCGACCCGCGAGAAGCCCGAGCGCGGCGGCCGTCCGCAAGGCCAGAAGCAGGGGCAGGCGAAGGCTCAGCCGCATCGCGGCGGCCACGCGCCGAAGCGCAACCGTAACCACGCCGACGCCAAGCCCGGTCATCGCCAGGAAGGTCGCCCGGAGAACCGTCCGCAGCGCGCCGAAGGCGAAGCCGCCAAGCCGGGCTTCAAGGGTCCGCGCCGGCGTCGTCGCGGTGGTGGCGGCGGCGGCGAGAAGCCCCAGGGCGGCGGCGGTTCTGGCCGCAGCGTCTGGTCGAACTTCTAAGCTGCGACTATTCACGGGGCGGGCGACGCACCAGCCGCCCGCCATCCCCGTGAGTCATGCCGAGTCTCCGCGCCACCGCCGCCTCCGCCCTGCGGATCGTCCGTCGGTGGCCGCCCGTGCACGCGGTGGTCCACGCCGGCGCGCTGCTGGTCATCAAGACCGCATGGGGCGAACGCTTCGTGCGCAGCGTCCTCGGCGCCGAGGCGCAGACCGAACGCGAGTACCGCGCCTGGATCTCCCGGTACGACACGCTCAGCGACGAGGATCGGGACGCGATCCGCGGGCACATCGACCGGATGAGCTACCGGCCGGTGATCTCGGTGGTGATGGCCGCGTGGCGGTCTGATCCCTACCTGTTGCGCGAGGCTGTCGCCTCGGTCCGCGCCCAACTCTACCCGCACTGGGAACTCTGCATCGCGGACGACGGCTCGCCGGGCGAGGCCACCTGGGACCTGCTGCGGGAACTGGCCGCCGAGGACGATCGCATCCGCATCGTCCGCCGTGACGCCAACGGCGGCATCGCCGCGGCCACCAACACCGCCCTCACCCTGACGACCGGCGATTTCGTCGCCTTCTTCGACCACGACGACCTGCTGGCCGAGCGCGCCCTCTACGAGATCGCCGCCGAGTTGGAGGCGCACCCGACCGCCGACCTGATCTTCTCGGACGAGGACAAGGTCGACGAACGCGGCGTCCGCTCACAGCCGCATCACAAGACCGACTGGAACGCCGAGCTGATGCTCGCGGCCAATGCGGTGAACCACCTGACCGTCATCCGCCGCGACCTGCTGAGGGACCTCGGCGGCCTGCGCGAGGGCTTCGACGGCGCCCAGGACCACGACCTGCTGCTGCGCGCCGCCGAGCGCACGCCGGCCGAGCGCATCCGCCATATCCCCTGGGTGCTCTATCACTGGCGCTGGCGTGGCGGTCAGGGCAGCTACTCCCGCGCCCGGCGCGCCGAATGCGCCGCCGCCGCCGCCCGGGCCGTTCAGGAGCACCTGGACCGCACCGGCCAGCCGGCCCGGGTCGAGGTCGCGCCGGGCCCGGCCATGTGGCTGCGGGTCCATCGCGAGCTGCCGCACCCACATCCTCTGGTCAGCGTCATCGTCCCCACCCGCGACCGCGCGGAACTGGTCCGCCAGTGCGCGGCGGGCGTGCTCTGGGAGACGCGCTATGCGCCGCTGGAACTGATCATCGTCGACAACGACAGCGTCGAGCCCGGAACGCATGCCCTGTTCCACGAGCTGAAGGCCGACCCGCGCGTGCGCATCCTGCCCGCGCCCGGTCCGTTCAACTTCGCGGCGCTGATGAACCAGGCCGTGGAGGCGGCGCACGGCGAGATCGTCGTACTGCTCAACAACGACATCAGCATGATCGGCACGGACTGGCTGTCCGAACTGGTCAGCCACGCGGTCCGGCCGAACGTCGGCGCCGCGGGGGCGCTGCTGCTCTATCCCGAGGGCGAGATCCAGCACGCCGGCGTCGTTCTGGGGGTCGGCGGCGGACCCGACCGGGTGGCCGGCCATCTCTATGCCGGCGCGCGCGGCGGCCACCCCGGCTATCAGGGCCACCTGGCCCTGGCGCGCAATGTCTCAGCGGTCACCGCCGCGTGCCTCGCCATGCGCAAGGAGGTCTACCAGTCCGTCGGCGGGATGGACGCCGAGGGGCTCGCGGTGGCGTTCAACGACGTGGACCTCTGCCTGAAGATCCGCGCGGCGCGCTACGACATCGTCTGGACGCCGCGGGCCTGCCTCTATCATCACGAGAGCGCCAGCCGGGGCTCGGACATGGCGCCCGCAGCGGCCGCCCGGTTCGCCCGGGAAGTGGCGGTAATGCGCGAGCGCTGGGGACCGGTGCTGGACGCGGACCCCTTCTACGGCCCGGTCTTCGACAAGACCTCGATGAACTACCGCCTCGGCTCACCGCCCGGCCGCGTCCCGCCCTGGAAGGCGCGCTAGCTGCGGTAGTCGCCGTTGATCTCGACGTACCGCTTGGTGAGATCGCAGGTCCAGACGGTGGAACTGGCCCGGCCGACGCCGACGTCGACGCTGACCTCCAGCTCCTGCTTCTTCATGTAGGCGCTCATCTTGGCTTCGTCGTAGGTCGAGGCGATCAGGCCGTCCTGCGCCGCCCAGTGCGGCCCGAACTTCACGCTGATGGAGTCGCGATCCACCGGCTCGTCGGCCTTGCCCACCGCCATGACGATGCGGCCCCAGTTGGCGTCCTCGCCCGCGAAGGCGGTCTTCACCAGCGGACTGTCGGCGATCGACTTGGCGATCTTGCGCGCCGAAGCGGCGGTCTCGGCCCCGGTCACCGTGATCTTGATGAACTTGGTCGCGCCTTCGCCGTCCCGCACAAGCTGGTGCGCGAGGTCCATCAGCACGCCTTCCAGCTTGTCCCGGAAGTCGGCCAGACGCTTGTCGCCCGCGCGGCTGATCTTCGGCGCGCCGGACTGGCCGGTGGCGAACAGCAGCAGGGTGTCGTTGGTGGACCGGTCGCCGTCGACCGTCACTGCGTTGAAGGTGTTGCGTGTGTAGAGGTTGCACAGCGCCTGCAGCGCGCCCGGCGAGATCGCCGCGTCGGTCGCCACGAACGCCAGCATGGTGGCCATGTCGGGCGCGATCATGCCCGAGCCCTTGCAGATCCCGCCGATCCGCACCGTCACGCCGTCGATCTGCGCCTCGGCGTACGAGCCCTTGGGGAAGGTGTCGGTGGTCATGATCGCCCGCGCGGCGCCGCCCCAGCCGTCCTCGTGCAGGCGAGCTTCCAGATCAGGCAGGCGGGCGACGATCTTGGCGTCGTCCAGCAGCACGCCGATGACCCCCGTCGAGGCGACCATCACGTCGCGCTGGCGGCAGTCGAACCGCTTGCCCACCGCCGAGGCCACGCGACGCACCGCGTCGGCGCCCGGACGGCCGGTGAAGGAGTTGGCGCAGCCGGCGTTGACCACCAGCGCCTTCACACCCTCGCCCTTGGTCACATCCAGATGGCGTTTGCACCAGTCGACCGGCGCAGAGCCGACGCCGTGGCGCGTGAAAACGCCCGCGCAGCTCGCGCCCTCGGGAAAGCTCATGACCAGCAGGTCTTCGCGCTCGTGCTTGTAGAAGCCGGCGCGGCCCGTGGACATCGTCACGCCCTTGATGGGCTGCATGTGCGGGAACGGCACCGCCAGCGGCGAGACCGGCATGGCCGACTTGTCCACCTTGCCGGTGGGCGCGGTCGGCGCGGCGGCGGCGGCCGGCTTCTTCTGCGTCGCGCGCTTCAAGGCGCTGGCCACGGGTTCGAGCGCCCGCTCGACGGCATGACCGACGACTTCCACGGGCTTGGCGGCGGCCTTCGCTGCGGCCTTGGCGGCGCTGCTCGGGGCCGCGGACTTGGTCGGCTTGCGGCTCATGCGGGAGCTCCCTTGGTCTGGGGCGTCTTGGTGGGAGGCGGAGCGGCCGGCGTCGCGGGCGCGGCCTTCGGCGCATCGGCCGGCGGCACGGCCTTGGGCGCGCCCGCCTCGGGCTTGGCGAGATTCTCGACCTTGGCCTTGGCGCGCAGGCGCTCCAGCAGGTCGCGGATGCGATCGTAGGTCAGGAAGCGCACGATCTGGGGCCGCGCGGCCTCCAGGGCGATCGGCTGTTCCTGGCGGACGTCCTCGACGCGGACCAGGGCAAAGCCGCCTTCCACGGGCACCGGTCCCACCAGCTGACCGGCCCGCGCGCCCTGCAACGCGGCCTCGTAGGCCTCGGGCATGACGTCCGTGGTAAAGTAGCCGAGGTCGCCGCCGTTGAACCGTGTGGCGGCGTCGCGCGACCGCTCCATCGCCAGGGCCTCGAACGAGGCGCCGGTCGCCAGGAGCTTCTTCACCTGTTCGACGTCGGCGGCGGTGGCCAGCACGATCTGGCGGGCCCGGATCTCGACCGAGGTGCGCGCCAGCTTCTGCTGCTCCTCGTACAGGCCCTTGATGTTGTCCTCGGTGACGGCGTCGGCGACTGTCCGCTCGACCAGCATGTCGCCCAGCACCCGGTCGCGGGCGGCGGCGAGGCGCCGTTCAGCCACCGGATCCTTGTCCAGCTTGCGCCGGGTCGCCTCGGCGGCCAGCAGCTTCTGGTCGATCACCTCCTCCATCATCTGGCGGAAGAGGTCCGAGGAGGTGTCGAGGGGTTCGCCCTCGCCGATCAGCCCCTGGGCGACGGCCTCGCGCTTCACGTCCGAGACCCACACCGTCTTGCCGTCGACGCGGGCCACCGCGCGGTCGCCGCGCTCGGGCGGGCTGTCTCCGCCGCCGCCGCGGTCGCAGGCGGACAGGCCCAGCCCCAGGGCCAGGGCGACGCCGGCGATGCGAAGGAGGCCTCGGGCCAAAAGCGGTTCTCCAGATGCGGAGCGGACGCGCCGGGCGGCGCCGATGCGTCCCTAGCCATTTCCCTCACGGGATGCAAAAGATTGCCGCCGAGAGTTCAGGGCCCTACCGGACCCTCAAAAAATTTTCCCGGAGGATCATTTCAAATGCGCGAAGCCGTTGTCGTCTCCTACGCCCGTACGGGCCTAGCCAAGTCGGGCCGTGGCGGGTTCAACATGACCCCGACCGTTTCCATGGCCGCCCACGCCGTGAAGCACGCCGTCGGCAAGTCGGGCATCGATCCCTCCGAGATCGAAGACGTCTTCATGGGCAACGTGGCCCACGGCGGCGGCAACGTCGGCCGTCAGGCGGCCCTGCTGGGCGGTCTGCCGATCACCACCTCGGGCGTGACGGTCAACCGCTTCTGCTCGTCGGGCCTGCAGACGATCGCCATGGCGGCCAACTTCGTGCGCAACGACGGCGCCTCGGCCGTCGTGGCCGGCGGCGTGGAGTCGATCTCGATCCCGAACCCCGGCCAGGGTCAGGGCAACTTCGATCCCCGCCTGGTAGAGATGTACCCGGCGATTTTCATGCCGATGATCGACACCGCCGACATCGTGGCCGAGCGCTACAAGGTCAGCCGCGAGTCGCAGGACGAGTACTCGCTGGAAAGCCAGCGCCGCATGGCCGCCGCCCAGCAAGCCAACAAGTTCGCGGACGAGATCGTCCCGATGCAGACCAAGATGAAGGTCGTGAACAAGGAGACGAAGGAAGAATCCATCGTCGACTACACGGTCACCAAGGACGAGTGCAATCGCCCCGACACCACCCTCGAAGGCCTCCAGAAGCTGGAGCCGGTGAAAGGCGCGGGCAAGTTCATCACCGCCGGCAACGCCTCGCAGCTGTCGGACGGCGCGGCCGCCGTGGTCATCATGGAAGGCAAGGAAGCCGAGCGCCGGGGCCTCTCGCCGCTGGGCGTGTTCAAGGGCTGGGCCGTCGCCGGCTGCGAACCCGACGAAATGGGCATCGGCCCGGTCTTCGCGATCCCGCGCCTGCTGGAGCGCCATGGCCTGAAGGTCGACGACATCGACCTGTGGGAGCTGAACGAGGCCTTCGCCAGCCAGTGCCTCTACAGCCGCGACAAGCTGGGCATCGACCCGGCGAAGTACAACGTCAACGGCGGCTCGATCGCCATCGGCCACCCCTTCGGCATGACCGGCGCGCGCCTGGCGGGCCACGTGCTCCAGGAAGGCAAGCGCCGCGGCGCCAAGCACGTGGTGGTCTCCATGTGCATCGGCGGCGGCATGGGCGGCGCAGGCCTCTTCGAGGTCTACTGACCTCAAAGAGTGCCGTCCGCGCCACCCATCTGCAAAGGTGGCCGAAATCGCCTTCGCGATTTCGAGCGGCGGCGCAGGCCTCTTCGAGGTCTACTGACCCCGACATGGACGTTCAGGGTCGACTGACCCCGACGCGGCACGAGACGATGGGGGCGGCGCTTCGGCGCCGCCCTCTTTCGTTCCGCCGGTCCCGCTTCACCAGGGGATAAGCTGCACCATCTCGGTTTCCCGCGCACGGTCCCAGGCCAGCACCCGGCCCACCGAGCCCGCGGTCTCGGCGATGCGCAGGTCGCGGTATCGGGCGGCGGGCCCGGTTTCCCAATCCAGCGGATCGGCGCTGTCCCAGAGATCACGGAGCTGTTCGGGTGAGAGCTCCAGCACCCGGGGCTCGCCCAGGCGGTGCGCGGTCAGAATGGCAAAATTGACCGCGAACCGAACGCCTTCGTCCTTCATCGGCCTTCCTCCAGGCCCGGGTTCGGCCCCAGGCTCCGCATGACGTTGGGGAAGAGTGGCGCCGCATGACCGTTCTGGCGAGTCCCGGGCATCAGGCTGGAGGGACCCGCGCCTCGAAGGTCCAGACCCGATCCTCCTGGCGAGGCGCGCGGCCACGCTCATAGCCGCCGCAGACCTCGACCGCCTCGAACCCGGCGGCCTCGAGCGCCAGGCGGAACTCCTCGAGGCCCCAGTAGCGCTGGCTCATGACGTCGATCTGGCTCTCGACGAGGACACCGTCGCGCCAGCGCTCATAGCGGTAGAGGGTCTCGGCCCGCTGCCGCAGCCAGTCGGTGACGGTCCGCTCGCCCTGCGCCGTCAGCAGATCGCCGTCGGGCGTGGTCCAGCGCCGCCGGTCGGCCGCGCCCGACGCCAGGAAGTTCAGCCCCTGGATGTCCAGCACCAGCACCCCGCCCGGTTCCAGGTGCGCCCGAAACCGTCGCAGCGTCGCCAGCGCGCTGGCCGCGTCGTCGATCAGCGTGAACGACCCCACCGGCACCAGGATCGCACCGAAGCGCCGCTCGAAGGCGAAGTCCTCGAAGCGCTGGTTCGAGAGGTCCGGGGCGAATCCGGCCTCGGCGCACCGCGCGCGGCAGCGGTCCAGCATCTCTCCGCTCGGATCGAACCCCGCCACGTCCAGCCCCGCCCGCAACAGCGGAACCAGCGTGCGCCCCGACCCACAGGCCGGCTCAAGAATGGGTCTGTCGAATCCCTGGAGTCGTTCCAGATGGAAGCGGGTGTCGGGCAAGGCGAAGTACGGCTTGTCCAGGTCGTAGATCTCGGCCGCTATCGAGCCATAGCGGTTGGTCGTGATGTGGGAGGACATGAAGGCCCTGTCTCGCGCCTGTGTCGGCGCATGCATGAGGAGGGGATCGCGCCCGGTCCGGGCGCGTCGCGTAGGCCGGCGGTGACCGCGGCGCTTATGCGTGCCTTAAGCCTTCATAGTGCCCGAACGCTACGCTTCACGGGCGAGCGGTCAAGCCGCCACAGGGGCGCTGCGTTGACTTGCTGGAGGCCAGTCCTTAAGTCACCCACGCCCCAAAAGAGCGCCAATTGACAGGCGGGCGAAGGGCCCATCGCCGCCTTACGGACACTTCCCCTTGAGCATCTTCCAACGGTTCTTCGGTTCTTCCAACGAGCGCAAGGTCAAGGCTTTCCAGGCCCGCGCCCTCAAGATCACGGCTCTCGAGCCGCAGATGCAGGCTCTCAGCGACGATCAACTCAGGGCCAAGACCCAGGAGTTCAAGGACCGGATCGCCGGCGGAGCCTCGCTGGACGACATCCTGGAAGAAGCCTTCGCCGTCGTGCGCGAGGCCTCCAAGCGGGTGCTGGGCCAACGCCACTACGACGTGCAGCTCGTGGGCGGCCAGATCCTGCACCAGGGCGGCATCGCCGAGATGCGGACCGGCGAAGGCAAGACGCTGGTCGCCACGGCGCCGACCTACCTCAACGCCCTGTCGGGCAAGGGCGTCCACGTCATCACCGTCAACGACTACCTCGCCCAGCGCGACAGCGAGTGGATGGGGCAGGTCTACCGCTTCCTCGGCCTCTCAGTGGGCGTGATCGTCCACGGCCTCAGCCAGGGCCAGCGGCAGGAAGCCTACACGTCGGACATCACCTACGGCACGAACAACGAGTTCGGTTTCGACTACCTGCGCGACAACCTGGTCTACGACGCGAACGAGATGGTCCAGCGCGGCCACAACTTCGTGATCGTCGACGAAGTGGACTCGATCCTGATTGACGAGGCGCGCACGCCGCTGATCATCTCGGGGCCGACCGAGGATCGCAGCGACTTCTACCGGACCATCGACGGCGTGGTGAAGGAGCTGATCCAGGACACCACCACCTTCGACCATGACGAGAAGCAGCGTCAGGTGATCCTCACCGAGTTCGGCTCGGAGAAGGTCGAGGAGATGCTGCAGGAAGCCGGCCACCTGGCCGAGGATTCCGCCGGCCTCTACGACCCGGCCAACATCTCGGTCGTGCACCACGTGAACCAGGCCCTGCGCGCCAACGTCATGTACGTGCGCGACAAGGACTACATCGTCCGCGCCGGCGAAGTGATCCTGATCGACGAGTTCACCGGCCGCATGATGCATGGCCGCCGCCTGTCGGAAGGCCTGCACCAGGCCATCGAGGCCAAGGAGAACGTCACCGTCCAGCCCGAGAACCAGACCCTGGCCTCGGTGACGATCCAGAACTACTTCCGCCTCTACTCCAAGCTCTCGGGCATGACCGGCACGGCCGCCACCGAGGCCCAGGAGTTCATGGACATCTACAAGATGGATGTCCTGGAGATCCCGACGAACCGCCCGATCCAGCGGATCGACGAGGACGACGAGGTCTATCGCACCGCCCGCGAGAAGAACCTCGCGATCGCCAAGCAGATCGAGGACTGCTACCGCCGTGGCCAGCCCATCCTGGTCGGCACCGTGACCATCGAGAAGTCCGAACAGCTGTCGGAAGTCCTGAAGGCCCACAGCTTCGAGATGGACGGCAAGACCATCCACGGCATCCCGCACAGCGTGCTGAACGCCCGCTTCCACGAACAGGAAGCCGTGATCGTGGCCGACGCCGGCGTGCCGGGCGCGGTGACCATCGCCACCAACATGGCCGGCCGCGGCACCGACATCCAGCTGGGCGGCAACGTCGACATGCGCCTGGCCAAGTGGCGCGACGACCAGCGCGGCCTGGGTATCGAGATCACGCCTGAACAGGCCTTCGCCCAGCGCGCCGAGATCGAGGCCGAGATCGCCGACAAGAAGAAGCAGGCGCTGGACGCGGGCGGCCTCTACGTGCTCGGCACCGAACGCCACGAGAGCCGGCGCATCGACAACCAGCTGCGTGGCCGTACGGGCCGTCAGGGCGACCCGGGCCGGTCCAAGTTCTTCCTGTCCTGCGAGGACGACCTGCTGCGGATCTTCGCCGGCGAGCGCCTGGACGGGATCATGCGGACCTTCGGCGTGCAGGAAGGCGAGGCCATCACGCACAAGTGGCTGAACAGCGCCATCGCCACGGCCCAGAAGCGCGTCGAACAGCGCAACTACGAGATCCGCAAGAACCTCCTGAAGTACGACGACGTCATCAACGACCAGCGCAAGGCCGTGTTCGAGCAGCGCCAGGAGTTCATGGAGTCGACGGACCTCTCGGAGATCATCGCCGAGTTCCGCCACGACACGATCGGCGACCTGGTCTCGCGCCACCTGCCGCCCAAGGCATATGCCGAGCAGTGGGACATCGAGGGCCTGGACGCACACGTGCAGCAACTGCTGGGCCTGCAACTCCCGCTCGCCGACTGGGCGGCCGAGGAAGGCATCGCCAACGAAGAGATGGAAGAGCGCATCCGCAAGGCCGCGGACGAGCGCGCCGTCGAGCGGGACACGCTGGTGGGCGACCACATGCGCACCATCGAGAAGAGCTTCCTGCTGCAGACCATCGACCTGCAGTGGCGCGAGCACCTGATGCACATCGACCACCTGCGCACGGTGATCGGCCTGCGCGGCTACGGCCAGCGGGATCCGCTCAACGAGTTCAAGACCGAAGCCTTCTCGCTGTTCGAGAAACTGCTGGTGGATCTGCGCCAGAACGTGACCCGCTGGTTGATGACGGTGCAGTTCGAGTTCGAGGAGCCGGCGCCCCCGCCGTCGCAGCCCACCTTCGAGGTCCACCTCGACCCGGTGACCGGCGAGAACGAGCTGGAGCGCGGTTTCATCCCCGACAACATCCCTGCCGAACAGCGCGCCGCCATGCCGGTGACCTCGCTGCCTGACGGCTGGGAAGACACCGGCCGCAACTCGCCCTGCCCCTGCGGCTCGGGCAAGAAGTTCAAGCACTGCCACGGCGCGCTGGTCTGACCTGCGCCTGAGCGGGCGGAGGCGCTACCTCCGCCCGTCCTCCAGCACGAAGCCCGCGCCACGTTCGCCGATCATGACGGTGGGGGTGTTGGTGTTGCCCGAGGTGATGGTCGGCATCACCGAGGCGTCGATGACGCGCAGGCCCTCCAGGCCGATCACCCGCAGACGGGCGTCGACCACCGCGGTCGGATCCGACTCCAGCCCCATCTTCGCGGTCCCCACGGGGTGGAAGATCGTCGTGCCGATGTCGCCGGCCGCCTTGGCCAGCGCGACCTCGTCGTCGCCCACCGTGGGTCCCGGCAGGTATTCCTCGGGCCGGTAGGCCGCGAGCGCCGGCTGGCGCATCAGGCGGCGGGTGACCCGGATGGCGTCGGCGGCCACGCGGCGGTCCGCCTCGGTCGAGAGATAGTTCGGCGCGATCAGCGGCGCGGCCGCGGGGTCGGCCGAGCGCAGCCGCACCTCGCCCCGTGACGTCGGCCGCAGGTTGCAGGCCGCCACGGTCACCGCCGGAAATCCGTGCAGCGGTTCGCCGAACCGGTCCAGCGACAGCGGCTGGACATGGAACTGGATGTTCGGCCGCTCATGCTCGGGCGACGAGGTCGTGAAGATCCCGAGTTGGCTCGGGGCCATGGTCAGCGGACCGCTGCGGAACAGGGCGTACTCGACGCCCATCCAGCCGCGCCGCAGCAACGACCGGTACAGCATGTTGAGGGTGGGCACGCCGCTGACCTTGTAGATCGCGCGCTGCTGCAGGTGGTCCTGCAGATTGCGGCCCACGCCGGGCCGCTCCAGCACCACCGGCAGGCCGTGCGCCGCCAGCACCTCGCCGGGGCCGACGCCCGAAAGCTGCAGGATCTGGGTCGACCCCAGCGAGCCGGCCGAGAGGATCACCTCGCCGCTCGCCCGCGCCTCGATCACCTGCCCGCCGCGCCGAAAACGGACGCCGACCGTGCGACGCCCCTCGAACAGCACGCGCTCGACCGTGACCCCGGTCTCCAGCCGCAGGTTGGGCCGTTTCAGCGCCGGGGTCAGGAAGGCCTTGGCCGCCGACCAGCGCAGGCCGCGCCGCTGGTTCACGTGGAACGGGCCGACGCCGGTGTTGTCGCCGGTGTTGAAGTCGGAGGTCGACGGCACGCCCATCTCGTTGGCCGCCCGGGCGATGGCGTCCAGCACCGCCCAGCGCACCCTCGGCGCCTCGACCCGCCATTCGCCGCTCGTCCCGTGGTGCTCGCCATCGCCGAGGAAGTGGTTGTCGAGCCGGCGGAACACCGGGCGCACGTCGTCCCAGCCCCAACCGGCGAGCCCCAGTTGCCGCCAGTGATCGTAGTCGGCGGCCTGGCCCCGCATGGAGATCATGGCGTTGATCGCCGACGAGCCGCCGACCACCTTGCCGCGCGGGTACTTCAGCGACCGGCCGTTCAGCCCCGGCTCGGCCTCGGTCTCGAACATCCAGTCCGAGCGCGGATTGCCGATGGCGAACAGGTAGCCGACGGGGATGTGGAACCAGATCCAGTCGTCCTTGCCGCCGGCCTCCAGCACCAGCACCCGCCGCTTCGGATCGGCGGACAGGCGGTTGGCCAGCACGCAGCCGGCCGAGCCCGCCCCGACCACGATGTAGTCGTACACGCCGTCGAGGATGTCGCCAGACTGGGCCATGGGCCCTCCATGCGGCAATCCGCGGCGGCCCGCTAGATGGCCCTAGGCGGTCGCCCGCGCCCGGGGAGCCCCGCTGGCGACGCGCGCGCCGATGGCCCGGGCGATCCGGCGGATCCCCTCGTCGATCGCCTCATCCGACGGCAGGGAGTAGCTGAGCCTCAGGGTGGCGGCATCCGGGTCCACCGCGAAGAACGGCGCGCCGGGCACGAACGCGACTCGCTCCTGCTCCAGCGCCGCTTCCAGCAGGGCCGCCGCATCCATGCCCTCGGGCAGGTTCACCCAGACGAACATACCGCCCTGCGGCTTCGTCCAGGAGATCCCCATCGGCATGTGCCTGGCCAGGGCGTCCTGCATCGTGGCGGCGCGCGCCCGATAGGCGCCCCGCAGCCGTTCGAGATGGCCATCGAAGTCCTCGGCGACGATCCGGGCGGCGACCATCTGATTGACGGTGGAGACGTGCAGGTCGCACCCCTGCTTCAGCAGCACCAGCCGGTCGATCACCGCGCGGGGCCCACAGACCCAGCCCAGGCGCAGGGCCGGCGACAGGGTCTTGGAGAAGGTGCCGCAGTAGAGCGTTTGCGCCTCGTCGATCGAACCAGAGCGCGCGATGTCCAGGGAGAGCAGCGAGGGTTCCATCGCGCCGCTGAACCGCAGGTCGCGATAGGCGGCGTCCTCGATGAGCACCAGGACCTCGGCGTGGGCCCGCTCCACCAGACGCGAGCGCTCCAGGCGGGTCATCGTGCGGCCGGTGGGGTTGGCGAAGTCCGGAACCACATAGGCCAGCCGCGCGCCGGCCGGTGTCTCGCCCGCCAGGTCGCCATAGGCCGGCTCGTAGGCGTTGAAGGCCCCCAGCGCGCCCATGTACGTCGGCCGCTCGGCCAGGATGCCGTCGCCGGGGCTGATGAACAGCCGGCCGATCAGGTCCAGCGCCTGTTGGGAGCCGGCGGTGATCAGGATGTTGTCCGGCGTGCAGGGCGCCCCCGCCGCGGTCATCCGGTCGGCGAGCCACTGGCGCAGCTCGGGTAATCCCTCGCTGATGGAGTACTGCAGCGCCTGCGGCCCCGCCTCGGCCAGGACGTCGCCGTAGAGCTCCCGGATGCGTTCGATCGGGAACAGCGCCGGGTCCGGGATGCCGCCGGCGAACGAGATGATGTCGGGCTGGTCCACCAGCTTCAGCAGCTCGCGGATCTCGGAAGCGCGGACGCGAGACATCCGGCGGCTGAAGCGATCGTTCCAAGGGGTGGTCATAGAAGTCTCCATCGGGCTCTGAGGCGCGGATGGAGGGAAAGCCTGACAGATCCATCCGCGAACTGCGGGGGATCGTCGGGCTCGGCGGCGTCAGCCGCGCATGGCCTCGCAAACCCCCGTGAGGGGGGCGGCTACCTCGATAGCTTGGGGCGACCGGCGGCTCATGATGGTTGCTGCATAGCGGCTGAAAGCGGCGCTGTCACGGTCCAGTCGGTCGCGGGTGGCCTGTTCCCTGCGAAGAAGGGATAGTGTCACGGGGAAGATGGGGAATGCGATGCGCGCGCTGACGGCCGGTCTGGTGGTGTGGTTCCTCGCGCCGCCGTTGCTGAACGCCATGACCCCCGAGCCGGCGCTTCTGCCGCTGGGCGCGATCTGCGGGTTCGCCGCACCCGAGACCGTGGGCGGCAGCGGCGTCGCCAAGGCCGAGCCCCCGCCGCCGATCCTGACCGGCTATGGGACGACGGGGTTCAAGGTCAGCAACGCCAGCGTCGAGGCGCAGGCCTACTTCGACAACGGAATGACCCTGGCGCACGCCTTCGCGCACAAGGCCTCGATCGCCGCCATGACCGAGGCCGCGCGCCTGGGCCCCGACTGCGCCATGTGCGTCTGGGGCGAGGCGTGGGCGCGGGGCCCGACGATCAACTACCCGGTCGACAAGAAGACCGCCGCCGAACTGGCGGCCCTGGCCGACAAGGCCGCGAGGCTCGTCAAGGACGAGACGCCGAAGGAGCGGGCGCTGATCGCCGCCCTGCAACTGCGCTACAAGTCCGGCGGCAACGCGGCCTTCGCCAAGGCCATGGACGACCTCGCCCGGGCCAACCCTGACGATAACGAGATCGCGATCCTGGCCGCCGACGCCCTGATGATCACCGCCTTCTGGGATCACGGCGACAGCAATCCGAACGTGAAGCCGGCCATGAACCGGCCGGTGGAGCTGCTACAGGGCGCCCTGTCCCGCGACCCCGACGACACCGGCGCCATCCACTTCTACATTCACGCCACGGAGGTCGCCGAGGTCCCGGCCCGCGCCCTGCCCTATGCCCAACGCCTCCAGGCGCTGTCCCCGGCGGCCAGCCACCTCGTCCACATGCCGTCGCACACCTACTACCGCGTGGGCCTCTACACGGAGGCCAAGCGCTCGAACGAGGACGCCGCGCTGATCGACAAGGCCAATGCAGAGCGGCAGGGCCTGACCGGTCCCGAGGGCGTGTGGAAGCTGAGCTACCACGGTCACAACGTCCATTTCGCCATCGGCTCGGCCCTGATGGACGGCGACGCCGCCAGCGCCCTGGCGCAGTCGAAGTCCGTCCTGGCCCGTGTCCCCTCGCTGACGCCGAAGGACAGCTTCCCGCAGGTCATCGCCGCCAGCGCCTACGCCGCCTACGGGCGCTATGCGGACCAGGCGGAGGTCGCCGCGCTGGCCGATCCCGGCAAGGGACTGCCGTTCGCGCGGGCCATGTGGCGCTATGGTCGGGGCGAGGCTGCCGCCCGCCGTGGCGACGTCGGCGCCATCCGCGCGGAGGCCGTGCAGGTCCAGCTCTCCGGCGCTGACCTGAAGGCCTTCGGCGACATGAAGCCCCAGGCCAAGGCGATCGTGGAGATCGCCCGCCTCGTCCTGTTGGGCCGCGCCGCCATGCTGGACGGCCAGCCCGCCACCGCCGCGCGCCACTTCAAGCACGCCGCCGAGCTGCAGAAGACCCGACTGCGCGACTACAGCGATCCGCCGATCTGGTGGTACCCGATCCAGCGCAGCCACGCCGTGGCCCTGCTGGAGGCGGGCCAGCCCGAGCGGGCCCTGAGCGAGGCGCGCGCCTCGCTCGAGACGTATCCCAACGACCCGCTGACCCTGGTGGTGGCCCGCGCCGAAACGGCGCTCGGCAAGGCCGACGCGGCGGTCGGGCCCCTGGCCAGGGCCCGGGCCGGCTGGGCGGGCGATCCGACCAAGCTCGGCGCGCACCTGCTCTAGGCAGACGCCGGGGAAGGCGGTCAGGCTGGCTCCGTTGATTTGGAGGCGCCGCCCATGACCGCCCTGCCCAAGGCCTGTATCATCGGAGCCGGCTGCTCCGGTTTCACCACCGCCAAGCGGCTCCAGGACCTGGGCGTGCCGTTCGACTGTTTCGAGATGTCGGACGACATCGGCGGCAACTGGTACTTCAAGAACCCGAACGGCAAGTCGGCCTGCTACGAGAGCCTGCACATCGACACCTCGAAATGGCGGCTGGCGTTCCAGGACTATCCGGTGCCCGCCGACTGGCCCGACTTCCCGCACCACGCCCAGCTGCTGCAGTACTTCCGCGACTACGTGGACCATTTCGGCCTGCGGTCGAAGATCACCTTCAACACCGCCGTCGAGCATGCCGAGCGCACGGCCGACGGGTTGTGGAAGGTGCAGCTGTCGACGGGCGAGACCCGGCTGTACGACGTACTGTTCGTCTGCAACGGCCACCACTGGGACCCGCGCACGCCGCAGTATCCGGGCCGGTTCGATGGCCCCCACTTCCATGTCCACAGCTACCGCACGCCGTTCGACCCCGTGGACATCCGGGGCAAGAACGTGGTCGTCGTCGGCATGGGCAACTCGGCCATGGACGTCGCTTCCGAGCTCTCCCAGCGGCCGATCGCCAAGACCCTCTGGGTCGCCGCGCGCCGTGGCGTCTGGGTGCTGCCCAAGTACATGCACGGCAAGCCGGCCGATAAGGCCTCGATGCCCCACTGGATGCCGCGCAAGCTGGGCCTTTCCCTGGCGCGCAAGCGGATCAAACAGACCATCGGCCGGATGGAGGACTACGGGCTGCCCAAGCCCGATCACGAGCCGCTGGAGGCTCACCCCTCGGTCTCTGGCGAGTTCCTGACCCGGGCCGGCTGCGGGGACGTGAAGTTCAAGCCGAACATCGCGGAGCTGCAGGGCAGGCAGGTGAAGTTCGAGGACGGCAGCGTCGAGGACGTGGACGTCATCATCTACGCCACCGGCTACAACATCAGCTTCCCGTTCTTCACCGACCCCAGCCTGCTGCCCGACGGCGAGCACCGCTTCCCGCTGTTCAAGCGGATGATGCAGCCCGGGGTGCCGAACCTGTTCTTCATGGGTCTGGCCCAGCCGCTGCCGACGCTGGTGAACTTCGCCGAGCAGCAGGCGAAGCTGGCCGGCGCCTATCTGGTCGGGAAGTACCGCCCGCCCTCGCCCACCGAGATGGCCCAGGTGACCAAGGACGACGAGGCCCTGCACCTCGGGCCCTACTACAAGGCCGCCCGCCACACGATCCAGGTGGACTTCGGCATCTACGTCCACGACCTCCACAAGGAGATCGAGAAGGGCGCGAAACGGGCCGCGGCCGCGGGCAATGCGCTGCCGGTGCCCGCGCGGGCCGGGGCCTCGGCGACGGCGATCGCCGCCGAGTAGTCCCGCGTCAGCGCGTCACGATCGGGAAGCCGGCCCGGGGCGCGCTGAGGAAGCCGAGCAGGCGATTCAGCGCCGCCGCGTCGCCCGACGTCGCCGCCTTGGAGAGGTCGGCCCCCGCCAGCGCCCCCGCCAGGAACTGCGCGCGCGGCAGGGTATAGACCGCGTCGGCCGGACCGCTGGGATCGGCCTCCTGGGTCAGGACGGCGTGCTTCACGCGCAGGCGGAAGCGCTCCTTGCGATCCGGGAAGACGAGGTCGACCGTCAGGCTGGCGTCGCCCGCCTTCGCCGGGTCCAGGCGCACGGCCAGCAGGTCCAGCAGCATCGGCGTCGGGGTATTGCGGATCAGCTCCAGCGCTGCGCCGCCGCCGCCGCCCGGCGCCGCGCGGACACCGTCCCGCAGCTCCTGCGCCCCGGAGAGGTACATGTTCCGCCAGATCGCGCTCTCGGCCGCGGCGCCCTGACGTTCATAGGCCTGGGCCAGAAGCTGCCGCGCGGCGGTGTTGTTCGCGTCGGCGATGATCAGGCGGTTCGCCAGCTCCCCGGCCCATCGATCGTCGCCCTTCTGGAAGGCCTCGCGCGCGGCGGCCAGCACCTTCTCGGCCCCGCCCATCAGGGTCACGTAGCGCTGCGCCTCGTCGGCGGGCTCCAGCGGCGCGAGGTGCACCGGATTGGCGTCGTACCAGCCCATGTAGCGCTGATAGACCGCCCGGGAATTGAAGCTGAGCGTGCCGTAGTAGCCGCGGTTGTACCACTCGTCGTCGAGCGCCTTGGGCAGGGTCAGGCGGTTGGCGATCTCGTTCGGCAGGTAGCCGTCGTTCATCAGCCGCACCGACTGGTCGTGCAGGTATTTGTAGAGATCGCGGTGCTTCTCGATGTAGTCGCCGATCACCGCCTTGCCCCAGCGCGGCCAGGCATGGCTGGTGAACAGCACGTCCGACTTGTCGCCGTAGAGGCGGATCGACTCCGAGAGATAGTCCGCCCAGGCCTTGGAGTCCCGCACCAGCGCGCCGCGCGGCGTCAGCACATTGTGCAGGGTGGCGTTGGCGTTCTCGGCCAGGCAGAGGGCCTTCAGATCCGGCAAGTAGACGTTCATCTCGGCCGGAGCCTCTGTGCCGGGGGTCACCTGGAACTGCAGGCGCACGCCGTCGACCACCAATTCCTGGCCCGTGCGCACAATGTCGACGTTGGGCGGGACCAGGGTCTGGGTCCCGGCGCTGACGGCCGGGCCGATGCCGGAACTGAGCTGACCCGTCGCGCTCTTGGGCAGGAAGCTGCCGAACTGGAACGTCGCGCGCCGCTGCATGGCCGGGCCGGCGATGATGTTCTCGCTGACGGCGTGCTCGAGGAACCCGTGCGGGGCGATCACCTGGACCTTGCCCGCGTCGACGTCGGCCTGGGAGATGATCCCGCGCGCGCCGCCGAAGTGATCGGCGTGGCTGTGGGTGTAGATCACCGCCACCACGGGTCGGGCGCCCAGCTTCTGGTTGGCCAGCTCGAGGGCCGCCTTCGCAACCTCCGCCGAAGTCAGGGGATCGATGACGATCCAGCCGGTCTTGCCCGCGATGAAGGTGGCATTCGACACGTCGAAGCCCCGCACCTGCCAGACACCCTTCGTCACCTCGAACAGGCCGTGCTTGGCCAGCAGGCTCGACTGGCGCCAGAGGCTGGGGTTGGCGCTGGCGGGGGCCGGTCCCTTGAGGAAGTCGTAGGCCGACAGATCCCATGCCACCCGGCCGTCGCCGGTGAGGATCTTCGGCTCGGCTCGGGTGCCGAGGAAGCCGCGATCGGCGAACTCGAAGTCCTGGCGGTTCGCGAAGTCCGGCGCGGCGGCGGCCTGCCCGGCGGCGGCCAACCCGGCCAGCATCCCGATGATGAGCTTCTTCATGACGGCTCCTCCCACCTGAGCCATGGCGGTCCGGGCGCGGCTTGGCAATCACGCGCCTGCTCATCTTGACTTGCGGAGCCGGCATGGGCGGGATCGCCGCCATGCGCGTGGCGATCATCGGAGCGGGAATCGGCGGCCTGACGACCGCGCTCAGCCTGCATGCCGCCGGCATCGAGGCCGAGGTCTGGGAAGCGACGCCGCAGCTGCGCCCGCTGGGCGTCGGGATCAACCTGCTGCCCCACGCGGTCCGCGAGCTGTCCGAGCTCGGGCTCGCCGAGCGGATCGCGGCCGCCGGCGTCGCGACCGAGGCCCTCGTCTACGCCAACCGCCACGGTCAGGAGATCTGGCGGGAACCGCGCGGCCTCGGCGCCGGCTACCGCTGGCCGCAGTATTCGATCCATCGCGGAACCCTGCAGATGCTGTTGCTGGCCGCGGTCCAGGAACGGCTGGGGGCCGACGCGGTCCGTTCCGGCCGCCGCGCGCGCGGCTTCACACCCACGGCCACCGGCGCCCGCGTCGCCTTCGACGACGGCTCGACCACAGAGGCCGACGTGGTGGTCGCCGCCGACGGCATCCACTCGGCGATGCGGGCCCAGGCCTTTCCCGACGAAGGCCCGCCGCCGTGGAACCGCCGGGTGCTGTGGCGCGGCGTGACCGAGGCGGCGCCCTACCTCGGCGGACGCACCATGGTGATGGCCGGGCACGCCTCGCAGAAGTTCGTCTGTTATCCCATCGGCCCTTCGCTGGCGGCGGGGCGCTCGCTGATCAACTGGATCGCCGAGCTGCGCTTCGACAACGCCGCCCAGTGGCGGCGGGAGGATTGGAACCGGCCGGGCCGCCTGCCCGACTTCCTGCCGCGCTTCGAGGACTGGAACTTCGGCTGGCTCGACGTGCCGGCGGTGATCCGTGGCGCGGCGCATGTCTTCGAGTACCCGATGGTCGATCGCGATCCGGTGGAGTGTTGGAGGTTCGGCCGGGTGACACTGCTGGGCGACGCCGCACACGCCATGTACCCGATCGGCTCGAACGGCGCGTCGCAGGCGATCCTGGACGCTCGCACCCTGGCCTACCATCTGGCGACCGCGACCGATCCCGATACGGCCCTTGCCGCCTATGAAGCCGCGCGCCGCCCGGCGACCACGCGGCTGGTGCTCGCCAATCGCGGCGAGGGTCCCGAGCGGGTGATGCAGATGGCCGAGGACCGCGCGCCGGACGGTTTCATGGATGTCGCCCAGGTGATCCCGCGCGCCGAACTTGAGGCCGTCGCCGACGGCTACAAGCGCACGGCCGGCTTCGACCGCGACGCGCTGAACCATCGCCCGTCCCTCACCCCGCCAGCCCGGGAGCCCGCATGACCACCGAATCCACGCCCTTCCTGATCCTGGAAGTGACGGTCGGGCCGCCCGTGACGCTCGGCGACTCCGGCATGGGCGTGCGACGGCTGATCCCGATCACGGGCGGAACCTTCGCGGGCGAACTGTCGGGGAAGGTGCTGGGCGGCGGCGCGGACTGGCAATATGTGCTGCCCGACGGGACGATCGAGCTATCGGCCCACTATGCGCTGGAGACCGACGACGGCGTACGCATTGAGGTCAACTCAGACGGCCTCAGATCGGGTCCGCCCGAGGTGCTGGAGGCCCTGGCGCGCGGCGAGGCGCGTGACGCCAGCGAGTACTACTTCCGCACCGCCATGCGCTTCCACACCGGTCACGAGCGCCTACGGAGCCTGAATCACATCCTGGCCGTGGCCCGTGGCGCGCGGGCGCCTGGCGGCGTGCGTCTGGAAGTCTATCGCGTGCTCTAGGCCGCGGAAGGCGCCTCGCCCCGAAGACGGGTGGCGGAGCGAGGCCCCCGGATGCCGTCTAGCCGACGACGATCCAATCCGCGGCGAGGTTCAGCGTCGTCGGGACGACGAAGAAGTCCTCGGCCGTGGCTTCTCTAAGCTCGATCGAACCGGCAGCGCTGGGGACGGCGCCGGCCGGGAGCAGAGAGGACAGGGCGGAGACGGCCGCGCCGCCCTCCGCGAAGGTGGTGACCAGCGGCGCGCCATCCAGTTCGAGCGGCGCGTGGGTGACGACGAAGCCGTCCTCCTTGCCGTCGCCGTCGAAGTCGATCGAGACGCGTTGGGCGCTGCCGCTGAGGATGGGCTCGGAGCCCAGGATCTTGGCGTCCGCGCCGAGCGCGCTGAGGTCCAGCTTGTCGGAATCCTCGAAGTCCAGGATCACGCCGAAGTCGGTCAGATCCTCGAAGCGGCTGCTGACGGGGGTCAGCAGGAACGAGTCCGCGCCCGCGCCGCCGAAGGCGATGCCGCCGGCCATCGGGAGCAGGTCGTCGCCCGGCGTGCCGGTGACGAACTGACCCGCCGGCTTCACCGAGCCGGCGTCGCTGGGCGCGGTGAGGGCCGGCCCGACGCTCAAGAGCACGGGCGTCGAGGTCAGCACGGTGCTGTTGGTCGGAAGCAGCACGGTCTCACTGCTGCCGGGATTGATGGAAATTGGGGTTCCAGCCACGAAGGTTGGCATTCACAGGTCTCCTGAACGCTCCCCAGCGCGGCGTGAATGTCCCCGCGAGGCCGGCAAGAGTCCAGTATTTACGCAACTCGTATTCGAGAGAATTTTTCATGCAAATTCGCCGAATGCATGAATGACGTTCATCTTGACTTCGTCCGTCGCACGCCGCTGCCATCTCGTCGAAAAGGGCATGGGGCGTGACGATGAAGACCTGGCGACGGATCGTGGCGGTGGCGGCCACCTTGGCGAGCTTCGGCGCGGGTGGCGGGGCCTCGGCCCAGACCGCGCAACAGGCGGCCGCCTTCGCCCAAGTCGATCCGGTGTTCGAGGCCTGGATGCGCGAGCAAAACGTCCCCGGCCTGGTCTTCGGCGTCGTGGTCGACGGCAAGCTCGCCTATGTCCGGTCACTGGGCGTGCGAGACGTGCAGACCAAGGCGCCGGTGACGCCGGACACGGTCTTCCGCATCGCCTCGATGTCCAAGAATTTCACGGCCCTGGCGGCGCTCAAGCTGCGCGACGAGGGCAAGCTGTCCTTCGACGCGCCCGCCGAGCGCTATGTCCCCGAGCTGGGGAAGTGGAAGTATCCCACCACCGACAGCCCGAAGCTCACGGTCCGCGACCTGCTCAGCCACTCGGCCGGCTTCGTCACCGACGACCCTTGGGGCGACCGCCAGCTGGACATGGCGGAGCCGGACTTCAGCCGGTTCGTCGCCGCCGGCGTCCCCTTCTCCCGGACGACCGGCACGGCATTCGAGTACTCGAACTTCGGCTACGCCCTCGCCGGGCGAGTGGTCACCAACGTCGCCGGGACCAACTACGCCGACTATGTCGAGACCAGCTTCCTGAAGCCGCTGGGAATGAGCTCCACCACCTACGACCAGGCGAAGGCCCCGGTCGGCCGCCGCGCCATCGGCTATCGCTGGGAAGACGGCCAGTGGCGTGAGGAGCCGTCGCTCGGTCCCGGCGCCTTCGGGGCGATGGGCGGGCTGATGACCACCGCCAACGACTATGCGCGCTATGTCGCCTGGGAACTCGCCGCCTGGCCGCCGCGCGACGGGACGGACGATCCGATCCTGAAGCGCGCCAGCATCCGCGAGATCGCCCGGCCGCAGACCTACGCCAACGTCCAGCGGCGCGCCGACCCCGCCGGCTGCGATCGGGCCAGCGCCTATGGCCTGGGGACGATCGCCTACTCCGACTGTGTCCTCGGTCAGCACTTCGGCCATTCGGGCGGCCTGCCGGGCTATGGTTCGAACGTGTTGCTGCTGCCGCAGAGGGGTGTGGGGGTGTTCGCCTTCGCCAATCGGACCTATGCGCCGGCCTCGCTGGTGGTGCGCGACGCCGCCACCCTGCTGGTGAAGTCGGGAGCCTTCCCCTTGCGCGCCGCGTCGCCCAGCCCGGCGCTGGTCCAGATGGCCGAAGCGGCCGCGCGGATCTATGCCGCGGGGGATGTGGAGGCCGCGCGCGGCGCGCTGGCCATGAACGTCCTGCTGGACCGCGACGCCGCGCACCGCAACGCCGACATCGCCGCCCTGAAGGCCAGGCTGGGCGCCTGCCGCGCCGCCGAGCCCATCGTCACCGACACGGCGACCTCGGCCACCGTGCGCTATCCCTGCGAACGCGGGACGTTGCAGGCGCGGCTCTTGCTCGCGCCCACAACGCCCGCATCGGTGCAGGTCCTGGAGTTCAGCGCTCCTTAGACCGACCAGCCATCCAGGGCGTTCACCGCCACGCCGATCTGCATGACCTGGCCCAGCGTGATCGCACCGTCGCCCGGCATCGGGAACGGCTGGATGGTGAAGACGCCGTCGTCACCCGGCATCGGATAGGGAAGGATCGTGAAGACCCCGTCGTCGCCCGGCATCGGGAACGGCAGGATCGTGAACACGCCGTCGTCGGTGGGCATCGGGAACGGCTCCACCGAGAAGCCGCCGTCGTTGTCCTCCGGCAGGATCGTCGCCGGCTCGCCGTTCGGGCCGGGCGCATAGGCCAGCACGTAGCCGTCCTCCTTGCCGTCACCGTCGTAGTCGATGCCGATCCGGGCGCCGCCCTTGATGGCGGATTGGTTCACGATCACCGCGTCCGGACCCAGCTTGCCCAGGTCCAGGGAGTCGTTGGCGAAGTTGTAGTCCAGGATCACACCCAGCCGCTCGGGCGTGGCGATCTCGATCCCGTTGGAGACCAGGGTGAAGACGTCGGCGCCGCCACCACCGATGGCGGTCGCGCCGCCCTCGATGACGAGCGAGTCGTCGCCCTCGGTCCCGGTCACCACGCGGACGCGGCCCGGATTGGGCTCGCCCACGGCGATCGAGGGGATCGTGGCCGAGATCGCGTTGATCGGCACGGCCACGCTGCCGGTCGTCACGACGATCGAGCTGGTCACGGACAGGTTGTCAGTCGGCATAGAAACTTCCTCAAGGGGAACTCGTGAGGAAGCTGTGCCCTAGCCGCGCGACGGTGTCCAGTATTTACGCAACAAGTTTTTATGGCAGGATTATTTCCGCGAGGGCCTGACAATGTGACCATCGTCGGGCGCCACCTTGCCGGCCACGAGGTCCGCGTACAGCGCCTGCAGGGCCTCGGCCCCGTCGTGCTGGCGCAGCTTGAGCCAGGGGTTGGCCGCCACGAAGGCGTCGAGGGCCGTGGCGAAGCGCGACTCCAGCTCACCCGGCCCCCAGTCCTTCATCCGCTGGCGGATGCGGTCCGGAGCGAAGAAGAACACCGGCGTCGGACCGACGGGCGCCGGGCGCGGGCCCGCCAGGGCCTCCCAGTGCGTGACGCCGACGCCCAGACTGATCGTCAGGGCCTCGCGCAGGGCGGCATGGGCGTCGGCGGTCACCGTGGGGCGACCGGCGAAGTCCACATAGGCCGCCGGGCCTTCCGCGTTCAGCGCGCCGATCGCGTCATAGGCCAGGACCTCGTCGTAGAGGCCGAAGCTCTTCAACGCGCCGACATGGATGGCCGAGGTCAGCCCCACGACCTTCACGCCACGGCGGCGCGCCAGGAAGGCCAGGCCCATGGCGGTCTTGCTGGACGCGCTGGACAGCACCAGCGTCTTCAGCGGCGCGTCGGCGAGCTGGTCGTCCAGCAGGAAGCTGGTCATCAGCAGCGGCCGCAGCAGCGAGCGCCAGTCGTCACCGGCCGCCGCGGGCCCGGCTTCCTGATAGGCGTTGTAGGTCGGCGGCAGCTCGGCCCGGTGCGCCGAGGTCTCCACATAGCCCGCCCCACGCTTTTCAAGTCGCGCGACGGTGTGGCTGGACATGGGCCAGTAGCCGAAGAGCCGCAGCCCCTCTGGCGCATCGGGCGCGTTCGAGCGCACCACCCGCGCGAAGCCCCACACCGGGATCCGCCCCCAGCCCTGCGGCGCGGGAAAGAAGCGCCAGTAGCCGATCTGATCGCCCACCGCGCCATAGGTGACGTTGTTGGCCGTCAGCGCGAAGCTTTCGACCTCCAGCAGGGCCTCGCCCTCGGCCAGGGGCGCGTCCGGATCGGACGGCGCGAGCTGCGTCTTCGTCAGGTCCGTCCGATCGACGAGCAGGTCCCAGCCGGTCATGCGATGTGTCTCCTGGCCATCGTCATAGAAATGGTTCGCCCCCTCCTCATCCGTAGGGGGAGGGGGACCATGCGCAGCATGATGGAGGGGGGCAAGCCGGAAGCTCGACGGCTGCGGCGCTCCCCCTCCACCGCGTGCCGCGGCCCCCCTCCCCCACTGGGGAGGAGAACGGCGGCCGCGCGGCTGTCAGTCCAGGTTGGCCCAGTTGCCGTGGAAGCCGAACGGCATCCGGCGCGGCATTTCGGCCGTGCCGATCGGGCCCTTGGCCACGTCCTGGGCGTCGAAGATGGCGAGGTCCGAACGGTTCTCGCTCGCCCGCCAGATCACCGCCGTGAGCCAGCCGTCGCCCTCGGCCGCATCAGCCGAGCGCGGCACGAAGACGGGCTCGGAGGTCAGGTCGCCGCCGTTCAGTTCGTAGACCTGCCGCTTGCCCGTGGCGAAGTCCATGTGGGCGATGGCGCACTGGCGGATGGTGCCGCTGAACGTCGGATCGGCGGCGTACCAGCCGTGACGATGCTTCAGGGTTTCGACGCGCGGGTCGACGCGGGGGAACTCGCCGTCCAGGTCGTCCAGCGGCTCCTCCTTGATGGCGTCGGAGGCGCCTGCCAGATCGAACGTCCAGCGCACCAGTCGCGCCGCCGCCTTCTCGCCCGGGGAGCCATCGGCCTTCGGGAACAGCGGCGCGGTGTCATAGCGCATGACGTCGCAGTAGAGCTTGTCGCCCTCTTCCCAGGCATTCAGCGGGTGGAAGACGTAGCAGGCCTCGGTGTTGAACCAGCGGATCGTCGAGACGTCGGCGTCACGCCGCATGACGCCCACATGGCTGCCCTTCTCCGGCTCCCACGCGAAGGGCGGCTTGCCGCTCATCGCCCGCTCCAGGCTGCCGGTCAGCGGCAGGATCGGGAACAGCACATGGTTCTGGGTGACCATGAAGTCGTGGACCATGCACGAGAACGGGGCCTCGAACTCCTGGCGACGCACCAGGCTGCCGTCCGCGGCGGTGATCCCGTAGCTGACGCCCTTCGAGAACGGCATCTGGCCGACGTTGTAGGCGAACCAGAGCATCTCGCCGGTCTTGGGGTCGATCTTCGGGTGGGCCGTCACCTTGCCCTTGAACTCGCGGTCATAGCCCTTCGAGTCGAGGGTGCGCGGGTCCATGGCGAAGGGGTGATGGCCTTCCTCCAGCGCCAGCAGCTTGCCCGCGTGCCAGACGATGTTGGTGTTGGCGACGCCGCCCTCGTTGCCCATGGCCAGGGGATCGGTGGTCATCGGGTTGCCGAAGGTGCCGAACAGCGAGCGGCCATGCTCGTGCTCCAGCTCCCACTTCGGCGTGCGGACATACCGGTTGCGATAGCTGACCTTGCCGTCGGCCACATAGAAGCCGTGCACCATGCCGTCGCCGGCGAACCAGTGGTGGTTCGCGTCGCGGGGCTCGAACTGCGGATTCGGGCCGATGCGGAACAGCGCCCCGCGCAGGCCCGCGGGGATCTCCCCCGTCACCTTCAGGTCGAAATCGTCTTCCGAGCGCACCGGCGCGAAATTGCCCGCCAGATACGGATTGATGCGCGCATCGCCATCCATGACCGTTCCTCCCTGGTCTTTTGTAACTTACGTTGTAAATTCATGAGCCAGGCGGTAGCCCTTGGCAAGCCCTTTTGGAAATCAGCGAGTCGAATGCCGCGCGTCCTGACCGATACCGATGTCGCAGACTTCCGCGAACGCCTCTGCGCGGCCGCCGAAAAGCTGTTCGCGGAGAAGGGCCCCGATGCGGTGACCATGCGCCAGCTCGCCTCGGCGCTGGGGGTCTCGCCGATGACTCCCTATCGCTACTTCAAGGACAAGGACGACATCCTGGCGGCGGTGCGGACCAACGGCTTCAACCAGTTCGCCGAGGCGTTGGAGAAGGCGCGCGCCGGCGCGGCCAGCGCCCGGGCCAAGGCGGCGGCGGTGGGCGACGCCTATGTCCGCTTCGCCTTCGAGCACCCGCACACCTACAAGCTGATGTTCGACATGAACCAGCCGATGGACGAGAGCTATCCCGAGCTGGTCGAGGCGGGACGGCGCGCCCACGAGACCCAGACCGCCTGGGTGAAGGATCAGATCGCGGCCGGCGAGATGGCCGGCGACCCCGAGCAGATCGGCGAGATGTTCTGGGCCGCGACCCACGGGGTGGTGGTGCTCGAGATGGCCGGCAAGCTGCCGACCGGCACCGCCAAGGACCTGCATCACCAGATCAGCGCCACCCTGGCCAAGGGCCTGAAGCCCGGCGCTTGACCGCCGTGCGCGGAAACCTGCGAGAGTCGCCCAAACAAGGGGAGACGCGGGTGACTGGGATCAAGCCGTTCGAGGTTCGCTGGACCGAGGCCGAGGTCGAGGCGGTGCTGGCGCGGGTCCGCGCCTACCCCTGGCCGCCGGCTCCCGCCGTCCCCGACGGTTGGGCCTACGGGACCGACGAGGCCTGGCTGCGCGACCTCTGCGCCCACTGGGCCGACGGCTACGACTGGCGCGCCGCCGTGGCGGACCTCAACCGCTTCCCGCAGTTCACCGCCCGGGTCGAGGACTACGACATCCACTTCCTGCACGTCGTGGGCGAGGCGGGCGGCAAGCGACCGCTGCTGATCACCCACGGCTGGCCCGGCTCGCACTACGAGTTCTGGGGCGCGATCGAGAAGCTGGCCTTCCCCTCGCGATCCGGCGGCGATCCGGCCGACGCCTTCGACCTGGTCATCCCCTCCCTGCCCGGCTTCGGCTTCTCGTCGAAGCCGGCGCGCCCGATCGGCCAGCGCACCACGGCGCGGCTGTTCGACACCCTGATGACGCAGGTGCTGGGCTATTCCACCTACCTCGCCCAGGGCGGCGACTGGGGGGCGATGGTCACGTCCTGGCTCGGCCGAAACCATCGGGCCAGCGCCCGGGCGATCCACCTCAACATGCTGGGCTTCCGGCCGCACGGCGGACCGCAGGGCGAGGCCGAGGCTGCCTGGGCGGCGCGCCAGGCCGGAGCGATGGAGGTAATGGGCGCCTACTTCCGCCTGCAGGCCTCCAAGCCGCAGTCGATCGCCTGGATGGCGGCGGGAAATCCGGTCGGCCAGGCCGCCTGGATCGCCGAGCGCTTCCACGACTGGTCGGACCTGTCGAAGACGTCGCTGGATGAGGCCTACGGCAAGGACAAGCTGCTCACCAACATCATGATCTATGTGATGACCGACAGCTTCGCGACCGGCGCCTGGTACTATCGCGGCCTGCTCGAGGAAGGCGGCGTTGCGTTCGAGCCGGGCGAGCGCGTGGAGACGCCCACCGCCTTCGCCAACTTCCCGGGCGAGCCGCTCTACAGCGCCCCGCCCCGCAGCTTCGCCGAACGCGCCTACAACATCGTCCGCTGGAACGAGATGGCGCGGGGTGGTCACTTCGCGGCGATGGAGGAGCCGGATCTCTACGTCGACGAGGTGCGCGCCTGGGGTCGCGAGGTTTAGCGGTTGATCCGGCGGCCGCCGCCGCGTCAAAAGCGCAACCATGGCCCGATACGACTTCGCTTCCGACAACACCGCGCCCGCCACGCCTGAGGCGATGGCGGCGCTGGCCGCGGCGAACGAGGGCTTCGCGTCCGGCTACGGGACCGACCACGTCACCGCCCGCGCCGCCGACCTGGTCCGGGCGTTGCTGGACGCCGACGCAGAGGTGCGGTTCGTGGCCTCGGGCACGGCGGCCAACGCGGTGGCGCTCGGCGCGCTCTGCCGGCCTTTCGAGGCGGTTCTGGCGCACGAGCACGCGCACATCTGCACCGACGAGACCGGCGCCCCGGGCTTCTTCGGTCACGGCCTGGGCCTGATCGGCCTTCCGGGCGCCTCGGGCAAGATCGACCCGGCCAGCCTCGCCGCGCCGCTGGACGCGCCGGACGTCTCGCACCGCCAGTCGCCGGCGGCGCTCTCGATCACCAACGCCACCGAGTACGGCACGGTCTACACGGCGGCGGAGGTCGCCCAGCTGATCGCCCCGGTGAAGGCCAAGGGCCATGGCGTCCACCTGGACGGCGCGCGGCTCGCCAACGCCATCGCGGCCGGGTTCGACCCGAAGGCGATCGCCGGCCTGGGCGTCGATATCCTCGTGCTGGGCGGCACCAAGGCCGGCATGCCGCCGACCGAGGCCGTGGTCATCTTCGATCGCCAGCTGGCTCGCCGTTTCGACGCGCGGCTGAAGCAGGGCGGCCAACTGCCCTCCAAGGGCCGATTCTACGCCGCGCCGTTCATCGGGATGCTGGAGGACGGCGCGATGGCGCGACACGCCGCCCACGCCAACGCCATGGCCCGCCGGCTGGCCGAACTCATGCCGTTTCCGGTTCGCCATCCGGTCGAGGCCAACGCCGTCTTCGTCGAGATGGACGACGAACAGCTCTCCAAGCTGCACCATGGCGGCTGGTTCGCCTACCGCTTCCTGGATGGTTCCGTGCGGTTCATGTGCTCTTGGGCGACGCGACTCGACACGGTCGAGGCCCTGGCCGACGCGTTGCGGCGCATAGCTTAACCAACATTACCGCTTTGTTGCCGGGCGGCGGGAGAAATCCTGCCCCGTGAAGGCAGATGTGTGGCTGAAAGTCCGCACATCATGAGAAAATCGTAATGATCCCCGACCGTTCGTCGCGAGTGTGGCGGCTTTTCGTTGCTCGCATGTCGGGTGCGTGACAGCTTCCGGCCACCTATCAGGTGAGTGCGCCAAGGGGACATCGCCGTCGACGACGGCGGCGGTCAGGGAGGTTCGCGCATCTGGAAGGGCAAGCGTCGGCGACAGACCGGCGCGCCCACCCCACTCATTTCCAGGCCGGGGGGCCGCAGAATGAAAGTTGAGATGAACACGATGCTCCGAGGCGCGCTGCTCGCGTCCGCCGCAACGGTCAGCCTGATGGCTGTCCCTTCCTATGCTCAGGCTCAAACCGGCGGCGAATCCGTCGACGTCGGCGAAATCGTCGTCACGGGCTCGCGCATCCGCCGCGACACCTTCTCCTCGCCCCAGCCGGTCTCGGTCGTCACGGCCGAAGCGATCCGTGAATCGGGCAACACCTCGATCGGCGACATCCTGCTCGAGCAGCCGTCGATCAACCCGGCCACCAACCAGCAGAACTCGTCGGGTACGCTGTACCTGGCCGGTCAGACCCGCGCCGACATCCGCGGCCTGGGCCCGACGCGCACCCTGGTGCTGATGGACGGCCGTCGTCTGCCGTTCTCGGACGCCTCGTCGCCGGCCGTCGACCTGAACACCATCCCGTCGCTGATGGTTGACCGCATCGACACCGTGCCGGGCGGCGTCTCGGCCGTGTACGGCTCGGAAGCCATCTCGGGCGTCGTCAACTTCATCATGAAGAAGGAACAGGAAGGCCTCGAGGTCGACATCCAAGGCGGTATTTCCGGCGAGGGTGACGGCGAGGAATTCCGCGCCGGCTTCAACTGGGGCAAGAAGTTCTTCGACGACCGCCTGAACGTGCTGGTCGGCGGTGAATACGCCAGCATCGACAAGATCATGCAGAAGGACCGGGACGAACTGTTCCCGGGCATCCGCCGCAACACCGCGGCCGGCGTGACCGTGCAGGACGTCCTGCCGAACAGCCGCGCCAACACCGCGCCGTACGCCACCTTCCAACTGGTCGGCGGCAACGTGATCGGCACGGCCCGCGCCGTGACCCTCGACTACCGCAACCCGACCAACGTGGTTCGCCTGTCGAACGCCTGCGCCACCGCCACGGTGCAGCCGACCTGTCAGGACGAGGCCCTGTTCTACAGCGGCGTCTACAACGCCCTGCAAGGCAAGGGTAACCGCGGCGTTCTGCGCACCTACGTCGACTACAAGATCACCGACACCTTCAAGGCCTTCCTGGACGCTTCCTACGTGAAGGTCTCGGGCTACGGCATCTTCCAGCCGGCGTTCTCGTCGGCCGCGGGCGGCGGCACGATGCCGGTCGTCCTGCGTGGCGACAACGCCTACCTGAACGGCGCCGGCTCCACCGCCGCCGCGCTGCGCACGGAATGGCTCGCCGCCGGCAAGACCCTGACCCAAGGCTCGACCGCCCAGGTCGGCAAGTTCTGGCAGGAGTTCGGCGGCCGCGACGTGAAGACCGAGCGCGAGCAGTATCGCATCGCGGGCGGCATCCAGGGTTCGTGGGAAACCTTCGGCCGCAAGGTCGATATGGACAGCTACGTCCAGTACTCGCGTCTCGACGGCTCGACGATCTCGTACAACGTGCCGAACGTCGCTCGCGTCCAGCAAGCCACCGACGCGGTGATGCTGAACGGCCAAGTGGTCTGCCGCGACGCGGCCGCCCGCGCCGCCGGCTGCACCCCCTGGGACCTGGTCAACGGCGCCTCGCGTGAAGCGATCCTGTGGACCAACGCCCAGTCGGTCACGGACCAGAAGATCACGCAGACCGTCGCCGGCCTGAACTTCTCGACCGACCTGTTCGAACTGCCCGCCGGCCCCGTCGGCGTCGCGTTCGGCTTCGAGTACCGCAAGGAAACCAGCTTCTTCGAGCAGGACGCCCTCGGCGCTTCCGGCGCGCTGTTCTTCAACGCGATCGGCACCCGCGAAGGCGAGTACAACGTGAAGGAAGCCTACGGCGAAATCCGCGTTCCGATCCTGAAGGACGTGCCGTTCGCTGAAGAGCTGTCGTTCGAAGCCGCCGGCCGCGTGTCGGACTACTCGACGATCGGTGGCACCGACCAGTACCGGATCGGCCTGAACTGGTCGCCGGTGAAGGACGTCCGCTTCCGCCTGTCGGAATCGACCGCCGTGCGCGCGCCGAACATCATCGAGCTGTTCTCGCCGCAGAGCCGCAACTTCACCACCGCCGCCAGCGATCCCTGCGACGCGGCCGTGTTCCGGGGCGCCACCGCGGCCCAGCAGGCCGCTCGCCGCGTCACCTGCGCCGCCGCCATCCCGGGCTGGAATTCGGCGACCTTCCAGTCGAACTTCGGCACCGGCCGTCCGTCGCTGGCCCTGCTGCAAGGCGGTAACCCGGACCTCGGTGCGGAAACCGCTCACACCTACCAGTACGGTGTCGTGCTCCAGCCCCGCTGGGTCCCGAACCTCCAGATCTCGGTCGACTACTTCAAGTACAACATCGACGGTCAGGTCGGCACGATCCCGATCAACACGCTGTTCCAGCAGCTCTGCTACGACGATGCGACCACGCCGTACGCGTCGAACCAGTACTGCCAGCAGATCATCCGTGACCCGACCGGCACCGGCGGCAGCGGCATCGTCGGCGGCGTGTCGGAAGTCATACTGGTCAACCAGAACGTCGCCAAGGTGAAGGTCGAAGGCTACGACTACTCGATCGCCTACGGCTTCCGCACCGAGGACGTGCTGGGCAAGGACTACGGCAACCTCGCGTTCCGTATCGACGCCACCTGGATGTACCAGTTCCAGCTGCAGGGCCTGCCCGGCCAGGCGTTCACCCAGCTCGCGAACACGATCAACAACGCGACGCCGGAGTGGAAGGCCAACGGTTCGATCCGCTGGTCGAACGATCGCCTGTCGGTCACCTGGAACACGATCTGGATCGACTCCATGGTGTCGAACAACGCGTTCCAGCCCAGCCAGCTCGACCCGTACTACACGGGCGACTACTGGCGGCATGACCTGCGCGCTTCGTACAAGCTGAACGATCAGATCCGCGTCCGCGCGGGCGTGATCAACCTGTTCGACGAGTACCCGCCGGCTCTGCCGGAAGTCTACACGGGCACGGGCACCGGCTCGTCGCAGTACGACAACCGCGGCCGGTTCTTCTTCGTCGGCGCGAACATGGAATTCTAAGCCGCGACGCCGGCCGGGCCCTCGGGTCCGGCCGGCTCCGGACGAAGTCCAAAAGAGAAGAGCCGCCGGGTCGCCC
>JBFMGV010000057.1:0-60834 GCA_040752615.1 Pseudomonadota bacterium | reverse complement strand
AACTCGTAGAACAGCGCCCCCTGGTCGACCCGCCGATCACCCATCATCGCCGCACCCTCCTGCCGTCAGGAGAGTGAATCAGCCACAAGGCGCTGCTTCAACCGGCCTTTTTCAACACAATCGGTGGCTTGCGGACCTCCGGCCGGGCACCATCGCAACACACGTTCTGCTGGTTGGGGAGCGAGTCATATGGAAGTCGAAGAAATCAAATCCTCGCGTGCGAAGACCGTGCTTTTCCTGCTGATAAGCTTGGGATTCGTCGCCATATGCGTCGCGATCGCAAGTGATGGCGCTGCGGAGAGTTACAAGTCTTGGTTTGGTGGAGCGTTCTTCGGGCTCTGCACCGTTGTCTTCGCCTGGTTGCTCTTTCGGCCGCAACGCTTGGTTCTGGCTCCAACCGGTTTCATGGTCGCTGGCGGTCTGATCCGGTCCCCCAAACAGATACTTTGGCGGGAGGTAAGCCCGCTGTTCGTCTACCGCATCCCGAGAGGCGGAAAGGCGATCGGCTACAATTTCGCGCCAGGCGCTCGCAAAGACTCCGCGCTGATCCGAGTTAACCGTCTGATGGGGGCCGAAGGTGGGCTCCCAAACGGGTGGCCAGGATCACCGGAGCGCATGGTCGAGCGGATCAATGCCTATAGAGCGCGGGCGCTCGCCGAGGGCCGCAGCGTGGAATGAGGACGGGATGTTAGCTTCGAACAACGAAGCTCTTGCTTTGGCTGAGATCGATGGAGCTACGAGTTGGAGTGGCTAGTCATCCCGGGCGCGCTCATCATTGGCTGCGCGATACCGCTCATGGAGGGCGTCTTCGTTCGCTTGCTCTTCAAGTCCCGCCGACCACCCAGACGACTCAACACGATTGAGGCGCTGGCGGCGCTCTCCGGCGCGTTCCTGATCGGCGCAGCTTTCCTGGTTCTACTTGCGGGCTGGAGCCAGCTCAGAGGACCGTTGATCGGCTTATCCGCCTTGATCGGCTGGGGCTTGGGAACTTTGGCGCCTCGAAGGTGCTGGCCCGGTGCCAGATAAGGAACTTCAGCAACGGGTCGAGAGCGGAACTATCCCAGTTGGACGAGCCCGCGATATCCGAGGCTGGCGAGTTCGACCCCTTCCAACGGCAAGTCATCATAGGTGTACCCCTCGATGGTCGCGAGGTACCCGTCGTGCTCCCACAGCACCAAGCCCATCCCGAGTGATAGTCCCTCGACCTCGAAGTGCCCCCCCTTCGCCCTGATGTGCAGCGGCCGACAGCGGAATCTATCCACCACTACGCGAGTGTAGAACCCGACTTTGGTGTTCACGCGATCCACGACACGGGCCGCTGCAAGTTGCTCGCGAAATGTGCCGGCTTGCGGCCCGAACGCCGCCGCCAAGTCCTCCAAGGCACGCTGCTCAAAGTCCGTGAACGCGGGTAGCGGTGGCTCGACGGGGTAGCTGGCGAGGGGCTCGTTGAGCCAGCCAGACCGGTCGGGCAGGTGATCAGTCATCACCAGGAGTATTCGCGACGAAGCGGAGGTCCGCAACGGGTCGAACCTCCACCTCCCCTCACCCCTCAAAAAACTCCGCGCGGGCGTGACCCATCGCGGGCGGTGGCGGCGCCTAGAGCTGTGACGGCCCTGGATTGGGTGGCGTCGTGGTGTTGGCAACGAGTGGGGTGCGAGATGGCGATCAGGGCTAAGGCCGTGCTGGGCGCGGCGGCGATGGCGGGGGCGATGGCGTTCGCGGGGACGGCGCAGGCGGCCTATTTCGTGAACGCGGTGGCGAGCCTGGGGGCCGAGCAGGACGGCGGGATCCAGAGCAACGGGCCGACCTCGGCCAGCGCCAGCGTGGCGGGCGGGTCGTCGCAGGCCAGCGTCGACCTCTCGACCGGCAAGGCGAAGGCCTATGTGGGCTTCTACGGGCCGGACTCGCCGGGCGGCGACTTCGGCTCGGCCGGCGCGGTGTTCGGCGACACGGTGACCTTCACCGGAGCCACGACGGCGACGTTCAACTTCGCCATCGAGGGGATCATCGATTCCGACGCGATCCAGGCGGGCAACACCAGCACCTTGCAGCTGTTCGGCGTGGGGGCGATCCGGGTGTTCCAGGCCGGCTCGGGCGCGACCGCGAACAACTTCTTCAACCACGCGGGCGCCCTGGTCTCGAAGACCTGGACCTACGAGCTGCGCAACCCGGCCGAGGCGACCTACGAGGAGATCTACCATCTGCTGAGCGGCACGCTGGATGTGTCGCCGGGCGCCTCGTACGACATCTTCACCAGCTTCTCGGTGGGGATCGCGATGAACGGCCAGCCGGTGTTCGCCTCGATGGATTTCCTGAACACCGCGACCTACGGGATCGAGACGGCGGACGGCAGCGCGTTCGGCTCGGCCAGCGGGGCGCTGGTGGGCAGCACGCCGATCCCGGGCGGCGTGCCCGAGCCCGGGACCTGGGCGCTGATGATCGGCGGCTTCGGCCTGGCCGGCGCGGGTCTGCGGCGGCGGCGCGGGGCGTTGCTGGCCTAGACGGGCGCGAGAACCCGGCGGGCGGCCTTCGCCCTTCGGGTCGCCCTCGTCGGCGCGGGGCAGCCGGTCAGTTGGCGAGCTGTTCCCAGGTGTCGGGCTTGAAGCCCACGTAGAGGTCGTCGCCGACGGCGAGGACGGGGCGCTTGATCATGCTGGGCTGGGCCAGCATCAGGTCGACCGCCCTGGCGGCGTCGAGGCCGGTCTTGTCGGCGTCGGGCAGCTTCTTGAAGGTCGTGCCGGCGCGGTTCAGCACCACCTCCCAGCCCAGGCGCTTCACCCAGCCTTCCAGGGTGGCGCGGTCGATGCCGACCTTCTTGTAGTCGTGGAAGTCGTAGGCGACGCCGTTCTGGTCGAGCCAGGTCCAGGCCTTCTTCATCGTGTCGCAGTTCTTGATGCCGTAGAGCTTGGCGGTCATCGTGCCCTCATGCCGAAGATCGAGCTTCCCAAGGAGACCCGCGAGGCGCTGGCCCGGGCCCTGAGCCGCTATCTGAAAGACGAACTGGACGTGGAGGTGCAGGGATTCGACGCGGTCTTCCTGCTGGATTTCGTCACCGAACGGCTGGGTCCGCATTTCTACAACCAGGGACTGGCCGACGCCCAGGCGCTGCTCGCGAAGAAACTCGATGAGATCGGCGAGTCCATCTACCAGCTGGAACAGCCGGCCAAGCTGTAGCGGCCGCCAAGGGGACAGGATTTCAGGATGGCTTCGGGACTCGCCGCGCTGCTCGACGACGTGGCGGCGATCGCCAAGATCGCGGCGGCCTCGCTGGACGACGTGACCGGCGCGGCCGGCAAGGCCAGCTCCAAGGCCGTGGGCGTGGTGGTGGACGACGCGGCGGTGACGCCGAAGTACGCGGTGGGTTTCACCCCCGACCGCGAGCTGCCGATCGTCTGGAAGATCGCGCTGGGGTCGCTGCGCAACAAGTTCCTGTTCCTGCTGCCGGGCGCGCTGCTGCTGAGCGCGTTCGCGCCGTGGGCGGTGACGCCGCTGCTGATGGTGGGCGGCGCCTATCTCTGCTTCGAGGCGGCCGAGAAGATCTTCGAGGTGGTGGCCGGCCACGACGAGGCCGACGAGCCCGACGAGCTGGCGCTGAGCTCGGCCGAGCTGGAGAAGCAGAAGGTGGCGGGCGCGATCCGCACCGACTTCATCCTCTCGGGCGAGATCATGGCGATCTCGCTGGCCGAGGTGGCCGACCTCAGCCTGGGCGTGCGCGCCGCGGCGCTGGCGCTGGTGGCGCTGCTGATCACCGTGGGCGTCTATGGCGTGGTCGGGCTGATCGTGAAGATGGACGACATCGGCCTGCACCTGTCGAAGCGCAGCTCGGCGGCCAGCCAGGGCCTGGGCCGGGGCATGGTGAAGGCCATGCCGCACGTGCTGTCGGGCCTGGGGGTGATCGGCACGGCGGCGATGCTGTGGGTCGGCGGCGGGATCATCGTGCACGGGCTGCACGAGTTCCATTTCACCCCGGTTCCGGTGTGGGCGGACGCCTTCGCCCACTGGGCCGGCCAGGTCCCGGTGGCCAGCGGCGCGGTGAGCTGGATAGCCCACGCGCTGTTCTCGGCGGTGGTCGGGATCGTGGTGGGCGGGCTGATCGTGGCGGCGCTGCACCTGATCCCGAAGAAGACGTCCGCGCACTAGGGTTCTTGCGAACGGTTCGCATGTGGACGACAGTCCCCCGACCATGACGCACGCCATCACCTCGATCGCCGAACTGGAAGCCTGCATCGGCGCCGCGCCGACGCCGGTGAAGATGAAGATCATCGACCATCTGGACGCCGCGGCGGCGGCCTGGATCGCCGAGGCGCCCCTCGCCTTCGTGGGCCTGGGCGCGGCGGATGGCCCCCGGGTCGGCCTGGCCGGCGGCGCGGCGGGATTCGCCCGGCGGACCGGCCCGACGACCCTGGCGATCCCGCTGGAAAGCCTGGACCTGGCGACGGCGCCGGAGGCGGGCATGGGCGCGGGCGTGCTGTTCCTGATCCCCGGCATCGGCGAGACGCTGCGGGCCAACGGACGGGTCGCGGCGGTGCGCGACGGCCAGGTCGAGATCGGCGTCGAGGAGTGCTTCGTCCACTGCGCCAAGGCGCTGATCCGCTCGGACTTCTGGACGGGGGCGGCGGCGGGCGCGGCGCCCACGGACGCGCCGGCGTTCCTGGCGGCCACCCGGTTCCTGGCTCTGGCGACCATGGACGCCTCGGGCCGGATCGACATCAGCCCCAAGGGCGACCCCGCCGACCTGCTGATCCGCTGGCGCGACGACGGGGCGGTGCTGGCCGAGCGGCCGGGCAACCGGCTGGCCTTCGGCTATCGCAACATCCTGGAGGAGCCGCGCGTGGCGGCCCTGTGCGTGGCGCCGGGCGCATCGACGGTGCTGGAGCTGCGCGGTCGGGCGGCCATGACCACCGACGAGGAGCTGCGCGCGAGCTTCGTCGTGGACGGCAAGACACCCCTTCTCGCCACCGTGATCCACGACGTTTCGGCCGACCTTCGCTCCAGCCCGGCCCTGGAGCGCGCCACCCCTTGGCGCCACGCACACGCTGCGTCGAAGGTCGATCCGGCGGCCACGCTGGTGGCGCACCTCAAGCTCAACAAGACCAAGGGGGTCCAGGCGGTGATGCTGCGGCTGGCGGCCAACCGAGGCCTCGTCGCCAAGGGTCTGGCCGCCAACTACAAGGCCGAGCTCTACTAGGCGAAGGCGCTCCGGCGGCGGCGGACCATCGAGCCCACACAGCCGAAGCCGAGGATCAGCATCGCCCAGGTCGCCGGCTCGGGGATCGCGCCGGGATCAACGACCGCCGCGCTGCGGACGGTCAGGACGAAGTTCTCCGCGAAATACTCGCTGAAGGCCGACATCGCGCCGGGCCCCGAGCTCGCCCCCAGCGGCCGATGCGCGAGTTCGAAGCCGAAGGTGATCGCGCCGCCCGCGAAGTCGAGCCCGCCGCCGGTCAGCGGCGCCCACGGGTTGGCCGGATCGAACACCTTGAAATCCGAGGCGACCAGGCCGGTCACCGAGGCGATCGTCCAGCCACCTCCGGCGAAGCTGTTCTGCGAGGCGACGAACGCCTCGTAGAGAACCCCGCCCTGCTCCGCCAGCACACGCATCTGCGGCGTCTGATCGATGGCGAAGGGCATGTTCTCCAGCGCCGCGCGGACGGTCTGCTCCAGCGCCGCGTCGATCGACGCGATCACGCCGTCGACCGTGGGATCGTAGACGAAGCTGCTGTTGAGGAACTGAAAGCGCGGGGCCGTCTCCTGCTGCAACAGGAAGTAGGAGCCGAAGGCGCGCGTGATCAGGGAGTCGCCGCGCGAGGCGTCGAAGGTGGCGTGGTCGACCACCGTCCCGACGTTCGCGTAGGTCGTGACGGCATAGTTGGCCGGATCCATCACGGTGTCGGTGAAGGTGACGTCGGCCATCGCCGGCGACGCCACGGCCAGGACGGCGGCGGCGAACAGAACGCTTTTCATACTCGAGACCCCACAAGCCCGGCGCCGCTCGCGGGCGCTCCCGCAGACAGGGCTAAGGCGATCTCGGGATGGCAGCGTCCATCATCTGTTTACCCCGGGGCTTAAACCGTCCGTCTCACCCGGCGGCGCGTCAGACCGGCAGGGCGAACCGGTGGGCCAGGAGGCAGAGGCCGGCGAAGCCGTCGACGCCGGTCTTGTCATAGATGCGGTGCAGGTGGGTGCGGGCCGTGGCCCGGCCCATGCCCAGGCGGTCGCCCAGTTCGGTCAGGTCGGCGTGGGCGAAGGCGTCGGCCATCACCTTCTGCTCGGTGGGGGTCAGGCCGTAGTGGGCGGCCATGCTGGGGAAGGCGATGTTGGCCGCCTCGTCCACCCGCAGGACATGGACCGCGTGGGCGACGCCAGGCCCGGCGGCGAAGTCGCCGAAGGGGTCGCGTTCGAGCGGCTGGGCCACGCACAGCAGGGTCACGTGCTCGCCCTGCCCGCGCAGGGTCTGAACCGCGACCGGCGCGCCGCCCTGGATCGCGGCGGCGATCGCGCGCTCGGCGGCGCCCGCCCCCAGCGGCTGGTCGAGGCGCACCCCGGCCAGGGCCTGGGTCGTGCGGTCCACGTCGAGCACCCGCAGGCCGTCGTCCAGCAGGACGAGGCCGTTGCGCGCGCCGCTGGTGATCCGCTGATAACCGCTGACCAGGTTGGCCTGGTGGATCAGGCGGCTCTGCATGTAGACGGCGCGGCGCAGGTGCGGGACCAGGGCCTCGAGGCGCGCCTTGTCGGCCGCGTCGAAGGGCGGCGCATCGCCCGTGCGGACGATGGCCATCGGCGCGAACATGCCGTCGCGCTTGATCAGGTTGACCGCCAGGTTGTCGACGATGCCCTGGGGGGCCAGCCACTCCCGGTAGAAGACGCTGTCGCGGATCGCGGCGTCCTGCAGCCGGTCGTAGACGTGCATGACCACGCCTTCGTCCGCCCCGGCCAGCTCGGGCCGGAGGACATCGTGCTGGCCGTAGGTCTCGGCGTAGCTCTGCAGGAAGGCGGGATCGTTGCCGAACTCGACCTCGAAGCGGGCCTGGCTCTGCATGTCGATCCAGCCCAGCAGGCCCGACTGGGCCCCCATGGCCGCGAGGATCTTGCGCAGCAGCCCCTGGAAAAGGCTGCGGTCGAAGGCGGCGTCATAGATCTCGTCGATGTCGACCACGCGCGCCCCCGAACTGCTGAGGGCCGCTGTTGTGGACGGGATTCGACGACCGGCGAAAGGCGATGCGCGCGGCGGCTGTGGGATCGGCGCAGGGCGCCCAGGGGCTGAGCGGTCGGGTGTGCGGCGATGACGGGGCCCGTTTCGGACGTTGGCGCCTCCTCTCCCCTCTCGCTTCGCGGGGGGCGAGGAGGCGTCAGCGCTCCCAGGAGCCGGCGCGCTCAGTAGTCCTTGCGCCAGCGGACCGCGAGGCGGTTGCCGGCCTGGCCGGCGATGCGCGAGAGGATCGAGAGGTTCTTGCGGATGCGCCACTCGACCTGGGCCGAGGGGCCCTCGCGGCCGCCGCCGGTGAGTTCGAGATAGACGTCGTCGGTCAGGTACTTGCCGCCCGAGACCGTGACGCCCGACTGGTCGTCGCCGCCGAAGGCCAGGCGGTCGAGGCCGGCGAAGCTGCGCAGGTTTCCGATCACGTCCAGCCCGCCGCCGCCCGACAGGGCCGAGAGGGCCGAGGCGAGCTGCGCCGCCTCCACCGCCGACAGCTGGGAGGCCGAGCGCTCGAACAGCACCTTGGCCAGCACCTCGTCGTTCGGGAGGCTGGGCGAAGAGACCAGGGTGATCTCCGGCCGCTCGGCCGTGCCGCGGATGCGGACGGTGACCGTGAGCGAAGGGTCCTCGCGCACGGCGTCCAGTTGCAGGCGGATGTTGGCCGGACGGGTGGAGAGGTAGACCACGCTGCGGTCGTCGAACTCGAAGCGCTTGCCGGCGAACTCATAGTCGCCGCGCACCACCCGGGCCGTGCCGGTGAGATCAGGCCGGGCCGTCGTGCCGCCCACGTGGGCGTCGAGGGACAGCTCCACGTCGAGGCCCCGGCCACGCAGGAAGATCCGGCGCGGCGCGCGCAGCTTGACGTCCAGCGCCCAGCCGTCGCCCCGGCGGACGGCCCGCGGCGGGATCGAGGAGACGAGATCCTCGGGCCGGTTGATCTCGCGCACGTCCATCGCCACCACGCCGGTGGGGGTCGGCGGATCGGCGGCCACCTCGGCCTCGTCGATGGTGAGGTCGCCGGCGATGGTGGCCTTGCCGTCATTGGCCCGGCGAATGGTCGCCTGGCCGCTGGCCGAGGCGGTGGCCATCTCGTTGTCGATCAGGCGGAAGCGGCTGAGGTTCAGGCGGAAGCTGGAGACGCCGTCGCGTTCCAGGCTCATCTGGCCCTGGCCATTGACCGAACCCCCGTGTCCGTCGACGCCGCGCGCCTCGCTGACGTTGACCACATCCTCGGTGAAGCTGGCCTTCAGGGTGACATCGCGCAGCGACAGGCCGGTGGCGCCCTCGTCGAAGCGTCCCCGATCGACGGTGATCTGGCCCGAGGCGCGCGGGTCGGCCAACGTGCCCGAGATCGTGCCCTCGGTGTGGACGAAGCCGGCCAGCGAGCGCTCGCCGCCGACGAACAGCTCCCACAGCGGCTTGACCTCGCCCTCGGCGAAGAAGCGGCCGCGCATGGGGCGTTGGCGGGCGATGGCGACCCGGAACGGCTTGGCCGAGGCCTCGGCGGGCAGGACGAGGTTGGCGTTGGCCCGCAGACCCTGTTCGTTGGTGGTCGCCACGTCGAGCGTCAGGGTGTCGTCGGCCAGCCGCCCCTTGAAGCTGCCGTCGACGCCTTCGACCGCGGGCGTGCCGCGTCCGCGCGCATCGGCGAGCTGGGCGTCGACCACGCCGTCGAGGCGGCTACCCTCGCCGCGCAGGCTGAGCGTGGCGTCGACCTGACCGTCGAGGTCGGCGTTGAAGAGGGTGAGGCCCAGGTTCGCGAGCCGGGCGTCGACGGTGGAGGTCTCGCCGCGCAGCAGGGCGTCGAGGTCGAGCCGGGCGTTGTTGGCGCCGGCCAGGCGCAGGCGCGCGGACTGTTCGGAGCCGCCGAACCGGAAGCTGGCCGCTTCGGTGGTGCGCAGCTCCTGACCGCCGATCGCGCCCCGGCCGTCGAAGGTGAGCAGATAGCCGGGGTCCTGGGCGTCGAGCACCCCCTGCCCGTTCAGGGTCCAGGCGCCACGCTCGGACGCGCCGCGCGCCTCGGCGGCGTAGGGCAAGCGGTCGAGCGGCCCGTCGGCGGTGAGCCGGGCCGAGCGGACGGCCACCGCCGATCCCGCCGCCCGGGCGTTGTCGGCGGTGAGGTTCAAGACCGCGCGCGGCCCGCCGGGCGCGTCGGTGATCTTCGCCGTGCCGGCGATGCGGCCCGCGTCGAGGAAGGCGCCGCGGCCGATGTCCAGGGTCAGGTCGGCGGCGGAGGGTGTGTTGCGTCGGAGAGAGAGACTGCCCTGCGCCTTCACCCCGCCCGCGTCGAGCGACAGGTCCGTGAGGTCGACGCCCCCACGCGGGAAGCGGAAGTCGGAGGCGGCGCGGGCCGGGCCGTACTGGCTGGCGGCGGTGAGGGAGACCGAGCCGCTGGAGCCGTCGGCCTGACGCTGGAAGACGAGGGCCAGCCTGGCGTCCTTCAGCGGCAGCCGCGGAACGTCGATCTGTTCGATATCGGCGGCCAGATCGATGCGCGGCGAGGCGGCGGGCCCGGAGACCGCGCCTGTGCCGCGCGCCTTGCCGGTGATCTCCACCGGCCCGGCGCGGAAGGGGCCGGTGGCGTTCCAGTCGGCCTTGAAGGCGAGGCGCCGATCGCGCTCCATCGACCCCGCGGCGGTGGCGTCGAGCGCCGCGCCGTTCAGGGTGGCCTTGCTGACCACCAGGCGGCCGTCGGCCCAGGCGGCCTGGGCCTGGAGGCGCGGCTGCGGCCCCATCAGGCGGTCCAGCTCGGCCATGCCGACGGCGAACCGCTGGCCCTTCGCGTCGAGGCGGAACGCCCAGCCGGCGCCCGCGCGCGGCTGGGACGCCTCGACGTCGACGGTGGCGCCGCCCTGGGCGCCCAGCCGGGCCTCGGCGAGGTTGGAGATCTGGGCCTGCCCCTTGAGGTTCACCCCGCCCAGCAGGTTGCGGCCGCCGCTGGCCGTGACCTTCAGGCCCCGCCCCGTCAGGTCGAGGCGACGAACCAGGAGCTGACCGTTGGCGAGCCGTTGGCCGTCGAGATGGGCGTTGGGCGCGCCGCCCAGCAGGGTGGCGACCACGCCCTGCCCCTGCCCGCCCGCGCCGGCCAGCCTGGCGTCGAGCGAGACGACGTCCTTCTCGCGCGCCAGCCTGAACGGGCCCGAGACGCCGCGCAGGCGGTATCCGGAGCCCAGCACCAGGTCGGCCACGGCGCCCGAGCCCTCGAACCGCCAGTCGCCCCGGTCGGCGGTGATCGCGCCCTTGACCTGGGCCGCGCCCACCTGTGGCCCCGCGCCGAGGATACGGGCCAGCGACGGGGCGCGGGCGTCGACCTGGACACGGGTGAGCTTGCGCTTGCCGAGGTCGCCCGGCCCCCAGCCGTGGACCGTCAGGGCCTCGGAGCGAAGGGTCAGGTCGAGTGCGTAGACGCCTTCACCGGCCTTGCGCCCCGCCAGGCCGAAGATCACCTCGCGGCCGATCCGCTGGCCGACGGCGGCGGTGAGGGTGGAAGCATCCAGCTGGACGCGACCGCCGGCCTGGCCGCCCTCCGGCGCCCAGGCTCCCTGGGCGAAGAGCGGGGTGAGCGCGCCGGTGCGGGCGACGGCGTTGAAGCGGCCCTTCGAGACCGTGCCGTCGGCGCGGACGTCCAGGCGGAACGGCTGATCCGCCGGCAGACCGAGGGCGCCCGCGATGGCCCCGCCCCGCGCCTCGACCCCGTCGGCGGCGATGCGCAACGGACCGGCCTTGGTAAGGGCGAAGTCGACGTCCAGGCGGTCGCCGGGATGCAGGACGCTGGCGGCCGCCAGCCGGCCGCTCTGGCCGCCGGTCCGCTCGATGTGCAGCAGGCCCGAGAGGTCGTAGACGCCCCGGGTCTGGGCGAAGGCGGGCTCCAGGATCAGCCGGGTCTTCAGCTTCTCGATATGGAAACTGAGCGGCAGGCCGCGATCCTTGCCCTTGGGCCCGAGGGCGGGCCGGCGGATGACGCGGACGGTCTGGGCCTCGATCAGCCCGGCCTCGAACCTTCGCCTCAGGAGTTCTCCGTAACTCCAGGTGATATGGACATTATTGGCTTCGAGCCAGACGCCCTTCTCGTCGCGAATGGTCAGGCGGCGGACCCGGGCGTCGCGCCAGATGTCGCCGCTGATCCCCTCCAGCCGGAGCTGGCCGATGCGGCCCAGCTTGAGGCCGTCGGTGCGCGCCTCGATCAGCAGGCGGACCTGGGGGACCAGCACGCCGTAGCGGGTGACGGCCACCACCGCGCCCAGGGTGACCACGATGGTGATCAGGATCGCCAGCACCGCGCGCGGAAAGCGACGGCGGACGCGGGCCGCGACCACCTCGGCCTCGGCCTCGGGCTCCGAGACCGGCGGGATGTCGCCGTCCTCGCTCAAAAGCTCTGACCGATGCTGAGGTAGACCTGGAACGCCGCCTCGCCGCGACGGCGCATGACGGGCGTGGCCACGTCAATGCGGATGGGGGCGAAGCCGAGGTTGTAGCGGATGCCGACGCCCGCGCCGGCCGCCATGTCGCCGAGGTCGACCACGCTGGACGAGCCCACCGCGCCGGCGTCGACGAAGAGCGCCACGCCCCACTTCTGGGTCAGCTCGCGCCGCACCTCCACGGAGGTCTCCAGCAGCGAGACGCCGCCGCGCGGCGTGTTGTCCTCCAGCCGCGGGCCGACCGCCTGATAGGGGAAGCCGCGCACCGAGCCGCCGCCGCCGGCGTAGAAGCGCTGCGAGGCCGGGATCTGACCGACCGTGCCGTTGATGATGCGGCCGACCCGCACCCGGCCGGCGACCACGGTGCGGGCCTGTTTGTCGAGTGGCTGGTAGTAGGTCCCCTGCGTCACCGCCCGCAGGTACGGCAGGTTGGTGTCGCCGAGGATCATGGTCGGCTCCAGCCGCGCCGACAGCCGCCAGCCCGAGGTCGGGTTCAGCGGGTCGTTCGAGCGGTCCAGCAGCACATCGCCCAGCCCCGCCACGGTGACGAGGTCGCGGCCCAGGGTGCTGAGCGTGCCGGCCGTGATCTCCTTGGTGCGGGTGGCGTCGACCGAGCCGCCGACCGTGACGTAGGAGGTGCGGCCATAGCGGCGGGTGATGTCGGCGGCGACGCCGAAGCCGTCCTCGTCGTAGGCGTCGGTCTCGACCATGTAGACCGAGGCGTTCATGCGCAGCGTCTGCTGGGCGCGCCGCCAGTGCGGCAGCGAGACGGTGACCTCGGCGCGGGTGTCCCGGTCGGAGTACTGGCCGTAGAGCGACGAGGTGTCGGCCCGCCCGAAGCGGTTGTAGTGGGTCCAGCGGGCGTTGACGCCGAAGCCGTCGCGGGTGGCGTAGCTGGCGCCGCCCTCGATGGTGCGCGGCTTGCGCTCGGCCAGGCTGACGACCACCGGGCGCAGGCCCTCGGCGGTGGTCTTGTCCGGCGGCGAGAGCGCCACGGTGACCGAGTCGTAGACGCCGGTGTCGAGGATGCGCCGCTCCAGCTCGGCCACGTCCTCGGGGTCGTAACGGTCGCCGGAGTCCCACGGGGCGAGGTGGCGCAGCCAGGCGGGCCTGGTGCGGCCCGCCGCGGTGATGTCGAGGCCGTCCAGGCGCACGAGCTGGCCGGCGGCGATCTTGTAGGTGGGACGCACCGAGTGGTCGGCGTGGTCGACCACCACGTCGCGCGGCTCGGCGGAGACGTCGGCGTAGCCGCGCTTCTGGACCGCCGCGATCACCCGCCCCTCGGCGGCGATGACGTCGACGGCGCGGCCGGGCGTGCCGGGCTTCAGGTCCATCGCCTTTCGGGCGGCCGCCTCGGTGTCGGGATCGGGCGCGGCGCCCTGCCAGGCGATCGCCGCCTCGCCGACCAGGAAGCGCGGCCCGGGGGCGATCTGCACGATCGGGCGCGGCGGGTCGGTCTCGCTGACCTCGGGGCTGACGTTGTAGGCATAGTAGCCCTCGGACCGCAGGGCGGCGATGGCGTCCTCGGCGGCGGCGCGGGCCCGGCGGCGGGCTTCGAACCGGTTCTCGATCGGCTGGTCGGTGTCGCCGACGACGCGCTGGATGGTGGCCTTCAGCTCGCCGTCCATCTCGCCCTGGACCTGGGCCTTGGGCTCAGCCGCGCGGGCGGCGCCGGACGCGCAGAGGGCCGCCGAGGCGGCGACGGCATAGAGCAGTCGTCCCAAGCCAGATTCCCTGTAGGCGCCCCTCGCCCGGGTGTAACCGCGCCTCCGGAGTCTGTCACCCGGCTGTTGCGGGCAGCGGCGCCCAAATTGTGGGCAGCCGCATGGGAGCCAACCGCGACCGTGGGAATTTGGTCACCGAGCTTCCGGCCCAGCCGTAAGCGTCCTACAGATTTACTGCGTGAGGCTGAGGGGGCGTGGACTCCACCGTGAACGCCAGGCTGGACGAGCCATCGATCGACGTCGCGAGCCCGAAAGGGCCCTATGATGAGATGGTCTCGCCCGGGGGCGACGTGCGCACCCATTACGCGGCGCTGCATTCCCGACTGGCGACGCTGACGCCCGAGGAGCTGGCCGAGCGCCAGCGCACGCAGGAGCGGTTCTTCCTGCTGCAGGGCATCACCTTCACCGTCTACGGCGCCGAGAGCTCGACCGAGCGGATCATCCCCACCGACATCCTGCCCCGGATCATCCCCGCCGCCGAATGGGCGCGGGTGGAAGCCGGGCTGGTGCAGCGCCTGCGCGCGCTGAACATGTTCCTGGCCGACATCTACTCCGAGCAGCAGATCCTGATGGACGGGGTGGTGCCGCGCGAGCTGGTGATGAAGGCGCCGTCGTACCGGCGCGAGATGCAGAACCTCTATGTTCCGCACAACGCCTACGCCAACGTCTGCGGCTCGGACCTGATCCGGCAGGAGAACGGCGAGTTCGCGGTGCTGGAGGACAATCTGCGCGTCCCGTCCGGCGTGTCGTACATGCTGGCCAACCGCGAGGCGTCCAAGCGGGTGTTCCCGGGCACGTTCCGCGCGGCGGGCGTGCGGGCCATCGACCGCTATCCCGATCTGCTGCTCACCACGCTGAAGAGCATGGCGGCGGACTGGCGGCCCAACCCGCAGGTCGCCGTGCTGACCCCCGGGGTCTACAATTCGGCCTACTACGAGCACGCCTACCTGGCGCGGCTGATGGGCGTGCCGCTGGTCGAGGGCCGCGACCTCGTGGTGCACGACAACATGGTCTACATGCGGACCACCACCGGCCTGCGCCGGATCGACGTGATCTATCGCCGGGTGGACGACGACTTCATCGACCCCCTCACCTTCCGGCGGGACTCTTCGCTGGGCGCGGCCGGCCTCTTCAACGCCTACCGGGCCGGCAATGTGGTGATCTGCAACGCGCCGGGCACCGGGGTCGCCGACGACAAGGCGGTGTATGCCTACGTCCCGGAGATCATCCGCTACTACCTGGGCGAGGACGCGATCCTGCCGAACATCGAGACCTATCTGTGCCGCGAGCCGGCGCAGCTCAGCCACGTGCTGGCCAATCTGGACAAGCTGGTGGTGAAGGCGGTGGGCGCCTCGGGCGGCTACGGGATGCTGGTGGGGCCGCACTCCACCAAGGCCCAGCAGAACGAGTTCGCCGCGGCCCTGCGCGCCGACCCCGAGAACTACATCGCCCAGCCCACGATCCAGCTGTCGACGGCGCCCTGCCTGATCGACGGGGCCGTGGAGCCGCGCCACGTGGACCTGCGCCCCTTCATCCTGTCGGGCGAGAAGATCGTGGTGACCCCGGGCGCCCTGACGCGCGTGGCGCTGAAGAAGGGCTCGCTGGTGGTCAACTCCAGCCAGGGCGGCGGCTCGAAGGACACCTGGATCCTGTCGGACGGAAAGGGCGACCGCTCATGATGCTCGCCGTTTCAAGCGGAGGATCGCCCGCATGATGCTCGCTCGGGTGGCCGACAGCCTCTACTGGATCGGCCGGTACGTGGAGCGCGCCGAGCACATGGCGCGCCTGTCCGAGGTGATGCTGAACGCCACGCTGGACCGCTCGGAAGCGGCGACGCAGGTGGCGCGGATCGCGCTGGCCGCCGTCGGCGACCCCGACGCGGCCAAGGCCAAGGACCCGCTGGCGGCCGCCCAGGCGCTGGTGCTGGACCGCGACGATCCCGGCTCGATCTACTCGTCCATCGCCCGGGCGCGCGAGAACGCCCGCCAGGTGCGCGACCAGATCACCACCGAGACCTGGGAGCGGCTGAACCTCATCTACCTGCGGATGAACGGGCCCGAGGCCAAGCGGGCGTTCGAGGACAGCTCGCAGGCCTATCTGCACGAGATCATCGCCGACCTGCACCTGTTCAAGGGCGCCGGCGACGCCACCATGAGCCACGGCGAGGGCTGGAGCTTCCTGCTGCTGGGCGTCTACCTGGAGCGGGCGCAGCTGATCGGCGCGCTGCTGGAGGTGGTGTTCGGCGAGGGCCAGCGGCGGCGGCCGATCCGCGACCACTTCGCCCTGACCAACGTCCTGCGCATGGGCTGCGCGCTGGAGCCGTACCTGCGGGTCTACACCGCCGAGATGCAGCCGCGGTTCATCCTGCAGTTCCTGATGCTGGACGAGGATTTCCCGCGCTCGATCCGGTTCTGCACGCAGCAGATCGAGCAGCACCTGGCGGCGATCATCCGGCACGCGGGCCTGGCGGGGCGGGTCGGCCCCGACCGCCTGGCGGGCCGCCTGCGCGCGCGCCTGCAGTACGCCGACATGGACGAGCTGGAGGCCCAGGGCGCCAGCGAGTTCCTGAAGACGGTGCTGGACGAGTGCGCCGCCATCCACCGTAGTCTCTACGACGCCTTCGTGGCCTATCCCCTCGAAGACCGGCTTCCGGCCTAGGAACCCCAGACATGCTGCTCGAGGTCCGCCACGTCACCCAGTACCAGTACGCCGTCCCGGTGCGCGAAAGCGTCATGGAGGTGTGGATGCAGCCGCAGCGCAGCACGCGCCAGCGGCTGGTCAGCTTCGACCTGGACATCGATCCGCCGACCCAGGTGTTCTCGTACGCCGACAGCTTCGGCAACGCCGTCTATCACTTCGACGTGCCCCAGCCGCACGACAAGCTGACCATCACGGCGCGGGCCGCGGTGGAGACCCAGGCGCCCGCCCCCTTGCCCGACCAGCTGGACATGGGCGAATGGGACCGGCTGCGGTCGGACTTCCTGCGCGGGGAGTGCTTCGACTTCCTGCACCCGCACGGCTTCGCCCGCGAGACCGAGCTGCTGCACGCCTACATGGCGGAGCACGACCTCGAGGACCTGCGGCGGCGCGACCCGCTGACGGCGCTGAAGGCGCTGAACACCGCCATCTACCAGTCGTTCGGCTACGAGGCCGGGGTCACCCGCGCCGACAGCCCGATCGACGACGTGCTGAACGCCCGCAAGGGGGTCTGCCAGGACTTCGTCCACGTGATGCTGGCGATCCTTCGCTCATGGGGCGTGCCCGCGCGATACGTCTCGGGCTATCTCTTCACCGACCGCAAGCACGGCGACCGCTCGGACCCGGACGCGACCCATGCCTGGGTCGAGGCCTTCCTGCCCAGCCTGCGCTGGATCGGATTCGATCCGACCAACAACACGGTGGCCACCGAGCGGCACATCGCCTGCGCGGTGGGCCGGGACTATTCCGACGTGCCGCCGTCGCGGGGCGTCTACAAGGGCGAGGCCGAGAGCCTGCTGGCGGTGGGCGTGTCCGTGCGCAAGGCCCGGGCGGCGATCAGCGAGCCGGAGTTCCTGCGCGTCTCGCGACCGGCCAGCCGGGGCGGACCGCCCGGCCGTCGCAGCGGCCCGGGCGCGGCCTATGAGCAGCAACAGCGCCTGCACCAGATGCAGCAACAGCAGCAGTAGGCGCTGCGACGGGAGAGCGTTCTTGCGAGGACGCTCTGACCCACCGTCCGGACTGGGGCCAGAATGGCGCGCCAGTGGGCCGTCGTAGCCCGTCGCAGCATCGTGCATATAGGCGAGTTCGCGTAACCCGGATAGGTTGCGCGAGACCAGACGTCAGACCGCGTCGGCCGGGGGGCACGTGAACGACTTCATCCGCAGGCGCGTCGCCGGCCAACCCCGCGCCCTCTCGCGGCAGCTGGCCATCGGCGTAGCTTGCCTGGCGCTGGCGATCGTCCTGCGGCTGGCGATGAACCCGCTGATCGGCGCGGGCGTGCCCTACGTCACCGCCTTCCCCTTGATGCTGGTGGCGAGCCTGCTGGGCGGGCGGCCCGCCGGACTGGTCTTCCTGCTCGCGGCGCCCTTCGCGGTGATCTACTTCGTGGTGCCGCCGGTCGGCGCGTTCAGCCCTCACGCCGCCGACTGGATCGGCGCGGCGGCCTTCCTCGCGTCGGGCGGCGTGGTCCTTTGGCTGTGCGACATGCTCGAAAGCACGGTCCGGGACCTGGAGACCGCCCACAGCCAGGAGCATCTGCTGGTCCTGGAACTGCACCACCGGGTGAAGAACATGCTGGCCATCGTGCAGTCGCTGGCCGCGCAGACCTTCCGGGCGAGCGGGAACAGTCCCGACTTCAAGGCCGCCTTCACCGACCGCCTGGTGGCCCTGAGCCGGGCGCAGAACGTGCTGGACCAGGGGGCCGAGGCCACGCTGCCGCTCACTGACCTCGTCCGGCGCATCGTCGAGCCCTTCCTGGGCGAGGAACTGCGCCGGCTGGCGCTGGACGGCCCCGAGGTCGAGATCCGCCGCGACGTCGTGGTGGACCTGGCCCTTTGCCTGCACGAGCTGGGCACCAACGCCATCAAGCACGGCGCGCTGTCGAACGCCGACGGCTGCGTCGAGGTGCGCTGGCGTCGGCTCAGCGCGGAGCGCCTGGAGCTGACCTGGCGGGAGAGCGGCGGACCGCCGGTCACGCCGCCGCGCGCCGAGGGCTTCGGCGCCCGGCTTCTGGCCCGGGGCATGAGCCGCAAGGCGCGCCCGCAGGTGGAGACCGACTACCGGTCCGAGGGCCTGACCTGGACCATCCGCTTCGACATCGAGGACCGCTAGGCCGGTTTGCGGGCGAACAGCTCGGCCACCGTGGCGATGGCGCGTTCGGCCTCCCCGCGGTCCGGCATCTCCTTGGGGTCGTTGTAGCCGAACATGTCACTGGACCCGTTGGCCTGGATGATGAGGCCATCGCGGCGCGAGACGACGCCCACGCCCTGGAAGACTAGGCCGTAGGTCACCTCGGGCTGCGGGATCAACCAGGCGAGCTGGCCGCGCACCGGAACCACGCTGTCATCCTTCCAGAGCGCCCGGGCCCCATAGCCGGTGCAGTCGATGACCACCTTCTCCTTCAGCCGGCCCAGATCGGCGGGGCTGTGGAACTCCACGGTCTCCATGCGGCCGCCGGCGCGCAGGAAGTCGGCCGTCAGCGTCCGGGCGTACTCGGTGACGTTGAACATCGGCAGCGAATGGCGGCGCGCGAAGCGGGTGGCGAACGGATGCTGGCCCGGTTCCAGGGGCTGCGACCTGGGCGAAAGGTCCAGGATGCGCTGGCCGTAGCCGGCGAACCTCAACCCCTCCTCGCCGCCACCGCTGCCGCCCATGGGCGCGTCGGAGAGAATGTAGCGTTCGGTCCACTCGACGGGCGCGTCCGCGAGCCCGACGTACTGCTGATGCATGCGGAACGAGGTGCGCGCCATCTCCTCCCAGCGCGCGGGGAAGCCGGGGTCGACGGCGTCGGCGAGACCGATCCGGCTGTCGGGCGACCAGACGCCGGTGGCGCGGGCCGAGCGCGTCTCGAGGATCTGTTCCTTCGCGTAGATCGTGACCCGCGCGCCGGCGCGCTGGGCGATGGTGGCGGCGGTGAGGCCCAGAGCCCCGCAGCCGATCACCGCCACGTCCTTCACCCCGTCGGCGAAGGCGGTCTTCACCGCCATGACGCCCGAGCCCCAGGACAGGGACCAGCCGCTGCCGCCATGCCCGTAGTTGTGGACCACCAGCTTGTCGCCCACGGTCTCGGCGTCCATGCGCGGCCCGGCGGCGCGGAACGGCCGCAGGCAGACGCTGATGTGGGTCAGGCGGTCCAGGCTGGCCCTGACCGGCGCCAGCAGCGGCGCGGGCCGAAAGCCCGGCTTGGGCGGGGTCGAGCCGGCCGTCGCGCAACCGCCCAGCAGGCCGAAGCCCCCGAGCGCCGCCGCACCGGTGAGGAAACGGCGCCGATCCGCCTGGGCCATCTGGAGTTTGGACATACGCGCCTCCGTGCTCGACTCGCGGCGCGAGCAGACGGCGCGGGGCGGCTCGGCGCAAGACGCAGGCGCTGACCCGCGTCCCGTTTTGCGGTCGGACCGGATTTGCAGGCGGCGAAGCGGGCGCGATCGCCCCTGAAGCGACCCGGCCTCTAGAGCTTCGGGCGGTTGTCCAGTTCCTGGCCGGTGATCTGGTAGTGGACCAGCTCGGCGATGTTGGTCGCGTGGTCGCCGATGCGCTCGAGGTTCTTGGCGATGAACAGCAGGTGCGCCCCGTCGCCCACGGTCGCCGGGTCGGCCACCATGCCGGCGACGATCTCGCGCAGGCTGGCCTCGTGGCGCTCGTCGATGTCGGTGTCCTTCAGCCAGACCGCGTAGGCGCCCTGGGAATCGTCCGAGCGATAGGCCTCGACCACGGCGGCGAGGCGTTCGGTGACCAGGCGGCCCAGTTCGCCGATCGGCGCGGCCTGGGCGGCGGGGGCGGCGCTGGCCATGCGGCCGACGCGCTTGCCGATGTTCTTGGCGAGGTCGCCGCAGCGTTCGAGCTGCATGGCGATCTTCATGGCCGCGATGGTGCGCCGAAGGTCGTCGGCCACCGGCTGGCGCAGGGCGATGAAGCGCACGGCGCGCTTCTCGATCTCGGCGTCCTGCAGGTCGAGGGCGTCGTCGCCGCGCACCACCTTGGCGGCGGTGGCGAGGTCGTGCGCCAGGAAGACGTCGATGGAGGCGCGCACCTGGGCGACGGCCAGGTCGCCCATGGCCGAGACGTCGCGGGTCAGGGCCTGCAGGTCGGCGTCGATGGCGGTGATCGTGTGGTCCAAGGCGCCCTCCCCTAGCCGAACCGGCCGGTGATGTAGTCGCGGGCCCGGGTGGTGACCGGGTTGGTGAAGACCTGCTCGGTCTCGCCGAATTCCACCAGCTTGCCCAGGTACATGAAGCCGGTGTGGTCCGACAGGCGCGCGGCCTGGCCCATGTTGTGCGTGACGATGACGATCGTGTAGTCGCGCTTCAGCTCGGCGATCGTCTCTTCCAGGCGGGCCGTGGAGATCGGATCGAGCGCCGAGGCCGGCTCGTCGAGCAGCAGGACCTCCGGGCGCACCGCGATGCCGCGCGCCACGCACAGGCGCTGTTGCTGGCCGCCCGAGAGGCTGAGGCCCGACTCGCGCAGCTTGTCCTTCACCTCGTCCCAGAGGGCGGCGCGGCGGAGGGACTCCTCCACGCGGGCCGCGAGGTCGGCCTTGCCCAGCTTTTCGTAGAGACGCACGCCGTAGGCCACGTTGTCGAAGATCGACATCGGGAACGGGGTCGGCTTCTGGAACACCATGCCGACGCGGGCGCGGAGCGCCGCCACGTCGACCCGCGCGCCCAGCACGTCCTCGCCGTCCAGCAGCACCTGACCGGTGGCCTTCTGGCCCGGATACAGGCTGTAGATGCGGTTCAGGGTGCGCAGCAGGGTGGACTTGCCGCAGCCGGACGGGCCGATCAGCGCGGTGACCGCGTTGGCGGCGAAGCCGACGCTGACGTCGAACAGCGACTGCTTCTGTCCGTAGAAGAAGTTCAGGTTCCTGACCTGGAGCTTCACCGTCTCGGACGGCAGATCCAGGATCGCCGTCTCCGGCGGGGATTCGAGCTGGACGTTCATGAGCGGCGGGGCTCCCGGGCGAGCAGTCGGGCGGCGACGGTGACCGTCAGGACGGTGGCGGCGATCAGCAGCGCGCCGGCCCAGGCCAGGCGGCGCCAGTCGTCGTAGGCCGACAGCGCGAAGTTGAAGATCACCACCGGCAGGTTGGCGGTGGGCTTGGTGAGGTCGAGGCTGAGGAACTGGTTGTTCAGGGCCGTGAACAGCAGCGGCGCGGTCTCGCCGCTGATGCGGGCGAAGGCCAGCAGCGCGCCGGTGAGCATGCCGCCCTGGGCCGACTTCCAGATCACCGCCAGGATGGTGCGCCAGACGGGGGCGCCGAGCGCGACGCTGGCCTCGCGCAGCGAGACCGGCTGCAGCCGCAGGACGTCCTCGGTGGTGCGGGTGATGACGGGCGCGGCGATCAGGCCGAGGGCCACCGCGCCGGCGAAGCCCGAGAAGCCCTTCAGCGGGGCCACCAGGATCTCGTAGACGAACAGGCCGACCAGGATGGACGGCGCCGAGAGCAGCACGTCGTTGAGGAAGCGCACCACCTTGCCGTAGCGGCTGTCGCGGGCGTACTCGGCCAGCCAGGTGCCGGCGAGGACGCCGACGGCCACGGCGCCCAGCATGGCGACCACGCACATCATCAACGAGCCGAGGATGGCGTTCAGCAGGCCGCCCTCCGAGCCCGGCGCGGGCGTGGACTTGGTGAAGACGTTCGCGTCCAGGCCGGCGACGCCCTGGCTGACCAGCGACCAGAGGATCGCCGCGAGGGCCACGATGGCGAGGCCGGTGGCGGCCCAGCAGAAGCCGAGGAACGCGCCCTCGTAGATGCGGCGCGACAGGCGCGGGGAACCGGCTCGGGTCATGCGTGGGCCTGCCGTCCGATGAGCAGCCGGGCCAGGGCCAGGACCGCGAAGGTGATCAGGAAGAGCACGAGGCCGAGGGCGATCAGCGACGAGGTGTGCGCCTCGCCCGTGGCCTCGGCGAACTCGTTGGCGATGGTCGAGGCGATGGTCGAGCCCGAGGCGAAGATCGAGGTCGGGAAGCCGTGGGCGTTGCCGATGATGAAGGTGACGGCCATCGTCTCGCCCAGGGCGCGGCCGAGGCCCAGCATCACCGCGCCGATGGCGCCGGTGCGGACGAACGGCAGGCTGACGTTGCGGATCACCTCGAAAGTGGTCGAGCCCAGGCCGTAGGCGCTCTCGCGCACCTGCGCCGGGATGGTCAGCAGCAGCTCGCGCATGGTCGCGGCGATGAACGGCAGGATCATGATGGCCAGGATGACCGAGGCCGAGAGGATGCCCGCGCCGTTCGGAACGCCGGTGGTGATGGTCTCCCAGATGGTGCCGGGCTCGGCCGACATCATGATGGGCATCTGGATGTGCTTGGCGAACCAGGGGGCGAACACGAAGAGGCCCCACATGCCGTAGACGATCGAGGGAATGCCGGCGAGCAGCTCGACGGCGGTGCCGATCGTGCGGCGCAGCACCGGCGGGCACAGCTCGACCAGGAAGATCGCGATCCCGAAGGCCAGCGGCAGGGCGAAGAGCAGCGCCAGACTGGCGGTGACCAGGGTGCCGGCCACGGCGCCGGCGGCGCCATAGACCTCCTGCACCGGATCCCAGGTGGCGCTGGTGAAGAAGGCGAAGCCGAACCGCTCGAAGGCCGGCCAGCCGCCGATGGCGAGGGAGACCACGAGCCCCCCCAGCGCCGTCAGCAGGAAGGTGGCCGCGCCGAAGCAGAGCGCTTCGAACACCCGGTCGAGGGCGGCGCCCCGGGCGGCCCGGGGTTGCGCGCCAGCTTCGGCGACGGCGGTCATTGGGCGGCCGGGGTGAAGACCGGCTTGCCGTCCGGGCCGACGATGGTCGACCAGGAGGCGCGGACGAGCTGCTTCAGGTCGGCCGGCAGCGGCACATAGGCCAGATCGTTGGCCGCCGTGTCGCCCTTGGCGTAGGCCCAGTCGACGAAGCTCAGCACCGCCTTGCCCGACGCGGCGTCGGCCTGGGCCTTGTGCACGAGGATGAAGGTGGCGCCGGTGATCGGCCAGGCGTTCTGGCCGGGCTGGTTGATCAGCAGCAGGTAGAAGCCGGGGGCCTTGGTCCAGTCGGCGCCGCTGGCGGCGGCCGCGAAGGATTCGGCGGTGGGCTCGACGAACGCGCCGGCCGAGTTCTGCAGGCTGGCGTGGGCCAGGCTGTTCTGCTTGGCGAAGGCGTACTCCACATAGCCGATGGCGCCCGGGGTCTGCTTCACGTAGCCCGACACGCCGTCATTGCCCTTGCCGCCCTGCCCGGTCGGCCAGGCGACCGCGTCGCTGGCGCCGACCTTGGCCCACTGAGGCGCCGCGGCGGTCAGGTAGCTGGTGAAGAGGAAGGTCGTGCCCGAGCCGTCCGAACGGTGGACGACGGTGATGGGCAGGTTCGGCAGGGTGACGCCCGGATTGACCTTGGCGATCGCCGGGTCGTTCCACTTCTTCACCGTGCCGAGGAAGATGTCGGCCAGCAGCGGGCCGCTCAGCTTGAGCTGGCCCGGGGTGACGCCCGGCAGGTTCACGATCGGCACGACGCCGCCGATGACGGTCGGGAACTGGGCCAGGCCGTCGGCCTCCAGTTCCTCGGGCTTCAGCGGCTTGTCGCTGGCGCCGAAGGCCACGGTCTTGGCCTTGATCTGCTTGATGCCGCCGCCCGAGCCGATGGCCTGATAGTTCAGGGCCAGGCCCGTCTCGGCCTTCTGGGCCTCGGCCCACTTGGCGTAGAGCGGCGCGGGGAACGTCGCGCCCGCGCCAGAGATCTGGACGCTGGCCGCGGCGGCCTTTCCGTCGGCCGCCTTGTCGCTGTTGTTGCTGCACGCGGTCAGGGCCACGCAGGCCGCCACGCCGATGAGAATTTTCCGGAGCACACCCACCTCCATGGGAGAGATCTTGGAGGCCGCTCTACGCGGGGCGTGTGACAGTGTCGCAAAGCTTTTACGACAGTTCGATGACGCCGAGGCCGGATCGCTGTATGAGGCCCGCCGATCCTACCCAACTCACCCGAAGAGGTCGTCCGTGAACTGGTTCCAGGCCCTTATGCCCAAGGAGGGCCGGTTCTTCGACCTGTTCGAGCGCCACGCGCAGACGCTGTGCGCCGGCGCCGGCTCGCTGCATCGCCTGCTCGAGGGGGGCGCTGAAACGCCGCAGCACTGCGCCGACGTGGCGAAGCACGAGAACGACGCCGACGAGATCACCCGCGAGGTGATGCTGCTGGTCCGGCGGACGTTCATCACGCCCTTCGACCGCGCCGACATCATCGACCTGATCAGCTCGATGGACGACGCCATCGACCAGATGCACAAGACCGCCAAGGTCACCGCGCTGTTCGAACAGCGGACCTTCCAGCCCGACATGCTGCGGCTGGGCGAGGTGATCGTGAAGACCGCAGACCTGATCGCCGAGGCCGTGCCGCTGCTGCGGACCATGAAGGCCAACTCGACCCGCCTCAACGAGATCACCGACCTGGTGACGAAGCTGGAGGAGGAGTCGGACCACCTCTACGACGCCGGCATCGCGGCCCTGTATCGCGACGTGGGGAAGACCGACCCGATGGGATACATCATCGGCGCCGAGATCTACGACCACCTGGAGAAGGTGGTGGACCGGTTCGAGGACGTGGCCAACCGGATCAGCGGCGTGCTGATCGAGCACCTCTAGGCGGCCATGGACCTGCTCTCGGCCGGCTGGCTGCTCATCTTCCTGATCGGGGTCGCGCTGGCGTTCGACTTCCTGAACGGCCTGCACGACGCGGCGAACTCGATCGCCACGGTGGTGTCGACGCGGGTGCTGTCGCCGCGCATCGCGGTGGCCTGGGCCGCCTTCTTCAACTTCATCGCCTTCCTGTTCTTCGGGCTGCACGTGGCGAACACGGTCGGCAAGGGGATCATCAGCGCCGACATCATCTCGGACGCGGTGATCTTCGGCGCCCTGGGCGGCGCGATCAGCTGGAACGTCATCACCTGGCTGGCCGGCATCCCCTCCTCCTCGTCGCACGCGCTGATCGGCGGCCTGCTGGGCGCGGGCATCGCCAAGGCGGGCTTCGACGGGGTGGTCTGGAGCGGCGTGCTGAAGACGGTGGCCGGGATCGTGGTCTCACCGACCCTGGGCTTCGCCCTGGCCCTGGTGCTGGTGTTCACGGTCACCTGGCTCTTCGTGAAGGCGACGCCGGCCTTCGCCGACTCGACATTCCGCAAGCTGCAGCTGGTCTCGGCGGCGCTGTTCTCGCTGGGCCACGGCGGCAACGACGCCCAGAAGACCATGGGCATCATCGCGGTGCTGCTCTACTCGCACGGCCAGCTCGGCCCCGAGTTCCACGTCCCGTTCTGGGTGGTGATCTCGTGCCAGGCGGCGCTGGGGCTGGGCACCCTCTTCGGCGGCTGGCGGATCGTGCACACCATGGGCTCGAAGATCACCCGCCTGTCGCCCCAGCAGGGCTTCTGCGCCGAGACGGGCGGCGCGATCACGATCTTCCTGGCCACCCACATCGGGGTGCCGATCTCCACCACCCACACGATCACCGGCGCCATCGTCGGCGTCGGCGCCTCGCGGCGCGTGTCGGCCGTGCGCTGGAACGTGGCCGGCCGGATCGTGTGGGCGTGGGTGGTCACCCTGCCCGCCTCGGGCCTGATCGCCGCGCTGTTCTATGGCGCGGCGAGGCTGGCGGACCGGGCGTTCTAGTCAGCGATAGACGGGCTTGCCGTCGGGACCGACGACCTTGGTCCAGGACTTGCGGACCATGTCCTTCACCGCGGCCGGCATCGGCAGGTAATCGAGCTGCTGGGCCGAGGCGTCGCCGTTCTTGTAGGCCCAGTCGAAGAAGGACAGCACCTCGCGGCCCTTGGCGGCGTCTTCCTGCCGGGTGCGCACCAGGATGAAGGTGGCGCCGGTGATCGGCCAGGCCTCGGCGCCCGGCTGGTCGAGCAGCAGCAGGTAGAAGCCCGGCGCGGCCTTCCAGTTGGCGTTGGCCGCGGCGGCGGCGAAGTTGGCGGCGGCGGGGGCCACGTAGCTGCCCGCCTTGTTCTGCAGCAGGGTGTAGGTCAGGCCGTTCTGCTTGGCGAAGGCGTACTCAACGTAGCCGATGGCGCCCGGGGTCTGCTTCACATAGGCGGCGACGCCGTCGTTGCCCTTGCCGCCCAGGCCGACCGGCCACTTCACCGCGTCGTTCGCGCCGACCTCGCTGGCCCAGCGCGGCGCCTTCATGGCGAGATAGGTGGTGAAGAGGAACGTGGTGCCCGAGCCGTCCGAACGGTGGACCACCGTGATCGGCAGGTTCGGCAGCGTGAGGCCCGGATTGTACTTGGCGATCAGTGGGTCGTTCCACTTCTTGACCACGCCGCGGAAGATGTCGGCGGTCAGGGCGCCGGTGAGCTTGAGCTGACCCGACTTCAGGCCCGGCACGTTCACCACCGGCACCACGCCGCCCATGACCGTCGGGAACATGGCGAAGCCGCTGGCAGCCAGGTCGTCGGGCTTCAGCGGCTTGTCGGTGGCGCCGAAGTCGACCGTGCCAGCGGTGATCTGGCGGATGCCGCCGCCGGAGCCGATGGCCTGGTAGTTGAGGCGGTCGCCGCTCTGGGCGCGATAGCCCTCGGCCCACTTGGCGTAGAGCGGCGCGGGGAAGGTCGCGCCGGCGCCGGAGATGTCGGCGGCCTGGGCCGAGCCGGCCAGGGCCGCGACGGCCGCCAGGGCCGCCACACAGCGTTTGAACATGGGGAGCTCTCTCTCATCCGGCGCAGGCTGCGCCGTCCGAGGCGGGATTTAGGGCTCACGCGTCACTGTTCCGCGACACTCTGACGTCAGTTCCATGACGGGCGTCACTGTCACTCCATTGTCATGTGTCCTTTGCGCAATCGTCACACTCACGGCCTAGACCCGCGCCCGACTGCCGCCAGGCGGTTGAGAGAGAGAACCCTGACATGGCGACCATCCGTTCGCGCCGCCTCGCGGCGTGGCGAGGCGCAAGCCTTGCCGCCTTACTCCTATGCGGCGCCGCTCCGGCGGCGCTGGCAGCCCCGGCCGACACGGCCAAACTCCAATCGATGCAGGCCCAGCTGGACGCGATGCGCGCCGAGCTGAACGCCATGCGCACCGGCGCACAGGCCGACGCGCGGATCACCGCCATGCAGGCGCAGCTCGACGCCATGGCCGGCCAGCTCGCCGAGTTGAAGACCGCCCAGGAGGCCTCGGACAGCGAGATCGCCACCCTGAAGCTGCCACCCGCGCCGACCGCGGTGAACGTGACGCTCGCCAACGGCAAGCCGACCTTCGCCACCAACGACGGCCGCTTCACCGCCAACGTCCGCGCCATCGTGATGCTGGACGCCGGTAAGTACTTCCAGGACGGCGACCTGGCCGCCAGCGTGCCGGGCCGCGACCTGGGCGAAGGCACCAACTTCCGCCGCGCCCGCCTGGGCGTGGACGGCAAGCTGTTCACCGACTTCGACTACTCGTTCATCTACGAGTTCGGCGGGTCGGGCGCCGAGGAGTCCGGCCGCCTGTACGAGGCGGCGCTGACCTACACGGCCCTGCGCCCCTTCCGCATCAAGGTCGGCGCGTTCGAGCCAAACATCGGCCTGGCGGCCGCCGTCTCCACCAGCCAGATGCCGCTCATGGAGCGCCCTGCCCCGGCCGAGATCGCGCGCAACGTGGCCGCCGGCGACAGCCGCGTGGCCCTGCAGGTCATGGGCAACGGCAGCTTCGGGGGCGGCGATTCCGGCCTCGCCAGCCGCTGGTTCTTCTCCACCGCCGTGACGGGCAACACGATCCTGGCGGCCCAGACCTTCGACGAACAGACCGGCTGGATCGGCCGCGCGGTGCTGGCGCCGTTCAGCGGTCCGAGCTGGCAGGCGCACCTGGGGGTCAACTATCAGTACGTGATCCACCCGAACGACGCGGGGCCGGCGGCGACACCGCGCTATGCGGCCCAGCTGCGCGACCGGCCGGAACTGCGCATCGACGGCACGCGCCTGATCGACACGGGCGCCATCGACGCGCGGCACATCACCGTGCTGGGCCTGGAAGGCGGCTTCGGCGCGGGGCCGGTCCTGATCGAGGGCGAGTGGTTCCGCTATGACATCGACCGCCGCAACACCGGCGCGGCAACGCCGCCCGACCCGAAGTTCGGCGGCTGGTACGTGCAGGCGGCCTGGGTGCTGACCGGCGAGAACCGGCCGTACAACGCCGCCGAGTCCCGCTTCGACGCGCCGAAGCCGACCTACAACTTCAGCCCCTCGACCGGGGCCTGGGGCGCGATCGAGGTGGCCGGGCGCTATTCGGTGACCAACCTGAACTACCGGGCGGGCTCGGCCGGGGCGCCGGTCCTGGGCGCGGTGCGCGGCGGCGAGCAGAAGATCATCAGCTTCGGCGCCAACTGGTACCTGAACCCGACCATCCGCCTGATGCTGGACTACCAGCACGTGGACATCGAGCGGCTGAACGCCACCGGTGGCGACATCGGCCAGGACTATGACGCGGTCGCGGGCCGGATGCAGGTGTCGTTCTAACGTCACTGGGGCGACACGGAGCCCGGCTAAGGTCGGGATCAGTAAACCCCTCGCGTATCTCTTCGGTCGGCCAGCCCCGATGGCCGCAAGGCCGCGACCGCCCCCCGGTCGCGGCCATCTTTTTGGCCGCGGCCGGAGTTGGCCGTTCTAGGCCGCCAGCGGCTTCGGGAACGGGATCGGCGCCGAGACCATCGCCTTGCGCTCCTCCAGCCAGTGGACGATGCGGAACTGGCCGTCGAAGCCCTCGACCAGCGCCGTGCAGCTCTCCACCCAGTCCCCGTCGTTGAGATACATCACGCCGTCCAGCTCGCGCATCTCGGCCTTGTGGATGTGGCCGCAGATCACGCCCGCGACGCCCCGGCGCCGGGCCTCGTCGGCCATCACGGTCTCGAACTTGTCGATGAAGGCCACGGCGTCCTTCACCTTGTGCTTCAGGTAGGCCGAGAGGCTCCAGTAGCCGAGGCCCATCATCCGGCGCACGCGGTTGAACTGGGTGTTGAGCGAGATCAGCGCCCGGTAGCTCCAGTCGCCGAGGAAGGCCAGCCAGCGGGCGTTCTGCACCACACCGTCGAACTCGTCGCCATGGGTGACCAGGTAGCGTTTCCCATCGGCGGCTTCGTGGATCGCGTCACGGGCCACGATGACGCCGCCGAAGTGGACGCCGCAGAAGTCACGCACGACCTCGTCGTGGTTGCCGGGGACGTAGACGACGCGGACGCCTTTGCGGGCCAGGCGCAGGATCTTCTGCACCACGTCGTTGTGGGCCTGGGGCCAATGCCAGCCGCCGCCCTTCATCTTCCAGCCGTCGATGATGTCACCGACGAGGTAGAGCGTCTCGCACTCCAGCTCGCGGATGAACTCCAGCAGGAGCTCGGCCTGGCACCCCTTGGTGCCCAGGTGGATATCGGAGATGAACGCCGCGCGGCAGCGGACGGTCGGATCGGCCTCGGACATCGCGGTCCCCCAAAACAGCGAGCGAGGTTCGGTTACGAGGAGTCCGTGACAGGGGCGTGACGCAGGGCGCGCACGCGGCGAGCGGTCGCGCCGCCGCGGGCAGCCGGCCGCCCCCTACCCTTCGACGTCGAGGGCGTAGCCGGCGGAGCGGACGGTGCGGATCAGGTCGGCGGAGCCCGGCTGACGCAGGGCCTTGCGCAGGCGGCCCACGTGAACGTCCACGGTGCGGACCTCGACGTAGGTGTTGGCGCCCCAGACCGCATCGAGCAGGCGCTCGCGGCTGAACACCCGGCCCGGCCGCTGCATCAGGAAGTCCAGCAGGCGGTACTCGGTGGGGCCGAGGTGCACGTCCTTGCCATTGCGGGTGACGCGGTGACGACCGCGATCCAGCATCAGGTCAGCGTACTCCAGCCGCTCCTCGACCAGTTCGGGGCGGGCACGGCGCAGCAGGGCGCGGATGCGGGCCACCAGCTCGCTCATGGAGAACGGCTTGACCAGATAGTCGTCGGCGCCGGTGTCGAGGCCACGGACCTTGTCCGTCTCCTCGCCGCGGGCCGTGAGCATCAGGACCGGCGTGCGGCGCGTCTCGGCGCCGGCGCGCAGCTGGCGGCAGACCTCGACGCCGGACACCTTGGGCAGCATCCAGTCGAGGACCACCAGGTCCGGCGGCTCCTCCGACACCCGCAGGAGCGCCTCCTCGCCGTCGGCGGCGCGCTCCACGCGGAAGCCTTCCTTCATCAGGTTGTAGTCGAGCAGGGTCGCGAGCGCGTCCTCATCCTCGACGACCAGTACGTATGGCGTCACGACTTCAGCCCCTCCACCTCGGGCAGGCTCACCTTGGGCCGCTCGCCGATGAGCTCGCGGCCGGTCATCTGGAAGTGAACGATCTCGGCGATGTTGGTCGCGTGGTCGCCGATGCGTTCAAGGTTCTTGGCCACGAAGAGCAGGTGCGCGCCGGCGGCGACCGAACCGGGATGGTTCTGCATCAGGGCCAGCAGTTCGCGGAACAGGCTCTCGTAGTGTTCGTCGACTTCGCCGTCGCGGCGCCAGACGTCGAGCGCGGGCTCCACGTCGCCGGCGGCGTAGGCGTCCAGCACCTCGCGCAGGCGGGCCGAGACGAGACGGCCCATGCGCTCGATGGCGCCGGTCAGCGGCAGCAGCGGCTCGCCGGCCGACAGCACCAGGCTGCGCTTGGCGATGTTGCGCGCCAGGTCGCCGCAGCGCTCGAGGTTCATGGCCAGCTTCAGGGTCGAAATGGCGCGGCGCAGGTCGACGTCGGCGGGGCGATGCCGCTCGATCAGGTCCAGGGCCCGTTGCTCGACCTCGGTCTGGAGGGTGTCGAGGCGCAGGTCGCGGATGATCAGGGCCTGCGCCAGCGGCACGTCGCGGCGCACGACGGCGTCGACCGCGTCCACCACCTGAGCCTCGGCGAGGCCGCCCATGCGGATGACCTCGGCGACCAGTTGCCGTAACTCAGACTGATAGGAACGTGTCACTCAGGCCCTCGCTGTTGCGCTGCAAACTAATGCGGTCGCGAGACAGTTTTGTGACAGTCAGGCTTGAGACGCCCCCACAGGCGCGACCGGAAGATAGACGCTGAACGTGCTGCCCTCGCCCTCGGCGCTCTCGACCGTGAGGCCGCCGCGGTGGCGATTGACCACGTGCTTGACGATGGCGAGGCCCAGGCCCGTGCCGCCGCTGCGCTGCCCCTCGACGCGGTAGAATCGCTCGGAGAGGCGCGGCAGGTGCTGGCGGGCGATGCCGGGGCCGTCGTCGGTGACCCGGATCACCACGAAGGCCTGGCCCTCCAGGGCGTCGGGCGACAGCAGCGAGAGGCCGAAGCCCAGGCGGCTGGGCGCGCGAGCCGCCTCGATGGACGGGGCCGGCTCCAGGGTGACGCGGACGGCGCCGCCGCGCGGGGTGTACTTCACCGCGTTGTCGACGAGGTTCTGGATGACCTGGACCAGCTGGTCGCGGTCGCCGGTCACCGGAAGCACGGACGGCTTCACGTCGATGGTGATGGTGACGCCGCGCTCCTCGATCAGCGGACGGACGGCGTCGCTGACGTCCTGGACCGTGCGGGCCAGTTCGACCTTGCCGGACGGCGGGATGTGCTCGTTCAGCTCGATGCGGCTCAGCGACAGCAGGTCGTCGACGAGGCGCGCCATGCGGGTCGCCTGCTGGGCCATGATGCCCAGGAACTTGTCACGGGCCTCGGGGTCGTCCTTGGCGTGGGTGCGCAGGGTCTCGACGAAGCCCGCGAGGGACGCGAGCGGCGTGCGCAACTCATGGCTGGCGTTGGCCAGGAAGTCGGCGCGCATCCGCTCGGTGCGGCGCGCGTCGGTCTCGTCGCGAAGCATCACGACCAGGCGGCGGACGCCGTCCGGACCGGGCTCCAGCGGGCGGGCGAAGGCGCGCCAGAATCGCGGCTGCACGCCGATGGTCTCGAAGGCCACCTCGGCCGAACCCTGCATCTCGAGGGCCGCCTCCATCGCCTCCAGCACCTCGGGGCGACGCAGGGCGGCGCTGAGCGGCGCGCCGGTCAGCTCGATGCGGAAGACCTCGCGGGCGGCCTGGTTGCCATAGGCGATCTCGGGCGGCTCGCCGTCGTGACCCTGCACGAGCAGGACGGGTTCGGGCAGCAGTTCGAGGATGAGTTCGGCGGCGCCGCCGGCCCCCGCCCGCTCGACGATCTGAGACAGCGGCATGATCAGGCTCCCGGCACGCCGAGCTGGCTCGCCGCGTCGCGCAGGGCCTGCTGGTCGGCGGGCGAGCCGGCGAAGGCCTGGCGGGCGGTGCGGTAGTCGGCGGCGGCCTGCTGGCTGTCGCCCATGACCATCCGGGCGCGGAGCAGCCGCTCCCAGCCGGCGCGGTCGCGCGGGTTCTGCTTCAGGCGCTCGGCGAGGCCCGAGATCATGCCCTGGACCATCTGCTGGCGATCGCCCTCGCTCATGTTCTGGGCGGCGGCGACCTGCTCGGCGTTGGGACCACGCGGGGCGCCGGGCGCCTCGGCCGTCTGGGTCGGGGCCGGCGGCAGGCGGCCGGAGAGATCGATCTTGCGCTCGGCGGCGATCTTCTCGACGAAGTCGCGCACCTCGGCGGCCCACGGCGCGTCCGGCGGGGCGGATTTGATGAGGGCGATCCAGTCGTTCATCGCCGCGTCGCGTTCGCCGCGCTGGTCCTTGCCGACGGCCAGATAGTAGCGGGCGCGGGCGTCGGCCGGATCGACCGACAGCGCCTTGCGGAAGATCGCCTCGGCGGCCGGGGTGACCGAGCCCTGGGCGGCCAGGACGGTCGCCTCGCCCTGGGCCGAGAGGTGTTCGGGATTGTCGGGCTGGAGCGCCGCGGCCTTGCCGTAGGCCATGGCGGCGTCGGCGGGCCGGCCGGTCCGCAGATAGGACCAGCCCAGCATGCGCCAGCCCTCGGGATTGTTCGGCGTCTCGCGCATCTGGGTCTCGAGCTGGCCGATCATCGCCGAGACGTCGCCCTGGGGGTGGCCCTCGCCGCCGCCCATCACGCCTTGAGCGCCCTGCCCCGTCCGGGCCATCGCCGGGCTGGAGGGCACGTCGGGCCGGCCCATCTTCACGTAGAGGGCCGTGCCGCCCAGGGCGACGATCGCCGCCAGGGCGAGCGCCACGTAGATCAGGCTGCGGTCCGACAGCGGCCGGGCGGGCGTCTCGCCCTGGCGGGCTTCGGCCAGCACGCGCCGCTTGAGGTCGCTCTTCAGGGCATCGGCCTCGGGCGCGGCCAGGGCGCCGGCGGCGGCCTGGGCCTCGATCTCGCCGAGCTGGCCCTTCAGGACCGTGACCGCGTCATCGCGCTCGACCTGCACGGCGTCGCGGCGGCGCAGCAGCGGGATGGCGATCCCGACCGCGGCCAGCACGGTCATCACGGTGAGGATCATCCAGAGCAGCATCAGCCCGCCTTGTCCGTCTTCAGCAGTTCGGCCGCCTCGGCCTCCTCGGCCGGGGTCAGCGCATCGGCGGCGGCCGGCGCGCGGCCCCGCATGTAGAGGAAAGCGCCGATCCCGCCCAGCAGCAGCACGGCCAGCGGACCGAACCACAGGGCCAGGGTGTCGCCGCGCACCGGCGGATTGAGCTGCACGAAGCTGCCGTAGCGAGCGACGATGTGATCGATCGCCTGCTTGTCGGTGTCGCCCGCCGCGATCCGCTCGCGCAGGATGATCCGCAGGTCCTTGGCGAGGGCCGCGTCCGAATCGTCGATCGACTGGTTCTGGCAGACCACGCAGCGCAGTTCGCGGCTGAGCTTCACGGCGCGCGCCTCCTGGGCGGCGTCGGGCAACTGTTCGTCAGGGTTCACCGCGGCGGCCGGGCCGGCCAGCAGGGCCAGCGACAGGGCCAGCGGCGCCAGGGCGCAGGAAAGGACGCGTCTCACGACTCGCTCCGCAGCTTTTCCATGAGGGGACGCAGCTTGGTCTCCCAGACGTCGGGGGTCACCGCGCCCACGTGGCGGTAGCGGACCTTGCCGTGCTTATCGATGACGAAGGTCTCGGGCACGCCGGCGACGCCAAACTCGATGCCGGTGCGGCCCGTGGGGTCCGAGCCCGCGCGGATGTAGGGGTCGCCGTTGTCGGTGAGCCACTGGGCGCCGGCGGCGGCGTCCTCCTTCCAGTCGAGACCGTGGATCGGCACCCCCTCGCGGCGCAGGCGCATCAGCACCGGGTGCTCGACCCGGCATGGCCCGCACCAGGACGCGAAGACGTTGAGCAGCGCCGGCTCCCCCGCCTGGAAGTCCGTGTTCGACAGGCCCACGTCGCCCGGTCGCACCGGCGGGGCGGTGAAGGCCGGCAGGGTCTTGCCGACGAACGCCGACGGCAGGGCGCGCGGATCGCGGCCGAGGCCGGCGAAGAACACCGCCAGCAGGATCACGAAGCCGAGGACCGGCAGGATGAACAGGACGCGCTTCATTCGGCGGGGACCGGCTGTGCGAGGGGCTGGGCCTGCTTCACCGCCGCGCCGACGCGCAGGCGCCGGTCGCTGAGCGAGACCAGGCCGCCGAGGGACATGACGAAGCCGCCGATCCAGATCCAGACGATCAGCGGGTGATTCCACAGACGCACGATGACGCCGTCGGCCGATTCCTCGCCCACCGAGACGTAGAGGTTGCCCAGGGGTCCGACGCGGATGCCCGCCTCGGTGGTCTGGGACTGGGCCGACGGGTGGAACCGGCGCTCGCTGCGCAGCTCGTACTCAGGCCCCCTGCCCTTCACGACGAAGGTGGCGCGGCGCGCCTCGTAGTTGGGCCCCTGGACCATTTCCAGCGACCGCAGCGTCAGGACACGCCCGGCGAACTCGACGGTCTCGCCGGGACGCATGTTGAGGACCTTGTCGGTCTCCCACGAGCTGACGCCGGTGACACCCAGGGTCAGCAGACCCAGGCCGGCGTGCGCCAGGGCCAGGCCCCAGATCGAACGCGGCGTCGTGCGGATCGAACGCGCCAGATAGGCCCGGCCCGACCACCAGCGACGCCCCAGGACAGCGACCGAACCCACGATCAGCCAGGCGGCCAGCGCCAGGCCTCCGGCGGTGGCGACGCCCTTCAGGCCGCCGAACGGCAGGGCGACCAGCAGGACGGCGCCGGCGACGATCAGCGGAATGCGGAGCCGCGCCAGCGTCTTGCGCACCTCGTCCCGCTTCCAGTTCAGCATGGGACCGAAGACCACCAGGGCCATCAGGGGCACGGCCAGCGGCCCGAACGTGCGGGCGTAGTACGGCGGCCCGACCGAGATCTTGTCGCCGTTGACCATCTCGATGAACACCGGGCTGAAGGTGCCGAGGAACACCGTGGCGGTCAGGGCCGTCAGGAACAGGTTGTTGAGGGTGATCCCGCCCTCACGCGACAGCGGCTGGAACAGGGCGCCGGTGCGGATCGCGGGGGCCCGCCAGCCGTAGAGGCCCAGCGACACCCCGGTGGTCACCGCGATGATTCCCAGGATGTAGACGCCCCGCTCGGGGTCGACGGCGAAGGCATGGACGCTGGTCAGGATGCCCGAGCGGACCAGGAAGGTGCCGACGAGGCTGAGCGAGAAGGTCAGGATCGCCAGCAGGATCGTCCAGCTGACCAGCGCGCCGCGACGCTCCAGCACCAGGGCCGAGTGCAACAGGGCCGTGCCCAGCAGCCAGGGCATCAGCGAGGCGTTCTCCACCGGGTCCCAGAACCACCAGCCGCCCCAGCCCAGCTCATAGTAGGCCCAGGCGCTGCCCAGGGTGATGCCGGCGGTGAGCGGGATCCAGGCCGCCAGCACCCACGGACGCACCCACCGGGCCCATGCGGCGTCGACCCGGCCCTCGATCAGCGCGGCGACGGCGAAGCAGAAGGCCACGGAGAAGCCGACGTAGCCCAAGTAGAGCAGCGGCGGGTGCAGCACGAGGCCGGGGTCCTGCAGCAGCGGATTGAGCTCGGTGCCCTCGATGGGCGCGGGGCTGAGACGCAGGAACGGGTTCGAGGTGAAGAGCAGGAAGCTGAGGAACGCCGCGCCCAGGATGCCCTGCACGCCCAGCACCCGGGCCTGCAGCGTCTCGCGCAACGTGCCGCCGAAGAAGGCGACGCCGGCGCCGTAGATCGCGAGGATCAGCACCCACAGCAGCATCGAGCCCTCATGGCTGCCCCAGGTGGCGGCGATGCGGTAGGCGAGCGGCTGAGTCGTGTGACTGTGGCGGGCCACCAGGGCCGTGGAGAAGTCGCAGGTGACGTAGGCGTAGGCCAGGCAGCCGAACGCCAGGATCACGAATCCCCCCTGCAGCAGCGCCGCCTGACGCCCCACCGCCATCAGGACGCCGTCGCGGCGCGTGGCGCCCACCAGCGGCGCCACGGACTGGACGAGCGCGAGCAGCAAGGCGAGGATCAGCGCGAACTGACCGACTTCCGCCGACATACCTGTGTACTCCCCTCCGACACGCCGCGCGTGGTAGCGCGTTCATTGCCGCTCGGGAATGCTACAGTAGATGTACGCGTGTCGTCGGTATGCGTGGAGCCCTAGGGGGGCTTGGGGGCGTCTGGATGTCTGAAGTGTTCAAGATCGCGATCATCGGATCCGGTCCTGCGGGCATGAGCGCCGCCGCGCACGCGGCGAAGAAGGGCGTCAGCCACATCCTGCTGGAGAAGACCGACCACCTGTCGGACACGATCTTCCGCTACCAGAAGGGCAAGCACGTGATGGCGACGCCGTCCGTGCTGGTGCTGCGATCGGACTGCGAGTTCGACGCCGGCAAGCGCGAGAAGATCCTCGATCAGTGGAACGCGGACGTGAAGGCCGCGGGCGTGAACGTGCGCTTCAACGCCGAGGTGAAGGCCATCACCGGCAGCCAGGGCGCCTTCACGATCGAACTGACCCGTGGCGAGGCGGTGAAGGCCGAGAACGTGGTGCTGGCCATCGGCACCCAGGGCAACCCGAATCTGATGCGCTGCGAGGGCGCGCACCTGCCCCATGTGCAGTACCAGCTCGACGACCCGGGCGAGTATACCGACGAGCACATCTTCGTCGTGGGCTCGGGCGACGCCGGCATCGAGAACGCCCTGGGCCTGGCCGCCGACGCCGCGCAGGGCAACACCGTCACCATCCTGAACCGCTCGGCCGACTTCGCCCGCGCCAAGAAGGCCAACGTCGACAACCTGATGGCCACCCGCGACGCCGGGCGCATGTCGGTGATGACCGAGACCTCGCCGACCCTGGTCGAGCCCGGCTGGATCACGGTGGAGACCCCGCAGGGTTCGTCCCGCTATCGCTGCGACCGCATCATCGCGCGGATGGGCGCCTCGCCGCCGCGCAAGTTCGTGGAGAGCTGCGGGATCGTCTTCGCCAGCGACTCGCCCAGCGCCTTCCCCACCCTGTCGCCGACGTTCGAGACGACCCAGCCGGGCATCTATGTGATCGGCGCCCTCGCCGGATATCCGCTGATCAAGCACTGTATGAACCAGGGCTTCGACGTCGTTGAATTCATTAGCGGCGTGACCAACCTGGAACCCGCCGACGAACCGCTGCTGAAGGAGAAGCTGGCCGGGTTGCCGGGCAATCGCAGCGTGTCGGAGTGGCTGAGCTTCCTGCGCGAGAACGTCGAGATCCTGAACGGCCTCTCGCCCCTGCAGATGCGCGAGTTCCTGCTGGACTCCGACGTGCGGGCCTACAAGACCGACGAGCCGGTCTTCATCCGCAACGCCCAGGGGTCGTCGGTGTTCGGCATCGCCTCGGGCGGGGTGAAGGTGGAGGTCGATCCGTCCAACCCGAACATCACCGTGCCGATCGGCAAGGGCTCGATCTTCGGCGAGGTGGGTCTGATCTCGGGCCGCAAGCGCGGCGCCACCATCCGCGCCGCAGAGCCGACGATCTGCATCGAAATCCCCCGCATGGCCGCCCTGAAGCTGATGGCCCAGGTGCCCCAGGCGCGCGACACCGTGAACCGCATCACCAACGAGCGTCAGGTGCTGCAGATCTTCAAGTCGGGCCTGACCCCCGCCGACATCGCCGAGGTGCTGGAGACCGCCGAGGTGATGGAGGTGCGTCCCGGCCAGGCGATCATCAACGAGGGCGACATCTCGGACGACCTCTACATCATCCGCTCGGGCTCGATGATCGTGGAGAAGAACCTGGGCGGGAAGCCGGTGTTCATGTCCTACGTCCCGGCGGGTTCGTACTCGGGCGAGATGGCGATGATCGAGCGCGCGCCCCGGGTCGCGACGGTGAAGGCGGCCATCCGCTCGACGGTGGTGAAGCTGCCGGCCGATCCGTTCCGCAAGCTGCTGGCCGGCAAGCCCGAGCTGGCCAAGCGCATGTACGACGAGATGCGCGCGCGCCGCGAGATCAACACCTTCATCGAGAGCCAGAAGGAGGAGTTCGGCGGCGCCGTCGACATGTACACCTCCGTCGCCAACTTCCTGATCAAGCAGGGGATCGGCGAGGCCACGGACGTGCTGCTGATCGACGAAAGCCTCTGCGTCGGCTGCGACAACTGCGAGAAGGCCTGCGCCGACAGCCACGACGGGCTGAGCCGCCTGAACCGCGAGGCCGGCACGACCTTCGCCAACATCCACGTGCCGACCTCCTGCCGGCACTGCGAGCATCCGCACTGCATGAGCGACTGCCCGCCCAACGCCATCCAGCGCGGGCCGGACGGCGAGGTCTTCATCTCGGACACCTGCATCGGCTGCGGCAACTGCCAGCGTGCGTGCCCGTACGGCGTGATCCAGATGGACAAGCCGCCGCCGAAGAAGCCGCCGCTGTGGGAGTGGATGCTGTTCGGCAAGGGGCCCGGCCCCGGGCAACCCTCGTACGAGTGGCGCAAGAAGGCGGCGAAGACCGAGGGCGGCGAGTCGCCCAAGCTGGCGATCAAGTGCGACATGTGTTCGGGCAAGGCCGGCGGCCCGGCCTGCGTGCGCGCCTGCCCCACGGGGGCGGCGATTCGGGTCACGCCCGACGCCTTCCTGTCGGTCGCCCGGATCGATCGCGGCTAGCGCCGACGCAACGCATGGTGTGTCGGGCGGCGACCTTCACTTTGTGCTCCCCACCGCAGGGCGAGCCGTGTTAGCCCGTCCGTGGGAGTGGAGACGGCGACCATCGGGGATGGCGCCAGGGGGCGGCCTCGCGGCCGGGAGTGGGGCGTCTGGGATGACGGAGATCGTCGCGATCGCGATGGCCGGTCTTTCGGCCGCCCGGTCCGCGCCGCGCGCCGCAGGGCGCGCCGCGCGATGAGCGAAGCCGTCGGTCATACCGAGCGCGTCCGCCAGCGCACCCACGAAGGCTTCCTCGCCTACAAGGGCTTCCGCTGGGCCCAGATCGCCACGGCGCTGAGCATCGTGGCGGTTGGCGTCTACTTCGTCGTGGCCGCGCGCCTGCAGGAGCCGCCGAACGGCGGCAGCTGGCTGGGCTACACGCTGGGCACGATGTCGGCGGGCCTGATCGTCTGGCTGTCGCTGCTGGGCGTGCGCAAGCGGGTGATCACGGCCGGCCACTATTCGCTGAAGGCCTGGGTCTCGGCCCACGTTTACCTCGGCCTGTCGCTGACAGTGCTGGCGACCCTGCACACCGGCTTCCAGTTCGGCTGGAACATCCACACCCTGGCCTATGGGCTGATGATGCTGGTGATCGCCTCGGGCGCGCTGGGCATCTGGGCCTACGCCACCCTGCCCCAGCGCCTGCACGGCAACCGCGGCGAGACCACCCGCAAGCAGATGATCGAGGCGGTCGAGAGCCTGGACCGCCAGCTCGCCGACCTGGGCCAGCCCCTGGACCGCGCCGGCGCCCAGGTGGTCCGTCACTCCATCGAGGACACCGAGGTCGGCGGCGGCTTCTGGACGCGGCTGACCAACAACCACAGCGGCTGCGCGAACAAGCGCGCCCTGGCGGCCCTGCGCGCCCTGCCCGACCCGCCCAGCGCGCGGCAGGGCGAGGCCCTGACCAAGATCGAACAGGTGATGAAGCAGAAGGACGCGGTGCTGACCAAGGCCCGCCGCCAGATGCAGATCACGGCCATGCTGGAAGGCTGGTTGTTCGTGCACATCCCCGCCACCTTCGCCCTGCTGGCGGCGCTGATGGCGCACATCATCAGCGTCTTCGCGTACTGGTGAGCCCGTGGCGCAGGAATTCCATCTTCGCCTGATCACCCAGCGCGCCGGCGGCGGCGATCCGATCATCCGCGACCGCTCGGTGTCGGGCGGCGAGGCCAGCATCGGCCGCGCCGAGACCAACGACATCGTCCTGGCCGACCTGTCGATCGACCTGGAACACGCACGGATGCGGTTCAGCGGCCCCGGCCGCGTGCGGATCGAATCGCTGGCGGGCCAGACCTTCCGCGTCGGCGACCGCGACGTGCAGGGCGCGGACCTGGACGTCTCCACCGGCCCCGAAGTGGTGTTCGGCTCCTACACCCTGGCGTTCGGAGAGGCGCCCGACGGCGACGCCCTGGTGATCGTCACCCGCGAGGAGGACGACCACCACCTGTCGCCCAGCGACTTCTCGCTGAAGGCCAAGGTGTTCGGCCGCCGGCGGATGGCCTGGATCCTGGGCGGCGGCATCTTCCTGATCTGCCTGCTGGTCCCGATGATCGCGGCGATCACGGGGGCCAGCTTCCTGATCCACCCCGAGCGGCAGTGGTCGGCTGGGCCGCTGTCGAAGTCGCACGCCTTCCTGCAGAACGACTGCAAGTCCTGCCACGCCAACGCCTTTGTCGCCGTGCGCGACACGTCCTGCAAGAGCTGTCACGACGCCGGCCAGCCGGCCAAGGCCCTGGCGCGCGCGCAGGACCTGAACAGCCCGTTCCGGCCGCTGCTGGTGGCCGACCACGCCCCGCGCGAGAAGCTGAGCGACGGCACGCCGCCGCCGAAGGGGATCGCGGCCGTCGGGTTCTACGCGCAGACGCTGCTGGGCCATCCGACCGACCGCTGCGCCAGCTGCCACATCGAGCACACCAAGGCCGGCAAGGGCGGGACGCCCGAAGCCCCGATCAGCGACAAGCCGCGTCTGACCGTGGTCCACGACTGCCAGAGCTGCCACACCGATCTGTCGTCGCGCCTCAAGACCACGACTCTGCTGAACACGCCCGACAAGACGTATCCGAACTTCGCCCACCCGAACTTCAAGGCGATGATCGTCAGCGAAGCCGGGCCGGCGCCGAAGTTCCAGCGCACCGCCCTCTCCGGCGCGGCCGCGCCCAAGGAGCGGAACGGCCTGATCTTCCCGCACGACCGCCACCTCGACCCCTATGGCGGCGTCGCGCGCCAGGCGATCGACCTGGGCAAGTCGCGCGGATACGGCGCGCCTCTGGAGTGCGCCTCGTGCCACCGCCCGGACGGCAAGGACGGCAAGACCTTCAAGCCGGTCGAGATGGAACGCGACTGCGGAACCTGCCACTCGCTGGCCTTCGTGCGCGAGGGCGGGACGCTGAAGTACCTGCCGCACGGCGAGCTGCAGCGGGTGATCGACACCCTGGCCGGCCGCACCCTGATCGCGCCCGGCGAGCGAGTCCGGCCCCGGACGCTGCGCGCCACGATCTATTCCGCCCGGGGCGCCAGCGCCTATCGCGCCGCCTTCTCGCCCGGCGGCACCTGCTACGACTGCCACGCCATCACCTGGGAGGGCGACACGGTGAAGATGGCGCCCGTCAGCCTGACCCAGCGCTACCTGCCCAAGGGCGGCTTCGACCACAGCGTGCCCGAGCACGGCGGTCCCGGGACGTCCAAGCAGGGCGGCTTCAAGTGCGCCGACTGCCACGCGGCCAAGACCTCGGGCCAGACGGCCGACGTGCTGATTCCCGACATCGCCAAATGCGCCACCTGCCACGGCCAGACCACGGCGAAGATCGCAGCGGCGGACGATGCGGACTGCACGACCTGCCACGCCTTCCACACCCCCGGCCAGGCGACGCCCCCGGCGGGGCATCCGCCGCTGAAGGCCCTGCAGTGGACGAAGGTCGCCAGCCGCTAGGCGTCTAGTCGGCGGCGCAGAGCGACAGCGGCTCGCCCCGCCGCCGGGCCATGCGCATCGCGATCAGCACCGGCACGGTGTTGACCAGGACCCCGAGGAAGCCGACCAGCACCGAGTCCGCCGCCAGCAGCGCCCCGGCGACCAGCGGCGGCCGGCCGATCGGCGCCAGCGCCAGGACATAGTGCGCGGCCATCACCGGCAGGATCACGACCAGCGTCAGCCCCAGCCCCCAGAAGATGCTGCCGCCCGCACGGCGCAGGGCCATCAGGGGGCCGGCCGCCGGATCGCCGATCGCCGCACCCGTCGACCAGGGCGAAAGCGCCACGCCGAGGGGCAGCCCGCCCAGCATCAGGGCCAGCGACACAGCCACGATCCGGGCGTTGTCCGCCCCGGCCGTCCGCATCCAGACCGGAAGCCACAGCTGGGTCACGGCCAACGCCAGGGAGAAGGCGAAGTAGACGGCGAAGCGGCGCACCGCGACGCGGTCCCGGCCAAAGGTCGCCGTCACCGATCCGCCCGAGACGATGAAGCGCGCCGCCCAGTAGTGGAGCACCAGCAGCCACGCCACCTTGGCCAGGCCCGCCATCATCCTGGCCGGGTCATGCTCGCCGGCCTTGGCCGCCGCGAGGCTGACGTACATGCCGGTGCGCCACTCCACGAGGTGCTGCAGCCCCTCCAGCGCGACGATCAGGACGGCGAGCCAGGGCAGCGCGCGCAGCATCCCGGCCGACCACCGATAGCCGTCGCGCGCCGCGCCCCAGAAGGTCATGCCACCGCCCTCGCCCACCAGCCTAAACTTCAGGTGGTGCTCGAGACCGCCACGTCAAGGACGCGTGGTCCACGCACGAAAACGGCCGCCCCGCGCATGCGGAGCGGCCGTCGCCCGGTCAGGACCGGATGAGGCGGATCAGACCACGCCGTAGGCCAGCATGGCGTCGGCGACCTTCTTGAAGCCGGCGATGTTGGCGCCCTTGACGTAGTCAACGCCGCCGCCCGGCTTGGTTCCGTACTCCACGCAGCGGTCGTGGATGCCGCCCATGATGTCGATGAGCAGGCGTTGCAGCTCTTCTTCCTTCCAGGAGATGCGGGCCGAGTTCTGGCTCATCTCCAGGCCGGAGACGGCCACGCCGCCCGCGTTCGCCGCCTTGCCGGGCGCGTAGAGGATGCCGGCGGCCTTGAACTTGTGCACGCCGTCCAGGTTGGTCGGCATGTTGGCCCCTTCCGAGACCCCGATGCAGCCGTTGGCCAGCAGGACGTCGGCGTCGGCGCCCAGCAGTTCGTTCTGGGTGGCGCACGGCAGCGCCAGGTGGCAGGGCACCGCCCACGGGGTCTTGCCCGCGTGGAACTCCGAGCCCTTGAACTCCTTGGCGTACTCGCTGATGCGGCCGCGGCGCTTGTTCTTGAGCTCCTTCACCCAGTCGATCTTGTCCTGGGTCATGCCCTCGGGGTCGTAGATGAAGCCCTCGGAGTCGGAGAGGGTCAGCACCTTGCCGCCCAGCGCGTTGCACTTCTCGGCGGCGTGGGTCGCCACGTTGCCCGAGCCCGAGATCACCACGGTGTGGCCCTCGATGGCCTTGCCCTGGGTCTTGAGCATGTTCTGCAGGAAGTAGGTCGCGCCGTAGCCGGTGGCCTCGGTGCGGATCAGGCTGCCGCCGTACTCCAGGCCCTTGCCGGTCAGCACGCCGGTGAACTCGCCGGTGATACGCTTGTACTGGCCGAACATGTAGCCGATCTCGCGGCCGCCCACGCCGATGTCGCCGGCGGGCACGTCCACGTCGGCCCCGACGTAGCGATACAGCTCGGTCATCAGGCTCTGGCAGAAGCGCATGACCTCGTTGTCGGACTTGCCGCGCGGATTGAAGTTGGAGCCGCCCTTGCCGCCGCCCATGGGCAGGCCGGTCAGGGCGTTCTTGAAGGTCTGTTCGAAGGCCAGGAACTTCAGCACGCTCTCGGTGACCGAGGGGTGGAAGCGGATGCCGCCCTTGTAGGGGCCGATGGCGTTGTTGTTCTGGACGCGCCAGGCCCGCTGGACGCGGATGTTGCCCTTGTCGTCTTCCCAGCAGACGCGGAAGCTGATGACGCGGTCAGGCTCGGCGATCCGGCGAAGGATCTGGGCCTTGTGATACTGTTCCTTGTCCTGGATGAAATCGAAGATGTCCTCGGCGACTTCCTGCACCGCCTGGACGAACTCCGGCTGACCGGGATTTCGACGCTTCACACCCTCGATGAAGCCATTGAGATCGACGTGATCGCTGACCGCCATGTAGTCCCCCATTACACACGGCGCTGGCGCGCGCCGATGCTCTTCGATGAAGCTTAGCTGCGAATTCCGTACGGTCTAACCTCTATTCCGGACGCATCCGCGACAGCCTATCTTTGGGCCTTCACAAGTCGCCGGAATTTGCGACAACTCACCCCGTGGGATGGGGGTGGTGATGACCAAGGCTTCTGATCTGTTCGTTCAGTGTCTGGAAGAGGAAGGCGTCGAGCACGTCTTCGGCGTTCCGGGCGAAGAAAACCTAGACTTTCTCGACAGTCTCAGCCGATCGACCAAGATCAAGCTGATCCTGACGCGTCATGAACAGGGCGCCGGCTTCATGGCCGCGACCTATGGGCGCCACACCGGCAAGGCGGGGGTCTGCGTCGCGACCCTGGGCCCGGGCGCCACCAATTTCGTCACCGCGGCGGCGTACGCCACGCTCGGCGGCATGCCGATGATGATGCTGACCGGCCAGAAGCCCATCAAGAAGTCCAAACAGGGTCGGTTCCAGATCCTGGACGTGGTCGACATGATGAAGCCGATCACCAAGTACACGCACCAGCTGGCCTCGGCGGACAACATCCCGAGCCGGGTGCGCGAGGCCTTCCGCCTGGCTCAGGAGGAAAAGCCCGGGGCGGTGCACATCGAGTTCCCCGAGGACGTGGCGGACGAGAAGACCGACTCCACGCCCCTGGCCAAGAGCAACGCCCGCCGCCCGGTGGCCGACGAGAAGTCGATCCGGGCCGCCGCCAAGCGCATCGAGCAGGCCAAGTCGCCGATCCTGGTGATCGGCGCGGGCGCCAACCGCACCATGACCAGCCGGATGCTGACCCAGTTCATCGAGAAGACGGGCATCCCGTTCGTCTCGACCCAGCTGGGCAAGGGCGTGGTCGACGAGTTGAACCCGAAGTTCGTGGGCTGCGCGGCCCTGTCGGCCGGCGACTTCGTCCATCGGGCCATCGGCGCGGCGGACCTGATCATCAACATCGGTCACGACGTGATCGAGAAGCCGCCCTTCTTCATGCAGCGCGGCGGCACCGAGGTGATCCACATCAACTTCCGCTCGGCGGAGGTCGATCCGGTCTACTTCCCGCAGTACGAGGTGATCGGCGACATCGGCAACGCCATCTGGCAGCTGAAGGAAGACATCATGCCCCAGGCGGGCTGGGACTTCTCGGCCATGATGAAGGCCCGCGCCGCCGAGGTGGAGCACACCGCCAAGTACGAGGACGACCAGCGCTTCCCGATCTACCCGCAGCACCTGGTGAAGCAGATCCGCGCGGCGATGCCGGACAACGGCATCATCTGCCTGGACAACGGCGTCTATAAGATCTGGTTCGCCCGCAACTATCCGGCCCGCGCGCCGAACACGGTGCTGCTGGACAACGCCCTGGCGACGATGGGCGCCGGCCTGCCGTCGGCCATGGCCTCGCACATGGTCTATCCAGACCGGAAGGTCATGGCGATCTGCGGCGACGGCGGTTTCATGATGAACAGCCAGGAGCTGGAGACGGCCGTTCGCCTGAAGATGAACATCACGGTGCTCATCCTCAACGACAACAGCTACGGCATGATCCGCTGGAAGCAGGCGAACATGGGCTTCAAGGACTGGGGCCTGACCTATGGCAACCCGGACTTCGTGAAGTACGCCGAGAGCTATGGCGCCAACGGCTATCGCGTCGAGAGCGCGGCGCACCTGCCGCAGCTCCTGAAGCAGTGCCTGGACACGCCCGGCGTGAACCTGATCGATTGCCCGGTGGACTACTCGGACAACGACCTCATCCTGAACCGCCAGATCAAGGAGCTGAGCGCGGCCCTCTAAGGCCCCTCTAAGGACCAAGGACATGGCCGGCTTACGCGACTCGTACCCGCTCTACCTCGCCAACGAGGCCCAGACCCCGAACCTCGACCTCGAGGTGACGGACAAATACACCGGCAAGGTGGCGACGCGGGTGGCCCTGGCCGACGCGGCGACCATCGACGCGGGCATCGCCGCGACGGTGGAGGCCGCCGAGCCGATGGCGCGGATGCCGGCCTACGCCCGCCAGGCGGTGCTGGCTCACTGCGTCAGCCGCTTCCAGGAGCGGTTCGACGAACTGGCGCATGCGCTGTGCGTCGAGGCCGGCAAGCCGATCCGCGACGCCCGCGGCGAGGTCACCCGCCTGATCGACACCTTCCGCATCGCGGCCGAGGAGTCGGTGCGGATGACGGGCGAGGTCCAGCCCCTGGACATCTCGCCCCGGGCCAAGGGCTATCAGGGCATGTGGAAGCGGGTGCCGATCGGCCCCTGCTCCTTCGTCAGCCCCTTCAACTTCCCGCTGAACCTGGCGGCCCACAAGATCGCCCCTGCCCTGGCGGTCGGCTGCCCGTTCGTGATGAAGCCCGCCTCGCGCACGCCGCTGGGCGCCATCATCATCGGCGAGGTGCTGGCCGAGACCGACCTGCCGAAGGGCGCCTTCTCGATCCTGCCGGCGCACCGGGACGGCGCGGACCTCTTCACCACCGACGAGCGGCTGAAACTGCTGTCGTTCACCGGCTCGCCCGGCGTGGGCTGGGACCTGAAGGCCAAGGCGGGCAAGAAGAAGGTCGTGCTGGAGCTGGGCGGCAACGCGGCGGTGATCGTCGACGCCGACACCGACCTGGACGACGCGGTCGAGCGGATCATCTTCGGCGCCTTCTACCAGTCCGGCCAGAGCTGCATCGGCGTGCAGCGGATCATCATCCACGCCAGCATCTACGACGAACTGCGCGAGCGGCTGGTGGCCAAGACCAAGACCCTGATCGCCGGCGACCCGCACAAGGAAGAGACCTTCGTCGGACCGATGATCGACGAGAAGGAAGCCCGCCGCCTGGACAGCTGGATCCAGCAGGCGGTCGGCGGCGGGGCCACCCTGCTGTGCGGCGGCAAGCGCGAGGGCGCGATGCTGGAAGCCACCCTGCTGGAAGGCGTGGCCCGCACCGCTGCGCTCTACGCCGAGGAGGCGTTCGGTCCGGTGGCGATCCTGTCGAAGTTCACCGACTTCGCGGACGCCCTGGCCGAGGTGAACGATTCCAAGTTCGGCCTGCAGACCGGCGTCTTCACCCGCGACCTCTACAGGATGCTGGAAGCCTGGGACCACCTGGACGTCGGCGGCGTCGTGATCGGCGACGTGCCCAGTTACCGCGTCGACAACATGCCTTACGGTGGCGTCAAGGATTCGGGGCTAGGTCGTGAAGGCGTACGCTTCGCGATGGAAGACATGACGGAAATTCGCAACCTCGTCATCCGTCGCCGCTGAGCGTGCGTACTTACCTCGGGACGATGCGCGCGCTGCTTGGGGAGGCGGCTTGTTGTTGACGATCGCACAGATCACCGACCTCCACGTGACGACGGAGAAGGATCCGCTGAATCAACGGCGGAACGAGGACCGTCTGCGCCAGGTGATGAAGGCGATCCACAACCTGCGTCCCCGGCCCGTCGCGATCATCGCCAGCGGCGACCTGGTCGATCGCGGCGAGGTCGAGGAGTACGTCGAGCTCAAGCGGCTGATGGCCCAGAGCGAGATCCCCGTCTTCTACGCCATGGGCAACCACGACGGCCGCGAGGCCTTCCTGGAGGTGTTCGCGGGCGATCCCGGCTTCCAGACCGACGAGAACGGCTTCATCCAGTACGCGGTCGACTTCGGCGACATGCGCATGGTGGTCTGTGACACCCTGGGCGGACCGAACCACGGCGAGTTCGACGAGGCCCGGGCCGAATGGCTGGCCCGCAAGCTGGACGAGGCGCCCGACCGGCCCACCGCCATCATCCTGCACCACCCCCCGATCCTCAGCGGCATCCAGTGGATGGACCCGGACCCCCAGTCGCCCTGGATCCTGCGCCTGAAGGGCGCGCTGGAGGGGCGCGACCAGGTGAAGGTGATGATGTGCGGCCACATCCACCGGGCGTTCAACGGCGTGTTCGCCGGCCACACCCTGTCGGCGGCGCCGGCCACCTCGATCCAGTTGACCCTCGACCTCACCGAGGTCGACATGCACGTGCCCGACGGCCGCGAGATCCTGGTGGAGGAGCCACCGGGCTTCGGCCTCCTGATGTCAAACGGCCAGACCCTGACCACGCACATGTGCCTGGCCGGCGACTGGGCCCCGGCGGTGCACTACAACTTCCCCTTCCGAAGCCTCGCCTGATCCATGCCCGGCCGCGCACGCGACGACGGGCTGATGGGGCGGCTGCTGAAGCATGTCGCCAGACTGCGCCAGGCGGTCGGCACGCACGCCGACGCGGTGATCGTGGCGCTGGTGGCGCTGGTCGCGGCCGCCGCCGCGCTGTGGCTGAACGGCACCACGCCGTTTCGCTATGTCGAGAACCAGACATATGACTTCCGGCTGGCCCTCGCCGCTCCGGCGGCGCAGCCCGACTTCGTCATCATCAAGGTCGACGACACCGCGCTGAGCGCCATGCGCGACGCCTCGGCCTGTCACTGCCTGTCGCCGATCGACAAGGTCTGGCTCGCCAACCTGCTGGCGACACTCGACGCCAAGGGGGTGAAGGCGATCGGGGTCGACTACCTGCTCGACACCTGGGCCTCGCCCGAGGAGTTCGCGGCCTTCCAGCAGACGATCGCGGGCGTGAAGGCGCCGATCGTGGCGGTGGTGGACCCCGGCATGAAGCCGGGCGTGGACTTCCCCGTGGACCCGAAGATCCGCTACGCCGACGCCCGCGCCCTGGTCAGCACCGACTATGACGGCGTGATCCGCCGTTACGACCCGATCCCCGGCCCCGTCCGCGCCTTGGCCACTGAGGTCGGGGTCTCGCTGGGCATGAAGCCGCCGCCCGACAGGCAGTTCGCCATCCGCTATCGGCGGCCCGACCCCAGGGTGGTGGCCGAAAACGCGGGCGCGATCGCCCCGTCATACTCGGCCGCCTTCGTCGACTTCCTCCCGGAGCAGATGTTCAAGGGCAAGATCGCCTTCATCGGACGGGTGACGCGCGCCCCGGGCGAGGACGCCGACACGCCGGTGGAGGACATGCACGTCACCCCGCTCCGGTTCCTGAACGGTCACTATCGCGGCACCCCCGGGGTCGAGGTGCACGTCCACGCCCTGTCGCAGATGCTAGCCGGCGACCGTGTGAAGAACCCCGGCCCGGTCTGGGACGCGGTCCTGGTCTTCCTGACCGCCCTGGGCGGCGCCCTGCTGGGCCGCTCGACCCAGCGCTGGTGGGTGTCGATGGGCATCGTGGTGATCGCCATCGCCGCCAACGCGGTCGTGGCCTGGCTGCTCTACCGGTACGCCGCGGTGATCATCCCCATGACGGCGCCGGCGGTGAGCTTCGCCTTCGGCTTCTTCATCCTGAGCCGGCTGGCCGCCGCCGAACTGCAGAACCAGCGGGCGTTCTACTCCTCGACTCTCGAACGCTATCTGGCGCCGCAGGTCATCGACCGCATGGTCGAGGGCAAGGACGAGGTGAAGATCGGCGCCGAGGAGCGCGAGATCACGGTGATGATCTCGGACCTCGAGAACTTCTCGACCCTGGTGGCGACCCTGCCGCTCGACACCTTCTCGGCGGTGATCAACGAGTACTTCGACGGGGTGATCGACATCCTGTGGAAGCACGAGGCGATGATCGACAAGATGACCGGCGACGGCATCATCGCGATCTTCGGCGCGCCTGTGGCCACGCCCGACCACGCCGACCGCGCCATCGCCTGCGCCCGCGAGATCGATGTGTTCGGCCTGGAGATCCGCGAGCGGATGATCGGGCGCGACATCAAGTTCGGCTACACGCGGATGGGCCTGTCGTCGGGCGTTGGCCTGGTGGGCAACTTCGGCGGCGAGCGCCGGTTCAACTACACCGCCTACGGCGAGGTGGTGGTGATCGCCGCGCGCCTCGAGGCGGCGAACAAGACCTTCGGCACCCGCATCCTGTTCTCGGGCGACACCCTGAAGCTGGCGAAGGTGCAGGTGCCGATCGAGGCGGTCGGCGAGATCGACCTGAAGGGCGTGCCCGTGCCCATCCCCGCCTACACCACCCGGGGCGACGTCTAGCGCCCTGCCCGCGATGTACCGGTGCGCCGTCGCCGGGTGACGGCCGCCGAGGCCACGCCTATCCTTCGACCTCTCCGCCCGCGGCGACGACCGCCAGCCGCGCGCGGGCCGCTTGCCGCGTCGGGACATCCAGCGCGCGCAGGATCTGTGAGACGTGGTTGCGGACGGTGAAGTGCGAGATGTCGAGCCGGCGGGCGATCTCCTTGTTCGACAGGTCGCGGGCCAGCAGCGGCAGGATCGCCGCCTGGCGCCCCGTCAGCCGCAACTCGACCGGCGCAAACGGCTCGAAGCCGTCGGGCAGGCGCATCCGGCGCAGGGCGCCGGGCGGGAGGATCTCGCGCAGCTTCGCCAGCGTCTCGGCGTCGTCGGGATCGAGGATCGCGACGAGCGCCACGCTGGAGTCGGCGCGTACGGGAGAGGCAAGCGACATGACGTCCGAAGCTAGCGCCCGAGCGGCTCGGCCCTCATCCCCGATGCTTCCGGCCGACGGGAGGCGCGGATGAACCACAGGGGTTTTCTACGAATGGCGATGAGCCGATGACGAGCGTCATGCCGGCTGGCCTGGCGGGACCGGATGAGGCGCGGGACGCGGACCGGGCGTTCCGGCGGCCGCTGCTGGTCGCCACCTTGCGGCTGAGTGCGATCTTCTGGCCGGCGATGTTCGTCGGCGACTGCGTCCTGGCCGTGATGATGGGCTTCAACCCGCTGGATCTTCTCGGCTCCAAGCTGGTCCTCTACGGCCTGTCAGCCCTGATCACCCTCGGCATGTCGCTGCTGCTGTTCCGCGCGAGGCGGCTGTCGTTCCTGCAGAAGGCGGCGGCCTGCGTCCTGCTGGCGGTGGGCGGCGCGCCCCTGTTCGCGCTGATTGACATCGCCGTCGGCGTGATCTGTGCGTATCCGAAGCCCGTCCCCTTCGATCCGGTGAACTTCGGCTACGCGCTGATCTACGGCAGCGCCATCTTTCTGGGCTGGTCGTCCCTGTTCGTGGCCATGCTGTACAGCTTCGAGGTCGTGGACCGGGAGCGGCGGCTGGCGGCGGCGCGGGAGGAGGCCCTGACCGCCCAGATGCGCGCCCTGCGCTATCAGGTGAACCCGCACTTCCTGTTCAACACCCTCAACTCGATCGGCGGCTTGATCGAGGAGAACGCCGGCGCCAGGGCCGAGCGGATGCTGCTGTCGCTGTCGTCGTTCCTGCGCGCCACCCTGACGCTGGACCCGCTGCAGGACGTGCCGCTGTTCCAGGAAATGGCGTTGCAGAAGACCTATCTGGAGATCGAGCGCGAGCGCTTCTCGGATCGCATGGTGCTGGACATCGATGTGCCGGACGACGTGCATGGCGCGCTCGTGCCCAGCCTGATCCTGCAGCCGCTCGTGGAGAACGCCGTGAAGCACGGGGTCGGCGCCACGGCCGGGCGGGTGGAGATCGCGGTGCGCGCTACCCGCGTGCTCGACTGCCTGCACCTGACGGTCGAGAACGACATGCCCGCCCAGCCCGGCGCCCATCCGCCGGGCGCGGGCATCGGCCTGCGCAATGTCGCCGACCGCGTCGCGGCCCGCTTCCGCGAGGACGGCCACTTCACCTGCGGGCCCGACGGCGCGGGCCGCTACCGGGCCTCGATCATCCTGCCGCTGAGGCTGGCGTGAGCGGGCTGCACGTGCTGATCGTCGACGACGAGCCGTTGGCGCGCCGGCGCACCATGCGCCTGGTCAGCCAGGTCGCCGGCGTGGTCCGCATCGACGAGGCCGGGGACGTGCCCCAGGCGTGCCGGATGGTCGACGCGGCCTGCCCGGACGTGCTGCTGCTGGACATCCAGTTGCCCGGCGGCAGCGGCTTCGAGGTGCTGGAGCGGGTGGCCCAGACGCCGCCGGCGGTGATCTTCGTCACGGCCTTCGACCACCATGCCCTCAAGGCGTTCGAGGCCAACGCGGTGGACTATGTGACCAAGCCCATCGATCCCGAGCGCTTCCGCGCGGCGATGGAGAAGGCCCGCCGCACGGTGGCCGTGCACACGCGCGACGAGCGGATCGCCGAACTGCAGGAAACGGTCGCCGCGCTGCGCGGCGCCCTGAACGAACAGGCGCGCTCGGCGGTCGACTTCTGGGTCCGGACCCGCGGCGACCACCTGCGGATTCCACTGGACGCGGTGGTGCGCTTCCAGGCCGATCGCGACTACGTCCGCATCCATGTGGACGGCGCCGACTACCTCTACCGCGAGAGCCTGGCCTCGCTGGAGCGGCGGCTGGACCCGGCGGCGTTCGTGCGCATCCACCGCAGCGCCCTGGTGGCCAGGCGGGCCATCGTGCGCGTCCGGCCCGGCCCCTTCGCGGCCCTCACCGCCATCCTGTCCGACGGCGCCGAGATCCGCGTCGGCCGCACTCACGAGGCGCAGATGCGCGCCCTCGTCGGCCGGACCTGATCGCGCCTTCCCCTCCGATGTACCGGTACGCCGCCAGGGCTCGGCCTCACGGCCAGCCTCGCTAGGCTGCGCGGCGTCTGTCCAACACGGCGGGCGCCGGCGCCCGAATGGCGGGGCCGCACCGCCGTTCCGGAGGTTCGTATGTTCAAGTTGCTTACCGGCGTCGCGCTGGCCCTCGCCGTCTCCACCGGTCCCGCCTCGGCGGCCGTGCTGCTCTCGGAGTCCGGCGTCTCGGAGTTCCGCCCGACGCCCGGGTCCTACACCTTCTTCTTCGACGCGAGCGCGGACGGCGCCGGGACCATCGACTTCAGCCTCGTCGCCCTCGGCTCGATCGACGGGCTGAACGCCGCCTGCGACCTGGGCGACTGCGCGGACAGCTTCAACCTGATTCTCAACGGCTCGGACGTGTTCTACGGCGCGCTCCGGATGGGCGGGCTGGGCGACGACGTGGTGTTCATCTCGCCTTCCGGCGCGACCCTGACGGTGCAGTCGGGCGCGGCCGGCCAGGGCGGGACGGCGACGTTCTTCCTCCCCGTGCAGCTGCGCGCCGGGTCGAACACCCTCACCTTCGCCTACGCCGGCTATGACCAGGGCATCGACGACGAGTCCTGGGCGATCGCCGACCTGCTGGTGCGCGACGGCTCGCCGGCGCTGGTGCCCGAGCCCGCCACCTGGGCGCTGCTGATCGCGGGCTTCGGCCTGGCGGGCGGCGCGCTGCGGCGGCGAAACGCCCTGGCCCGACCGGCCTGAGGCGGTCGCGGTGCGCCTGCCGATCGCCCCCGCCCTCGCCCTCTTCCTGGCGCCGCAGGTCGTGCTGGCCGCGACCTGCGAGGAGAGCTTCGCCAAGCGCGGCAGCGCGCTGACCGGCCTCAACTTCACCGCCGAGGTCACGGCCCCCGACCTCGCGCCGGCCAGCGCCATCGGACAGATGCGCGGGCTGGCGGTGAAGGGGAAGTACGACGTCATCCTGGAAGAGGCCGACGCCGGCAGCCTGCTGATCGAACAGCCGGCGGCCGGCGCCGCACCGCCGATCCCGATCATCGTCACCGCCACCCAGGACGGCGGGACCGGCACGGTGCGGATGGAGGCCAAGCTGCCGGCCGGGATGGCCGCACCCGCCGACGGGGTGAAGGCCGAGCTCTGCGGGATGCTGGCCCAGGTGAAGGGCGGCAAGGCCGGCCTGGCCGCCGCGTCACAGGGGATGGCCGCCACGGCGACCTCCACCCCAACCCGGATCGACGCGGTCACCCTCTCGACCCAGTTCGCCCGGGAGGCGGTCAAGAACGACGCCGCCCTGCCCCTCAGATACAAGGGCAAGGCCTTCAGCGTCTGGGGCAAGGTCAACCACGTGATGAAGGACGGCGAGTACTTCCGCGTCGCCTTCGACACGCCCGAGGCGCGCGACCGGGCCATCCGGCTGGACCTGCCGGGCGACCCTGGCTTCATGGTCAACATCAGCTGCCTGATGGCGCGGGGCCAGAACGCCTACGCCCTGACCCTCAAGAAGGGCGCGCTGATCCGCCTGACCGGGACGTTCTACGAGTACGACACCTTCAAGCGGACCGTCTGGCTCAACGGGTGCCGGCCGGCGGCCTAGGCAGAGGCCGCGGCGCTGGGGCGGGCGCGCATCCGGGCGAACCAGTCGGTGAGCCGGGCGTGCTTGCCATCCAGCGGCTGACCGACCATCGCGCCGAAGTCCAGGAAGCCGAACAGCAGGATGTCGGCGAGGGTGAAGCGCTCGCCGCAGATCCACGGCCCCTTGAACTGCGCCTCCAGCCAGGCGACGCCGTCCTGGGCCACCGCCTTCAGGCCGGGGGCGGCCTCGGGCAGGCAGCGCATGCGCGGCTCGAACATCGCCAGGCCCTCGGCGAAGCGGAAGCCGTTCGTCAGCGGCTCGCAGATCTTGATGTCGACGCGGCGGGTCCACATGCGGGTCTCGGCCCGGTCGGCCGGCGTGGCGCCGATCAGCGCGGGAGCCGGATGCATCTCCTCGAGGTACTCGCAGATGGCGGTGATCTCGGCGAGGCAGGCGCCGTCGTCCAGCTCCAGCGCCGGCGTCTGGCCGGCCGGGTTGACCGACAGGTACGGCTCGCGCCGGTTCTCGGCCGCGCGCAGGTCGACCTCGACCTGTTCCAGCTGCAGGCCCTTCTCAGCGGCGAACATCTTCACGACCCGCGGATTGGGGCCGATCGAGGTGTAGAGCTTCACTTTGTTCCCTTCCCTGATCGCGGCTTCGTGAGCGCCGCGCGTGTTCCACCGACTCGCTGCGGGGTGGAATCACTCGCCCGATAAGCGTATAAACCCGCGTTATGCAAGAGCGCAGCTTCCGCCAGGATCTGACGGGCTCGGACGAGAGCCTCGAAGAGCTCCTGTCGCGCCTCAAAGGCCAGCTTCTGCGGTCCAAGGCGCGCCCCGGCCGGTATCCGCCGCCCGACTCCGGCCACTTCGTCACTTCGCGTCGCCCGCTGGGTGGGCTGGGCGGGGCCGAGGCCCCGCTGCCGAAGCCCGACCACGGCCTGGCCGACTGCCGCGCCTGCTGAGCGCCTAGCGGCCGACCAGCTTCTCCATCGTGAAGTTCGCGTCCATGACGCAGGTCGCCTTGCCGTGTGGCGTGGCGATGGTGGCCGGGCGACCGGCCCCCGGGAAGAAGTACCATTCGCCCTTGTCGGTCACGACCTTCAGCACGTTCGGGCTGGTGAACTGGCAGACGGGGTAGACCTCGCTGCTCCAGCCACCGCCGTAGCGCACGCCGCGGCACTCCATGTGGCCGAACTGGCGGGAGAAGATCACCCCCTCGTAGTTGGTCGACTTAGGCGCCTTCAGGCGCTGGGCCGTGAACTGGGCGGCGGTCAACTCAGGGCACGGGGCGCCGTCGATCTTCGCCTCCCTGGCCAGCGACAAGGCGGCGTCGCGCTGGCGCAGATAGCTGCCGCCCAGCAGCCAGGCGGGCAGCGCGACGGCCACCGTCGCCGCGATGGCGATGGTGACCTTCTGGCCGGTGGTCAGCCGGCGCCGCCGTGGTGGACTCATCGCGTCTCTCCGCCTCAAGAATTACAGTCGTAATTCAATCCGTGGGAAGACGCCAGCGGCTCAGGCGGCGAGCTTCTCGGCCGCCGGAGCCTGGGCCCCTGCCCGGTTCGTGAACCGCAGGACCCCGTCCTCGAGCTTGGTGTAGCGCAGGTTCATCAGGTCCTTGGCGTAGTTCTGGTCTAGCCGCCAGGGGGCCTTGTTGCCCTGCTTGGGGAACTTGGCCATGGCCCGCTGGACATAGCCCGACGAGAAGTCGAGCCAGGGCTCGAAGGTCACGCTCGGGTCGGTGTTCACCGGCGTGACCTGCCGCTGGCCGGTCTTCTTCATGTGATTGAGGATGCGGCAGACGTACTCGCACGTCAGGTCGCACTTCAGGGTCCACGAGGCGTTGGTGTAGCCGAAGGCCGAAGCCATGTTGGGCACGCCCTCGTACATCATGCCCTTGTACGAGAGCGTCTGGGAGGCATCCACGCGCTTGCCGTCGACGCTGACCTCGACGCCGTTCCAGACCTCCAGCACCAGGCCGGTGGCGCTGACCACCACGTCGGCCTCGATGGTCTCGCCCGACTTCAGGCGGATGCCGGTCTCGGTGAAGGTGTCGATGTGGTCGGTGACGACGGTCGCCCGCCCGGCCTTGATCTGCTGGAACATGTCGGCGTCGGGCACCAGGCACAGGCGCTGGTCCCACGGGTTGTAGGTGGGCGTGAAGTGCTTATCGACGTCGTAGTCCGGGCCGAGTTGCTCGCGGACCATCTTCAGGATGTTGGCCTTCACGGCGGCCGGCTTCTCGCGGGCCATCTTGAAGAAGTACATGCCGAACAGGACGTTGCGCCAACGGACGATGTCGTAGGCCAGCTTGCCCGGCAGCACCGAACGCAGCCAGTTGGCCATCTTGTCCTCGGCGGGCCGGCTGACGACGTAGGTGGGCGAGCGCTGCAGCATGGTGACGTGGGCGGCGGTCTTGGCCATCTCCGGCACCAGGGTGACGGCGGTGGCCCCCGAGCCGATCACCACGACCTTCTTGCCCGAGTAGTCGAGGTCCTTGGGCCACTTCTGCGGATGGACCAGGCGGCCCTTGAAGCTGTCGACGCCCGGGAAGTCGGGCGTGTAGCCGCCCTCGTACGAGTAGTAGCCGCCACAGAGGAACAGGAAGCTGCAGGTGAACCGCACCGGCTGGCCCGCAACGTCGGCCTCGACCGTCCAGGCGGCGGCCTCGGTGGACCAGCTCACGCGCTTGACCATATAGTTGTAGCGGATGTGGCGATCGATGCCGTTTTCTGCGGCAGTCTTGCGCACATAGCTGAGGATCGAGGGACCGTCGGCGATCGCCTTCGCCTCGGTCCACGGCTTGAAGGCGTAGCCCAGGGTGTACATGTCGCTGTCCGACCGGATCCCGGGATAGCGGAACAGGTCCCAGGTGCCGCCGATGGCGTCGCGGCCCTCAAGAATGACGTAGCTGCGATCCGGACAGGCGGTCTTCAGGTGATAGCCCGCGCCGATCCCGGAAAGCCCCGCGCCCACGATCAGGACATCGAAGTGTTCGCTCATAGTCATATCAGTTCCGCCCCAGTTTGCCTGGAAAATAACTGATCGCCGTTCACTTACTAGTGGCAATTGGGGAAAACCCCCGGAGCAAATACCCGTGTTAGGTGTATCTCTCGATTTATGGTTGACGTAACATTTCCGAAGTGACGCACTTCCCGTCTTGATGCGTCGTGGGGACGCGTCATCTGGGGTAATAGTGTCATGAAGTTGAAGGCATCGGCCGCCGCGGCGGCCCTGCTCGCCACGGTTGCGGCCACGCCGGCGAGCGCCCTCGTTATCAATCTGAACGACATCGGCGGCGTCACCGGCACGCAGGCGGAGAAGGGCTTCGCCATGGCGGCGCTCTACTGGCAGAGCGTGATCACCAACGACGTCACGATCAATTTCAACGTCGGCTTCTCGGACCTCGGTCCCAACATCCTGGGCGGCACCAGCAGCACCCTGACGCTCAAGACGATCGATGGCGTGCAGGCGCGCATCGCCGCCTTCGGCAACGGCTCTGCGGTCGACCAGCAGGTGGCCGGCGGCGGCCTCGCGGCCACCAGCCTCGGCGCCCTGGGCGTCGGCGCGGTCTCGGTGGTGACGCCGGGCTACACGGACACCGTCAACGAGCTCGGCATCGACAACACGACGGCGGTGCTCGACAACGACGGCTCGTACAACAACTCGGTCATCGCGCTGTCGTCGGCCAACGCCCGGGCCCTGGGCTACACCTTCGCCCCCGGCACGGTGGACGGCCAGATCCAGTTCAGCTCGACCTTCGCCTTCGACTTCGACCCGACCAACGGGATCACCGCGGGCCAGTACGACTTCATCGGCGTCGCCATCCACGAGATGGGCCACGCCCTGGGCTTCCTGAGCGGCGCCGACGACTACGACTACCTCGGCTGCCCGAACGGCCCCGGCTGCTCGACCTATGGCCAGGACTACCCGGTCAACGACGACTACTGGGGCTATGCCCTCGACCTGTTCCGCTATTCGACGGACTACGACGGGACCGCCCGCCTCGACTGGCGTCCGAACACCCCGTCCTACTTCTCCATCGATCGCGGCGCGACCGAGCTCTACGGCCGCGGCGACCTGTCGACCGGCGACTATCACGGTGACGGCTGGCAGGCCTCGCACTGGGGCGCCAACAACACCTGCTCGAACTTCATCGGCATCATGAACCCGTACCTGTGCGGCGGCCGCGAGGCCTTCGTGACCGGCACGGACACGGCGATGTTCGACGCCATCGGCTGGAACTTCGTCGCCGGTGCGCAGGGCCAGGGCTACTCGAAGGGCACCGGCGCGATCTACGCGCAGTTCGCCGGCCAGGTGCCCGAGCCGACGACCTGGGCGCTGCTGATCATGGGCTTCGGCGCGACCGGCGCCGTGATCCGCCGCCGCAGGACCGCGATCGCCTGATCGTCCGGCCCGGACAGGAGAAGCCCCGGCCTCGGCCGGGGCTTTTTCGTATGCGGGCGCCCACAACGCGTCGGGCCACGTTGCCCCCGCCGGGCTCTTTCGCTATGGAGAGCGTCCTGCTTCGGCCGGTTCGGGGGCGCAACCCTCATCCGGGCGGCAGATCGGGAGAAAACCCGAACAAAAACAACTGGTGACGTGGCCGAGTGGCTGAAGGCAACGGTTTGCTAAATCGTCATACTCGAAAGGGTATCGAGGGTTCGAATCCCTCCGTCACCGCCACTTCCCTCTCCTGACATCCTGGATGACGCGTCCGGCGCCCCTCCTCCGGGCCGCTACGTAGGGGACGCTCCCGAATGTCGCGCGGAGGCCGACCGGCAGATGATCCGCTCCAACAAAGGAGCTGCCCCATGTCGGAAATCCATCCCTTCCTCTTCGTGGTGATCGCCGAGTTCGCGGTCTTCGTGGCCGTCCTGGCCGGGGCCAGCCTGTGGACCGCCGCCGGCGCCGCCAAGCCCAAGCGCGCCGCCCGGGCCGTGGTCCGCGCCAAGAGCCCGGCCGCCTCGACCCTCCCGGCGGCCCACGCCTGAGCCGCCAGACGAAAACGCCCCGACCGCGAGGTCGGGGCGTTCTCTCCAGTCGCTTCAGTCCCGGTCAGGCCGGGGTGAAGGACATCCGTGCGCGCCGACGGCGGATCATGGCGCCCGCACCGCCGAAGCCGGCGAGCATCAGCGCCCAGGCGCCCGGCTCGGGGATGGGCGCGGTGATGTGTTCGAACGTGGCCGTGCTGCCGTAGACCGCGTCAGGGCCGGCCTTGCCGGTGATCACGAGACGCTGGGAGCCGCCCGCCGAGATCGGGAAAGCGCCGCTCAGCAGCGACACCGAAGCGCCGCCCTGGGGATTGGTGGTCAGGGTCAAGGGAATGTCTGTCCCGTTGAACGACACCGAGATCGACTGGATCGAGCTGTTCGGCTGGAACCCGATCGAGCTCAGCGTGAAGCCCACGATCCCGTCCGGGAGGAAGAAGTCGAACGTGTCGGTGAAGGTATCCGTCAGATCGTCATAGACGCTGGTGGAGACCGTCTCGCCCGGGATGGACTCGGCCCCGTCGACGTCGAACCCGTTGTTGCCGAACACCACCGAGATGCCGCCGCTGGGCGAGATGGTCCACGGGTCCACATAGGTCGCCGCCACGGCGGACGAAGCACACAACGCGGCAGTCGCCGCACATGCGGCGAGAGCGTACTTTTTCACAGGATGAGCCTCCCAAGGATGTCCCTGGGCCGCTCAACAACGAGGCGAAGCTGTTTGTTCCGGCGGTTTCGCGCGCAGCCGAACTTTCCCCCGCAGGTTGAACCACTCGCGTTTCGAGAAGTTCCTACGGCGTCGCTAAGGCGCTGATTCTCTGTAACTCGCCGGCTACACCCGGCGGAACGTCGCAACCACAGATCGCGGTTCTCTCAAGCGACGTCGAAGACGCTGGTCCGGCGCGCATACGCCGCGCGGCGGCAGATCACCTTCCGGGCGTCGACACGACGATCGCGCCGGCGCCCGAAGGTACAAGCAACAGGATCAGCTCAGCCCTGGGCCAGCCATTGACGCGCCTGACGCTGGGCCTCGGCCACTTCGTCAGAGGCCATCTCGTGGGCCAGTTCCTTGCGGTAGACCTTGGCTTCGACCGAGCCGCGCATGGCCGCCAGGTTGAACAGCATATGGGCCGAGACGTAGTCGAGCGGCGCACCGCCCTGGCCCGTGGAATAGAGCAGCCCCATACGGAACAGCTCGTCGCCCGTCGCCTCCGGAGTCGGCAGCGGCAGGCCATCAGACTTCATGTCGATGCTCGCCAGCATGGTTATCGATCCTCTGACCGGCCGGCCCGCTTTTCGAGCCCCTCACCGATCCACGAGTGAAGAAAACCAAGGTTCAGTTGAACACATGGTTAAGGCCGCCGTTGTCGAATCGTCAGGAAGGCCTCCTGGGACAACCCGCCGCAGTAAGGTTACCGCGCCACAACCTGGAGCACGTTCAGGGAGAGTTCAGCCTGGGAGCTGCTATATCGGTCGCAAGATGAAGCGCCTGATCCTCACCCTGGCTGCCGTCGCGAGCGTCGCGACCACCCTGCCCCTCGGCGAGACCGCCTGGGCGCAGGGCCGTGGGCGTGGCGCCGAACAGCGCCAGGAACGCGGCCCGGATCGTGGCCGCGACCGCGAACGCGCCCCGGAGCGCCAGCGTGGGCCCGAACGGGCCGACGATCGAGGCCCCGCCCGCCGCGGC